>JAEDCT010000020.1 GCA_016294035.1 Treponema sp. | reverse complement strand
TAATTCATAATTCATAATTCTTAATTCATAATTCTTAATTCATAATTCATAATTCTTAATTCTTAATTTTTAATTCATAATTCATAATTCTTAATGTAATTTTTTTTAATTATATGTATAATTTCAGTGGAGGATGCAGGTAATTTTAGTTTGTTACTTGCCATATAATAAAGATGTTGTTTGCTGTTGATATTGGAAATACAAATGTTGTTATTGCTGTTTTTGACGGAGACAAAATTATCCAGCAGTGGAGAGTTTCCAGTGATGACAAAAGAACGGGTGATGAGTATACGTCCATGATTTTGACTTTGTGCCGTGATGCCGGAATTGATACTTCGTTGTTTCACAAGGGAATCATCAGTTCTGTTGTTCCTGCCTTGATTGGACCATTTGTTATTGTTTGCCAGAGAATCGTCAAGAAACATCCTTATGTAATTAAGACTAATCTGGCATCTGAGGGAAGCATTCTGCCAGTTCATCTTTCTCAGTATTCAAGCCGTGAGCTTGGTACGGATCTTCTGTGCAATGCCGTTGCTGCCTGGAATGTGTTTAAGTGCGCTAATATTGTAGCAGATTTTGGAACGGCACTTACTCTGACTGCCACAGATTCTACTGGAACAATATTGGGTGGAACCATCAGTCCGGGTCTGGGTACTGCTGTAAAGGCTCTTGCAATGAATACAGCCCAGCTTCCTTTTGTTCCTCTTGAGGCGCCACGAAAGGTAATTGGAGCAACTACAAAAGAAGCAATTCAAAGTGGAATCGTACTTGGATACAAGGGACTTGTTGAAAGTCTTGTGAATAAGGTTCGTGAGAATATGTGTGAGATGTCTGGAGATAATCCTTCGGAAGTAAAAATCATAGCAACCGGCGGACTCAATTCAGTTTTAAAACCGATTACAGAATGCTTTACTCTGGTTGACAAGGATCTGACTGTCAAGGGACTAAAGCTTATTTCTGATTTAGTCTAATGCTGATTATGGAATCCTTGTCTGCTAGTCTTTTTGAATAAAGTGCTCAATAAGGATTCCCTCACCGCCAGTAACATTTCTTGTCAGTCTTGCACCTTCTATTGTTGGCATAAACTCAGGAGAAATACCTGGCGTTAGGATTTTTTCAGTTCGCAATATCCCAATATCACAGGAATGTACCACATCGCCTTTTTTCATGTCCTTCAGGTAGTGAAGGCTTCTGTTTGTTCTTCCGTAATTCTGGATTTCACTTTGTGCAATTTTTTTTACTCCGTTTCCAAGAACCTTTATGATTCGTTCTTCGTCAAAAGAAACCGAAAGCTGCCTTATGACTTCTGCAACTCCCTTTTCAAAACAGCTTGAGTCATCAAAATTCTTTTTTGCCTTTTCCATTATGGCGTTTGTCTGGTGAACTGAATGAACCATGGCAGCAAACTGTTCTGGTTCAAGAGCAACCGGATCATCAAGCCCGCTGTCTGATTTGCTTAGGGTAATGTGTTTTTCTATGACTGTTCCGCCCATTGCAGCTGAAAGACATGGAACCAGGATTGGATCCAGTGAGTGATCGCTTATTCCACTAGGAATGCCGAATATTTCAGAGAGTGTTTTCACGCATTTTACATTGTACTCTTCTTCTGGAGCAGGATATGAAGTTATGCAGTGAAGTAGTGTCAGAGGTTTAAGTTGAGATGATTTTATTTCATCAGTTTTGATGTTGCTGGATTGAATAATGGAAACTGCTTTTTCCAGGTCACCGAGCTTTGAAACTCCGCTAGAAAGAATGATTGGAATTTTGCCGTAATATTTTGCACAGGCTTCAAGAAGTGGAATATGATTTACTTCCGGACTTGCGATTTTAATTGCGTCAGGGTTAATTGCCGCAAGTTCTTCAAGTGATTTTATTCCGAATGGTGAGCAGCAGAATTTCATTCCCCATTGGTGTGTGTATTCAAGACATTGCTTAAAAAAATCTGAATCTACTTCCAGTGATTTGAATGTGTCATAGAGTCTGGTTTTACCGTTTGGTAGGTTTACAAATCCTGTGTCCGGATGAAGAATTTCATCTGCGTAGACCCATTGGAATTTTACGCAGTCACATCCGGCAGATTTAGCCGCATCAATAAGTTCAAATGCCTTTTGAAGGTTTCCGGAATGTGCAGTCCCGATTTCAGCAATAATAAAAGTACCCATGGGTTAATTATACTCAAGGGCAAAGAAAAAGAAAGGTGCAGGGGATGGTTTTAGGTTTGTACAAGTTGTTCGAAAAAGATCTCCCCCGAACAAGATTTCCCCTGCATTTTCATTATCCCTTATTATTCTAAAATTGCATAATATTGTGAAACTAAATTTGAAACTGGAATTTAGCATTGATGTTAATGATTTTCTTGCAATTTAAATTTCAGTACTTTTGTTTGCAAGAAAGTCAATATGCCCTCGCAAAATGTAGTAAATGCGTTTAATTTTTTTTGGAAGATATATAATATGGTCAACAGGTTCATGGTATATCATTTTTCTCAGATATTTTTTGAAGGAATTTGGCGTGTAGTTTAATCTCAGTAGTTTGAGTCCGTCTCGGATTATGTAATAGTCCCTGATTGGTGCATTTACGGCAAATGTTTCTATGTGATGAAGAATGTGAGTGTGCATGATTCCGTTTCCGATTTTGTGTTTCAGGTAAATGTCTTCTGATTGTGCTATTTTGTATCCGAATTTAATTATTCTGAAGGAAATCTCATGGTCAGCCTGATCCAAAAAGAAATTTTCGTTCCAGAAACCAATTTTCCTTAAGATTGAATATCGTGTCAGCATTGATGAAGTTATGCAGTGAAGGACGCTGTAGCAGTTTTTTACCGGAAGTGGCTTAGGATTCAGAGTTTGCGAATTTACAAGCCTGGCCCCTTTTTCTGTTACTGGCACAACGGCTCCAGGGTTCTCGTTTTTTTCTTCAAGCTCAAGGAATATATCCTGGAGGGATTTTATGTGTTTTTCGTCTACTGTGGAATCCTGGTCGAAAAAAACAATGAAGTCATCGTCTGAAAAATCATGGTTTGGATTTTTTAGTTCCTGATTGAATGCCCTGGATAATCCCAGATTTTTTTTGTTTGCTATGTATGTCACTTTTTCTGGGCTTAGGTTTTCAAATTGGGCATGATTGTCTTTTTCCGGGGAGTTGTCACACAGAATCACTTTGTCGCATTGTGTACATAACAGTTCTACGTTGTGAAGCTGTTCTTGAGTCGGAAAAAATAGAGTAACTAGTGCCCATGTTTTCATGACTAGAGATTTTATTGCAAAATCAGTTAAAATTCAATTTTGTATTTTCTATTATTTCTCTGTTCGATAAGTTTACTTACTATTTAAAGACTTTAAATAAGTTAAAATTTTTGCTATAATTCGGCATTAAATTTGTTATAAATTTATGGTAAGGAAGTTCTATTACTTAAGGAAATTCCATTTATATTATGAAGATATGAGGAGGAAGAAAAAGCTTTTTTCCACGCAGGATTTAAGTTTTTTCGCGGGATTATGTACAAGAGTGTTGATCCAAAAGCCGATTTTCCTAAGCAGGAAGAAGAAGTTTTAAGGTTCTGGGAACAGAACAACACATTCAAGAAGTCACTTGATCAGAGAGAAGGATGTGAGGAATACGTTTTTTATGACGGCCCACCATTTGCAACTGGACTTCCACACTTCGGACATTTCATCCCATCAACAATCAAAGACATCATTCCACGCTATCAGACAATGAAGGGCAAGAAGGTTGACCGCCGTTTTGGTTGGGACTGCCACGGTCTTCCTGTAGAAAACCTCATTGAAAAGGAACTTGGAATCAATTCTAAGCATGAAATCGAAGAATACGGAATCGATAAGTTCAATGAAAAGTGCCGCGATTCTGTTCTTAAATATACAGCTGAATGGCGCAAGACAATCACACGCATGGGACGCTGGGTTGACTTTGACCGCGATTACAAGACAATGAATCCAGACTTCATGGAATCAATCTGGTGGGTTGCAAAGTCACTTTGGGACAAAGGTCTCATCTATGAAGGTCAGTACATTCTCCCGTATTGTCCACGCTGTTCGACAGTTCTTTCTTCTCACGAACTTGCACAGGGGTACAAGGACAAGCAGGACCCTGCAGTTACAATCAGATTCAAGGTAAACTCTTTGCCTGCTGCCATCGGTGACAGTGATCTTGAAAACACATATTTCATTGCATGGACAACAACTCCTTGGACATTGCCTTCAAACCTTGGACTCTGTATGGGACCAGATGTTGAATATGTCAAGCTCAAGGACAAGGCAGACGGAACAAATTACATTTTCGCAAAGGCCCGCATCAGTGCCTACTTCAAGAATGAAGCTGACTACGAAATCCTTTGGACTCACAAGGGTAGTGAATTCGTAGGTGCAACTTACGAACCTTTGTTCCCTTACTTTGCAGATCTTGCAGATCCAAAGGTGTGTGCAGAAAAGTCCGGTCAGCCTTGCTCGGCAGGTGCTTTCCGCATGTTCAACGCAGACTATGTTTCTACGGAAGACGGTACAGGTATTGTTCATATTGCACCGGCATTCGGTGAAGAAGACAACAAGGTGTTCGCAGGCAGTGGCGTTCCAAATGTCCAGCCATTGGATGCAGAATGTAAGTTTACAAAGGAAGTTACTGATTATCAGGGAATCTTCGTTAAAGACGCAGACAAAGACATCATGGATCGCCTCAAGAAGGAAGGCAAGCTTGTTAAGCGCGAGACTGTAAATCACCAGTACCCACACTGCTGGAGATGTGGTTCCCCTCTTATCTACCGCGGAATCGGTTCATGGTTCGTAAAGGTTGCAGATCATCACGAAGCCCTCCTAAAGGCAAACAGCCAGATTAAGTGGCAGCCTGGACACATCAAGGAAGGCCGCTTCGGTAAGTGGCTTGCAGGCAGCCGTGACTGGGCAGTAAGCCGCAACCGTTACTGGGGTAACCCGATCCCAATCTGGAAGTGTGATGATCCTGAGTGTAACAACCGGGTATGTGTTGGAAGCCGTCAGGAACTCAAGGATCTTTCTGGAACATATCCGGAAGACCTTCACAAGCAGTTCGTAGACAAGATTACTTTCAAGTGTCCAAAATGTAACAAGGGCACAATGAAGCGCATTCCTGAAGTTTTCGACTGCTGGTTTGAATCAGGTTCAATGCCTTACGGACAGCAGCACTATCCCTTTGAAAACAAGGAATTCTTTGAAAGCCATTTCCCTGCAAACTTTATCTCGGAAGGTCTTGATCAGACACGCGGATGGTTCTATACACTTACAATTCTTGCAAGCCATCTCTTTGACAAGCCTGCATTCCAGAACTGTATCGTAAACGGTCTTGTTCTTGCTTCAGACGGACGCAAAATGTCCAAGTCCCTCAAGAACTATACAGACCCGGTTGAAGCCATCAACATGTTCGGTGCCGATGCTCTGCGATTGTTCCTCATGCATTCTGCAGTCGTAAAGGCAGATGACCTTAAATACAGCGATGACGGTGTTCGTGAAGTAATCAAGTCAATCATACTTCCATTATGGAATTCATATTCATTCTTCGTACAGTACGCTAACATTGATAATGTAACTTGTACTGGCCATGAATTTGATACTAAGCTTCCGGACAATCTTCTTGACCGCTGGATTCTCTCAGTTGCACAGAAAATGGTTAAGGATGTTACAGCAGCCCTTGATGACTATGACTTGAGTGCTGCCATCGATCCAATGCTTTCATTCATTGACTCAATCAATAACTGGTACATTCGCCGCAACCGCCGCCGTTTCTGGAAGTCTGGAAGTGACAGTGACAAGCTTGAAGCTTATGGAGTTCTTTACAGTGCCCTCAAGACATTTGCTCTTGTTGCAGCTCCATTTGTTCCTTTCATCACAGAAGAAATGTGGCAGAATCTTAAGACTTCAGAAGACAAGGAATCTGTTCATCTTTGTGATTACCCTGTTTACAACGAAAAGTTCCGCGATGAAGAACTTGAATTCCAGATGGCTTCAGTTCAGAAGGCCGTTTCTATGGGTCGTTCACTCCGCAACACATTCAACCTCAAGAACCGTCAGCCTCTTGCAAGCGTAGCACTCGTTACACGCAATGCAGAAGAAAAGAAGGTTCTTGACAGCATGCGCGACACGATTGCAGAAGAACTTAACGTAAAGGAAGTAATTTTCCATGAGAAGGAAGATGAGCTTGTTGAATACTCAGCAAAGGCAAATTTCCGCGTTCTTGGAAAACTTCTTGGCGGAAACATGAAACTGGCTGCTGCAGAAATCACAAAGCTTACAGGAGACCAGATTGCTTCAATGCTCAATGGATCAAAACTTGTTATAAATGTTGCTGGAACTGATGTTGAACTTACTGAAGAAAATCTCATGATCGAACGCAGAGAAAAAGAAGACCTTAAGGTTATCAACGAAGGAACCCTTACAGTTGGACTTGATACAAAGATTACTGACGAGCTTAAGAAAGAAGGTTATGCCCGTGACTTGGTTCGCGGAATCCAGAACCTCAGAAAGGAAAGCGGATTTGAAATCACAGACAGAATCAATCTTACTGTAGGTGGTGATTCTTCACTTAAGGCTGCTTTTGAAATGTTCAAAGATTTTATTACAGGAGAAACTCTTGCTTCTTCTTCACAATGGTCTGATTCAGTAAATGGAACAGTTGTTGATTGTGATGATGCAAAGTGGTCTTTTGTCATTGAAAAGGCATAAGATCTGGAATAGTTGTGATTGCGGGCTTTTTATGGCTCGCAATTTTTTTTGAAAAAATTATGTTGGAGAGATTCCCATGAAAAAGATGAAATTAGCTTTTGTGCCATTGTGTGTTTTGCTTCTTGTTGCTGCATCCTGTAAAAGTGCTCAGGTTGAAGAAAAGGTTCCTGAAGTCAATCCTCTTGCATTGCTTAGCAATGATTCAAGCATCTATGTAAATGTTCCGGTTCAGTCACATTTGTCTTTAACTGCTGATTTGATTCGATCTCAGGTTGAAGGTCTTTCTCCAAAAGATGCTGCAGCCTTGTGTGATAAGGTAAATAACGTTTATATTGGAATAGGAACTGTAAAAGACAGGTCTCGTCTTGAAATTTCTTCTTCCACTAAAAATATTCCCCGTGGTCCATTTAATGCTCTCTTGAAAAAAAGTAATGGCTGGACAGACCATGAGCTTAATGGAAAGAACTCAACATATAAGATTTTCGAAAATTCAAAGAGCAAAATTCAGATAAGTCTTCTTTCTCCAAAGGTGCTTTGTGCTTCAAAGAATGTGACACGTCTTGCTTGTGCATTTGATGAGCGAAAGGAACTTGATTCCACAGAGTACAATGAATGGGTAAGCCAGGATTCAAATGATATTTTGTTTTTCATTACAAGGCCCGGTCAGTATTTGAGAGCATTTATTGGTGCTCCAATCAATATTGCAACTGAAGCCGTATATGGAAAGATGATCTATGCTGGTACAATCAGCAAGAATGGAAAGAATATTGAGACATACAACATGACTTTGCGTGTTCGTGTCAGGGAAAAGAAACTTGTTTCTGCATTAAAATCACTTATTTCACTTTCCTTTGGCATGGCTGGTGGAAATGTTGTTGTCATTGATGATTATACTCTTGAAGTGTCAGGAATTGAACTTTCAAAAAATCAGGTTGAAGATCTTTTCCTTCGTGATCCTATTACAGGAAAAAAATATGTAGTTGTTGGTGACGAGGTTATAGAGGTAAAGGAATAGTTTGATGACAAAAAGAATTGAGGTTTTTTTCCTATTATTTTTGTTTCTGTTGACTTCCTGCCTGAGTATTTCTCAGAATGCTGTGGTTCCTGGTGAAGATGATGTTTTGAAGCACAATATTTCTTCTGAATACTTTGCAATTGCTTCCAGTTATAGAGATGCCAAGAATTACAAAAAAGCTGTCGAATATTATGAAATGGCAATGTTAAATGATTCACTGAAGAATTCCTGTGAGTATGAGATTGGGATGTGTCTTGTCAGGCAGAAAGACTGGAACAAGGCAGTTCCTTATTTTGAGAAACTCCTTGAAAAGGATCCTGAAAACCTTAGCCTTCAGTCTTCGCTGGTATATATTGAAGCCATGAGAGGAAATCTTTCTAAGGCAGAAAGTTCATATCGGGATCTTAAAGAAAAATACCCGAAGGATGAGCGCCTGGCAAAAAATCTAATTCTTGTTCTTTGGGCAGAAAAAAAGGAAAAAGAAGCTGTTGAGGAACTGAAAAGTTTTGAAAAGAATTTTCCTAAATCTGAAAACCTTAAGACTTTGAAAGAAAAAATCAAAATTGAAGAGGAGAGTGAGGAAAAATCTTCTGCATCAATAGAAAATAAAAAGTAGGACATGTTATAAAAAAAACATCCATATTAAAAAAATACGGATGTTTATTTTTTAGATGAGATCATCCTCATCTGTTTTTTCTTCTTCTTCACTGATGCTTTCAGAAGCCTGTTCTTCTTCAACTTGTTCTTCGGTATTTTTTCCCGGAACTGCTTCCTTTTCCTGTGAGTGTGCAAGGAAGTTTCTGTATTTATCTGGATTTACCCTGAATGCAACTATTGGTGAGTCTTCATCATCACGTGCATGGGCAAGTGCCTGTTCTGCCTCATTTGCAAGGCGTGCTCCAGAAATAAGTCTTAGTGATCGGCTTGAAATACCGATTGCAGCTCTGGGAACCAGGTTATTTGATGAAAGAATTGAGATGATTCCCGTGTGAAGTTCTTCTGCTGTTACCAGGGCCTGATCAGTGTTCTTGCTCTGGAAAATTGCTGCTGCACCATCGTCACTGAAATTAAAAACCAAATCCTTGAATTTTACTGTGTCTATGATAAGCTTGCTGATTTCTTTTCCGCATGCAGATTTCCAGTCGATATTTGGAATCTTGATTATGAAAAGAGAAATATCCTGGTCACTTGATGCGCTTCGTATAAGTTCGCTGTCAAGCCTTGTGATAAGGTATTCTTCCCAACCAAATCCGGTTTCAGGATCAAAAAGTCCTTTTGGCTCATTGTCTTTTTCAGTTGATTCTGATGCGTCTTTCTCAACAGGTTCTTCAGCAGTTTTTTCAGAATCTTCGTTCAGGAATGCGAGTACGTCTTCTTTTTCTTCTTCTTGGGCGTCTTCTTCCTGTTCAGAGCGTTCATCAGAGCCTTCAATTTCGTATGACTCAACATCAGGATATTCATCTTCTTTTTCTTCATTTTCTTCTGGATAATAAAAGTCATGCTTGATGAAGAAAATCAGGTATGCTGATACTGCCAGTGTTGCCAGAAGAATTATCACAAATGCTGTTCTGCTCTTGTAGAATACAGACGAAGGCTTGAGTAAATAAATGGATGCCGTAACTGTCATCTGTATGCCTTTGTCTGTGTTTAATGTTGTTGTTTTATTTGTTACCAGAGAGTTGTTGATTTTCTGAAGTTCTTCCAGTGTCTTTGGATATGACAGGATAAGCTCGTTTCCGTATTTAAGCTGGATTCCTGCTATGTCGCCAATGTTTCCGAGGCTTTTAAGAAATTCGTTGTAGAAATCCTCTGTTCCCGGTGTGTATGTCCTGGAAATGGAAGTAAGATCCCTTGATATTCTGTTGAATCTTATTTCAGCTTTTTTTGATCCGATTCTGTATTCACCGATAAGGGAAAAAATGTATATTAAAACTGAAAGAATGTATATTCCGTAAATTGAAATAACAAATATTGAACTCTTTTTAACCTTCATAATTATTTAGTATAACGTAGAGAAGAATTGAATGCAAGTTTGAAATATTCTTTCAGTGATAATTGTTTTTTTGAGTTCTTTTTTAACCAGGCGATGTAAGGAAGAAGTGCTGTTTTTATTTTGATTGAATCTTCGCTTTCTTCGTCATCATCAATCAGGTTTCCCATTTGAATCCAGTTAGAAACAAATCCATCAAAGTCAAATTCAAAGGCAGGAGTTTTGTCGTTTTGAAGAGTGATCTTTGATGTGAGAATTTGTCCTTTTCTTTCATATGAATGTTCATTCTGCCATTGTTCAAGGGTTTTTCTGTAGTAATCAAGAATCTGGGTTGAATACACATTGTTTCCCTTTGAAATAAGTTCTGTCCTGAACATAAGTCCTGCAAAGGTTTTTTCTGAACTATCTGTTCTTGAAGAGTTGCTGTTGAATTTGTTGTCCAGGTATGTTCCGCTGGCATAGGGTTTGCCCTCGGAATATGAAAAGTCTGCTCCAAATAATTCTATTGAGCAAAATCCTGAAAGACGACCCCAGTCACAACATGCAATTGTGACGGTTCCGCCGCCTGAGGAAAGTGTTTTCAAGGGACTGTTTCCCAGCGCCAGTTCACAAAGAGGATGATGGCTTTTTACGAATTCAATTTCGTGTCCTTTTTCCAAAACACTTTTAACGGCAAGTGGATTCGACGCAATATCAAACACAAAGTGGGTTCTGCCATTTTTTGAATCAGGACATCCGAAGAAGTGCTCGCTTGAAACTCTTTGACTGTCAACGGAAATGACTGCATCACAATATATCTTGTTTTTTATGAGGGTCTGGTATGCTGTGTCAGTTGATATTATGAAATATTTGCCACGGTTCCGGGAAATCCTTTCAATGCCTTTATCAAGGGTAGGACCTGCCGCAACAACTGCTGCCGTAAGTTTCGTGTCAAAAGAATTTCCTGGTTGCGTTTCACGAGTTGAAAGTTGCCTTAAGTTCAGGAAAATATTTCTCTGCCACAGTAAACCAAAATGAGCCTGGACAGAATAGTCCCTTGAAACTTCCTGAAGAGCATTTCTTGTTATGTCCTGTATATTTTTTGTTAATTCAGGATTTTCCTTTTCCCATGAAAAAAGTGAAGTAAAGCACATGTTTCCGTGAAGGGCTGGCAGATAGTTTTGCTTTATTGTCTGGAACAGGGTATTTGTTGAGCACATTACAATTTTGCTGATTGATGCTATTTTTTTTGTTGATTCCAGGCTTTTTGCAAAATCCAGGCTTTGTTCATCTGCTTCCACTGCAATGATTCGCGTTATTTCTGGTCTGTCAATAATGCCTGCTATGTGAAAAGATCCTGCGATTCCTGCACAAATAACGCAACCCGTGAAACCTTCCGGCAGATTCAGTTTTTCATTTGAAGGATTGTACTTGGAGTGGGCTGGATGGCCATTTGAATAAAGTGGTATTTTTTGGCCAGTTTTTGTTTCTATTGTTTCTGAATATATCATTTGGTTCCTGCCTTCCTGTATGGGTCCAGTATGCTTTCAGTGATTTTTTTCTGCTTCATTTTGATTGAGTTTTTTGCGTCTTCTGCTTTGCTTGTTTCTGTTTCAAGGCATCTTTCAAGGTTGATCATTTCGCCCGGAAACAGTTCTTTTTTCCAGCTTATGGAATCCATATTTTTTGAGAGTGAGTTTTCAAGTAATTGGAGTCTTTTCTTGAAGTCAAAGATTTCACTGTTCTTTTGCAGTTTAATTTCTGGAAAGTCTGTCTTGAAATTATCAGCCATTGATTCAAAGTCATTCCAGTTAATGTCCTTTATTTTTCCAAGTGTGTTGTTGAATGAATGATTGTTGCTCAGTCTGTAAACGTTTTCTGCATTGTCATAATTCTTGAACCACTGACAATATATTTCCAGGGAATGGGATGGAAATGTTTGAGGTGCAATTCTTGTTTCCTTTGTTTTCAATCTGTTGTCAGCAAGTGAATTTATTTTTTCGTTCTCATTTGGCTGGGTGTGCTGGAACCCCATTGCGGATGAAAGATCAAGTCCAGTAAGAAATACAGGGCCTGTCGTTATTGACTTTGCAAGTTCCAGGGCTGTTCCGCTGACAGTTCCGTTCCTTCTTGCATTGATTCCGTTTACCTTAAAATCATTGAACAGATCTTTTGAACAGCCGTCACCATAGTTTAGTGGAATGACCGGGGTTTGAGTGAGTATCTGGGAGTAAATGCTTGATTCAGGACTTAAGGCCAGTGTAATGTTCTTGTCTTTGATTATTCTTCCTATGTGGGGTTTTGCCCAGAATCCTCCGTCTGTTGAAATGCAAAGGTCAGGCATGATATTGCTGTTAACAAGGGGAGAAAGGGCTGATGATACTGCAATGAGAAAAAATTTATTTCTGTGTTCCCGAATTTTTTTTATTGATGATTCAAGGCTTGTTCCGGATGCACATACCAGAATTGGTGAGTTGCCTTTTGAAATCCCGGCCAGTTTTTTTTCGGTCATAAAAAACCTGCATGAATTTTTTAGCCATCTGATTGAAAAAAAGGATTGCGTGGCAAGAACGCTCTGACTTTTCATGACACATTCTTTTATCTGATTCCAGCATTTTTCATATTCGTTTTTGAATGCAGATTCAGAAGCTTTCCATGACAGAAAAATGCATTGTGCTATTCCATCCTCGCCCATATAATTGAAAAGATTTTCACCGGTGTTTTCAGACAGAACAAATGTTTTGTCCCAGGTTGAATCATATTCAGTGAACATATCAGTGTATCTGATGCAAATAAGCCTTGCATGGGGAAATTTTTTTCGGAGAAAATTACTTGAGTAGGAAAGTGCCGGTTCTGTTACTGCAATATATTTTGGATTAAAAATTGGCGTAAATGATGCGAATCGTTCTGCTTCTTTGAAGGGATCGTACATGGAGTGAAGCAATATGCCATTTACCTTGCATGTATCAATTCCGCTTTTTGACTTGATGATTTCCAGTTTCAATTTTTCTGCTTTCCCTTTTAAGTTGCTGTCAAAAAAAAAGCCACATTCCAATGTGCTGGAATATGGCTTTGTTATCAGCTGCTGTGTGTTTGGCTCACGAAAGTCCAAGCTCTGCAAACAATTTCTTGTATGTTTCAAACTGCTCAGACTGTGCAAACTCAGCAATCTTTTCTTCTGGGAGATTTTCAAGAAGCTGATCCATGTAAGAAAGAACCGCCTTGATTTCTTCCTTCATTTCTGCAGGAATATCAGATGAACTTTCTGTTGCAGCTGCTGGAGCAGATTCTTCTGAAGAAACTTCCTCTGGCACTGGTGCAGGAGTTTCTTCAACTTCAATATTTTCCATTGCAGGTTCTTCTGCTTCTGCCATCTCTTCTGCCGGGGCTTCTTCCATTGCAGGTTCTTCTGTTTCAATGTCTGATGATTCTTCTTCTGAAGCTTCCCAGTTTGTGAAAACATTTTCTACGGGTTCTTCACTGATTCCAGTTTCAAGGGCTTCTTCATCTTCCTGCAAGATTGACTGATCTTCTGTAAGATAGTCTATGTTGTCTTCTGTGAGAGTCTCTGCAGTATCAAGGCCTGATGGCAGGTCAAGAGATTCGAGGGTAGGTGATGGAATATCATCATCTGTTGGTATTGCTTCATTCTGCTCGATTTCTGTGATTACCGGTTCCTCTGCAGGTTCTTCATCTGCCACTGGATTTTCCATAAGATCTGTAGAAGATGATTCAACTACAAGATCATCAACCTTTGGAACTGAGATTTCATCTTCTTCGTTTTCTGTAATTTCTTCAGATTCAGCTTCCTCTTCAAATACAGGCTCCTCAAGTTTTTCATTGTTGAAATCCATTGAAAGCTCGCTGTTTGATTCCTGTTCCTGTACAATTTCATCACCATCCTGAGATGTAAATTCTGCTGAACTGAGAATATTTGAAAGCTCGTCTCCGCTAAGAGCGATTGTGTCGTCTTCATCCTCGTTATTGAAGAATCCGGAATCTTTCTGAACACTGTCTGCAGTATCTTCTTTTGCAGAAATACCGTTTTTCTTGATGTTTTCGAATTCACTCTTGAGCCCGTTGATTTCAGTTTTGAGTGTAGAAAGTTCCTCTGCAATCTTTTCGAGAATTTCGTTGTTCATGTCGTCCCCTTCCTCGGTGCTAGTGTCATTCTCAGAAACTGGCTCTTCCATGGTTTCACTTGCTTCCGATTCAATCTTTTCGTTTTCAACTATAATATTATTAACCGAATTTTGAGTTTTTGCAAATACACTGTATACCTGTTTTTCTTCTTCACAGTCATCAGAGTCTGCCAGAGAAGCTGCTTCCTCGTCAAAGGTATCTGGAATTTCTTCTTCCTTTTGAGGTTCAACCACAGGCTGTGATGCAAGTTTTTCAAAGTCATCAAGAGTTACTGTTACGCCTTCCATATCGTAATCAGGACCCTTGTCCAAGTAAGCGCTTACATCTGCAAGTTCTGGTTCTTCGTTCACTTTGTTTTCCTCCTCACCCTGGAGTGATTCTTCTGGTATATCTGTATTGTTTTCTGTTTCTGTGATTTCTGATTCTTCAACTTCAGTTTCATTAACTTCTGATTCGTCAACTTCAGTTTCTTCAACAAAAGGCTCAGTTATTTCACTTTCATTGAAGTCTTCTTCCTGTGCCTTATCCTGAGTATTGCCTGTTAAATCAAAGTTTTCCGATCCGAGATCCTGGTCGGATGAAGCTGTCTGGAATCCCAGTGAATCCGTTGGTTCTTCAAATGTAAAGTCTGATGAATCAACTGCAGTTTCTTCCATTTTTACTTCTGAATCCATTGGGGTAGAGTCAATCTGCTGCAATTCAGATTCATCAATAATTTCTGTTTCTTCCACAAGGTTTTCTTCAACAACAGGTTCATCCATTGAGAATTCTTGTGTTGATTCATTTTCAATGGAATTTGTTTCTGGAACCTCAGCAGATTCGAATGCATCAGATGAAGTTTCAGTTGATTCGACTGCAGGTTCCTCGAATTCAAATGCTTCGTCTGCAGTTTTATTTTCCATTGCAGGTTCTTCGAATTCTGAAGTTATGTCCTGGTCTGATTCTTCAATATGTGTTTCTTCTTCTGGTTCCTGTGATGGTTCTTCTTCATCCTTCTTTATGTATTTTTCGATGAGCGTTCCATCTTCATTGTATGGCCCTGTTACACCGATTCCACCATCTGTGAATCCTTCCTCACCCATGAAATCATCAATTGAGAATTCCTCCATGTTTGATTCTTCTTCCTGAGTGGTTTCCTGTTCTTCTGTTTCATCCAGTGTTTCAGGTATGTCATAATTTTCCGAATCCTGGTTGTCCATTGCATCAAGGGTGAAATCGTCTTCTGAATCCGTGATTTCATCCTGTACACTGTCAGTTATTTCTTCCGTAACGATATCTTCTGGAAGTGTCTGGTCAATGTTTGTGGTGTCTGGTTCTTCTTCAATCTCAAAGTTTTCTTCTTCGATAACAGGCTCTTCATCAGCTTTGTCTTCCATAACAATCTGATTTGATTCATCTGCAGCTGGTTCCTGGAATTCATCGAAGCTTGCTGTTTCAAAGTCTTCCTGGGACTGAACTGTTTCCTGTTCCACAGAAGTTTCTGCTGGTTCTTCCGGACTTGGGAAAGAAATACCGTCATCAACAGATAAGCTCAAATCTTCCGGTCCGGATAATTCATTTTTTTTTGCTATTTCCTCATTTGTAGGAACTTCATTGAAAGATACTGTGTTTCCGCTTTCGTCTTCAATGCTGTCAAAAATTGAGTCAATGTCAAAGCTGTCATCTGGAGAAGAAAGATCTGTTTCCTGTTCTTTCTGCTCGGCAACTTCTTCATCCTGAGAAATGTCAACTACGATTTCTTCTTCTGCATTTGATTCAGATGAATCGGTTGTTTCTTCAATCTTTGTTTCAGTTTCCTCGTCATCTATGTTCATTTCATAGTCAACAACTTCTGTTTCGTGCTTTTTCTTTTCTGTTTCTTCATCGAGAATTGGATTCTGGTTTTCTGCGTTGTCTTCAAAACCGAAGTCTGAGAGGTCAATGTCTTCGCTTCCTGCTGCTTCCGTTGACCTGGGAGCTTCATCAGACATGAAAGAATCAAGGTCAACTGATTCTGAGTTTTCTGCGTTATCCTGAGCATCCTGGAACATTTCCTCGAATTCCTCTTCGCTAACGCCTTCATCCTCATCTTCTTCCTGTTCGTCATACTCAACATTTTCAAAGTCAAGCTCAATGTCAAGAGGTTCCTGTTCCTCGATTTCTTCCATTTCTTCTTTTTCAGAAGTGAATGATTCACCACCCATGAATGATTCAAGGTCAATGTCTCCGTCATTGAATGTGGCAGCCTCATCTCCGAGGAATGAACTTAAGTCAACGTCTCCGTCTTCACCTGGGGCAGGGCTGTCTGACATGAATGAGTCAAGTTCAACCTCGCCATCTGGAATTTCTGATTTTGCAGGTGCGTTATCGCTCATGAATGAATCAAGATCGATTTCGCCATCTGGGATTTCATTGTGCATGAAAGAGTCTGGATTAACTTCTTCCTGAGTTTCTTCCATATCTGCAACTGATTCTTCTACTTCTTCTGGTTTAACTTCTGTTTCCTGAATCTGGGTGCTGTCTTCAACTGCCTGTGTTTCGTCAAGATCCGGAAGATCAAATTCACCTGATTCTGCAAGTTCTTCTGCTTTTGGTTCCTGAATGTCTGCTATGTTTGAAAAGTCAATGTTTGCAAATTCGCTTCCGGTTTCTTCCATATTTACATTGTCATTTTCAAAGTCAGGAAGATCCAGTGGTTTGGAATCTGATTCCTGAACTTCAGCTTCATCAACTGAAGTTTCCTGAGGTTCTGGAGTTTCCTCTGCCTGCTGGTCAAGGAATGAAAAATCAGGGAGTTTGAGATCTTCTGTCTGAGGTTTTTCTGTCTGTGCGTTTTCCGGAGCTTTCTTTACCCAAACGCCGTACTCGTCCAATTCGCTGTTCTTTTCTGTGTTTTCATCCATCATATCTGTATGATCCTCAAGCAGGTTATATTGGGCATTCTTAATAAAGTATTTATAGAGATGCCTGCGAGTTTTTAACCTTGAAATTCTTTGATTCCGGTGAAATCCCGTCAAATAAAAAAATTAGAGATTTCTCCTTTTTTGTTATCGGTAAAAATCCCTATTTTCAACACTGTATTTTATCACATATAAAAAAAAATTACCATAAGATCATATTCAAAAAACAGGCCAGGCAAAGAAAAGTGAAGGTGTGTTATTGGTTTTTATTTTTTCAGTTGCTCTTATTTTTTTTGACCCAGATGCCGAAATTCTTAGCATAATGGAAAAGTGTAGATTTTTGACTGCAGTCCTCGTTGGTACCTTATTCTATGTCATTCTAGCCTTTGTAGGCGGGCGGGATGGATTATGGGCTCAGTCTCAGCTTCAGAAGCAGAAACAGAAACTAAGTGCTCATACTGCACAGATTGAAAAAAACTATGATGAACTTTCTCTTGAAAAGCTGGCCTTGCAGAAAGATTCAGATGTAATTGCTGCCCTTGCAAGAAAGCTCGGTTATGTTTCGGAGGGAGAAAAACTTGTAAAAATAACCGGGCTTCCTTCAAGGGAAACTCATATTTTTGATCCTGGAGTTGTTGTAAGGCATACGGATGTTAAGTATATTCCCGAGTGGACTTGCAAGGGTCTTGGACTTGTTATTCTTGTTCTTACATATATCATGTTTTTGCTGTATGATCTGCACCGCGGAAACCTCCATTTTTCAATAAAGAATTTTTTTGGCGGTTCGGCAGGTGAAACAACAGTTTATGATATGCAGTAAGAATTTTTCCACAATCAAAGAATTGGCTTCCATCTTCAAGAAGGGTGGTGTTGCCATAGTTCCAACAGACACGGTATATGGTTTTTCAGGAATTGTTGATGATTCTTCAGAAAATCAGATGCGAACTGATGACAGAATCAGGCAGATAAAGGGAAGAAGTGAGACAAAGCCCCTGATTCAGCTTATTGCAGATCCTTCTGACATAGAAAAGTATTCCGCTGTTCCAATCCCACAGAAACTATACTCAAAGTGGCCGGGAAGCCTGACAATAATTGTCCCCCTGAAGTCCCATGTGTTTGTTGCAGGCGCTCTTACATCAGTTGCCTTCAGGTGCCCCGGAGACCAGTGGCTCAGGAGTCTTATTGCAGAATGCGGAAAGCCTTTGTACAGCACAAGCGTTAACCGAAGCGGGTGTCCAGTGATTGAAAGAATAAGCGAGATAAAATCTGAATTTGAAGCAGAAGTTGACTTTATAGTGGATGATGGGGACAGGTTAGGAAGCGTGGCTTCAACCATAGTCAGGCTTGATTCTGATGGATCCTATGAGGTTTTGAGGCAGGGAAGCCTTATCGTTTAGTCCAGGTTACGTTCACGGTTCCCTGTGATACGCCGGTTTCTGAGTCCTGGTTCTGTACGAGGGTTGACTTTACTCCAGAAAGTGTGTTGTCTTTCAGCGTGAGAGTCCATTCTATTGGTGACGCGGTCATGGCATTTTTCAGGGCAGTTTCTCTTGAAAGCTCCGGGAAGAATGAGGCGTTGGGGCTTCCCTGCTGCCTGACAGTTATTTCGTTTCCCCTTGCAGTAACGGTAATGTTCATGCTGGCACCGTTCTTGAAAACAACAAATCCTCTGCCACCTCTGAGAAGCATTATCTTTTCAATGTAATCTTCTCCGCCCCAGGTTCCTGCAATTGAATCAAGAATGTTTGGCCCCCTTGGTTCCTTGTCTTTGGCCTGGTTCTGCATTACAGTCTCTTCCTTACTGCTTTTTCCTGCATTGAGGTTCACCAGCAGGTTTTCAAGTGAAGGCTTTGCATCCAGGAGAATCTTGTAATATGTGTCGTATGTCTTGGTAAGGGTTATGTTTTTGTTTGCCGATGACTTTATGGCATTCAGGGTGCAGGTCCACTGGCCGTTTTCCTCTTCCTGTATTTCAGCGTAGAATGAAACGTTTGTTGATACCCTGTTTTCTGAAGAATAGTTCCTGTCTCTCTTGTCTATTATTGTGTATCCGGAAATTCCCTGAAACTGAGTGTAGAACAGGTCGGTGGTCATTTTTATCATGTTTGAATCTGATGATGATGATACCGTGGCATAGAAATCTACTGTTTCTGCTGCAAAAGTGCCCTGGGCAAGTGAGAAAATCAATAATGTAAGAAGAAATAGTTTTACTGATTTCATTCCTTTCTTTTTGTCTATCCGTCCAGCCTGTTTCTGAATTCTCTTTCCATGTCTCTCTTGACATCCCTGTCTTTAATATCGGCACGTTTGTCAAATAGTTTTTTACCCTTGCAAAGGCCAAGAGTTACTTTTACCAGGCCTTTCTTTAAATAAAAATCGAGAGGCACTAAAGTAACTCCTTTTTCGTCAACTTTTCTTTTGAGCCTTTTAATTTCATCCCTGTGAAGCAGAAGTTTCTTCTTTCTGTCGGGATCATGGTTAAATATGGAAGAAAAAGAATACTCGGAAATATGAAGATTCTGCAGAAACACTTCATTGTTCTCGATGAGAGCGAAACTGTCTGGAAATGAAATGTTTCCTGATTTTACTGACTTTACCTCTGTACCCTGAAGCTCAATTCCGCATTCAATGGTTTCGGTGATAGTGTAGTTAAATCGGGCTTTTCTGTTTTCCGCAATTATTTTTCTGCCTTCTTCCATAACCTGAAAATTATACTATATTTACGCACAAAACACAAGAATTGTCGCCAGCAGGGAAGTTACGGGTGCATCCAGGGGGCTGCCCAGCATGAAGTTTTTCGTACTTTACAGAAAGGCCCTTTGTTTGTTACTATGATTTCATGAGACAAAATGTTGGTGACTATTCATATGAGTACAAGAAGCGCAGGCAGAGTCAGATAACCAGATTTGTCATGCTGTGCCTTTCCATATTTCTTTTTCTTTCTCTATTTCTTAATTTCATTCTCTTTCCAATTTACACGAATAATTCTTCAATGGAAAAGGGTGTGTCCAGAAATGGCATTTCTTTTGTGATTCCATTTTTGAAACATCCTGAGAGAGGAGATCTGGTATATATTTCCAGAATGGATGGGGAAAAGAATCCCTGGTATAAGGGAGCTGTTAACACTGTGTGCAGGTTCTTTACTTTGCAGAAGGCAGCACCTTTCGGTTCAACAAGCAGGATGACTGGAAAACCTTCAGTTCGTCGTGTTGTTGCTCTTCCCGGAGATTCCTACTACATGAAGGACTATATTCTGTATGTAAGACCCTATGGTCAAAATCATTTCCTGTCTGAGTTTGAGCTTTCCAGAAACGAATACAGCGTGAATATTTACTCTGTTCCGGTTCAGTGGGATTCCATGGGCTGTGATGGTGTTCTCAAGGCTAATACTCTTGGGGAGAATGAGTATTTTGTTCTTGCCGATGACAGGGTTGGGTCAATTGATTCAAGACTATATGGCCCGCTGGATAAAGACCGTATTGAGGGAAGGGTAATCATGCAGGTTTTCCCTTTCAATGAAATGAGACTCTACTAGCTTGGAAACGGATTATTCTCTTTACGTTCATATTCCCTACTGCATAAAAAAATGTGATTACTGCGATTTTTTTTCTGTGGGAAACAATTGCCGTGTGCCTGATGAGTATTTAAGCGCCCTGAAATCTGAGATAGCCGTAAGGGCCTTGGATTATGGGGTTGTTTCCTGGAATACTGTTTATATTGGCGGTGGAACTCCAAGTCTTCTTTCGCCAGGTCAATTGTCTTCTTTGCTGACATCAATCAGAAAATCTACAAAAGCAGGAAATTTTGATTCCACACTTGAAATTACCATGGAAATGAATCCGGAAACCGTGACCAGGGAAAAGCTTGAAGTTCTTTCCAGTGAGCAGGTTTCAAGAATTTCCCTTGGTGTTCAGAGTTTTGCTGACAAGTCTCTTGAGAAGGTAGGACGTCACTGCACGTCAGAAAAGACGGTGGCTGCCCTGGACATGATCAGGAAAAACTGGAGCAAACGCCTTAATCTTGACATTATTGCGGGGCTTCCCGGTGAGAGCGAAAAAGAATTCCTTGAATCCTTAGAACGCATTATTTCCTATGATCCGGATCATATTTCAATGTACACCCTTACAGTTGAGGATGGGACTCCCCTTGCTGAAAAAATTGATTCCGGTGTTCTGGACTTTGACTGTGATCTTGCAGATTCTCTGTGGCTTAGGGGAAGAAAGGTCCTGTCGGCTAATGGGTACAGGCAGTATGAGGTTTCCAATTTTTCAAGGCCATCAATGGAAAGTATCCATAACCTGAGATACTGGAATCAGAAGAACTATATTGGGTGCGGGGCCGGTGCCTGTGGAACTGTTTACTCAGATGTTTCTGAACGATTCACAAACACTCATGATATTGCCGCCTATGTGAAATACTGGAATTCAGAAAATGCCTGTGCCTGCCATGCACCTGGAACCAGGGAAAAACTGGACATGGAAACAAGGGAGTTTGAGTATCTCATGATGGGGTTCAGGACTCTCAGGGGAATTTCCTCAAGTGAGTATGAGAGGCTTTTTTCTGCTGACCTTCGGACAAGGCTTGGTGCTGTGTGGAAGAATTTTTCTGACAGGGACCTGTGCTGTGAGAATGAGGAAGATGGCGGGGGAACGAGATTCAGCCTGAATGAAAAGGGAATTCTTTTTTTGAACAGGTTTCTTGTGGAACTTTAGGTCTGCCCTTGACATATTTTTTTCAATTCAGCATAATGGGATAACTACTATAGTAAGGAGTTCTACAATATGCCTTGTGGAAAGAAAAGAAAGCGCGCAAAAATAGCGACACATAAGCGTAAGAAGAAGCTTAGAAGAAATCGCCATAGAAGCAAGTAATTGTTTTTGGGCCTTTTCCTTAAAAAAGACCGCGGTTTATTTTGTAACTGCGGTCTTTTTTTATAGCTCGAAAACCCACAGGAAGGAGAATCCCTAATTGCTATTGAGTTCCATTTCTTCACCGGATGACTTGAAGAAAATTCCAGAAAAACAGCTGTCTCAACTGGCCTCGGAAATCAGGGCGCGCATCATTGATGTTGTTGGAAACAATGGTGGTCATCTTGCAAGCAATCTTGGTGTTGTAGAGCTTACTATTGCACTTCACAGAGTTTTTGACAGTCCACGGGATGCCATTGTCTGGGATGTTAGCCATCAGTCCTATCCCCACAAAATGCTTACGGGACGGTACAAGGATTTTTCTTCAATCAGGCTTAAGAACGGCATATCTGGATTTACCCGAATTTCTGAGAGCATTCATGACTATTTTGATGCCGGCCATGCATCTTCATCCATATCATCTGCACTGGGGCTTCTTGCTTCCTGGAAACTGCAGGGGCGCAATGACAAGGTTGTTGCCGTTATTGGAGACGGAGCACTTACAGGAGGAATGGCATTTGAGGGCCTGAGCCATGCAGGTCAACTTGCAGAAAACCTGATTGTTGTAGTAAATGACAATCAGATGTCAATTTCAAAAAATGTAGGGTCTCTTTCAAGACACTTGACCAGGCTTACAATGACAGGTGGATACCAGGGATTCAGGCGAAGAATAGACGGAATTGTTGAAAGAATTCCACTGGTAAACAGGTATCTGGGAAAACTTATTTTCAGAATGAAGCGCGGAATCAAAGGAATATTTTTTGCAAACAATTTTTTTGTTGAGATGGGATTTGAATATGCAGGTCCTCTCAACGGCCATAATATAAGTGAGCTTGAAAAGTTTTTTGAAAAAGCAAAGAAAATCAGAAAGCCTGTTGTCATTCATGTTATGACAAAAAAAGGAAAGGGATATTCTCCTGCAGAGATGAATCCTTCTGCCTTCCATGGAATTGGTCCCTTCAATACCAGTGAGGGAACTGTTGAGAAATATGATTCCATGAGCTTTACGCAGGTGTTTAGTGACAAGATTGTTTCCATGGCTGAAAAGGATTCCAGGATTCTTGCCATAACTGCAGCCATGTCCAAGGGAACTGGTCTTGATGCCTTTTCCAGAAAATATCCGGAAAGATTTTTTGATGTGGGAATTGCCGAGGAACATGCCGTAACCTTTGCTGGTGGTCTTGCTGCCGGTGGTTCAATTCCATTTTGTGCAATCTATTCAACCTTCATGCAGAGAGCCATTGACCAGATACTGATGGATGTGGCACTTCCAAAAAGACATGTGGTTCTGTGCCTTGACAGGGCCGGTGCCGTTCCTTCTGACGGAGAGACTCACCAGGGTATATTTGATATTTCCTTAATGAGATCCATTCCAAACCTGACAATGATGACTGTTGCTTCCAGAAATGACCTTGAAGCTTGTCTTGAATGGGCAGCATGGAAATGTTCGGGGCCTGTTGCCATAAGATGGCCAAAAATGAGCTGCTCTTCGGAAATACCTGGATTTTCTTCTGAGCCGGAACCTGGTCGCGGAGTACATGTTAAGTGTGAGGATTATGCACCTTCTGTTTCCCTTGATTTTGAGGAAGATGCAGGAAAGGCTTTTGTAAAGATACTGATTGTCTGTACAGGTGGAATGTATTCTGAGGTTTTGACTGCTGCAAGAAGGCTTTTGCTTGGCGGGGTCAGGACAGACATTTATTCTCTCAGATTCATAAAGCCTTTTGATGCTGAATATTTTTATGCCATTGCAGAAAGATATGATGGTGTGGTTTTTGTTGAGGATGGTGTTGAGACTGGCGGCATGTGCCAGTGGATTGAAAGTCTCATGAAAAAGAATCCGCTGCTCATGAACAAACGGACAAAGGTTCTGGCCTTCCCGGATCGGTTTCTTCCAAATGGGAACAGGGAAGACATTCTTTGTTCGGCAGGGCTTGGATCACAGCAGATATTTGAATCCTGCATGGAAATATACACATCATTTGACGAGAAAAAATAATCCTTGAAGAGGGAGGGCAGCATTATGGAACTTCAACTTGCTTCCAGAAAAATAAGTACCGATATGGATGCTTTTGTAATGGGCATTGTAAATTGCACTCCAGACAGTTTTTATGAAAAAAGCCGCGGCGGATTGGAATTGGCACTGAAACTTATTGAGGATGGTGCTGATATTCTTGATATTGGCGGAGAATCCACAAGACCTGGAAGCCTGTATGTTGATGAGTCTGAGGAAATCAACAGGGTTGTGCCGGTAATCAGGGAAATCAGGAAGCATTCGGATATTCCAATCTCAGTTGACACAAGAAAGTATGCGGTAATGAAGGCTTGCCTTGATGCTGGTGCTGATATTCTCAATGATGTGTCGGCTCTTGAGGATGATGAAAGGCTTGTGTCTCTTGCTGCACAAACATCCATTCCCGTCATACTGATGCACAAGCGTGGAATCCCCTCTGAAATGCAGAAATCAACTGATTATGATGATATTTTCCGTGAGGTTGATTCATACCTGTCATCCCGTGCTGACTATGCAGCAAGAAATGGAATCAGTGAGTCAAAGATAATTGTGGATCCTGGAATCGGTTTTGGAAAAAGCCTTGAGGGAAATGCCCTCCTCATAAAAAAATGCGGACAGCTTTGTGGAGGAAAATATCCGGTTCTAATGGCTTTGTCCAGAAAGACATGCATCGGTCAGATGACTGGAAGGGATGCCTCGGACCGGTTATTCGGAACTGTTGCAGCCAACTTGATTTCCGTTCAGAATGGTGCATCTCTGGTTCGCGTTCATGATGTAGCTTCTTGCCGAGACAGCCTTGCTGTGCTAAAATCTTTGAGATGAGCCAGTTTGATACTTTACTCAATATATATGAATATATTCGTCCTGTTCTGGACATAGGCATCCTCACATTTCTTTTCTACAAGGCTTATGATCTTATTTCCAGGACAAATGCCCTTCAGCTTATTACCGCTGCCCTTATTGTTCTTCTGTTCTATGCAGGAGTTTATGTACTTAATCTTCAGACACTTATGTGGCTTTTCAGAATCATGGCTCCGGGGCTTTTGATTGCCTTTGCCATTGTTTTTCAGCCGGAACTCAGAAAGGTTTTTCTAAAACTTGGTCAGGTTGAATGGTTTACCTTCGGATCAAGGGCCAAGCATTCCTATGTTGATTCAGTTCTCATTGCCGCGGAAATGCTTTCAAAGCAAAAGAGAGGTATGCTTGCAGTTTTTATGAGACGAACGAAAATGGAAAACTTCATTAATTCTGGTGTAAGACTCAATGCAGATCTTTCATCAGGATTGCTGGTAACCATATTTGGTCATGATACTCCGCTTCATGATGGAGCCTGCTTCATTCAGGGAGACAAGGTTATTGCGGCCGGATGTTTTCTTCCAATCAGTGAGCAGTATGACATCAAGAAGACTTTCGGTACCAGGCACAGAGCAGCATTGGGCTTGAGTGAAGTCAGTGATTGCGTGGTTTTAATTGTCAGTGAGGAAACGGGAGCCTACAGTCTTGCCTTTGACTCAAAGCTTCACTATGACCTTACATTGGAACAGGTTACAAAGATTCTTGAGCGACAGCTTGAAATTACACCGGATCAGCAGGTAATAGAGGATACAATCGATGAACACAAAGCGATTACTGGAAAGGGTAACTAAAAACTGGCCGGTAAAGGCAATTTGTTTTGTCCTGGCTATTCTCATTTATTTCTTCCATCAGATGGACATGCTGAAGACTAATGTATACACCATTCCACTTGAAATCAAGGCAAATGGTAGTGTTATACCAGTGTCTGGAAACGAGAATCTGCGTTATGTCAGGGTTTTTGTGCGTGCCAACAAGGACAGCATTTCTTCGATTTCCGAGAATACATTCAAGGCATTTGTTGATGTTTCCTCAGAAAAAGAAGGAATTGTCCAGTGTCCGGTTTATATTGATGTCAGCGAAAAGGGGCTTCTGATTGATCCGCTGGAGTTGTCTGCCCGGCCGGAAAAGGTTGAGCTCAAGCTTGAAAAGAAACTTTCAAAGGCAGTTCCTGTGAGGCCTTCAATTGCCGGAAAGCCTGCATACGGATACAAGAGTTCTTCTGTGGTTGTTGAACCAGCTCATGTGACTGTGGTAGGCCCGGAATCAATGATCTCTGAGATGCAGTCCCTTTCAACTCAGGCAATCAGTCTTGAGGGCGTGAGAAATGGTTTTGAGAAAGATGTTTCAATATTGAATACAAATTATTTTGTTTCTATTCTTGAGGGGCAAAAGGTAAACGTAAATGTTTCAATTGTGCCTGAGGGAATGGTCAAGGAAATGGAAAAGATTCCAGTTTCCATGGAAAATCTTCCGCTGGGATTCAGGCTGGCTTCTGATACTCCTGTAATCAGCCTTACACTTGAGGGACGCGTCCTTGATATAGAGAAAGTCACCGCAAAGCAGATCAGGGCTTTCTGTGATTGTTCCAATGTTGAGGAAAGCGGGGAGTATGAATTTCCCCTTCAGCTTGATGTGCCGTCTTCTCTTAAAATTACATCTCAAAGCACGGACAAGATAATGGTAAGGTTTGAGTTCAGCGGTGAGGATAATACCAGACGATGATTTTTGGAATAGGGTGTGATATAGCTGATGTTTCCCGTTTTGAAAAATGGGTTTCAGACAGCAATATGTATGGGCGTTTTTTCAATCCCAATGAATTTCCCTCGGATTCAATGAGGCTGCAGAGAAAGTGTGAGCATTTTGCTTCAAGATTTGCCGCAAAGGAAGCTTTTTCAAAAGCCCTGGGAACTGGTGTCCGGGATTTTTCTCTGGATGAGGTGTGGGTCAGAAACACGGAACTGGGAAAGCCTGAGCTTGTTGTGGAGGGAAAGGCTCTGGAAATACTTGAGAAAATGTGCGGTAAAGATGCATGTGTTCATGTTTCCCTTAGTCATGAAAAGAAATATGCAGTTGCATGTGTTATAATAGAAGTGAGGTAGCAAATGGCAAAAAATTCCAGGCTTTCGTCATGGCCTGATGAAAATGAGGCAAAAAAACCAAAGATTTCATATTGGGCAAAGGAAGAACTTGAATGTCCCGTATGCAACAGAAAATTCAAGCAGGAACTGATGTTCCAGGGCGGTGGACGTACTATTGCCGGAAACCTTACTGACGAGCTTCACAGAAACTATGAGCCTTCTAAGAAATATGGCCGTGTGTATCCGTTGATTTATGAAGTTGGCTGCTGTCCAAACTGTCATGCTGCATTTTTCTGGCGTGATTTCAAGGATATCAGGGACAAGGCATCTTTTGACAGAATAATGGATAATGAGGACAAGCGTGTAAAGGCCGTTGACAATATTTTCCCTCATTATGATCTTCATTGTGAGCGAACTTTATATGATGGTGTTGCCATGTATTACTATGCCCTCATGACTTATGAGGATGTTGACATTGCCTATGCACCAACTTTCAAGCGTGGACTCATATCCCTGAGGCTTGCCTGGTTATGCAAGGAAATGGACATTGCTTCTCCTGGACATAATTTTGGCTATATTTCACAGGTTTTTTACAGAAAGGCTCTCTTTTTCTATCAGCAGACCCTGATCAATGAAACGGGTCGAATAGAGTCTATTGAAAGTGTTTCAAATTTTGGCCCGGACACGGACAAGAACTATGGTTATGATGGAGTCATTTTCCTTTGCGGTCTTTTGGAATACAAGTATGGTCAGCGTGAGGATCAGGAACTTCGTCTCAAGAAACTTGATGAAAGCAAGAAGGCCATTGCAAGAATCTTCGGTTTGGGAAAGTCAAGCAAGGCTAAACCGGGACCTCTTCTTGAAACAGCCCGTGAACTGTATGACAACATAACGAACGAGTTGTCTTCAAATAATATTTTCTCAGACGATGAATAACGTTCTTCTTACCATATCCTACGATGGAACTGATTTTTGCGGTTGGCAGAGACAGGACAAGTCTGACGGTGGAAAGAGCGTTAGGACTGTTCAGGGGGAAATCGAAAGGGCTTTGAAGAAAATGTTCAAGACTCAGGTCAACTTGTATGGATCTGGCAGAACTGACAGCGGGGTTCATGCATTTGGTCAGGCTGCCAATTTTACCGCACCAGTTGAAAATATTCCTGAAAAGAACTATGTTCGTGCCCTCAACGGAATGCTTCCTCCTGACATAAGAATCATGGATGCAAAATATGTTGATGACGATTTTAATTCTCGTTTCAGTGCAACAAGCCGTGTCTACAGATATTTCATTAAGACTGGAACGGTTCCATTTGCTAATGAAAGCCGCTATGTGTGGTGCATTCAGTCAAAGCCGAGCCTTGAACTCTTGAATTCATATTGCAGCTATCTCAAGGGAGAAATTGATTGCGCAACTTTTTCTGCGGCAGGGGACCAGAGTGTTTCAACCCACAGGTATCTGGAAGAAGCCAGGTTCTATTATGAAAAGGACGATGTTCTTGTGTTTCAGATAGAGGCAAATGCATTCCTGTGGAAAATGGTAAGGTCATTGACAGGCACCCTTGTTGGCCTTGCAGAAAAAAATGCCAGTGCCGAGGTTTTTGAAAATATTCTTGAGAGCTGTGACAGGTCTCGGGCCGGCATAACTGCTCCGCCAACAGGTTTATTTTTATATAAGGTTAAATTTGACGGAATAAGGCGTCATGTTTGACATATCAGCAGTTGAAATATAGAATATTTTGTGTTTAATAAATTGATTTTTTGCAACCTAATATATATTTTTTTGTCTAATATAGGCAGTGGAGATTATTTTGGCACTTTATCATGAATTTTTAACAGATGACAGGGATTTCAAGGATTATGATGATCTTAAGGCTAACTGCCGTTTTAAGACACCTGAGAATTTTAATTTTGCCTATGATATTGTAGACCGCTATACAATCACAGAACCAGGAAAGAGAGCCATGGTCTGGATTGATGATAACGGAGAGGAAAAGACCTTTACTTTTGAGGATATTTCCCGTGAATCAAAGCGCGTGGCATATTATTTCACAACTTTGGGAATCAAGAAGGGTGATGCCGTAATGCTCATGCTTCGTCGCCGCTATGAGTGGTGGTGGATCATGATGGCTTTGCACAGAATTGGAGCAATTGCCGTTCCTGCAACAACACAGCTTCTGGAGCATGATATTGAATATCGCAACAATGCTGCTGAAATCAAGATGATTGTTGCTTGTGACATGCCGGAACTTCAGCTTGAGGTTGAAAAGGCAATGGCTAAGTCTCCGTCAGTAAAGATGCTCATGACTGTTGGCCAGAAGCGTGACGGTTGGATCGATTTTCATGAGGAAGTTGCAAAGTATTCTCCTGAATTTCCTCGTCCAGTTGGAGATAATGCAACTCATAATGAAGATCCTATGCTCCTTTACTTCACTTCGGGAACATCAGGATATCCTAAGATGGTTCTTCATAACTTCCTTTATCCTATCGGACACATTGTAACTGCAAAGTACTGGCATGGTGTTCTTGATAATGGGCTTCACCTTACAATTGCAGAAACAGGATGGGCAAAATCTACATGGGGCAAGCTTTATGGTCAGTGGATTTGTGGATCAGCTCAGTTTGTTTATGACATGAATTCTTTCAGGCCAGACAAGGTATTGAAGATGATTGCTCAGTATGGCCTCACAACTTTCTGTGCTCCTCCAACTGTATATCGCTATCTTATCCGCCAGGACCTTTCAAAATATGACATGTCAAAGGTTGTAAGATTCTCTACTGCCGGAGAAGCCTTGAATGGTGCTGTTTATGACAAGTTTATTGAGCAGACCGGAAAAAAGATTTATGAAGGCTATGGTCAGACTGAATCAACAATCATCTGTGGAAACTTTATGGATACACCAATCAAGCCAGGTTCAATGGGTCGACCAAGTCCTCAGTATGATGTTGAGGTTGTAAATGCCAATGGAAAAGCTGTGCCAAATGGTGAGGTCGGAGAACTTGTCATTCATGTTGACAAGGGACATCCCTTTGGACTTTTGACAGGTTACTATAAGGATGTTACCCTCACAGCTAATGCATTTGACGGTGGTGTTTATCATACAGGTGATACAGTAACAATGGATGATGATGGCTATGTCTGGTTCGTTGGTAGAAAGGATGACATCATCAAGTCTTCAGGATACAGAATCAGTCCATTTGAGGTTGAATCTGTTCTTCAGAAGCATCCTGCAGTTCTTGAGTGTGCTGTTACCGGTGTTCCAGATGAGCAGCGCGGTCAGGCTGTAAAGGCAACTATCGTTCTTTCCCAGGGATACAAACCGGGACGTGAACTTGAAGTTGAGCTTTTTGACTATGTCAAGCATGAGACTGCCTTGTACAAGTGTCCTAGAATCATTGAATTTGTTGAGGAACTTCCGAAGACTATTTCGGGAAAGATTCGTCGTGTAGAAATTCGCGAAAAGGACAAGGGTGTAGACAACGTTAAGCAGGACTTCTAGAAATGCAGGGGAATCCTTGGCTTGCTGATGGTTCCCTTTTTGTGTTTTACTCAAATAAACAGGCCTGGTTTTTGAAATCAGGCTTTTTTTTTTGCCGATTATTTAGTATCCTTTATGTTATATTTTGCATCTTAAGATGCTGATTATTTTTTTTGGGGATTTATATGGACGCTGAGAACAAGATCAGAAGCACTACTGTTATTGCAGTCAGGAAGAACGGAAAGGTAGCCATGGCCGGGGATGGTCAGGTTACAATGGGCAATACAGTCATGAAGGGCAATGCAAGAAAGGTCAGAAGAATTTATGACGGAAAGGTTATTACTGGGTTTGCAGGTGCCACAGCCGATGCATTTACCTTGTTTGATAAGTTTGAGGAAAAGCTTAAGACTTTCAATGGTGATCTGACACGTGCTGCCGTTGAACTGGCAAAGCTTTGGAGAACAGAGAGAAGCATGAGCAAGCTGGAGGCGCTTCTTCTTGTTGCCGACAAGGATAAGATTCTTCTTATTTCTGGAAGCGGAGATGTTATTGAGCCGGAAAATGATATTCTTGCAATAGGATCAGGTGGAAACTATGCCTATGCAGCAGCCATGGCTTACATGGAATCAAGTACATTGAGCGCACGTGAAATTGCCGAAAAATCACTGGCCATTGCAGGGCAGATTTGTATCTACACAAATTCCAATGTTATTTGCGAGGAATTATAGTCATATGGAAATTAATGAATATCTAAACAAGGAAGGACTGAAGGATGGTCTTTCTCCTGCTAAAATTGTTGAAAAGCTTGACAGCTATATTATTGCTCAGAACAAGGCAAAGCGATTCGTTGCTGTTGCCTTGAGAAACAGACAGCGAAGACTGAAACTTCCTGATGATATCCGGGATGAAATTGCACCGAAGAATATTCTCATGATCGGGCCAACTGGATGCGGAAAGACAGAGATTGCCCGCCGTCTTGCAAAGCTTTGTGGTGCTCCATTCCTTAAAGTTGAGGCAACAAAATACACTGAAGTTGGTTATGTTGGCCGTGATGTGGAAAGCATGGTTCGTGATCTCATGGCTGTGGGTTACAATATGGTAAAGTCTGAGGCTCAGGAAAACCTTCGTGAAAAATGCATTCCTCTTGTAGAGGAGCAGCTTCTTGACCTTCTGCTGCCCGGAAGCAGAACAAAAAGTGAATCTCGTGCTGAAACAAAGAATGATGGATTTCATGTGCTTGGAAATATTTTTGGTTCTTCAAGTCCGGTTCAGGCAAGTCTTGTTCAAATTGATGCTCCGGGTAATGAGGTGAGTGAAACAGAAAACAGCGGTGCCGGTGAAAAGACAGATTCTAAAATGTCTGATACGAGAGAAAAATTCAGGCAGATGCTTCGTGATGGAAAGCTTGAGGACAGGCTTGTTGAGATATCCGTTCAAAAACCAAGGACATTTAATGTAGGCATGATTGGAGCCGGCAGTCCTGAGGATCTTGAGGAAAGTCTTTCTGGAATTCAGGAAATGCTTTCAGGTGGTCCTAAGAACAAGAAAAAGAATGTGTCTGTTCGCGAGGCAAGAAACATTCTTATGGAACAGACTCTTGAGCGTCAGACTGATCAGGACAAGGTTGTCGAAGAGGCAAAAAGAAGAGTTGAGCAAAGCGGTATTATCTTCATTGATGAAATTGATAAGATTGCAACTCATAATGGAGGTGGAGACAGGGCATCTGTAAGCCGTGAAGGTGTTCAGCGTGACATTCTTCCAATTGTTGAGGGGTGTGACGTCAACACTAAATGGGGGGTCGTAAATACTACTCACATATTGTTTATTGGAGCAGGTGCCTTCAGTGTTTCAGCCCCAAGTGACCTTATTCCTGAGCTTCAGGGACGATTCCCGTTGCGAGTTGAGCTTGAGGCTTTGAAGAAGGATGATTTCAAGAGAATCCTCACGGAGCCAAAAAATGCTCTTGTTAAGCAGTACAAGGCCTTGCTGGGAACAGAAGGAGTTGACCTTGTGTTTACCGATGATGCCATTGACCGCATGAGCGGCATTGCAGAAGAAGTAAATTCCCATGCAGAGAATATTGGTGCCCGAAGGCTTCATACAATCATGGAGTCAGTGCTTGAGGAAATCAGCTTTGATGCAGATCTTCACTGCGGGCAGACTGTTACAATTGATAGTGATTTCGTCAATAAAAAGCTTGATGGTGTAGTTCAGAATCAGAATCTTGAGAGATACATTCTTTAGTTTTTATTGTTTGAGATAAATTCATTGTTTCAAGACCCTGTGCTTTGACTGTGCAGGGTTTTTCGTTTTTTTTGCAGTCATTTATTTTCTATTTCTGGTTTCTTTTCCTTGATTAAAATGCATAAATATTATAAAATTATGCATAAATAATGAATTTCTTTATTTAGGAGTGTATAAATATGCAGTTTATTGATGGTGGAGTATGTGCTCCAAAGGGATTTTTGGCAAATGGAATTCATTGCGGTCTCAAGGCCTCTAGAAAAACAAATGACACAGCACTCATTTACAGTGAGGTCATGTGCAATGCAGCCGGTGTCTTCACATCAAACCGCGTAAAGGCAGAATGCGTAAAGCTTACAATGAAGAATATTCAGAAAGGAAAAATGCAGGCAGCAATTTGTAATGTATGCTATGCAAACGCCTGTACAGGAAAGTCTGGCTATGCAGATGCAGTTCGCATGTCTGAAATAACTGCAAGTGCATTTGGAATTAATCCGGAAAATGTCATTGTATGTTCAACTGGAATTATTGCCCAGAATGTTCCTGTAGATAAGATTGAGGCTAATTTTGAAAAGCTTAAGGCAGGCTTGAGTAGGGATGGTCACAAGGAAGCAAGAGTTGCCATCATGACAACTGACACACATTACAAGGAACTTGCTGTTGAAACTGAAATCGACGGAAAGAAAATTCATATCGGAGCAATGTGTAAGGGAAGCGGAATGATTCACATCAATATGGGAACAATGCTTTCTTTTGTTACAACTGATTGTGCAATTTCTTCTGAAATGCTGAATAAGGCTCTGAAGGAATCTGTAAAGGGAACATATAACTGTGTTTCTATTGATGGCGACATGTCAACAAATGATACCCTCACAATCATGGCAAATGGTCTTGCAGGAAATAAGGAAATTGTTTGTGAAGGTGATGATTACAATAAGTTCCTTGAAGCTTTGAATGAACTCAATACAAAGATGGCTATGAAGATTGCTGCTGACGGTGAGGGAGCCGGCCATCTGGTTGAATGTACTGTTTCAGGTGCAAAAGATGTTGAAACTGCCCGCGGCCTTGCAAAATTTGTTGTAAAGTCAAATCTTGTTAAGGCAGCAGTTTTTGGTCGTGATGCAAACTGCGGAAGAATCATGTGCGCAATGGGATATTCTGGATTTGAATTTGATCCAGACAAGGCATGTGTTTTCTTTTCAAGCAGGAAAAATTCAAAGAGATACTTTGAGACACCAGGTGATGGAACAGTGGAAATCAAGGGATGTGACAAGTGCGGCGGAAGAGTAGAAGTTGTGCACGATGGTGTTGGACTTACTTTTGATGAAGAAAAGGCTACTTCAATTCTTTCTGAAGAAGCTGTTGAAATTGAGATTGAGCTTAAGGACGGAGATGCTTCAGGTAAGGCATGGGGCTGTGACCTTACATATGATTACGTTAAGATTAATGGTGATTATAGAAGCTAGAATCAATTATGAATTATAAATTATAAATTATGAATTATTAATTATGAATTATGAATTATGAATTATGAATTATTAATTATAGTTTTAAGGGGATAATAAATGGCAGATGAAAATACAGTTAACAAAATAAATTCAAGGCTTGATAGTGAAACCTGGTCAAATGTTCTTGTTCAGGCTTTGCCCTATTTCAGGCACTGGGTAGGAAAGACTGTTGTAGTTAAGTATGGCGGAAATGCAATGCTTAATGAAGATCTCAAAAGATATGTTATGGAAGACATTGTTCTTCTCAACACAATTGGAATTAAGGTTGTGCTTGTTCATGGCGGTGGTCCAGAAATCAATGCAATGCTTGAAAAAATCGGAAAGGAATCAAAATTCATTAATGGCCTGCGCTATACAGATGCAGAAACCATGGAAGTTGTTCAGATGGTTCTTGCCGGAAAGCTTAACAAGGGAATAGTTGGAATGCTGGTTCAGCAGGGTGGAAAGGCTGTTGGTCTTTCTGGTACAGACGGAGGCCTTCTGCGTGCCAAGAAACTTGAAAAAGATGGTGTTGACCTGGGCTTTGTGGGAGAAGTTACTCAGGTTAACCCGGAAATTATCCAGTCTCTTTTAAATGAAAACTGTATTCCTGTTGTTTCTACTGTTGCTCTTGGGGAAGATGGAGACAACATCCGATATAATATTAATGCTGATACTGCAGCAGCAAAAATTGCAATTGCACTTCAGGCCGAAAAGTTTGTTCAGCTGACAAATGTTCCAGGCGTGCTCAAGGATGTTAATGATCCGACAAGCCTTATTCAGAGAATTCGTATTAGCGATGTGCAGAATTTCTTTGATGACGGCACGATTTCTGGTGGAATGATTCCAAAAATTGAGTGCTGTATGCTTGCCCGAAATGGTGGTGTTCCAAGAACTCATATCATCGACGGACGTGTTCCTCATTCGTTGTTGATTGAAATGTTTTCAGACCGTGGAATTGGTACAATGATTTACTAAAAAAAAATCCATCCTTGGATTTTTTTTTAGTGTCGAGTTTCAAATCAGCCGCAGTCCGCGTCTGTTTTTTGCGTTGCAAAAAAACTTGAAACTCGTGGGCAGAACTTAAAATAAAGGAAGCGCCCTCCATGGCGCATGTCGAAAAAAAATCCCTCCATGGATTTTTTTTAATAACGAGTTTCAAATCAGCCGCAGTCCGCGGTGTGTTTTTAAGGAAAGTTATTATGGGAAACAAACAGATTTTGAATAACTATGGATCTTTTGATGTTACTTTTGTTAAGGGCCAGGGATCCAGGTTATATGATGTTAACGGCAAGGAATATGTTGATTTTCTTGCAGGAATTGCAGTCAATTGTCTTGGACACAATTACAAGCCTTTGGTTGATGCCATTTGTGATCAGGCTTCAAAGCAGATTCATATCTGCAATTATTTTACAAGTGATGTTGGAAATGAATATGCAGAAAAGCTTTTGAAGACAACTGGTTTTGAGGGCGTGTTCTTTGGAAATAGTGGTGCTGAGGCCAATGAGTGTGCCGTAAAACTTGCAAGAAAGTTTGGTTATCTTAATGGCGGGGCAAAGAGAAAGACTATAGTTACTTTGAAGCATTCATTCCATGGAAGACCATTGACTACGCTTACTGCCACTGGCCAGGATAAGTTTCATCCTGAATGCTTTGGTCCTTATGTTGAAGGTTTTAAATATCTTGAGCCAAATAATTGGGATGCACTTAAGACTGCCTTTGATGACACTACTGCAGCAGTAATGTTTGAGCCTGTTCAGTGTGAGGGTGGTGTTCTTCCCCTTGACAGGGAATGGGCTTTGGCTTGTGCAAAGGCAGCAAGGGATGCAGGTGCAATTGTTATTTGTGATGAAGTTCAGACTGGAATGGGTAGATGCGGAAGTCTCTTATGTTCTGATCTTTATGGTGTGAATCCTGAAGTTGTTACTCTTGCAAAGGCCATTGCCGGCGGAATTCCTATGGGAGCCTGTATGTATAGGGGAAAGGGAAATGTTTTTGCCGCTGGAGACCATCAGTCAACATTTGGTGGAAATCCACTTGCATGCAGGGCTGCTCTTGTTGTTCTTGATAAACTTACACAAGATGGTTTCATGAAAGAGGTTAATGAAAAGGGTGATTATATCAGAAATACAGTGAAGTCATGGAATCTTCCTGTTGTTAAGGATGTCAGGGGGCTTGGACTTGTTGTCGGTATTCAGGTTTCTGTGAATCCTGTTGAAGTTGAAAAGGAATGTCTTTCAAAGGGGCTTTTGTTCTCAACGGCTGGTGATGATGTTTTGAGATTTGTTCCACCACTTAATATTTCAATGGAAGACATTGATCTGGGCTTAAAGATTCTTAAATCAGTTCTTGAAACAAAATAATAAACCTTGAAATTATTCATTTCATCTTTTTAGAAAACGGTATGATATTATTTGTCATGCCGTTTTTTTGTCCATGTTGAAAAAATCTATTTTCTTGTATATCATTTAAATATGAAGAAAAAGATCGTTTTTGCCCTTTGTGTTGTGTTTCTTGCTTTGCTTGCAGTAATTTTGGGCGTTTCCATAAAATCCAGTAATTCCACAGGTGATGAACTATCTGGTTCTTTGAATGAGTCTGATGAGTCTTCCGGGGATGTTTCAATTCTGACTGGTGAAAAGCTTGTGTCTCTTGTTCCTCTCCAGAACGGTGAAAATCTAATCAGAATCCTAACGATGGATTTTGATGGCGACGGCTATGATGATCAGGTAAATGCCATTAAGAAAGGAGCCAGTGAAACCATTTCTTTGCTGGTTGGCCTGTATAATCCTTCTAAGTCAATGTATGAAAGAAAGACAATAATTGATACTGATATTACTAATGCAAGAACATTCAGCTATTCGGGAATGGATTTGACTGGAGAGCACAGGACTGTTCTGGTTTATCAGGGATTTGCAAAGTCTGGGGAATCTGAGCTTTTGGCATATATGATTTCCAATGAAAACAATCAGTTTGCACTAAAGAAAATTGCAGATTTCAAATCTGATGGAACAATTTTCATTAATCAGGGTGATGATTTTGGATCCACTGCAGCACGATCAAATGCTTTTCCTATCTGGGTGCATTGTTCTGACAAGGACAAGGGGAATAGCCAGGACCAGATTCAGATTTGCTATGAATGGAATAAGAATCTTCAAGAATATGTGGAAACAAAGCGAAACCGACTGAAGGGAAGTCTCATTCAGGCAAAGGAACTTTCAAGAATTCAGGATGGAACAGTTGAAACTTTTGCTTCTTTTCTTGACGGCTTGTGGTATAAGAATGAGCATAAGAAGGGAATCCGATATGTTTTTTTTGATTATGGTTCAAAGGAAATTATTTTTTACAAGGATGATACGGAAGAAGTTTATCAGTGGGCTCACAGTACACTCCGAAGTAATGGAATCTATCTTTCTGCTGTAAATCAGGAAATTGAAAGTCTCTACCGCAGAATTGATGTAGGATTGAGAAATGTTGATGAAGTCAGAATCAGGATCAGGGATGATGTTAAGATGCTGATTACTGAAAGCACAGACTGGGATGGTGACTATAAGAAGGTTTCCAAGTCATCACTTTCTGTAATTCAGAAAAAGAAAACTGTTTCAAAAGGAATTGATAATCCAAGTGAAACTTTGGAAAAACAGAAAATATGGGCAACTTCTGATGGAACTAAAATTGTCTTTGCCTCAAATTCATTCAGGGTAAATTCACCTGCTGCCTATGACAGTGGCGTTTACACCAATGTTAAAATTATGAATGAAACTTTCATTCAGTTTAAGTCCAATGTGCTCCAGGAAAAGTCCATGTTCAAGGGTTTGTTTAAGCCTTCCATAGAAGAAAAGAAGATTACCGGTGAAAAAAATTTTATTCTTACTCCATTTAAGGCACAGCCGGACGGAGTCTATTCACTGGATCAGCGAAGCATTGTTCTTGTTCCCGTGAAAACTGAAGAATTATCTGAATAGGCAGATGTTGTCCATGTATATTCGCCCACCTGAATTTTCGCCCCTGATGATGAATGTGATTTTTTTTATTTCCTCGCTGTCACATGGTTTGAACATCTGAAGATCAAAGTAAACGTTTGTGTTTTCCCCTCTGCCTAAAGTCACATAGCCTGTTCTTGTTTTTTCATTTGCCACGCCGCTCTCAATTTCAAGGCATATTTCCAGGGAACCTTTTGTCATGTTGTTAATGTCGCAGGTAAGGCATTTTGCATTTGACCAGTCTGAGAAGCTTAGGCTGCTGCATGAGAATGATGCTTGTTTTCCATCTGGAATCCTGGAAAATGTCCACATGCCGCAGTTGTCTTTTTCAGTTGACCATTCATCAGTAATTTCTGTGGAAAGTGAATTGTCTTCTCTTGATTTGCTTGTGTACCAGAAATTTTCTTCTTCAAATCCGTCAATCAAAAGTCTGTTTCCCTCTGATGGCTGGTTGTGGATTTGAGTCACCGGCTTGGTTGATGTGCATCCTGTCAGGGAAATGCAGGCCAAAAGAATTGGGGCAGTTATTTTCGTTGTTATGTCTTTCATTGGATAAAAGATAATTAAAATTAAGGTCAAAAGGCAAGTATATTCATTTTAAAAACAAGTGTTTTTTCAAAATCGAAGTGATGTGATTGAATTTTATTGATTTTTGATATAAATTTTTTGACGGAGGTTATTATGAAAAAGATTATTGCATTTACTTGTGCATCTGTTGTTGCCATGGCATCTTCATTTGCTCAGGTTCTTAGCTCTCAGCAGATGAAAAATACTGCTTGGATGGGATTCGGCAGCCCTTTTGACGGAGACACTGCATTCTATGGATTGACAGATACTTTCCAGGCTCGCTTTGACATCGCGAAGTTTACAATTGAAGGAATGCTTAACTGGAGTTTCCTTGCAAATTATGATGAAAATGGAAATGTAGATAATTTTGTGTTTGGAACATCAAACCAGAATCCTCTTAATCTTCATTATGGAAAGCATAATAACGGATATTCAAACTGCAACACTAATGTATACGGATTCAATAACACTGCAAATGTATCAAATACAATCCAGGACTCATACTACGTAAATTTCCTCTGGCATCCAACAAAGAATGTTGATGTTGGCGTTGGAACAAAGCTTAACTGGGTTGTTGGACCTGCTCCACGCTATGGTTCATGGCTCTGGGAACCTTATGCACATTCCCGCCAGGGTGGTTTCAGCACAAGTTATGATGACAGAAGCGGAGTTTTCGCAGTTACATCTACTGAAGAAAGCCATCCATACAGATTCTATGTTGATGCTCCAGGATCTGCTGACGTAGTTGGTTTCGTTCCTTATGCAAACAAATATGCAAAGAAGGCAATCGGTGTTCGCTATGTTAATTCAGGTGACATCGATCTTGAAATTGGTGCTGCGATTCCCAACGGATTCAATACAGATGATCCTGTAATGAATTTTGGTCTTTCTGTTGGCCCAACAGAATGGCTCAAGCTTTCGGCTGCAATTGAAGGTGCTTTTGATGAAGGCTCAAATATCTATACTGGTGTTACAATCGGATTCCAGAATTTAATTCTTGATGCATATCTTGCATTGGATTCAATGTTCACAGACGTGAAGGACGATCAGGCATACGGACTTGGAGCAGCCATTACTTTCATTGTTCCTAACACAAAGATTACTCTTCGCCCGGAATTAGGAACAAATTTCTTTGAAAATGACAATTACACAATGGCCTGGTATACAGGTGCAAGCCTTGATTTGCCTATCAACCGTGAATTTTCTTTGAATATCTGGGGATCATTTGCTGCCGGTTCAAAGGATGAAAGATGGGAAGATGACTTGATTTTTGCCGGCACAGAAGTTCGTGACTATGATGGTGGCAGAATCATTGATGTCCGCCCATCAATTGAATTCAAGGCAGACAAAGACCTTTCTTTCAATGTATATGCAAATGTTGAGTGGCGCCGTGCATTTGACGGAAAGAAACGTACAAGCTGGTCAAGTGGTATTTTTGCAACATATACATTCTAATTTGATTTATATTCCTGGAAGTTTCTTCCCGGAATATAAACAAAAAAAAGCCTTTCACAAACTGAAATGCACTTCCTGAAATTGAACTTTATTTGTCCAACTTTAGGGTGCACTTCACAATTGAAAGGCTTTTTTATTCTGCCAGGCTAAAAATTACTTTCCTGTAATAAGGAGAGTCTTTGAGTCAAGCTTGAGCGAATCTTCAAATTCTGTGTTCTTTCCCATCTTGAGAACATTTACGTTTGTATCCTTGCCTTTTGATGAAAGGTGAACAACTGCAGTAAAGTAAGGGAGCAGGGACTTAGGCGCTGAGTCTTCAAGTTTGTCTCCTTCGCTTGTTGAGCTGAACCAAATTTTAGTCTTTGTGGCCTTTGCATAGCTTGCAACTGACTGGAGGTCGGCTTCCTTAACTTTTGTGAAATCCACGTCATCAATTACAACTCCAGCAACATTGATTCCGCTGGCTTTGAGTGCGTTGAGTGTATTAACCACCTTCTCAAGAGAAATAATGTCCTGGTTGAAGTTAAGAATTGTTCGGTTCTTGAGAATTTGCTCCTTTACATCCTTTGCATTGGAAAGAGCCTTCTTCTTTGAGATTTCATTGAAGATTCCGTCATACCATGTGATGACATTGGCACTCATCTGGTTGAATGAAATATGAACAAGCTGCTTTCCGTTCAAGAGTGTGTCCATTCCAAACTGAACAAGAACGCTAGTCTTTCCAAGTCCTTTTTTTGCTGTTACTAATCCCATTTCCCCGGCCTTGAGTCCGCCGTTAGTTACTTCGTCAAATGCACGGATTGGGCTTCTTTCAAATAGTTCCTGCTTTGCCATAGTATCGCCTCCAAAATAAATTGTACTTAATTATCACAGGGTAGTGGTAATGAACCCTGAGTTTTTTTTATCTTTTTGCAATGAAAATATTATACCACAGTATTCCTAAAAGTGAACAAAAAAAATCCCGCAGAACATTATGTCCCGCGGGATTTTATGACTAACCTAAGCAGTTGTATTACTTAGCCTGAGCCTTCTTCTTTTCCTGGTATGCCTTCTGGAGTTCTTCAGAAACATTGTTAGGAACCTTGGCATACTTTTCGAATTCCATAGTGAATTCTGCCTTACCCTGTGTTGAAGAGCGGAGAATTGTAGAGAATCCAAACATTTCAGAAAGTGGAACTTCAGCGTTAACTGTTGATGTTCCAAGCTCATCTGTAGAATCAATGATAACACCGCGGCGCTGGTTAATGAGACCGAACATGTTACCCTGGAATTCTGTAGGACCTGCAAGCTGAACCTTCATGATTGGTTCGAGGATTGCTGGCTTTGCCTTTGCATAACCTTCGCGGAAAGCACCAATAGCTGCTGTCTGGAATGCAATATCAGAAGAGTCAACTGGGTGGTACTGACCATCATTGATTGTACAGCGAACGCCTACAACTGGAGCACCAATAAGTGAACCCTTTTCCATAGCCTTCCTGAATCCCTTGTCGCAAGATGGAATGTATTCGTTAGGAATAGCACCACCCTTGATTGCGTCTACGAATTCGTAATCCTTACCTTCTTCCTGGAATGGTTCCATGAATCCGGCAACACGTCCGTACTGACCTGAACCACCAGTCTGCTTCTTGTGAGTGAAGTTGAAGTCTGCCTTTGTTGTGATTGATTCACGATAAGCAACTTCTGGCTGAGCAACTGTAACTTCGCACTTGTATTCGCGCTTCATGCGTTCAACGTAAACAGCGAGGTGAAGCTCACCCATACCCTTAATGATTGTCTGGTTAGATTCTGGGTCAACGTATGTCTGGAATGTTGGGTCTTCCTTTGTAAATCGGTTGAGAGCCTTAGACATGTTGGCTGCTGCAGACTTGTCAACTGGAGTGATAGCCTGAGAGATAACTGGTTCTGGAACGAACATAGATGTCATGGCAATGTTAAGTCCGCCGCCACAGAATGTATCACCTGAAGCACAGTCAACACCGAAGAGGGCAATGATGTCTCCTGGCATACCTTCGTTAATATCTTCCATCTGAGCTGAGTTCATGCGAACGAGACGTCCAACCTTGAACTTCTTTCTCTGACGAACATTATAGAGTTCATCACCCTTAGTGATTTTACCCTGATAGATACGTGTGTATGTGAGCTGTCCGAACTGACCGTCATCAAGCTTGAATGCAAGAGCAACACATGGCTTGTCTTCAACATTGAAGAGTTCAACCTGTTCTTCGTTCTTGTCGAGGTCGAGACCGTAGTTGTGAACTTCTGTTGGGTTAGGGAGGTAGTCAAGTACAGCGTCGAGAACTGGCTGAATACCCTTGTTCATGTGAGCTGAACCACAGAATACACCAACAAACTGTTCTGCAAGTGTACCCTTGCGGATAGCTGCCTTGATCTTTTCTACAGGAACGTTGTCGTAGTCTCCTTCCATGAGTACTTCCATGAGTTCATCATCGAAGTTAGAAGCTGCATCGAGGAGTTCAACGCGCTTTTCCTTTGCCTGTTCAAGAAGATCAGCCGGGATTTCTGCAACGCGTACGTCAACACCGTCATTTCCTTCAAAGTAATAAGCCTTCATTGCAACAAGGTCAACAACACCCTGGAGCTTGTCTTCAAGACCGATTGGGAGTTCCATCATGTATGCATTGAGTCCGAGCTTTTCACGGATCTGTCCACATACGCGAAGTGGGTTAGCACCCTGGCGGTCACACTTGTTTACGAATGCAATGCGTGGTACATGGTAGCGCTTGAGCTGGCGGTCAACTGTGATTGACTGTGACTGAACACCTGCAACGGCACAAAGAATCATGATAGCACCGTCAAGAACACGGAGTGAGCGTTCAACTTCAACAGTGAAGTCAACGTGACCCGGTGTGTCAATAAGGTTAATTGTTGTGTCCTTCCACTGAACCTGTGTAGCTGCTGACTGGATTGTGATTCCGCGTTCGCGTTCCAATTCCATGTTGTCCATTACAGCACCGACACCGTCCTTTCCCTTAACTTCGTGAATCTGATGAATCTTGTTGCAGTAGAACAAAATGCGTTCTGAAGTTGTTGTCTTACCAGAGTCGATGTGTGCACTGATACCGATATTACGAACTTTAGTAATATCAAAAGCCATAGTGTATACCTCTCAAAAATTAGTTTCCAAAATAAAATTTACAGGTGATTATAGAAAAAAAATGCAATAATTTCAATAGATTAGAATGGTTTATCCAGGGTCTCCGCATTTAAAATACTTTTAAAGTGAATAGTATTTAAATTTTAAGAA
>JAEDCT010000019.1 GCA_016294035.1 Treponema sp. | reverse complement strand
TGTTACCTCCACATTCTTTTTTATTTTGAATGTCCGCAAAATCCGTCCTACATCAATCGACCTCATAGATGCTTCGATATCTTCTCTCTTGATTCCATCTAAAGCACCTGCCGGAATTGGTTTGCCAAAGTCCCACTTAGGGTCTGCTGCCTTTGCCGCTGCAACAAAAGCCTTACGATATTTGCTTTCATATTGTTCCAACGTCCAAGTAGCAGACAGTCTGTCATTTTTATTCATCTTTCTCTGCATACTTGTATATATATCGCCTCTTTTGGTTGTATCTCCATTAACCATACCATTTCCATTAATAAACTCTTTTTTGGCTAATTCAAACATTTCTTCTCGGCTACTTTCAGGAATAGAAATCATATGCTTATAACTATTTCTATTCTCATCTGTAACTAACAAACCTGTCATTCCAGTATCCGGATCAATCCAGTCACCATTTGAATCATACTGCTTCATTTGATTCTTAATTGCATTGACGTTAGTAAACATCATTCCATTAGAACCTTTTTGCATATTTTTGATAGCTGCCTTATACTGCTTACTATTTGTATCAATACCAGCAGCCTTCAACTGTGTTCTGACTGATTTGCTACCAATCTGAGACATCTGTATATTATTGATTCTATTTGTCTGTGCACTTCCAGATAAGCTCTGAAATAAAAAACTATAATCTGTTATTCGTGACATCGAAATCAACCTCCCTGTACTCTTATTTGGTAATTCCGTTTACTTTGTTCCAAAGATGCTGATTCCCTTAAGGATGTTTGAAATATCAATCTGTCCTGCCTGCTGAAGACCATATTGTACTTTGAAGCTAATCGCTGCATCTTTCATTTTCTTACCCATGTCAGTAGGAAGTTTCTCAAATTCAGCCTGCTTCTTCTCAAGTTCAGGACTAACTTCTTTTGCAATCTTTGTTCTTCCGCCAGTAGCTTCCATTATCTTCTTTGCATTAGCAGCTAAAGCATCAATAATTTTCTTATCATTATTTTGTGTAAAACTGTCTACTCTATCCTGGTATGCCTTATCAAGAGCCGCTAAATCTTCTTCCTTGATGAATGCTTGCTAGAATATAATCAAATGGCAAACTAGAATAATACTCAAATTCATCCTTAAATAAGTGTGGCTCCGAAAACTCTATTCCACTTAATATTTCTATTGAAGGATAGTACAAAGTATTAAGCCTCTCTATCTCGTTAAAATATTCTTTAATATTAAAATTCTGTTTTCTATTATCTTTTACCTTTCCCACGTTGTACTCGGCAATGTTATAATCAACATGTTCTGTAAAACAGATTTTTTTTATTCCCTTCTGCATTGCCATAATACAGTGTTGTTCCATCGTTGACATTCCATCAACGGAAAATGTCGAATGAACATGAAAATCAGCAGCCATCATATCCTACCCTCTTTTCTTTGTTTTTCTTCTATTCGGCTTATTTTTGTTGCCAAAGGTTTTATTTTTCCTTGTGTTATCATCGTCTTTTTTGTTTCTGTTATGTTTACTTACCAACTGACCACATGCTGCCTTGATATTGTTACCTCTAGATTCACGAAGTTTTACCACTAATCCTTCCTTCTCTAATTCTCTTTTAAATTGAACCAACTGCTGCTTATTTGGTCTCTTTATTCCCGCATAATCCGTTTCATTATATTGCAACACATTTATTAAAACATTTTTTCCTAAAAACCATTTTTTCAATTGCTTTATATCTTCACGTCCATCATTAAATCCTGGCATTAACAAATATGCAATTGTCACCTTCCTATTGTGACGTTCTGAATAAGATAAAACCGCTTCTACAACTTCTTCAATCGAATTCCCGCGCATATGTGGCATTACCTTATCCCTTTTCGCTTGACTGGTTGCGTGCAAAGAAAGTGTAAGCTGAATCTTTAAGTGTTCCTCCCTCAATTTTTTTAATTGATTAATTGGTCCAACCGTCGATATGGTAATTCCGTCTGTAGGAAAATTCAGACCATTTCTATCTCTCAAAATATGAATAGCTTTTATTAACTCTCCGTAATTAAACAAAGGTTCACCCATCCCCATAAAAACTATTCGATTTACTTTTTCTCTCAACAAAACTATCTGTTGCACAATCTCTGAACTAGATAAATTTCGTATAAAACCATTCTTTCCCGACGCACAAAAAATACACCCCACTGGGCATCCAACCATAGTACTGACGCAAACAGTTATCCCTGTTTTTCTTTTTATACAAACCGTTTCTATACAATAACCATCTGATAGTTCAAATGCATATTTGGAAGTATCATTACCATTAAAAACTTCCTTTATTTTTACTGTTTGATTTTCCATTTTAGGTTTATTTCTATACAGTGATTTAAAATAATTAGTAGCCTCTTCTTCTCCCATGCAAGCCACCATTTCTTTTAAAGAAAAGTTATATGGATTACCAAATATCTCACTCTTCGTTAACTCAATTTTACTTTTCAAAATATATTCCTCCTATCAACTACAATACTTATCAATATTTAACTACTCATTTGCATCTATATAAAGTCGAGTATTTTCTAACCAAGCTGGAAAAATATTCAACTGATGGATAATGGTATGCGCATTGGGGTGATAATCGAAATATAATAACAAAGAACAATATATCGCCCAATTCATTTCTTTTCGTCCTGATTCAATAGCATTATAGGTTTGCCTTGAAATACCAATAGCATTTGCAATATCTACTTGTGACGCACCTACAGCTCCTCTAAGCATTGGTAATTGTAGTCTTAATTTTTCTCTACAAATTTCACGCTCAACTTCAGAAACATTCCAATAGTCTTCATATTCTTGCTTTATAATATCCATTCACACTCTCCCTCTAATTTAAATAATTTCAACCACAGTCAACAAATTTCATTTAATGCACATGCCTAATTTCACAATTATCACTTTACAATATGTCGCTTTTTTTGTCAATATGTCAATTATTTTGATAACTCCAACACAATGCCGCGTAGGTCACGTATGGAGATTCAAGGTTTGTTTCATCTATAAGGTAAATGCCGTACTCGTCGCAAAGTTTGTACCAGAGGGAGTTGTTGGGATAGTGGCAGGTGCGGACAGCATTGATGTTGTTGCGCTTCATAAAACGGATATCCCAGAGCATATCTTCTTTGGTAACTACTCTTCCACCTTCTGCGCACCACTCGTGGCGATTAATACCCTTGAAAATTATTTTCTTGCCGTTCAGACACATAATGCCGTGTTTTAGTTCAAAAGTACGGAAACCAACCTTTGTTTCAGCTGTTTCAACAACATCACCATCAGCAATGATTTCAGCAGTAAGTGTGTAAAGGTCAGGCTGTTCAGCACTCCAGGGTGCAACGTCAGGAATTGAAGCTGTAACATCTGCTGTGTCGCTTTCGTAAACCGTATTGCCGTTTTTATCGGTAAGTGCAAGCTTTACGGAGTAACCGTCCTTGCCTGTAATATCGAATTCTGTTGTAAGAATACCGTTGCCATTTTCGTAATCATAATCTGCAATAACCTTCATATCACGAACGTGAATTTCGGGAACAGCGTAAAGATACACGTCACGGAATATACCTGAAAATCTCCAGAAATCCTGGTCCTCAAGCCAGCTTGCTGTGCTGTAACGGTAAACCTCAACCACAAGCTTGTTGTTCTTTTCCTTGAGATAAGGAGTAATACTGAATTCGGAAGGTGTAAAGCTGTCCTCGGAGTAACCTACAAACTCGCCGTTAAGCCACACATAGATTGCGGTTTCCACGCCCTGAAAGCTGATGTATGTATCTTTGCCGATAAGAGCCTTGTCAATATCAAAGAATTTCACATAGCTTCCTACAGGGTTTCGCTTCTGCGGTATCTGTGGAGGAAGGAGTTTTTCCTGGCCTTCCCATGGATACTGTGTGTTCACATATTGTGGTTTATCGTATCCCTGTAACTGAATATGTCCCGGAACTTTGATTTCGTCAAAGCTTGTTACATCAAAATCAACCATATAGAAATCTGCTGGTCTGTTGTCAGGGAATTCGCAGTAGTTAAACTTCCAAGTGCCGTTGAGGGACTGTTTCAGCTGCTGTCCGTTCACAGTACATAAGTGGTCGGAGTGTGCCTTTTCACGGTTAACTTCAAAAATTTCTGGATTCTTAAGCCATTCGAGTGTAGGTTTCATAAGGTATCCTCCTTAATCGTTGTGGGTTTTATCCCAATCTTCGTTTGCTTTTTCAACTGTAAGACGTGAGAGAAGAATTGTAATCAAGAGATTTAATATCATCGGTAACCAAAGATACATAAAGTGCAGCATATTGATGCAGGATTCAGGCTGTACAGCAGCGTTTGCAACATATCCGCCTGCTGCGAGCAACCAGCCTGTAAGAGCTGTTCCGATACCGCCGCCGATTTTAACACCGAGAGATGAGCAGGAATACATTGTTCCGTCGATTCGTTTGCCTGTTGTGCGGTATGTATAATCGGAGCAAGCTGCGATAAGTGCGTTAAGGTCGCCCTGCATAGGACTCATTGCGATTGCGGCAACACCTGTGAAAATCAGCATCATCGGGATATTCTGCATATATCCGCCAACCATTACCAGTGCTCTTGCGATGGTAGAAATGAGGTAACCTGTTAGATTAAGTTTGTACATACCCTTGCATTTCTTTACAATGAAAGGTGTAATAAGCAGACCGCAAATCATCGGGATATTGATTGCGAAAGAGAATGTGCCAAGTAAATCTGCGTCACCTAAAATGTAAGTCATATAGTAGATTCCCATACTGAGTGTTGATGAGAAAAGCTGCGTCAGAATGTAGATGCCGCATATCAGAATGTAGTATTTATTGGCAAGAAGAATTTTTGCGGAATCAACAAGTGAATATTTCTTACTTTCGTCCTTTACACGGTTTTCCTTATATGCAAGCTCAAAGTCGGGATAAGCATCGCTCGAAAACTTTGCTGCTTCTTCATCTGCGGGATTTTCCTTTTTAAGATCTTTTTTGGGCAGCTCCTTTACAGAGAATACAGAGATTGTGTTTACGATGAGACCTATGATTGCGTAGATTATTGCAACTGTTCTCCAGCCTTCAACTCCGCCGCCACACCATTCAACAGCCTTTACAGTTACTGACTGGATAAGCAGACTTGTTCCAAATGCGAAAATGAATCTGATTGAACCCATCTGGACTCTTTCGTTACCGTTTCTGGTAATGAGTGCTGTGAGAGCGGAATATGCAATATTGTTTGCTGTAAAGAACACACCGTTAAGTAAAGTGTATGTGATGAAGAAATATGCATATTTTGCTACATCTCCCCATTCTAACGGAACGGCAAATATTGCAATCAGCATCAAGCTGCAGCCTATGTAAGGCCAGAGCATCCAAGGTCTTGCCTTACCCATTTTTGTTTTTGTCTTATCAATAAGTGAACCAAAAATGATATCTGTAAAGCCATCAAATATTTTTGAAACCATCATCAGCGTTCCGACTATACCTGCGTTAAGTCCTGCTGTATCGGTAAGATAAATCATAACAAATGTTGAGAGAAACGCGTAAACAACGTTTCCTGCGATATCTCCCGAGCCATATCCGATTTTGTTATACCATTTAAGATACTTCTTGTTATCCATAGAAAACTCTCCTTTAATAGAGAATACTGTTGTTGTTCAGTTTCGGTGCAAGTCTCGAGTTTTGCACCGAAGCAGCACTCACATAACGGGTGAATACTGTTTCCATTTAAAGTCGCCTTTGTTTTTCCTGATTATATTCTAACAAGGTTTTTACCCTCGTACCATAAACACAATAGACTAAAATATGCACAAAATGATACAAATCTATTAAAATATCATCATATGTCTGATATACTTAAGAAAAGGAGGTATTGACTATGTTTACAAATGTTGCATATCTTCATAATTCACTTAATGATACGGTTGATACAAGCAAATCTCTCGTCGTTACAAGTTGTGGGTATTATCGGGTTCATAGCAGACCTGTCGTTGCTACCGAACGCCCGACAGGCAGAAAGGATTATCAGCTTTTATATATTGCCAAGGGAAAGGGGCATTTTTTCTTTGAAGGAAAAGAGCATATCATAACCGAAGGAAATATGATTTTATACCGTCCAAACGAAACTCAGATGTATTATTATTACGCTCCCGATAAAACAGAAGTTTATTGGATACATTTCACAGGAAAAATGGTGGAAGGAATTCTGGACAACTACGAAATGCCACGTGATGAAAATGTTTTTTACACAGGTAACTCCCCTGACTACACTTGGCTGTATCGTCAGATTATTCAGGAACTGCAGTTATGCCGTCCTAATTATGAAGAATTGATTGCTATTATGCTTCGTCATATTTTTATTATGATTAACCGTTATATTAAAGAGGGACGAAAAACGGGTAGCGACATTCAGAATGAAATCGAACGTGCTACCCATTATTTTAATGCAAATTACAACAAACCTCTTAATATTGATGAATATGCAGAATCGCGGTATATGAGCACCTGTTGGTTTATACGAAGCTTTAAACAAATTCTGAAAGTTACACCTATGCAGTATATTCTTTCTCTGCGAATGGTAAATGCCAAGAATTTACTTGAAACAACTGAATATAATATCTCTGAAATTGCCGAATCTGTCGGATATGATAACGCCCTTTATTTCAGCCGTCTTTTTCACAAGCACACAGGCGTTTCGCCCTCGGAGTATCGGAAGATGAGAAGCGGAAGATAGAGAGAATTATCTCCACCTGCACTACTGAATCTCTACCTCAATCTCAACCTTTCTAAATTCTTTCAGAACATCATTTTCCTCTGTCAAATCAAGAACTGGTTCCCCATCTACATCAAAATGAACACGTCTTATTCCACTTGAACGGGGAGCTTGAGTTCCAGGTCTGGCATGATATGTATTCCAAACTTCACCATCTTCATCAATCACATATGCATTGTGACCAGTTCCAAACTCACCCTTAATACTGCGAGAAGAAAGCAAAGGATAACCCGTTTTTTTCCAGTTTTCACGCTCCAAAGGATTTTTTCCTTTTTCAATCTGTAAAAGTCCAACTACGTAAGAAGTATCCACCGCCGCACTACTGAAAGTCACAAAAAGTTTATCCCCACGAATAAGAGCAAAAGGTCCTTCATCCACAAAAGTATGATTATTTGCCCAGCCAAATTCAGGTTTAGAAAGCAAAACAGGTTCACTTTTCAGTTTCCATGGTTCATTTTCATCAAGTTTTGCAATATAAAGCCAGGCACCTAAATCAACAGGCACAAATTGTCGCTGTGACCAGATTACATAATATTCATCCTGCCACAAAAAACAGGTCATATCCAATGTAATAACTTTTCCAGCTTCACAAAGCTCACTTCCATCCATTCTGCAAATTCGTTTTGGCTCAGACCAGTCATTACGATTCATAGGATTTCCACCCTCTTTCAAACACATAACATGACTTTCTTCCCAAAAAAACTCACCTGGAGTAGCTGCAAAGAAAATAAATAACTTTCCATTAATTTCATGAAACTCTGGTGCCCACAAAAGTCCACCAATATTTTTATAAGTACTTGAATCCAAAATTAAACTTTCAGATGCATTTGGAATTTCCTCTGTTGAATCAGCCTGCCTCATATACAAAGTATGATTTTGGTCAGCATCATTTGTTGCAATAAAATAATATTTTCCCTTCCATTTGAAAACATCAGGATCAGCTCTGTCCGATGCAATTGGAAATGCAAAATGTGGACAATATATTTCCCCATAAATTTTTTGTTTTCCCTTTTGTGAAAAATCAATTCTGTCAAAATCCCAAATGATTTTTTTTGTTGCAACAGTTCCGTCACTGTAAACTGCCTCTGCCCTCACCATTTGTAAATCCTTTTTTGAAGTGATTTTTATATTTTCTGGCAGTCTGATTTCAACATTTTTTCGTTCACCAAGTTTTTTACACAAATATTCATACTTTTTCTCAGAAATCTGAATTACATTACAAGGTAAAGCACCTTCAATCTTAGAAACTACATTTTGTAATTGCTCCACATTATATTTGAAGTTTTCAGGCTCCAGTTTTTCCATCTGTAAAAAAGCATTTTTCTTGATTTTTTCGTAATCTTCAAATCGAATTTTTTGGGATTCGCTATAATGCACAAAATCATCAGTGAAAAATAAAACTGCATCCTTTTCATTATTCTTTTCCTGAAAATCCTGTCCGTCTGGTCCAAGAAGAATAGCTGCCACTGCATAAGATTTATCAATTTCGTTATAAGATACTGATTTGCCATCATCAAAAGAAACAATTCCCAACTCCTGCAAATCATTTTTTGATACAATAATTGGGAAACCCAAAGTTTTAGGATTTAAGCTGCCGTCATCATTTTCACTTGCCTTTGCAAAAAGAACACCAGAATTATGATTCAAAGCAACAAAATTCTTTCCATCTTTACTTACAGCCAGATGCAAACTGAAAGCAAGTCTTGCATCATAAAAAACACTATCAATCTCTTTACGAGTATAACTCAACAAAAAAGCCATAATAACTTCTCCTTTTTTTCAAGGTCAGAACCCAAAAGTTCATCAAATTTTGCAGCATGTTCTGCTTCTTCAAATATTTCACACTTTTAAAAATTATAAAACAATTTTAATACGAAAAAGAATTCAGTTCAAATCTGAATAGTTAAAAATTTTCCCTAGCGTGTTTTCTTGCAATGGGCTTTAATCTTCTTGATTGCCCATTCATAGTGGCTGGAACAGGTACTTACAAAATAGGCACCTAAATCCGTAGTTCCCGTCCAGTTGTAATATTTTTTTGTGAACAGTTCTTCATTGGTAAAGCCTGCTGCCATCTCCATCACTTTTCTGTGACTTTCTGCCAGCATTTTCTTTGCAGTTTCCAGGTCTGTTCCCTGATGACGCTTCCACAGCATTACATTCATTTCACCATAAGTTTTCCAGGAATACTCTGGTGGCAAAAAGGCTATCTTGCTTTCTTCCGCCATATTGTGTTCAACAAACTTAATCAAAAGCTGATGCCACTCATACAGGTGAATCAAAACATCACGAACATTTTTATCCCGTCCCCAGTGGGCTTCCTTTTTGCCTGCATCATCCGAAAAATCAAACTCTGTGGACATTTGATTTTCACTCATGTCAGAAATCATCTTCAAAAGCTTCGAATAATTCTCTTCTGAAAACTGTAACAAATCCTCTTTGTTTCTTGCTCTTGGCATTTTTTTTCTCCTCCATAAAAAGTCAATTGTAAATAAAAATTCTGAACCGACTGCCTGTGATGAAATTTGCTATCATACCTTTTTATTGTAGAACATTTATGGTGTCTGTTGTTTTCAAAAATATTTTATGTTTACTCCATTTATAATTTCATTGTCATTGCAGAATCGTTGGAGCTGAAACCCATTGATTCATACAAAGGCCTTCCTTTTTCAGTTGCATCAAGGCTGATTTCAGTCACTTTCCGAGACTTTGCTTCCTCTATCAGAAGCTCAAGCATTTTTTTTGCAAGCCCTTTGCGGCGGAAATCTTTTTTCACATAAACATTCATCAAATGACCACGCTTTCCTGTTGGATGAGAAAAAGTTGGCATCATGGAAAGATAGCACAGGTTTGCACATGCTACAGGTTCTCCGTTTTCAATACAAAGAATATCGGTTTGAGTTTCACCGGTACATTCAAAATTCTTTCTGCAGTTTTCAATGAATGACTTGTCGAAAACGTAATCGTCTGAAAGGCTGTTTACTTCCTTCAGCATTTCCATGCGGATTTTCATCAATGTTTCAATGTCATTCTTAGTTGCCTTAATGATTTCCATTTGTTATTCCCCCTAATGCATCATCCCGCTATCAAGAATCAATGCCGCTGTTCTTTGTTCAGTGTTTTATTCCACGAAATTTGAAATTTCCTCTTCAAGGATTTTGAATACTTTTGCAACAACATAACCGTCTGCACCGGCATGATTCATTCGCACTGAAACGGGCATCAGTTTCCGGCCGTTTTCTTCCCGAAATTTTCCCCAGTTTACAATTGGAGTTAAATAAAGATTTCCATCAGGAAGTTCAATATTCAACGAGTCGTAGGAAATCCACGGAATACATGAAGCGTCAAACCAGTTTGGATGATTCATTGCATCAAGACCATATTCACGGGTGGCTTTTGCATTTTCTATATCAGCCATTGCACCTGCATAAAACTTTTTATAATTTTCAAAGTATTCAGTATATGCAATTGTAAAGGTCTCGGTGTCGTCATGAAAAACATACTGAGTCGGATTAATTTTGTCATATTCAATTAATTCCTGCGTATCCCATTTCATTGACAGCTTATAGTCCATCCTGCTGTTAAGAGTTTTTGAAAGGAGATACAAAAAATTAATGTAAAACTTAGTCCTCGTTTTTTTTGAATATTCATACAACTCTGTGACATCAATTGAATTTGTAATTGAAAGAGAACACTTGCAGTCTTTGCTGAAATGTTCAAAAACTCCCTTACGATAATAATTTTCAAAATCTATGACTTTGTAATTCATTTTATCTTACACCTCCTGTTATTCTTTTATTCCCCAAAGTTCAAAGGGTCTGTTCTTCAGTTCTTCGGCATAAAGGCTAACTACATCAAGAATATCAAAATACATTACATGACAGTTGCCGATGTAGGTTTCCTTTATAAGTCCTTTTTTGAAAGCCATATTTTGAATTGTGTACCACGCTTTCAATGGCGGATGTCCGGTTTCAATGAACCATTCTTCAGGCGGATAGATTTTGTTCACTTCATCACTTGGTGCATACAGCTCATTGATTTCTTTTGGAGTATGAACATCCATATAGTGCATGGCTGTAAGCTTGTAAATGTCTACTCCAAAAAGAAGTGCCTTTCCCCCATTATGGATTGCATAATCAAGTCCACCGGTCAAGGCTTCCTTTCCGTGCTTTCCCCATCCGCTGGTGCTGATTACTTCTCTGCCAGTGTACGTATCAGGAAGACTTCTGAAGGTGTCAGCAATAATTCCCATGGCAGTTTTCTTTTCATCGCGGCCAAGAACCTTTATCTTCACCTTGATGCCAAGTTTTTTGTCTTCTTCAGTCGGCTCCATTTCGGGACTCAATCTGAGAGCTGGCATGAAGATGCTTCCTTCTTCTGTGACAGTTTCCTTAAGGGCATCTATTACACTCTGTGCACCGCCTTCAACATTTCCAAAGCTTTTCAATGAACTGTGAACTTCAAGGATCATGCCTTTTTCAACGCCAAGTTTTTCAAGGGCTGATTTAATGTCTTCCTTTGTTACAGTTTTTGGACCTGCAATAATATTTTCCCAGTCTGCACGCTTGATGGAATAGGCACAGGAAACATAGTTTTTTGGGTCAAGATATTCCTTTACTTTCCGCATGCCGATTGCAATGGCTGTTGAATAAGAAGCCACGTTTGTGTACTTCATGTAGGAATATATCTCGTTGTATTCAGTGTTTGTGAAAACCCAGTCACGGACAGCACGGGCAGCTTCCTTTGCAAATCCACGGCGCCAGTATTTTTTATGAATGTGGTAGCCGATTTCAGGAAGAAGTTCACCGTCAATATTCTGAATTGTGATTCCGCAGTCGCCAATGAATTCTCCAGTTTCTTTCAATACAACAGCCCAAAGTCCAAAACCGTATTTCTCGTAGTTTTCAAGATTCCAGTTAATCCATCCCCGGGTTTTCTCTTCATTAAAAGGTGCAGGATAATGCTGCATTGTTTCAGGATCGCTTACAATTTCGTAAAGGGCATCAAAATCATCCATTGTGTAATTTCTTAAAATCAGCCTTTCTGTTTCAATCATATTTTTACCTCCAATTGTCATATACGTCCTATTGCAAGTTAATTGGCTTTATCAGGATTTTTGGAGGGCAATAGTAACAGTTAAACAAAAAAAATTACATACGTAAAACGCGTTATTATTTCCAATTAATGTGATTATTTTGATAGTATACAATAAAGTTCGCAATTTGGGGTAAAAAAAAGCCATTGAAAATTCCAAAATGCTGGTTATCACAACAAACAAAAGGAAAAGACAATGGCCAAGAAGAACGATGCTACATTTTCTACCACCATAGGTAGAAGTTTATGCTGATTCTTTCAATGATTTACTCACAGCTAAAAGTATGCCCTTCCATCTTGCGGACGAACTCGTAGTCAATTGTGCGGCACAGGCCTTCTTCAAGGGAAACTGGTGCGGAAAATTCTGTTTGAGGAACTCTTGAAGATTTGAACCAGGTGTTCTGGCAGAACTTTTTTACCCGGATTGAATTGATTGCAAATTTTTTATGAAGGATAATCGCCAGAAGGTCAAAGCAAAGCCCGCCGAAATATGCAAGAGCATACGGAAAATGCACGAGTTTTGTCTTTGGTTTATCAAGTGCCTTGTAGCAGTCAAGACATCACTTCCTTTAAGCACTTCCAGAAGTGAGTGCATTGGTTGAGATTCCTTAGCAGTTTTATCCGCACCAGGAGCCATTGCCTCGTCTGTAAGGCTTGCAGGAAATTCCTTTGTTTCGTTTCCACTGTTACGCACATCGCAGCGAAGTTAAAGCTCAGGATAAGTTACGCTTTTACGCTTTGTCCGCGATTTTTATCGTGTGACTTGCCTCAAGCAGCCGTTTTGTAAGGCGAGTTCCCACAAATCCAGAACCGCCGATTATTGTGATTTTGATTATTTATTAAAACTCAATTCACATGCATCAGTTGTTTTATACAGTTGAATTTGTTCAAGAGGAACTTCTACAATGACTTTTGATTTACTGTCGAGTTGCACGGCTTTAATCATTTGAATTCCATTTTCTTCAAACTGAATCAACGCTTCGTAAATGTGTCCGTCTTTTGAGAAGACTTGGTTTTTCAGTGATATTATTTTCATAAGATTTTCCTTAAAAAGTTTCTGTCTTTTTTGAGAAAGATATAGTTTTTTATTTAAATTGCGTGGAAAAAATCGACTTATAAGTCTTACAAAAGGAATTATTTGTAGAACAGAAATTCCATTTAATTTATGAAGATTTTTTGAATAAATCAAAAATTCGTTCAAAGCTTTTTTTGCAGAGCGACGATTGAAAGTTCCATCTGTAATTCTAAAATGTAAAACAGGTTCTTGAAGAGTTTTTATTTTAATTCCTGATGCAAGTAGACGAAACCACAAATCAATATCTTCGTTGCACTTTGTAGTTTCAGAATATTTGATTTTTTTCAATATTTCAGTTTTCATCATCAAAGTTGGATGAGCTATTGGTGTTCCACGATAAAGTGTTTTAGAATTTGCTAAAGTCCATTTTGGATACAACCTAACTTTTCTAAATTCAGTTTCATTTTCTTCTATATAAAATTCTTCAATTCCTCCGCCTAAAACTTCAAGCATTGGATTCACTTCAAACTGGGCAATCTGTTTTTCAAATCGCTCTGGAAAGCAAATATCATCACTATCCATACGCGCCACAAGTTCAGTTTCCACAAACTGCAATCCGTAATTTAGCGCATGTGCAAGTCCCTGATTTTTCTCATAACCAACAACTTTGAGCGGAAGTTTTTTTTGCCATTCAGAAATCACACTTTCAAGTTCAGGCGTAAGGATGCCGTCTTTTACAAGAACAATTGAGGACGGTAGCAAAGTATTTTCAGCGATGCTCTGCAAAGATTCAGAGAGATATTTGGGATTATCTTTTTTGTAAACGGATTGAAGAATAGAAAAATTTTGCATAAATTACCTCGTAATATTTTTTAACTTCTCTAAGAGTTCCGTAGATGTCGATGAAAACTTTCTTGCAAAAAGGCAATTCGAAGTACTTAATTTATTCAAATCACACATTTCAAAATTTTGTGGAGAATTTCCACCTTTCCAGTTAGCAAATCTCATATTTCCCAAATAAAGATTTTTCTTAAAATCAGATGACATTAGAATGCTTTGTAAGAAAATTTCATCACCACAAACTGTGTATCTGAAGCTTTTCAAAATAACTTCTTTCATCGATAGGAGATATTCACAAAATTTATTAGTTATACTTACCCAATTTGCTCCCTTATAGAGTTCAAAAGGATATTTTCTCCGAATTCCAATCACTTTTTGAATGGGACATAGTAGATGTCTAAGAATTTTTACCATACAACTGTACCCCCCCCCCCCGCATGAATTCTAGACGTAAAAAAATTATAGCAAAGACATTTATTATACAATTCAGATTTTTTTACAGGCCAAATATCAACAAATTCTTTTCCTGCATTTTTTTCAAAAAATTCATTAATATAGGCTTTTGATTTTATTGGCAAATCCACTCCTGAAAGAAGATGAAAATAATCATATTTATCTAAAGAAAAAGCAGTTTCAAAGAGTATATATTCAACTTCTATCTGGGATACATTTCCCCATCTAACATCAATACGATTTGTAAAAATTAGTTTACTACACTTCGTTTTGATATCTTTGAAATCCTCTATATCAACCTTTTTATCAATATGAATAAAAAAATCATTTTCATCTGAATCTAATAGTGAAACTAACATTCTTAGTATCGCTGGCTCATTGTGAGCAAGAATTAAATAGGCATGTCGCATATCACTTTCTCCCCACAATTTCAAACAATAGTTTGAATCGATAACTAATTTTATAAAAGATAGAACGATGTCTTTTGTAACTGACAGAATCACTATGCTCACGATAATTAATTAATGGCAATTCTATATAAGAACATCTTACTTTTTTTATACAAAGTGCTGCAAGCCAGTAATCATGAGCTAACAATCGATCTGGAAATGGTAATATGAAAGCCAAACATTCTTTCCTAAAAGCCATACAACATCCCCATAACCTCATATGATAAACAATTGCTAGCCAATTCTTCGGTAATGGATTATCATTATATCTTGGGTTCTTGACCATATTTCCATTTTCATCAATGATTTTCATATTATGAACAACAAATAAACTGCTTTGCATTTCATTAACACACTTTTTTACTTTATCTTTACACCATACATCATCCTGGTCACTCAAAAAAATATAGTCACCACTAGCTTCTTTCAGTGCATTTCCAAAATTTTCTGTTGCGTAATAGAAATTTCTGCCGTGTTTAACTTTTGCAAGTTTTGGATTTTTTTTATGATGCAAAACCTTTATCCGCTCATCCTTGTACGATGCAATTATTTCAAGCGTTCGGTCAGTGCTTCCGTCATCGCTGATTATAAGCTCATCATTTTCTGAAAGTTGCGGTAAAATTGAGTCTATCTGTTCTTTTATAAATCGTTCACCATTATAGGTGGCCATGCACACGCTGATCATATCTCTTCTCCTGGAAAAGGATCAGAGACAGCCTGTACTTTTTCTATAAATTTATTTTCAAAACCGGTTCTAACCCAAATGCAGTAAAAATTGCTCATTATCCAACTCTTTGCTTTTTCAATTTAATAGGAATAATAGCATATTTTTTTGATTAAGTCAGCGAGACAAATTGAATCTCTCAGGATCATCAAATGTCCAAGAGAATATTTGTTTTAATATCTTTATTGTCTTTGTCTTGCTTCTCTTGAGTTGAAGCCTTAAACAATTCCTTTTACTTCTGAATCCAGACATAAGCCGTTGCCGAACTAGCACCAACCTTTTCAATAAGGCTTTCCTTTACTAAATCGGCCAGGGCTCTTTCTACTGTCTTTTTACTGATATCAGGACATTTCTCCAGAATTTCTTTTTTGCTTATTTTACCAACAGTAGTCTGGATCAAGCGCTTTACTCTTTCAGGCTTTGAAATCTTGCTGTCAGATAAGTATTCAACACGACTTTCAAATTCATTTGATGCCTTAATCAGAATACCTAGATAATACTTTACAAACGGTTCGTAAGTATTATTGCTCTCATGCCATTCTGCAGAACAATCCTGTAGGGCTTCATAATAAGTTTCTTTTGACTCTTCAATAAGCATCTCAATACTTATGTATTTTCCAACAATAAATCCAGAGCGATAAAGTAAAAGAAGAGTAAGAAGTCTGCTCATTCGTCCGTTTCCATCTTCAAATGGGTGAATACATAGAAAATCCAAAATGAACATAGGGATTAACAGTAATTTATCTGTTTTATTGTTATTCCATTCCTCCAGAAAACGTTCTGTCATAAGTCTCATGGCTTCTTCCGTTTCAAAGGCTGATACTGGTGCAAATCTTACTTTCTGAATTCCATTTCCATCCGTTTCGGCAATAATGTTATCGCTGGATTTATATTTTCCACCAAAACCATTTTGATTGTATGAATATAAATCTCTATGAAGCTGTTGAATGATATTTGCTGTTGGTGAAATATAATCATAACTCTCATGAATTGTGGAAAGTACATCTCTGTAACCAGAAATTTCCTGTTCATTTCTATTTCGTGGTTCAGATTTTTTCTGCATCAACTCTTCGAGCCGTTTATCTGTCGTAAAAATGCCTTCAATTCTATTTGATGATTTTGTGCTCTGAACCTTTGAAATTTCCAGAAGAGTTTTCAACTCATCATTCTTTGCTTCTACAAATAATTGCTGTCGGCCTTTATGCTCATAAATTGAACTAAGAAGATTGACGATTTCCGGTGTCAGTAATTTACGAGCATTTTCTTTATACTCAAAATTATGCATTGTATCCTCTGTAATAATCTCTACCTCAAAGAAATATTCTCTATGTCATAATAATATAAAATGACATAGAGAACAAGGCTATGACATAGAGAAATTAAGTTTTACGCAATTCCAAATAGAAATAAAAAAAGGGACTGCTTGAATGCAATCCCCTTTTCAATAATTTCTGTTCTAAATCAGATTACTTGAAGTATCTGTTTAAGAAGCCTTGAAGTGCTTTTCCGTGACGGGCTTCATCGCGAGCCATTTCGTGAACTGTGTCATGAATTGCATCAAGGTTATTTTTCTTGGCACAAGCTGCAAGGTCAAACTTGCCCTGTGTTGCACCAAACTCACAGTCTACACGCCATGCAAGGTTATCTTTTGTTGTAGCCTTCATGTGTGGTTCAAGGTCTTCACCAAGGAGCTCTGCAAATTTTGCCGCATGTTCAGCTTCTTCATGTGCAGCTTTTTCCCAATAAAGTCCGATTTCTGGATAACCTTCTCTGTGAGCAATGCGTGCCATACAAAGATACATTCCAACTTCTGAACATTCCCCCTGGAAGTTAGCCATAAGCTGTTCAAAAATATATTTTTTATCTTCAGCAGAAATATCAGGATTGTTTTTTACAGTCTTTGCATAAACACCATATTCGTGTTCAGCAGCAAGTTTGATTTCTCCCTGAATTTCTTTGAATTTGTCTCCTTTAACATGACATACAGGACATTCTGCTGGTGGCTGGTCTCCTGTGTGAATGTAACCGCATACTGGACATACCCATTTTTTCATTTTGTTATCCTCCATTGATGATGTTGATTGTATTTTATTTTCTGCAACATTTGCTGCAGGAGTATTAGTTACCTTTTCAAAATCTGCTGCTGGGTGCTTACAGATAGGGCAGATAAAATCATCTGGCAATTCCTCGCCTACATATTCATAACCACAGATTTTACAACGCCAGATAGTTTTTCCATCAGCAGTTTTACCTACAGCTTCTGGTTTAGGCTTAATATTGTTCATGTAATATTCGTAAGTTGCAGAAGTATCATCAGACAGCACTTCCATATCTGTAATTTCGCCTACAAACATTGTGTGGGAACCTAAGTCTTCAGTCTTTGCAACCTTAATGGAAATAAAAGCATTAGTTCCCTGAGTAATGTAGAAAATTCCATTTTCACCACGCTTGCAGTCTTTAAAATCTGCAAACTTATTAACATTCTTACCAGACTGGAATCCAAAATGCTTGAATAAATCAAAACTTGCTTTCTGACTGATAACAGAAACAGTAAAAGCCCCAGTACGCATAATCATGTCGTGGGTAAAATTCGCTTTATTTACACAAACACTAATTTGATTAGGTGTAGATGATGCCTGTATAGCAGTATTAATAACGCATCCATTATCTTTTTCACCTTCTCTGGCAGTGAGTATAAATAAACCATAACTAAGCTTATACATAGCTTTTTTATCCATAGGTATCCTCTTGTTATATTTTTACACTGTGAAAGCTTATAATTTTTTTGAAATAAAATTCTTATTTGAAGTTAAAAATATTATGGCACAATAAAATTATTCTTTCAAGATTTTTAAAAATAGTTTTCTGTTATATTAATTCTGAAAAATATGCTTCTAGCCGTTTCCTGGAATCACTCAGCAAGCTGGTTCTGGGGGACTGTAATAAAACAAAGAAGAAAAGTTTTATGCAATTATCTTATGCACAGCGGTGCACTATAAACCGCTTTCAAATAATCAAAAATACACTGCCTGTATTTATCAAAATCATTCATGCGCCGTCTTGAATAAATATCTTACGCCAAGCAGAAAAATCGGAGAATAAAAAGCAGGACAGTTAAATCAAGCGCACAATCTGGTTTCATGAAAACCGCCTGTTCCGCCAAAGGGTTCTAAGGCTCCTTTAAAATTTCACACTTTCTGTAATTATATCAGAAAGTGTTTTTACATTCGTTTGCCCTGACAGTCTTTTATAAGTCTCTGACTTTTTATCTGTATATACTTAAAAAATCGTCAGCCTTAAACCTTCGCGTGTCCTAGACACTGTATGCTACCAGCACAAGGCTGACTTATAAATTCGCACAACGGTGGTTGAGTTTATCGAAATCAATAAAAGTTATTTCGTAAACTTCTTTTTTGTTGTATCTTCTATCGGACGACCGTATTCATCCAGGATATAGTTTCCGAACAAGTCATGCTTGAATGTTGTATAGCTTGTCGGAGTTCCGTTATCCGCAAAATATACATTAGCAATATAAGCACCAAAATCTCCTGATTCAAGATTAAACTTTTTGTTGGAATATGAGGCTTTGTCATATATACTAACATACGTATCATGAAGTTCAACATCTTCTTCTTTGGGATTTGAAAAACCTTTCACATAGGCATCACCAGTTCGAATTGCTTCAAATTGTCTATTAGGCAAATTAGTTTTCCAAAGGTTATATAATGCACTGTATGTCCAATCCACTGCTCTTTTTATTTTTCCATCTGTATAAAAGGCATCAAATAATTTATTTATAGTTACACCAAAACCTGAAAGATTTCCTTTTTCATCGAACTTAAGGACGGAAATGTTGTTTGAATTGTAAGCTATCTTTCCAACGGCAACAGTATCTGACGAAATGTTTTTTACATTATCGGCAACTCGTATCTTTCCATCTTTGTGAAGCCAAACATCATTGCCCGCAGCAATTGTGAATTTTAAGCCCCCCTGTTCTACCTGAATCAATTCATCTGGAACAAAATGTGAAATGCTTCCATCAGAAAAGAATTCTATGACAGAATCTTTTTTTATATATACTTCGGTGCCGTTTACCATGACAGGAAAATCCGGAGAAGTTTTCAGTTTTCCACCCTTCAATGAGCCGTCAGGATAGAATTCATACACGGAGGCATTGCCCTTTACTGGGCTTAAATCAAATTTACCAGATTTGTTTGTATATTCAAAGCTGAACTTATAATCACCTTGCTTATATGGAACTCTTTGCGGCTGCCAAACATCTTTATTACCGCTGTCATAAAAATAAATTTCCTGTTCATAATCATTATAAACGGTATACTCAATATTTCCTATTTTTAGCTTTGATAAACCTTCATCACTTTGATAAGTTGTTGAAATTTTTGCAGGACTACCAGATTCATAAAAGAACAATTCACCTGCAACAGTCAAATCTCCCATAGGGGTCGAAATTGTCTGCCTGTCTTTCCAATTAACATATAAGCTTTTAAGTGCTCCGGAAGGATAAAATGTAACAATTTGGTTGTGTAGAGCTGGTAGGACTCCGATTGGAGTTGTAATATTAGCCGGTTTATCACCGCCAATTCTCACCTCAAGGATTTTATCACCATCCATTTTTGTGTCTGAAGCACGAACATTGTCTCCAGTTGGCAATTTCAAAGCAAATACGTTTGTACAAAGAACTGCAAACATAAGGCCAATTACGATTTTTTTCATAAAATCCTCCTAAGATTTTATTTGATTTTGATTTTGGGCGAAGTCGAGTGTAACAAGACTTCGCCCAAAGGGATTTTGCAATCCCTTTGGGTAGTGTACACTACCCAAATTTTGTGAAACGAATACCTCCAGCTCGGCTGGAGGTTCAGAAAGCTTTAGCTATACATAGAAAAAAGAACCTTCTAATATTCAGAATGCGACTGCCAAGAAGCATTACGAAAATTAGGAGGTTCAAAATGGATGAACAAAGTTTAGCCCATACTAAATGGAATTGCAATTATCATCCTTTACAAGCAGCAATGATTATATTATCTCCATCCTGCTTGTAAACAATACGATTGGTGTCATCTATCCGGCGACTCCACCAGGCGCAATAATCATCCCAAGCGTTTTCATGCCACAAAATTTTCACCAGCTACACCTCTGCCAGCTTATGTTCTTTAAGCTGTGCTTTTCCGCTGTCAATTTCGCTGGTGATCTTTTCGAGATAATGAAGGTTTGTATCGCTGTAAAATGGATCAAGAGTAAGGTCAAAAGGAATTCTACGCTCACGAATAACCTTTTTAACAAACATCTTAAATGCTGCTGTAATTGTTAAACCAAGCTGATCGCATACATCTTCAAAAGAGTTCTTTTCATCTGTATCCATTCTGATATTAATCATTGACTGTGCCATAAAATTACTTCCTATATACAATGTAAAGCAAAATTATATATTTGTAAAGCAATTTATTTCACCTCATTCACCAGTTCTTCCCCGGCGGCAAAGGCCTTAATATTTTCCAGCGTTGTATCTGCCAAATTCTTCAAGGCATTTGTTGTAAGGAAGGCCTGGTGTCCAGTTATTATAACATTTGGAAAAGTCAAAAGTCGTGCAAGTGTATCATCGGTCATGATATCAGTAGACCAGTCGCTGAAGAAGTATTTGCTTTCTTCTTCGTAAACGTCCATGCCAATTCCACCGATGTGACCGTGCTTAAGAGCGTGAACCAGGGCTTTTGAATCAATCAAGGCACCACGACCGGTATTAATAATTACTGCATCGTGTTTCATCATCTTCATTGTGTCATGATTTACAATATGTTTTGTTTCTTCTGTAAGCGGACAGTGCAAACTCAATACATCGCTCTGGCGGAAGATTTCTTCTTTACTGACATAAGTCGCCCCAGTCTCGCCTGCCCACTTTTCATTTGGGAAAGGATCATAGGCAATAATCTTCATTCCAAAGCCTTTAAGAATATCTGCCATAATCTGACCGATTTTTCCAGTTCCTAGGATACCGCCTGTAAGCCCATGCAAATCACGACCGGTAAGTCCTTCTATATTAAAGTTAGCAGTTTTGGTGCGAAGATAGGCCTGTGGAATATGACGGGTAAGGGAAAGCAACAAGGCAACACCGTGTTCTGCAACCGCATAAGGTGAATAAACAGGCACACGAACAACTTTTATTCCAGCTTCAAAAGCCGCTTTCAAATCAACATTGTTAAAACCTGCACAACGCAAGGCAATCAGCTTTACGCCGCACTTTTTTAACACATCAATAACTTCTGCATTCACCACATCATTCACAAAGACGCAAACTGCATCAAAGCCCTGTGCTGTCAAAGCCGTATTTTCATTCAACTTGTAATCGCGGAAATCAATTTCATAATTAAATCCACCATCTACATTTGCCTTTGTAAACGAAGCCTTATCATAAGAACGGGTATCGAAAAATGCAATTTTCATGTTGTGAGCCTCCTTTAACTCTATATATAAGTTAACAATTTGGCCTATGAATCGTCAATTAATTGATTTCGACAACAAGTTGTATCTGGATAACTGTGGAGATAAATAGAATCTGATTTTTCTGGCCGTTCCCCCAAGTGTCTTCGCCATTTGGGGTCGCAGTATTCGTGAGAACACCTGTTCTCCGCTCGGTAGCCCTCGGTGCTGCGCACCTGCCTGCGGCAGCCCTACATGTTGCTAACGGGATTAATTTATTTTGAATGACTTATTTTAATTCACCCAACTCACTTTCAATTTCTTCAATTGTTGGCAGTGAACTTTTAAAATCTACTGGATAAAGTTTGGCAAGTTCATATTCAGAAACAGCAAGAGGTTCAGCTGAACTTTCCAATGAATATTTGGCAAGAATATTATCCTTATCTTTGCAGATTAAGATTCCTAAAGTTGGATTGTCGTGCTCAGTCTTTAAGTTCTTTTTCATCATAATCTGTACGAAGTGAAAGAAAATCAAAACTATAAGGATCTTTTGTAATCTGCTGAGCAAGGTCACCTGCAGGAACTGACAACTTTTGAGAAAAATTTGTAACAGCCTTTCCCTGCCGTTCATAAAGATTTGAATCAATAATGTTTAAAAGCACATTTCTTGACCAGTTATTTTGAATAATCTGATCAATATAAAACAATGCCTTTTTTGAATCATTCTTGCATTTTCCAATTATCTGCACATGATGTCCCCAAGGAATCCTGCACAAATCGTCAACAAGTTGTTGACGATTTTGAACTACTTCTTCTTTGTAAAGATAATAATAATAAAAAGAGTATTTTAAATTTGTAGGAGAAAATCCTTTTGCATCTGGAAACTCGACAATTAAATCTGAACTCAATGTTTTATAAAATGCCGAACCATAGGAGTTAGCAAACTGTTTTTCAGAAATGTCTTTGCCAAGTTCAAAATAAAACTTCAATAATTCACCATTGACGGCAACAGAAGCCTTTATTTGAGCCTGTTTATAGCGAGTTTTTAATTCTGAAATCCAGGATTTGTATTCATGGGTTAAGTCGTTCATATTTATTTTTTTCATCTTGTTTTCCTTCTACAATGGCGTTTTTTTGTCGTGGAATCTATCTGTGCACTTGATTTTTGCATATAATAATTTTATAGTAGAAATATGAGTCCTTGGAAGGTGAAAGCAGGCTTCATGCCTTGCGTTCTGTAGAGAACCTAGCCTCCGCAGGTCTCATTTTTTTTTGTCCTCAAGATCTTTTGCAAATATATCATTTACAATTTTGATTTTATCTTTCATGAAAACCTACAGAAAAAGTTTTTGAAACTTTCCCTTCTCTTAAAAGATTTATGCCATGATGACCTAAAATATTCGGATCACCTGATTCATCAAAATAAAAGTAGATTCTGCTTTGTGACTCATTTTCCATATTATCTTCCTTCTGCAATCTTCATTTCTTCATCTGTCAAGATGTAAAATTAGTTTTTACGTCTTATATTTTTAGTTTTTTTATATCATTCTTGAGTTTTTCAAAAAGCTTATTGCATACTATCAATTTTTCAACGACTTTTTCTTTGTATAATGATATATTACTACCTTTTATATAAGACTCTTTTATTTCATCTTCAATAAAATTGTATAATGACTGCATACTTGTAGTTAATTCTTTTAAAGGTTTAGAAATTTTTGGAAAATATATATTAACTATTATTTCATTTTTTAAGAAGTTGCTTTCCTTGTTTGTTTCTAGTTTATAGTCTAAATACTGATTCCAATCTATTTTGTTATCTAAAACCAAAATAAAATACTGAACTTGACCAAAAAATCGGTTATACCAATTTGTAATACTTTCATACAAATATTCTTGTTTATCACGTCTTAAGCACTTTTCATTATATTTATTGGATATAATATTTGGTAAAAGTCCAGCAAGAAAACCAATAATTAATGGAATTGCCCATTCCAACATTTTTATAACCATGTTTTTCTCCATTAATTAATTTTTTTCAATCTCCGATTCCACCATTCGTTTTGCGTCTTCCAGAAGCTGTTTGCTTTGTGCCTTGCATTCAAAGGACTGCTGAATAAGTGAGGCAATTTTTGTTTGGATTGCTTCGGGGAGGATTGGGATAATAAAACTTGCCAAATCATCTGGATAAAGTTCTACCTGTGCACTTCCTGTACTGGATTTTTCAGTTTGCATTCTTCCAATTTTTGAATTCAAAACAAGTGCAAGATAAATAGGATTTACATCTTTTACTCTAAGCATGTTTACATGATTACTTGCCATTGCTTTTTTTTCTGAAAGATAAACCTGTGTCCTTCCAATATTAGCTCCAGTTGTATAAGTTAATATATCACCATATTTAACTTGGGCACGAACAGCATTATTGAAAGAGACTTCATCTGTTTTTTCAAAATTCTCATAATCAAGTCCATCTTCAAGAATATGTTTACTGTTTATTACATCAATTTTTCCATTTTCAACATATTCAGGCTGAAAACCTCTGTAATTGATTATTTGGATTTCTTTGATTGTTTTGCAGTCAACTTTTTGAAGTCTCTCAAACAAATCATCATATTTTGGCTGATAATATTCTGCATCCAGTCTTCCGCTTTGTGCAAAGTCGCTGAATTTTTTTGTTGTGTGAAAAGTGTTCTTTGGCCGCCAGTCTTTTAGTCCAAGTTTACCTAGCAAAAGTTCTTCTGCCTGTGAGTAGAGAGATTTTGAGTGTTGTTTTTGTTCATCAGCTTTTATTATTTTATCACTAATTTTTTTGTAGAATTCTTCATTGAATTGTGGAATTGGTATTTCGGAAATATCAAAAACATTAAGTTTAGGTTGTGCATTTCCGCTTATTCTTCTTAAAGTTAGAATATTTCCATATTTTGAATTTAAGAATGTCATAATATAATGCTTTACATCTCTATTATAACTGTTCAGTTTTATTCCAATGTTATTCTCACTAATATTACAATTCTTAATGTTACTATCTACTCGAGCATAATAACCTATTGTGTTTCCAACTTTTGATAAAATCAAATCATCTTCAAACAGTTGACTGCTTTTTAATCGTGAGTTATCAAATTCAGAAATATAAATTAAGTTATCTGTTGAAATAGAAAAACCATTTTTTATATTTTCAATTCTTATAAATGGAACACCAGCATTTAAATATGCATCACTTTTCAAAGAAGAACCAAATGGACCGCTGACAATATTTTCTTCAGAAATATAAAAATGGTTCATAGATTTTATTTTATTATCAACAGACAATGATTTCTTAATAAAGAAATTACTGTCTATTCTAAAAGTCCTATTTTCTTTTTTTAAGAATGACATTTTAATTTCTGAAATCTCCAGCCCTTCCAACAAAGCCTTGTACTTTGCCTCATTGAAAGGGCTATTTAGAAAAAACTTAATCCTTCTTTTTTTGCAAATTCGGCAAAGGCTTCTGCAATTCCGTCCTGAGTCAATCCTTCGTGGTTAAAAAGGTCGTGGTCAACAATCAAATGACCGTGAGAATCAAGTTTAGGCTGTCCGTTTTCATCACGAACATATATTTTATCACCTGAATTGTCTTTGCTTGGTTTCTGCATTGTGGCAAAGAAAATATCGTAATCATCTTTTTTAGGACAAAGTTTTTCATCCCATTTCTGAACAATGAGAACGCTTGTCTTAGTTCCTGTGTGAGGTTTAAAGACATTTCCATGAAGACCAACAACGGCAAGAATTCTGCACCTCTCTGCTATATAATCACGGATATATTTGTCGCTGGAATTATTGAATCGTCCTTGAGGAAGAACAATCGCCATTCTTCCGCCCGATTTCAAAAAGTTAAGGTTTCGTTCAATAAAGAGAATGTCACGACCAACTTTATTCTGATATTTTCCTTTGTCATTTTTTCCAAGTTCATATTTTGAAATGATTCTGCTTTCTTTTATGTCTCCAGCAAAAGGTGGATTTGCCATAAGAATATCAAAATTAAAATCCTGATCACTGTCTTTCTGCTTTCTGAGTTTCCTTAATTTTTTCCAGCCTTCAAAATATGTGTCCTGCCAGTTTTCATCATTTGTTGTCTCGCTCCAACGGTCATAATCAAGATTATTCAAATGAAGCACATTGGTTTGTCCGTCTCCAGCAATCAGATTCAAGGTTCTTGCAACTCGCACTGCTTTTGGGTCAAAATCAATTGCAAAAACTTTATTTACAACATAATCCGTACATTCAGCAGGTTTCTGTTCCAAAGTAAAAAGATGACTTCTTGTAAGTCCTTTTCGTTCCAAAATCTTCTGCCAAACATAGAAAATCGTATGCACAGGGAAACCACAGCTGCCAGCAGCCGTATCAATCATAGTTTCTTCTTCTTTTGGATTGAGCATACGGACGCACATATCAATTACATAGCGTGGTGTAAAATACTGACCTTTTTCACCTTTTGAACTTTTATTGATGAGATATTCAAAGGCTTCATCAACGACTTCAAGATTTGAATTAAAAAGTTTTACATCCTGAAATTCAAGAACGCAGCTTTTTACAGTTGATGGCTGCATATCAAGTTTTGTATTTGGAGCAAATGCACCTTTCCAGTTTTTCTGGGCATCGTCAAAAAGTTTTTCTATTCGTTTAAAAACTTCTGTTTCGTCTTCATCATTTTTTGCCCTGAATTCCAAAAGTGTAAAATCATCATCATCAATATTTTCAAGAGCTTCGTAATAGCCAATTTCAGAATTGATTTTCTGCTGTCGTTTAATATCGCGGGAAATATAGTCGGCATCATCATTATGACTGGATTCATCATACAGTTTGCAGTAAACAAGCTTTAAAATTTCATCAAAACTTTTGTCGCTGGAATCGTTGGCAGAAAATCTCTGTTCCAGGTCGGAAATAATTTTTTTTAAGTGTTTCTGTTCTAAGTCTGTCATGTTTAATAAGATATTTTAAGGTCTGGCGTTCTCCTTTTAAAACATCAGAAAGATTTTCGCCAAATTTTGGTAAAACTGAAATTTCCTGCAATCCACGAGTTTTAGAATTTTCATCAAGATTATTTATATAATATTTTTCTATATCATCACCGTTTATTAAAGAACCAAGGCTTGCACCTTCTACACGGCAGTAACTTTCAAGCTGTTTTTTCTGCTGCGTAACATCTTTTTCATCAGGTCTTTTAATTTCAAAAATGATATAAGCTTGAGTTTTTGTAGAGTCGGTAAATACAACAATATCTGCAAAATCCACATTTTCTTTATCACGACCAACAGATTTTACAGGAAGCTCAAAAGTAATATTTTCTTTAGGGTAACCAAATTCATTCATCAATTTTTCTGCAAAAAGCTGCCGGATAATTTCTTCAGGTTTTATAAGTATTTCTTTATCACGAATAATACATTTTGCGTAAGGTTTAACACCTTCGCCTAAATCTTTTTCTTCTATTCGTTTTTCAAAATTTTTTATCTGTTCCTGTGTAAATTGTTTTAAGCTTAATTCTGTATCTTTTAATATTTTTGAAATTGAAACTGCCATTTTATTAACTCCTAAATCTTGTTACCATAATTGTAATTTATATTATTTCCTTTCATCTTGCTATTTACTTGTTGAGCCACTAAACATTATTCATTCACCAACCATTCCGCAATATCCCAAACAGCGATTCCTTCGTACTGATACAGGGGATGTTTTGTTCTGGCAATTATCATTTTTGGGTAGGCATCTTTTATGCTAAAAAGTGGTGCAGTTTCTCTTTCCATTGTTTCTGGGCGGGAAATGTCATCGCTTACTTGGATGGTGTTTCACAGACCATCACGCATCGGACATTCACTTCTGCATTTATTACAATCAACAGTATCAAATCCTCTTGCTGTATTGCCATAGGTATTCTGCCTGCATTTTTTTTGTGTAACAGATTTATCATGTATTGCTGATACAGGACAGGAATCTAAACATTTCGTACAACCGGGGATGCATATATTTTCACAAACCGGGTCACTTTCAAAATCCACATTGGTTAAGATGGCACCCAATGTAAGTCTGTTTCCATATTCCGGATTCAGCAACAGGCTGCTTTTGCCAATCTGACCGATTCCACAGGCTACTGCCACATGTTTCATTGATAATAATCCTTTTCCTGTCATGGTTTCAGTTTCCCAATACTCATAGGGACTATCCGAAGGAATCGGTACACATATTCCATCATATTCCTTCTCAATGATTTTTGCTGCCGAAAAAACTATTTCATCTACCTTGTGTACTACATCTTCATTAAAATGTCCGTATAACAGTCTTGGTTCAACACGAAGAAGTCCTTTGGGAAGTGCTATTCCTACTGCAATGACAGATTTACAATCAGGGTATAAATCTATGGGACGAAAATCAGTCGGTGATTCCGTAAACCTCTCCATTCCTCCGAATCCACATACATCAGCACCCAAACCCAATATTTTTTCTCTTATTTCATCTTTTCTAACCACATAACTCTCCCTAAAATTTCAAACAATCACATGCTTTCATTAAAAAACTGCATGCACTCATTCTTTCCACGCCAACCGCATTTTAAGAAAATCCTTCATGTCCTTGTAAAAATCCATTGGCGGCGGAGTAATGTCGATTTGCTTAAGAGCTTCCTGTACCAGAGGATTTTTGTAGCAGCAGACCGCATTTGCCGACCCATAAAAAAGTACATCCAGCTGGATTTTGTAGGCCTTATCTTCTGTGGTATGCAGCATTTTTGCAAGTCTGTCCCGGAAGGCGTTTGCCAGGTCGTAATATTTCTTTTTGAAAACTGCAAGGCGCTCTACTGTAACATTTGTTTCTATCACCGGGTTAAGATAGGAAACATAGCGCATGTAATCTTGATTTGCGTTGACGATTCCAGCCCAAACTTCTGCAATCACTTCTGTCGTAAAATTGTTGCCCTCTGGAAAAGCCGAAAGCAGGGCGTCGTAATAAGCAGACATTTTTTCTGCACAGATTTCCAGAAAAATTTCTTCTTTTGTTGTAACGTATTTATAAAGGTTAGCACGAGACCAGCCAAGTTTTTCTGCAATAGTTGTAAGCGTAATTTCTGAATAAGGACAGTTTGCAAAAAGTTCTGCAGTCGCCTCTTTTATTTGAGAAAGTCGCTCTTCTTTATGCTCATCGCTTCTTGCACGGATATAATCTGCCATACAAAAATGATAGCACAAAAAGAGAATATTCACAATAAGCAACTTTTTGTCACTAAAGCCGCATTTTAGTATTGACAAGTTACTTTTTATACCATATTCTTTAGATAAGTAACATAATGTTACTAAAAAGAACAAAATTGGAGCAAGAAATATGTGGGATTTAAGAGGGAGGAGCCCCTCCCTGCGGCCGCACTTCGTTGCGTCCTACCCACCCAGCGGGGGTGTCCCCCGCAACGCCCCCAACGGAGGTTTTTATGAAAAAATCACTTTTTCTTCTATTTATAAGCATCTTTATTTCGTCTTCTGCTTGTGCCTTAAACACGGCCAATGCAAACAAAGGAGAAACTTCGGATATGAAAATCTCAATTCAAATTACAAGCGACTCAGGAAGCCACAAAATTACTGCAACACTGGTAGACAATTCTTCTGCCACCGCCTTTTACAATCTTTTGAAAAAGACTCCTGTCACAATCAAAATGAGCGACTACAGCAATTTTGAAAAATACGGGCCAATTGGCACTTCCCTTCCTCGAAACGATACACAGATTACCACCACAGCAGGCGACATCATTTTGTATCAGGGAAATCAGATTACAATTTACTACGACACTAACAGCTGGAACTTTACCCGCCTTGGTAAGGTGGATGGAGTAACACAAGCCGAACTCAAGAGAATTCTTGGAAAAGGTGATGTGACGGCGGTATTTTCTGTAATGGAATAGAAGGAAATCCTTTTGAAATAATTAAACGCGCTCGATACAGGGCGACGTTATGAAAACTGGTAATAGATTTAACATAAGGAGTTAGGATAAATAGCAGCCTGAAATAACGTCTGCTTTTTATAGGAGATTTTTATGATTTTAGACAACATTAATTCACCAAAAGATTTAAAGAAGTATTCTGTTTCGGAACTGGAAACTGTAGCAGGTGAAATCCGTGAAGGACTTTTTAATCGCCTTACAAAAATTGGCGGACATTTCGGACCGAACTTTGGTTTTGTAGAAGCAACAATTGCTCTTCATTATGTTTTTGACTCTCCAAATGATAAATTTGTATTTGACGTTTCCCACCAGGCTTATGCTCATAAAATGCTCACAGGTCGAAAGGCCGGCTACTTTGACGACAGCCGCTTTTCAGAAGATTCTGGCTATACAAATCCAGATGAAAGTGAACACGATTTTTTTAACATCGGGCACACTTCTACTTCAATTGCACTGGCTTTAGGTCTTGCAAAAGGAAGAGACATTCTGGGCAAAAAGGAAAATATTGTTGCCATCATTGGAGACGGATCTCTTTCTGGCGGAGAGGCACTGGAAGCTTTGAGCGTTGCAGGAAGCGAGCTTAATTCAAATTTCATTGTGGTAGTAAACGACAATGAACAGGCAATAGCTGAAAACCACGGTGGAATCTACAAGAATCTAAAGGCCCTCCGCGACTCTAACGGCAAATCTAAAAACAATATGTTCAGAGCATGGGGCTTGGACTATATCTACGAAGAAAACGGAAATGACATTGCTTCATTGATTGCGGTTTTTGAAAAAGTCCGGGATTCAAATCGTCCTGTTGTTGTTCATATTCATACACAAAAAGGTAAAGGCTACAGTCTGGCAGAAAAAGACAAGGAAGGATGGCACTGGTGCGTTCCATTTGACCGGGTAACAGGAAAACCAACAGTAAACTTTGGAAGCGGTGAATCGTATTTAGGCATGACCAGCCAGTATATAGTAGAAAAAGCTAAAAAGGACAAGGATTTTATTGTGATAACTCCCGCAATGCCGATGTCTGTGGGACTTGGTCCTGAAGAGCGGGCTAAGCTTGGAAGTCAGTACATTGACACAGGAATTGCAGAAGAAGCCGCTGTTGCCATTGCGTCGGGAATTGCCCGCCGGGGTGCAAAACCACTTGTTGTGACCAACATGACTTTCTTACAGCGTGCCTATGATCAGATTTCCCAGGACGTGTGCATCAACAAAACTCCTGTCACCATGCTTATGAATTATTCATCTTTTGACGGACTTACAGATGTAACCCATCTTGGCATATTCGGTCTTGCAGCCTTTACAAATATTCCGAATCTTGTAGTGCTCTGCCCTTCAAGCGCAGAAGAATATATTTCCATGCTGGATTGGAGCCTGGATTCAAAGCAGAAGGAAAATCCTGTCTTAATTTTAATTCCCGGCAATGAAGTGAGCCACCGCCCTGCAGATAAAAATTATGATGATTTGAACCGCTTTAAGATTGAACAGAAAGGCGAAAAGGTTGCCATTCTCGCCCTGGGTGATTTTTTCCAGAAAGGAGAAAAACTTGTCTCTGCAATCAAGGAAAAATGTGGATTTGCCCCTACCCTGATAAATCCTCGTTTCGCTTCCGGCCTCGACGAAGAACTTCTGCGGGAACTCGAAAAAGACCATCAGCTTGTCCTTACGCTTGAAGACGGAATCCTTGAAGGCGGGTTCGGACAAAAAATTGCTTCGTTCTATGGACCAAACAAAATGCTGGTAAAGAATTACGGCCTCGAAAAACAATTCTATGACCGCTACAATCCTGATGAACTTTTGCAGAAATGTGGAATGACGACCGAGCAGATTGTGGAAGATGTAAAAACTTTATTGAAGTAAATGGCGGTTGCGCCCTAAATATTCAGGAGACGTGATAAAAAGTACATACGCCACTTCGTGTCGTTTGCATATAGGAAATTATAAAACTTTATGCTTGCGCATAGGAGCATCCGTGTACTTTTTATCACATGCAGATTTTGCCGTCGGCAAAACTGCGATATCGTGCCTCCTGCACGACCGCTAACGCGGAGTTTATAAGGAGGAATTTATGAAAACAAGAAGATTTGTATTTTTTGCTACACTTTTGCTTGTATCGGCAATCAGCGGTCTTTTTGCAAAGCCAAACCCAAAGGCAGCAAGCTACAAAACTCACGAAGCAGCGGTAAGCAACAAGTCCGCTCCTGTAGTTTACTTTATCCGCGACATCAGCCCGGAATCTCTGGTAAAAGTTTATCAGGCAACCGGCTACAAGACCAGCGGCAAAACAGGTGTAAAGGTGAGCACCGGCGAAAGCGAGAACTCAAATTACCTGCGCCCTGTCCTCATCAAAAATTTGGTGAAGGACGAGCTGAACGCCACGATTGTAGAATGCAATACTGCTTATGGCGGAAACAGAAGCAACAACATCGACCACATGAAAATTGCCAAAGAACACGGCTTTCTTGACGTAGCCAACGGCTTCGACCTGCAGGACGCAGAAGGCTATATGACAATCCCTGTAAAAGGTGGTGTACGTCTCAAGGAAAATTATGTCGGAACTCATTTTAAGGATTACGACACCTATCTGATTCTTTCTCACTTCAAGGGACACGCAATGGGCGGCTTTGGCGGAGCAATCAAAAATCTTTCGATTGGATTCGCATCGGGAATGAGTTGCGAAAAATCGGGCAAGCTCAACATTCATTCCGCAGGCCGAAGCGTTACAAACTGGACACGATGCCCGCAAGATGAATTTTTGGAAAGCATGGCAGAGGCTGCAAAATCAGTCTGCGATTATATGCAGAACGGTAAAGGTATTGTCTGCGTAAATGTGATGAACCGACTTTCTGTAGACTGCGACTGCGATTCAAATCCAGCCGAACCGGACATGCACGATATCGGAATCCTTGCAAGCCTGGACCCGGTAGCATTAGACCAAGCCTGCGTAGATTTAGTATACAAAGCAAAAGATTCCGGCAGCCTTATTGAACGCATCGAAAGCCGCAACGGAATCCGCACACTTGAACATGCAGAAAAAATCGGATTTGGCAGTCGCAATTACCGGCTGATAGAAATTAAATAAAAATTAGGAATGGTGAATATGAAAACACAAAAGAAAATTTTTATCAAACTTACAGCAATGTCTGCTTTAGTACTGCTTTGTCTCTCCCCTCTTTCAGCACAAAGCAAATCAACAAAGCTTGCACACCAGACAGAAGATAAGAATGCACCTGTTGTCTACTTTACCCGTGACGTATCAGCAGCAGGACTTATGAAAGTCTACAATGCATTAAATCAGAAAAAACAGGGCAAGGTCGGAATTAAGGTTTCTTTCGGCGGACCTGATGAAGATGTACTTAAGCCCCAACTTCTTACAAACCTTATCAAGGAAACAAATGGAACAATGCTTGACTCCTGCGGACTTTCAGGAAACCGATGGACAGCGGAACTGAATCTTTCTCACGCAAAAAAGCACGGTTTTGACAAAGTTGGTCCAATGCAGATGCTGGACGAAAATGGTGATATTGATATGCCGGTTAAAAACGGTTATCTCTTAAAATATGCCCGAACAGGAAGTCATTTTGATGAATACGACACTTTAATTTCTGTTTTCAAGTTCAGAATGCACTTTCTGCCTGCCCTTGACGGCGCAATAAAAAATGTAACCTTGTGCCTTGGAAGCCGTTCGGGTAAATGTTTAATTCACTCCGGCGGAACTGACCCAAATCACTATCACAATACAGAGCCGGATGTTCTGGAAAAATCATTTGCCGATGCCCTTCGTGCTGCACTTGATTATAAAAACAACTGGGCTTTCATCAATGTCATCGACAGTTATGAACCGGAAGACAGCTGCAAGGGAACAAAGAATACAGGAAACATCGGCATTATTGCGTCCTACGATCCGGTTGCAATTGACCAGTGTTCTGTTGATTTTGTGGCAGAAACTGCAGAAACAGCTGAACTACGTGCCCAGTGGGAAGAAACCCATCAGGTAAAAGTTCTCGAATATGCAGAAAAGCTAGGCTGCGGTAAACGCAATTACCGTCTGGTAGAAATCAAATAAAACAGTTTGGAGACAAATATGGCAGAGAAAATTACACAGACAGCAGGTCGTGATCAGCTTGCAGACTTTGCTCCTATGTTCGCTCACCTGAACGATGATGTACTCTTCGGCGAAGTATGGAACGCAGAGGCAATCGATATAAAAACAAAGTGCATCATAACATTAGTGTCGCTCATGGCAAGCGGAATTACAGATTCTTCCCTCACATACCATTTGCAGAACGCAAAGACTCACGGAGTTACAAAACAAGAAATCGCCGCAATCATCACCCATGCTACAATGTACACAGGCTGGCCAAAAGGCTGGGCAGTATTCCGTCTGGCAAAGGAAGTCTGGAAGGAAAGGGAACCTGCCACAAACGAAAAAGATCGCTACCAGAATTCAATTTTCTTCCCGATTGGAGATCCAAATCCATATGGAAAATATTTTGTGGGACAAAGCTACCTTGCTCAGATTTCCAAAGAGCAGATTCAGGTTTTCAATGTAACTTTTGAACCCAGTTGCCGCAACAACTGGCACATCCACAATGCAAAATCTGGTGGCGGACAAATGCTTATATGCGTGGGTGGCCGTGGCTGGTATCAGGAAGAGGGAAAAAATGCCGTCGAACTACTACCCGGAAGCGTTGTTAATATTCCTGTCGGTGTAAAACACTGGCACGGGGCGGCAAAGGACAGCTGGTTCAGCCATCTGGCACTGGAAATTCCCGGTGAAGACGGAAGCACGACTTGGTGCGAAAGCGTAAGCGAAGAAGATTACGGAAAATTAAAATAAGGGCGTTCCCTGCCTAAAGGCAGGTCGGGCTTTTCGCACTTCGCCTATTCGGCTCATCCCTCAGGGATTGCCTGCGGCAGGTGCTACAATCCCTAACGCAAAAAATTATTTACGGAGAAAACTTTATGAAAAAACTTATTCTTACACTTTTACTTGGAGGCTTTATTATGACAGGAGCATTTGCAAAAACAGCATTCGTTTATTTTAGTGCCACAGGAACAACAGAACGCATGGCAAAAAATGCAGCAGAAGCAATGGGAGCCGACATTCTTGAAATTCAGCCGGTTCACAAATACACCGACGCGGACTTAGACTGGCACAACAAAAAATCTCTGACCACAATTGAATGTAACGACCCAAAAAGCCGTCCTGCAATTGCAAACAAAATCGACATTTCAGGCTATAACACTGTTGTGGTCTGCTATCCAATCTGGTGGGCTTATGCGCCAAAAATTGTTTATAACTTTGTGGAAAGCCAGAATTGGAACGGCAAAAAACTCATCACTCTTTGTACCAGCGGTGGAAGCGGTCTTGGTCGCAGCGGAAGTGACCTTGTAAAATTTGCTAAAGGCGCGGACTTTAAAGGCGGAAAAGATTTTACCCGAGGCTCTGGCGCAGATGTTAAGAAATATATTGAAGGATTGTTGAAATAAGGGCGTTCCCCTGCTAACGCAGGGTCGGCTGTTCCGCACTTTGGAAATGCCCAGTTTATCGACATGACTGTCGCCGATACGCTTTAAGAAAACGCAGACCTTTTTGAAATCGACACGGGCGACCACTATCCCCCGCGACTACAAAAAAAATCTTCAACGCAACACAAAGCGAGCAGCGGAAAAATGTAAAGCCAAAGCTCTTGAAGCGCGTTCAGAACATGGCGCAGTATGACAAAATCGTCATTGTCTGCCCAGTCTGGTGGTCCAAAATGCCCCTCGCCGTGCAGTCATTCCTTGACGAATACGATTTGAGCGGCAAAACGATTTACCTTTCCGTCACCCACGGAGGCAGCCGCAGTGCAGTAATAGAGCGTGAAATCGCCACCGCAGAACCAAAGGCCACCGTCAGCAGGAATATGCTGATTCTAAGCCACAGCGACACCGCTAAGTCCAGGCAGAAAATAAAAGACTGGGCAAAGGGATTGTAAGGGGGAATAAAGGTCTGTAAAAAAAGCGAACTTTAAAAAAGGAGTCGCCTTAGAAATCACTTTTTCGGGCAAGTGGGGATTTTTTTCTGTTCTTATCTTACTGATTTTCCCAATCGCTTAAAGTATCATGAACAAGATTTTCAACAGTTTTTACAACGGCATGTTTCAATTCAGAAATCGCCTCAGATTGTAATGTCAGTTTTTGAGGAACAAAAAGACGGTACATTTCAACTTCAAGCACATTCGCAATTTTTGCTAAAGTCTTATCGCTAGGCCAAAGTCGTAAACCTTCTATCGAGTTAACCGTCTGCTCTGAAATTTCAGCCTTTTCCGCCAGTTCAAACTGCGACCAGCCCTTTATTTTCCGATATTTCTTGAGATTTTGACTTAATGTTTCCCTTAATTCTTGTGATTCCATGAGTTAAGTATATTTTGCATTGATAATTTCAATTTTTGAACCTATGTAAAATAAGTAAAATGCCTTGTAACTTATTCTAAATAGGTTTATTTTGTATTATGAGTAGGAATAGTTTTCCATTTTTGTACTTAAAATAAGTTATTTTGGGGAGAGATGAATTTTATGAAAAAGAAATTGTTAATTTTGTCTTTTTTATTTATGACTTTTGCTGTATTTGCAGAAGAACCACCAATAGAAAGTGGCGGCTGGCATTGGGATTCAGGAGTAACACTAAACGGAAAATGGTTTTACGATGTTTCTGAATCTTACAAAGAGCAGGATGGTTGGGCTTATATTGAAGGTTTTGGAAAAATCCATTATTGGCTTTACGACACATACACATACCACGACGGCTACGGAAAATCCATCGTAGATAAATATGTTCCTGCATGGATTGAATCAATGGGATATGTAATTGACTTTGACCACATGCGACGAGTAAATCCAAACAAGGATTTGGCATCTTCTGTAAAGGCTCTGATGAAACAGAGAAACTGTGATGTAAGTGTTGCATTGATAACAAGAGACCCGGCATATCCTTATGTCGTTATAAACAATTATGATAAGGATTCAGATTCTTATTGGACTGATATTATTCCATTGATACGGTAATAAAAGGATTTTTAGAAATCTTTTTACATTAAAATCAAATTTAAGGAGAATTTCCATGAAAATGAAAAAAATCGGCTTAGTTTTGGCTGGCGCGTTACTTGCAACTTCTGTCTTTGCTCAGGCAGAAAAACAACCTGAAATTGAGGCTAAGGAAGAATTGAAAGCTCCTGTTTCAGAAGAAATGGCTTCAATCCAGACTGCTTTCCAGCTTGCAGAATACGGCTATAAAAACGGCTCTGCTTCATCATTGCTTTGTGCGGCAGAAATTCTTGCACAAGTTCCAAAACAGGAAATGAAAACAAAAGCAACACAAGATGAGTCTGGTACAAAGGAGGCTCAAGCAGAAAAGAAACAGTATACTGCAGAACAGCTTCTTGCAGACGGCAAAAAACTTGCAGGAAAAGACAAGACATTGCTTGCTTATGCAAAGACAGTTGAAAAATTGGTAAAGGCAGGAACTCGAGGAGCTTTCGGAGGACCAAAGTATGACTTTAGCTATGTATATGGAAATAGCAAAACATCGTACTATAACATTGGGTTTGTTGCCGGAAGATACGCTGAAGTAGATATTTACTCTATGGATGGAGCAGACCTTGACTTGTATATTTACGATTCAAACTGGAATCTCATTGATAAAGACACCTCGTATAGTTCAAGCGCATGGTGCAGTTTCGTTCCTAGATGGGATGGAAACTTTCATATTGTTGTTGTAAATAACTCAAGATATTGCTCTTGGTTTGAGTTGTACACTAATTAAAACTTCATATTTTCAGCCTTGTGGTTCATATAACTGCAAGGCTGATTTCTTATAGAGGCTGTTATGAACAAGAAAAAGCGAAATGCAAAACATGTGACAAAAAAAGAAGAATATCTCAATCTTTTTCCAGATGATAAACCTTCTGAAACGGAGCGGATGCGTTCTCGCGCATTAAAGGAAGCCCAAGATATAAGAAAGTTTGAAATTGATTTGTATTGGAGGCGAACAGGCTTCTTTTGGGCTTTTATAACTGTAGTTTATACGGCTTTGTTTGCAGTACTTTGTAAATATGTAGATTGTCCTATTAAGTTTTCATTTTTTGTTCCTGTGATTTCTGCATTGTCAGGCATGGGCTTTTTCTTCTCTGTCGCATGGCATATGGTAAACAAAGGTTCAAAATTCTGGCAAGAAAACTGGGAAAAACATGTTTCTTTGCTTGAAAAAAGTGAAATCGGGCCGTTGTATGATGTGTTCTTGAACCCTAAAACAACAGGAAACCGTTGGAATCCCACAAAGGAATTTGATTTTTCTGTAACAAAAGTAAATATGTGGGCAAGTTCACTGATTTCTGTTCTTTCATTTGTTGGATGTATTTTTTGTTCAATTTGGCTTTTTAAATATTCTAAGAATAATTGTTTAAGTTTCATTCCTTCTGGGCTAGTAGGAAGTTTTACAATTATCATTTTCATCGGTCAAAGAGGAAATAAAGATATTGAAATTTCCGATTCCGAAGAAGCAGAGTTGAATATGATTCACAGAAAATAAGGAAATCAAAATGAAACCAAACAAAATCTTTTTCATAGTGATTGCAATTTTCATTGCGCCTAACATCGCATTTTCTCAAGATTCAAAATCTTATTTCCAAATGGCGAACGAATATTTTGACAAAGGCGACTATAAAAATGCTGTTGTTTATTATGAAAAGAATTTGCCGGCAGATAAATCGGCTTACGGAGCAAATCATATTTACATAGGAAATGACTATTTTTTAATTGGTGTCTGTTATAAAAGGCTCGGAGAATATGATGAGGCTATTTCAAATTTGAAAAATGCATTGGAAATTTTTGAATCGCCAAAAATACAGTCAAACAAATCAATAACAGAAACAAAAGACAATGCAGCAAAGTTTGCCTCAGATACCGCCCTAGAAATAGGCAATGTTTACGAGGCTATTGGCGAATTTAAAAATGCTCTAACATATTTTAAAAAGGAACTTTCAATAAATTTAAAAATTTATGGCGACATTCATATAAAAACATCTAATGCTTACAGAGATGTCGGCTACATGGATTTTCAATGTGGTAATTTTAATGAATCAATCCAAAAATTTACAAAAGCTGCAGAAATAAGACAATTTGCTTTAGGTGAAAATTCTTTGGAATTTGCAGAAAGCTTAATAGATTTAGCTGAGGCTTATACTGCTACAAAAAATTATACAAATGCCTTTGAGAATTTACAAAAAGCTGAAGAGATTTATAATTCGTTATTACAGGCAAATAATATAAATTTTGCGTATCTGTATCAAACTTTTTCGGATTATTACAGGCAAACGGCAAATATAAATCAATCTTTAAATTACGGTTATAAAGCCATTGAAATTTTTGACAAGAATTACGGAGAGAATAATCCCGCATCCATTGCAGTTTATTTAGTGGAAATAGAAAAATGCTATGCCTTACTGGGGGATGATTCTCGTGCCCTTGCAATTCTTCTGAAAGTCAAAGACTATTATGAAAAGAATTCGCATCAAAATTTAGCAAATGTTCTGTCAAGTATAAGTGATGTCTACTGTAATAAAGGTGATTATGAAAATGCTATTTTTTACTGCCAAAAGTCTATGGAAACAAGTAAGAAGTATTGGGGCGAAAAAACACCTGGAATGGCAGGTTTATATCATTCGATGGGGCTGATTTATGGCTTAAAAAAAGAATATGAGACAGCATTGACTTTCTACTCAAAAGCTTTAGATTTATATATTGAATTAGAGAAAGAAGATACAGAAGAAATTTTATCTTTAATTGGGAGTATAGCAAGTACTTATTTCTGCCTTGATGATTATGAAAAGGCTGAATATTATCAAACAGAAGTTTGCAGAAGAGCAAATGTTTTAGGTTACACGGAAACGGAAGCAACTGCCTATTATGACCTTGGTATACTTTATAAACAACCGTATTTTCAGAATATAAAAAAATCTGCTGAATGTTTTAGAAAAAGTTTTGAATTGCGGAGGAACACGGTATTTTACGATAGCACAATAAATAGCGCGATGAGAGCTTTTTATATAACCGCCGGGCTGAAATCTTTTTCAAATGAAACAGATTTCTTCCAAGAAATGTTTTCCCTTGTTGCTGATACTTCAGAACGAGCTCGTTTCGATATGGCATCAAAAAAATCTGATATTCTAAAAGAAATCCTTCCTATTTATTATTACGCTGTTGACTTTGAGGCAAAGAACAACAATCCAACAAAGGCTTTTGAATATTCAGAAATGCTCCGTAGCCGTGAATTTCTTGACCAGATTGGACTTGAGCGAGCTTTATCCCTTGATGGCGTAACAAATTCTGAACGCGAACAGATAAAGGAACTTACAACGCAAATATCTATTGCAAGAAAAGAAATAGAAACCCAAAGTGCGTTGAGTATTAATGAACGAGATGCTATAAAGATGACACAAGCTGAAAAGAGTCTTTCTATATCAGAAAACGCTCTTTCAAAACTCGATGACAAAATCGCAAAGCGACTTCCATCCTATGCCCTGCTCCGCAATCCGCAGACGGCAAAGGTGAAGGACGCTCAGAAGTGGTGCGGTAAAAATCGCGCGATTCTTGAATATGTGATGTGGAATTCAGAAATTCTTGATGACTGCGAAATTTTAAAAGAACAAAATACACGAAAATGTGCCGATGAAATAAAATTCTCTTCCTATTGCCTTGTAGTTACGAACAAAAAAATCACAGCAGTTCCGCTAGATTCATCTTATGATTACAATTCTGCAATCAATTCTTTGCGTGATGCAATAACGCACCGCCCTATAAAGTCCGAAGTAACTTTTGAAATGCAGAGAAATGAACTATATGAAAAACTTATTCAACCTGTTTTGCCATATATTAAAGGCGTAAAAGATGTGCTTATTGTTCCAGATGGAAATTTATCGTTTTTGCCGTTTGATATATTGCGAGAAGATGCCGATTCAGCTGACTTCGGTAAGAAATACTCAATAGGAGTATCTCCTTCCGTTTCTGTAAGCATGATTGCTGATAAAGTAAAATCCAATTCAACTGATGCCTTGCTGTTCGGTGGCGCATGGTACGACAAATCCCTTTCCGAGGAAGAACACAATCAGACTTTGAGGGGAAACGGAAATCGCGGAAAAGACAGAGGTTTTGCAGCTGTTGAAAGACAAACAAATCTGTCTGTGGAAGAATTGCAGAATATTCTAAAAAATGAAGGCTCCAAACAATATTTTGAGCAGAAAAAACTGAACTGGCATGATTTACCCGGAACAATTGTTGAGCTTGAAATACTAAAAAAAGACACCTTCCCAAGAGCACAAGTAGAAACTCAGAAAATAGCGAGCGAAGCAACATTAAAAAAGATGTCAAAAGATGGCTTGCTTTCAAAATATGCAACTGTGCATTTTGCCTGTCACGGATATTTTGATTCAGATTTAAGCGAAATGTCCAGTGTCCTTTTTTCAGAAGTTTCGGGAAAACTTACCGAATCCGACGATGACGGCTATCTGACAATCGGAGAAGCTGCAACCTTAAATCTGAGTGCACAGATGGTCTGCCTCTCTGCCTGTCAGACAGGACTAGGAGAAATCAAAAAGGGTGAAGGTATGGTCGGACTGTCTCGTGCTTTTATGGTCGCTGGTTCTAGAAATGTCGGTGTAACTCTCTGGAGCGTTGATGATGAAGCGACGGCTGAATTCATGTCACGAATGTATAAGAAAGTTAAAGGTGGAATGTCATATTCAGAAGCATATCGCAAAGTAAAAAATGAATTCCGCAATAGTGATGAATATAGCCATCCATACTATTGGGCGGCGTTTGTAGTGTATGAATAATTTTTGGAGGTAGCATAATAAAAATGAAAAACGCAAAAATTCTTATAGCAGTGCTGTTGGCACTTTTATCTTCTGCAGCTCTTTCTGCACAAGATTTTACAACAAAAACATTATATCGCACAGGAGTATATGGTCAGACTTTTGAATTAATAGAACTCAGCGATGACGAAGGCTGCATTTTATGCCTTTTTATGACAGACAACAAAAACAGTAACAAATCAGGCGTAACATTTTATGATTCTGAATTGCCAACCGCTTACTATATTTTTTCAAAATACATCACAAATTCGAAAGAGTATTCAAAAACGGTCGATGCCTGCAAAGAGTTTTTTGATATCAGCATGAATTTGATTTATCTTGCCGATATGAAAGACATTTGTGATATAGCACCTTGCTGTGAACTGGAAAACTACAGTGTGAAGCAATTTGAAAATGGGGAAAAATATATTCATATTGAATATGACTGCGAGGATTTAGAACTGTTGTTTAAAATCGCTTCAATGTATAATGCAAAAGGAAGATCCTATGTCTTTGAAAAATATGTTGAATAAAAATCTTCAATCGATTTATTCCGCACTCATCAATCTGACAAATTCTTCAGGACTAATCACCGGTACAGAAGCGTTCTTAAAGTCATTAACATTATTAGTTATGATATAATCAACTGCATCCATAATAACAATTAATCTTTTTATCAAGCAGAAATAATCGTATAAAATATTCAGGATATTTATTTTTGAAAAAAACTTTTGATTTCATATGATCAACATGAAAATCAAATGGGATGTTATCAATTTCAAAGTATTCCTTTAGATATTTTTTGAATGCCGCTCTATACCTTGTGTATGTGCTACTTACCCATATTTCAGGGAAGGTTTTATTTTTTTTGTTATCAGAAAAACTTTTTTTTGTCAGTATGTTCCAAATACGAGATTGTCCAATTATATTCGTGAGAATGACGGTAAAGTCTTTCTTTTGTTGTTGCAACAAGAGTTTCTGCCATATTTTGGCACAATTCATGCTTTGTATATTGTTCCTGAAGAGTTATAAAATCATTCAATGTCATAAATCATTTTCTACATATCATCAACCAATAAAATATTGGCTTCAGAAATTTGTTTTAATTGAGCGTCATTCGTAAGAAAAATGTCACAGTTATAATATATGCATGTTGCAATGTGAATTGCATCCATTCCTTTTAGACCTTTGTATTTGGCTCTGAGTTTTGCGGCTGTTTTTGTTATTGCACGATTCGGTTCTATTATCTGAAAATAAAAATCTTTTAAAAAAGTTTCATACGCCTTTATCTTTTCGTCGAATTCCATTCTGTATGGAAAAACAAGATATTCCGCATCTGTTATTGTAGAAGTAAGATAAAAATCATTTTCATTCTGATGATTGCATATAAATGCTAACATTTTATCCGAAAAAGGCTTTTCGTCATCAAGAAAATAAATTATAGGAGTAGTATCAAAATATATCTTGCTCATGCTTCTTCTCTGAGTTGGCGGATATAATCTACAGTTGAAATACCATCTGGAACAGACTTTTTTGAACCGTCCATATAAGATTTAATTTCTGAAATAGAACGATGTGGTCGAACAGGTATATAATCATCTAAAAGAGTTATTATTACTTTTTGATTTGTTTTTACAGCTATGTTTCCTTCCGTAACATATCCGTTACCGTCATAATAACCGTTTACTGAAAGCATGGTTCCACCTCCATTTATGAAGATAATTATAATATACCACAGAATCAATTTTTTTGTGAATTATTTGAAAGATTTGTAAAGTTCAGAAGGAACTATGGCGTGTATCAGGTGACTAAGGCGGAGGCGGAGCGGTGCGTTTCGGATGCGCTGGAAGTGGGCTACCGCTCGATTGATACGGCGCAGAGTTATTTCAACGAAGAGGAAGTTGAGAATGCAATTGCAAAATCGGGCATTGTACGCGGTGATATTTCCCTTACCACAAAAGTCTGGATTGAGAATTACGGCTACGAGGCGTGCAAGAAGTCGGTGGAAGAATCGCTTAAGAAACTCAAGACTGATTACATTGATCTCATGCTGCTTCATCAACCCTTCGGAGACGCTTACGGAGCCTGGCGGGCTTTGGAAGAGCTTTACGAACAGGGAGTTTTGAAGGCTATCGGAATTTCCAACTTTTATGCAGACCGTATGGTGGAGTTTGCTTCATTCAACAGAATCAAGCCTATGGTGAATCAGGTGGAATGTCATCCTTTGAACCAGCAGATTGAGGCAAAAAAATGGAATGACAAGTACGGTATTCAGCTTGAAGCTTGGGCGCCTTTTGGCGAGGGACGTGGTGGTCTTTTTGAAAATCCTGTCTTGAAGGAAATCGCCGCTGCGCACGGAAAAAGTACAGCTCAGGTTATGTTGCGCTGGCACCTGCAGAGAGGAATTGTGGTTATTCCAAAATCAACCCACAAGGAACGCATGGCGGAAAACCTGAATGTCTTTGATTTTGCACTGAACGATGACGAGATGGCAAAAATCACCGCGCTGGACACAGCCACCAGTTCCTTTTTCAGCCACCAAGCCCCTGCGATGGTAGAATGGTTTGTGAAGATGGTGGAAGAGCGGAAGAAGCAGCAGGATTCTTCAAAAGAAAAGAAGAATTGGTAGGAAAAACTAACAGTATTTGAATAATTTATCCTATAATTAAATATGAATAAATTAAACAAAATCAGGCTACCGCTTGACATTACAATGACAGTTCTTTCCATAATCCTAATGGGCGGAAACTTTCTCTTTCCGACGGAGATTGTTCACGAAATCTTAGGCGTGGCTCTTTTTGTTTTCTGGGGCGTTCACATTTTTTTGAACCGTCGCTGGTATGCATCGCTCGCGCAAACAACTTCGGCATGACAAACTGCACAAAATCCTTCCACGCATTCTTCTTGCCTTGCTCTGTTTTTACGGTCTTTACTCCTTCATCACTCGCAGAGTCTGGAAGTATCTTATTCTTCGCCAGCAATTTTTCTTCTTTGATCTGGAAGGGGGCCAGGGCTTCCGCATTATATATTTTTTACAACTTTTTCAAGGCATCCTTCGTGTT
>JAEDCT010000066.1 GCA_016294035.1 Treponema sp. | reverse complement strand
AAGCTAAATGCTATATAGAATTATGTATGCAGGGAAATAAAAAAACAGATCCCTGTCCGTTCGCTGTATAAGTGATTTATCAATTAAAGAAACAGTGTTTACAGAATAGTTTAATCTTATTCCATTTCCTCTGCACTTTCAGCCATCTTGATGATTTCGGAATCATCTATTTTGCTTGGAGTGTATTCCAGAACGTAGGTGACTTCTGGGGAATAAGTCCAACACAGATATGCAGTGTCATCCTTTTTGTAAAGCGCACCATACCAGTCCTGAATCATCATTTCCTCGCAACTGTCCATACTGTCAACCGGGAAAAGCACACCCAGGGCTTCCGTATGTAATCCGGTGATTTCTGCCGGGTCTCCTTCGTAAAAAGTTGTTTTCAAAATGTGATAGTAGATGTTGTTATCTTCGTCAGTTTTATCTCCATAAGTGAGTGTTGCCGCAAGCTCTGTTTTGGATATTTTCTTGACATCTTCTCCAAGAACTTCTTCTGCGGCTTGTTCAAAGCGTTCTGAAAATTCGCCGAAGTCCATTTCTTTTTCTTTCTGTATCCTTACGGCAACGATAATTCCAACCGAAACGATAACGACAGATAAAATAATAAGTGCGATTTTCTTTTTATTCATGTTCATCCTTCTTTGAAAATGGTATTTGGATTAACGGGTTGCGTCTGGCAAATTGATGATATTGGCATCTACCTTCCTTGCATACTGCATGGTCTGATAAGCTCCGCCAGAATTGTGTTCAACGCAGAAAATGACCAAATCCGAGCGGTCAACCATCGAACGGTTTCTGATTTGATGGGCAGACTTGAAATGTTTTTCTGCGGAAGCGGCACAGATTTCGATTTCATCATAATACTCATGGAACGATTGCTCGTTGTTGCGATATTCTGCTGTTGCGTATGGAAGTACCAAGACAAGTGCGCTGTTGTCATCACGGGTGTTTCGTTTGCATCTTCGAATCGTTGAAGAAACAAGTTGGTCAAATTCTCCGTCTCGACCCACAAGGAACTCGACATATTCTTTGGTTAGAAGCAGTTCTCGAATTAGTGCTTCCAACTGTTTTTCTATTTTGAAAACATCATCAATTTGTCTGTGCCCAAAGAAGCTGACAGTGCATATATTCATAAAATCATCTCCTCTGGATATACTTCATAGTGTTATCACCAATAAGCATCCCATATTGATGATTCTATCATTAAATATGCAAGAAATAAAGTGAAAATTCATTTTCACACTACCAACACCACCTTCCGATTCATACTACAATAATTGAAAGAAGGAGGGACAGGAATGGCCAAGACGCATTATGACGATTTTATTCGTAGTAGGATTACCGAACTGCGAATAGCAAAGAATATTTCCGAACACAAGATGAGTTTGGATTTGGATAAAAGTGGCTCGTACATTCGTGGAATTACCAGCGGATCGGCCTTGCCATCTCTCAAAGAGTTGTTCAATATCATCTCTTATTTCGATATGACTCCGGCAGAATTTTTCGCCCCGCTGGACGATGCAAAAACTCCATATCGTGAATTGTGTGAGAAGCTGAAAACCTTGAATGACGAAGATCTGAAAAAGGTCAGCACCTTTATCAGTTGGATTGAAAAGAAAGAATAATGACATGAAACTACAATACTAACCTGGACGCTAAATGCAGTCCAGGTTTTTCTTTTATGACAAAACATTCAGAATGAATGAGTAGCCGGTATCGAAGATACCGTTCAAAGGGGATTGGGGAAGCTGCCCCAACAAGCAAATTTGCGGAGATTGAACCGGAGGGAAAATTGAGAAAATGAGTGAACCTGTACAGGTTTACACTGCTTGCCAATTTGTGAGACTTCAAAAAACTCTTTCTCCTGCTCAATTTAGGTCAAATATGCCGTTGCATTCAAAAAATACAAAAATAACTTTGAAGTAGAAAATAAAAATGTAGTTATAACTCACTTCTGCATTGAATTTGTCGAAGAAAATGATATAATTTAGATAGAGTTACCTCGCAGACGGGAAGTTTGTATGAAAGGATTGGTGAAGTGATGGCTGTCAGCTATAAAAGACTTTGGAAATTGTTGATTGATCGAGATATGAAGAAAAAGGATTTGGCTGAGAAAGCAAATCTCAGCAATTATACAATCAACAAAATGAATCGTGGAGATAATGTGACTACGGACACACTTGTGAAAATTTGCACCGTCCTCGGTTGTACATTTGACGATATTATGGAAATGGTTCCAGACGAAAAATGATGTCCGTTTTATGGGACAGCGCTCTTGATATACTGCATACTGAGAGAACATA
>JAEDCT010000065.1 GCA_016294035.1 Treponema sp. | reverse complement strand
ATAAGGCAAACTCTTCTGGAAACAAGCTGGGTTCCGAAAACTCAATTCCACTTAGCAAAGTTAACGAACCGTATTTTTTTCGCAAGCGGTTTATTTCACGGAAATAATCATCAACAACAAAGTTCTGTTTTCTGTTATCCTTAACAATTGAAAGATTCTTTTCCGCTGAATTAAAATCCACATGTTCAGTAAAACAAATAACTCTTGTACCCGTTTTGCCGGCAATCAGACAATAATCCTCCATCGTAGACATTCCATCAATTGAGAATTTTGAATGGACATGCATATCAACAAATTCATTCATAATCGAGCCTCCATTTGTGAAGTTCATGCAGATCAGTGAACGCAAATACTAGATCACACTCCGACATGCTCTTATTTATGCGATGAACCCTTTTTTCCATTCTTGCTTTTATTGTTTACATAACGTCTCTTACTTGGCTTCAATCTACTCGAAGATCCAGCATTGTTCGACGAACCTGTATCCAATTCCGAAGCTCCTTTTTTCTTGGGTGCACTCATATTGCGGTTATTTAATCTACTTACCAATTGACCACATGCGGCTTTTATATTGCCACCTCGGGATTCTCTGATTTTCACAGTAAGTCCCACCTTATTTAACTTATCACGAAATGCAACGAGTTCCTGTTTGTTTGGTCTTCGAACTGCTTTACAATCCGTTTCATTGTATTGTAAAAGATTAATCAATACATTTTTGTCACGAAACCATCTTCCCAACTGTTTTACATCATTCGCACGATCATTTACACCCGGTATAAGCAAATATGCTATAGTAACGCTACGATTATGTCTTTCTGAATATGAGAGTACTGATTGAACTACTTCATTTATATCATACCCTTTCATATGCGGCATGATATAGTCCCTTACATGCTGATTCGTGGCATGCAGGGATAACGTAAGTTGGATTTTTAAATGTTCTTCTCTCAACTTCTTCATCTGAGGGAGCGGTCCCGTTGTTGATATTGTTATACCATCTGTTGGAAAATCAAGTCCTTTGCGGTCTCTTAATATATGAATGGACTTTATCACGTTATCATAATTGAACAGAGGTTCTCCCATGCCCATGAATACAATCCTATTTACTCTACCATTTATCAGTATTACTTGTTGAACTATTTCAGATGGTGTTAGATTTCTGACAAATCCATTTTCACCAGAGGCGCAAAAGATGCACCCAACAGGGCAACCTATCATGGTGCTCACGCATACAGTAGTACCAGTTTTTCTTTTAATGCTTACCGTTTCAATGCAATAGCCATCTGACAATTCAAAAGCATATTTCTGAGTATCCGGACCACGAAAGATTTCCTTGATAGTTATCGTTTTATACTTGTTACTACTTTGGGAACCGGAGTATAATTCGCGATAAAACTTATCCGCCTCAACTTCTCCCAATACACCAACCATTTCAGAATATGTGTATCCATATGGATCCTTATATATATCCGTGGCTTGAACAGAAGCATTCTTAACCATATTCAACATATGACCTCCAATAAAAAATCACGCTAAGATTCGTTGCAAAAGGCAATCACATTTCCTTTGCAACGCCCTCCTGAAAAACTTCCATGGAATCCAACATTTTCAGAGTTCGTTCATCACTACTAAAAACTGCAAACAATGCTAAAAAAACAGTCCAATTCAATTTTTTCTTACCATTTTCAATTGCATTATAAGTTTGCCTTGAAATGCCTATCTTTTCAGAGATATCAGCTTGGGAAGCTCCTATCCTTGCACGCAGCACAGGCAACTCTGTTACCATTGTATTGATCAGTTCCATTCTCTTACTATTGTTAAACTCCACTTCTAATCCCCTTTCTAAAGAATAATTTGCTCCTTTTACTTAAGTTTGTTTAATTATCGTTCAGCAAAAGACCGCAAATTTTATCTTGAATGACAACAAATTTATTATAGCACATGTCGTCTATGTTGTCAATATGTCACCCTCGGCGACTTTAAATAATGTTTTGCTTTTCCCCGTTTTTTTCTGATTTGGGCTTTTGGGGCTTTAACAGAATTCGCAAATTTAAACAAAATGTAGAAAGTCTCGTGTTTATAACTGATTTTGCTGTTATCAGCGGGTGTTGTCACATTTCTCTCTGCTGTTGTCACCATTGCTTGAGGTGTTGTCATTTTCTCCGTTGCTGTTGTCAAAATCATCTGCGCTGTTGTCATGATGTCGGCAACAATCGGGCGTAAAGAATGAGTTGCCGGAGAGTTCCTAATCTCTGAAAGCCCTTGATTTCAAGCCATTCTGCCGCTCTGACAACAGCATTTCTTTGTATCAATTCTTGGGTTTAC
>JAEDCT010000064.1 GCA_016294035.1 Treponema sp. | reverse complement strand
GCGAAAAATTCTGCCGGTGTCATATCAAAATACGAGATGATATTGAACAGTTCCCTGAGAGACGGCAAGGCCGCTCCGCTGGTTATACCGCGAATGTATGAGCCACTCTTGTCCAAATCCAAACTCATCTTGTGTTCAGAAATATTCTTTGCTATTCTCAGTTCAGTAATCCTGATACGAATAAATTCATCATACTGCGTGTTGGCCATTTCTGTCCCTCCTTCCTCAATTATTGTAGTATGAATTGGAAGGCAGTGTTGGTAGCAAGAAAATGAATTTTCGCTTTATCCTTTCTTGTATTGGTGATATAATTACCAATATCGGATTTTGATTGGCGATACCAGTATGAAGTATCTCCAAAGGAGAGATTTTTATGAATTTATTCGCTGTCAGCTTCTTTGGACACAGAGAAGTTGATGATCCGTTTGTGATTGAACAGCAGTTGGAAGCAATCATCCGTGAGCTGCTTCATACCAAAGAATACGTCGAGTTCCTTGTAGGGCGAGACGGAGAATTTGATCAGCTTGTTTCATCAACGGTTCGCAGATGCAAGCGAACCATCCGGGATGACAACAGTTCTCTCGTTCTTGTACTGCCATATATGACGGCAGAATACCGGAACAATGAGCAGTCATTTCATGAGTATTATGATGAAATTGAAATCTGTCTCGAATCCGCAGAAAAGCATTTCAAGTCCGCCCATCAAGTCAGAAATCGGTCCATGGTTGACCGTTCGGATTTGGTTATTTTCTGTGTCGAACACGATTCTGGCGGAGCTTATCAGACCATGCGATATGCAAAAAAGGCAGGTGCAAAGATCATGAATCTGCCAGATGTACCTCGTTGACTTTCGCATTATTTTTCTCGGAAAGGAAGAACATGAATAAAAAGAAACGAATAGCCATTCTATTTGCCGTCATTATTATTTTGGCAGTTGGAATCATAATTGCGGTGGCTTCACATCAGAAAAAGGAAATGGACTTCGATGAATTTGCTGACCGTTTTGAAAAGAGCGCAGAAGAAGTTCTTGGAGAAGATGTAAAGAAGGTCTCCAAAACAGAACTCGCAGCCACACTTACCTACGGAGATCAAAACGACAAGGATAACAACATTTACTACCGTATCCTTAAAACCACATTTTACGAAGGAGACCCAGCAGAAATCCACGGATTACATACCGAAGCTCTGAAAGTTCTTTTTCCGGTGGATAGCATGGACAGCTGTGAGGAAATGATGATTCAGGACTGGCCTGGAGCTCTATATAAGAAGGACGACACGGCATTTCTGTGCTGGAGGTATTCTCCAGAAGTTACTTATGTTCTGGAATACACTCCAAGCAAAATTGATGATTCTGAGATTATCAAAATGGCAGAAAGCGCAGAACCTGTAAAATAAAAAAGCCGCCACGATCTACACTCCATACCGGAGCATAGACCGTGGCATTTTGATTTACCGGAGAGGTTTCTTTTCCTCTTTTTTCTGTTCTTTTTTCTTGTCGATATTCAGAATCGTTTCAACCGTCTGCTTGGCAATCAGATATTCCTGCATCTCTTTCTTGACCTGACGGTACTCCGCATAGGCTTGTTTTTTCTCAACAAGGAGCCGGTTAAACTCCTCATGCAAAATCTGACGGGAAGGAACCTTTTTCCCCTCCAGCTGGTCAAAGGCTTGCTTTGCCGCCTTATGAAGCATCAGCTCGTCACGATGTTCTTCAAAGAATTTTTTGCTGTACCCAGACTTGCGATACGCTTCGTAGGTCTTTCTGGTTTTGGAGTAATTGTTGATGTGGGTCTGCAATGCCCCAATCTCAACCATTCTCTTTTCAGCGACTTTGATCGAATCCGAAAGCTCCGAAAAGCGAATGGTCAGCTTATCCGTGAGAGCGAGCAAGTCCTCATAGCTGTCCACACCTTTTTCTTTCAGGAGGCAGACTGTCCTGGCAGCTTCTTTACGGTTGTATTTCTTTGCCCAGCGTTCATATCCAACCGTTTTTCCCTCTGCCATCTTAGACTGAATATCAATGAGAAGGTGGAACTGCTTCTGTTCAGGAGCCTCCCGGAAACCACCCTTAGACTTGTGCAGGCTTTTCCCGGAGATGACGGCACGGAGTTCTTCTTCACTGTACCCCTCACCAAGAGAACGCAGACGAATAAACCGCTTCTGTTCCTTTCCCCGAAACGCTGGCTGCTTTCCATCCTTATACTCGAATCCCATATCAGCAAGAGCCTGAACGAAATTCTCAAAACTCTTGGGCTTCTCTTTGAGTACCGAGTCGATAGCTTCACAAAGCTCGTCACGCTGGGTTCGCTTTTTTGGGAAAACCGTCCGTTTCTGACGCT
>JAEDCT010000063.1 GCA_016294035.1 Treponema sp. | reverse complement strand
CGATTTTAACCACCGAGAGTTCAACTATAAAAACCAATTTTAAGTTCAGAAGAAATGACCAGAAACTCAGTCTTAAATTATGGTTATTTTGTTGTTGGTGCAGAAAGGTCTGCGTTTGTTGCTTTTCCTCTGATTGTTGTCAGAGAGTAAGATTCGCAGTTTCTTCCGCGGTAGCTATTTCCACGAAGATTGAAAATCAGGGCATCATCGAAGATTCTGTCCAAGGCACAAAGCAGAGAATCATCTTCGCAGAAATTCTGCTTCCATTGAGACGGCTGCTTGTTGCTTGTAAAAATCATTGTGTAAGGACCTTCCTTGTTGTAACGGCGGTCAACAAGGTCAAAGAACATTCTCGTATTCTCCTTGTCAAAAACACAATGTCCGACCTCATCAATAATCAGGCAAGATGGCTTTACAAGGCTTGTAATCAGCTTTCCGGTTTTTCCGTACTGTCTTGCTTCCGTGAACATATCATTTAATTCTGTCATCTTAACGAAATAAGTCTTGAGCTTGTGCTGGCAGCATTCATAGCCGTAGGCCATTGCAATATGAGTCTTTCCGGTTCCAGCAGGGCCAATCAATGCTATGTTTCTGTGCGAGTAAAGTGTCGACAAAGTCTGTAAACCTTTCAACTGGTCAGTGTTCTTGCCATGAACTTCCGCAAAATTAAAGTTTTCAAAAGTCTTTGGAGATTTCAACGGAAGTTTGCTCAATTTCAGCATCATCTGAATCGAAGCTTCATCCTTTCTTTTTGCAAGGAAATCAAAAACTTTTGAAATTGCATCCAGATCCTGCTGTGTCAATTCATTTTCTAATGCAAAATTTGCAAACTCTTCACTAGTCATCTTGATTTTCAAACTGTCAAGATTCTTCATTATCATATCAATCTTTATATTTTCCATTTTCCGCTCACTCAAAATTAAATTTACTGAAACTGTCTTCCGCCGTAATTCCCTCTTCCTGGTAAGCAAGAGATTTTACCGGTGCAGTAGGATGTTCTTCTGGCTGCTCAGAGTTAACATACTGATCCTTGCAGAAAGAATCCTTTCTGCTCCATGTAACATTATGCGTAACAAGGCAACGGCTCATGTCTTCCGAATAAATCGAAATGATCCTTTCTGTTCTGTTTACCCGGACAATTTTCTGCCCGTAAGAGTAAGGAACACCAAACCTCCGGCCTTCATAGGTAACAAACCCGTCAAAACTGATTCGTCGTTCTGGAAAAAGATACAGCATTATGGCAGGATCCTTCACAGGCATAGGAAGGCATACTTTTCTGCATTGATCCTGATGAAGCACCGCAGAAAAACCTTCGATTTCTTTTCTGAAAACACAGTTCTTGTCGTTGCACCATTGAAGGGCCTGTTCATTCAGGTCTGAGACATTTACGAACTGCCGACCGGCGATGAAGTTATCCTTTACATATCTGACCAGACGTTCAACCTTGCCTTTCGTGAATGGATGTCTTGGCTTGCAAAGCTTTGTTTCAAAGCCGATCGTCTTCATGAAGATTTCATAGTCATGGTTCCATACAGGACGACCTTCAAAATCTCTTTTCAGGACGACAGATTTCATGTTGTCGGTCAGAACTTTCTGTGGAATGCCCATATACTGGAATGCGTGAATCATTCCGATGAACAGGTTTTCCTGCTTTGCATTCGGAAAGAACTCTATGTATTTCATTCCACAGTGATGACAGATCATGGCAAAGCATGCCGCTTGATATTCAAATCCAGAATAATCGCGGACTTTTGTAAATCCCCAGTCCATCTGGAAAGCCTCGCCTGGAGCTGTGAAGTATCTCAGGCCTCTGCTTCCTTGTGCTGCAACCAACTGCCTTGCAGCCGGCACAAGAAATTTGTTTGCCATTATGTATCTTTTTACACCACTCAAGCTTCCCTTGTAGCCAACTTCCTTAAGTTTGTCATAGATGTTTACGGAATTCGTTACGCCCTGTCTTAACTGGTCATTAATCACGGATTCATAACCGCTGATTACAGTCCTTGCAGCTTTTTTTCCTGTAAGTCCATGAGGCATTTCCTTAAAATCATTTGCTTTTAGTCTTCGGAGTTTTGCACGTGAAATTCCGGTTCTGCGTTCCAGTTCGGCAAGATTTACATATTCAAGATTAAAACCTTTTCCTTGTTCCTTCTTTATATCCTGCAATGCTTGTGTTAAAGTGACTGTATGGTCATTATCATTTTTCATATTCCTCCTCAACTGAGTTTCTGGCGATTTTCAGTTTAGAAGTTTTATGATTATTTGGTAATGGCTTTTTTACTTGAACTGATTTGTGGCGATTTTAACTGGACTTAGGCGTGGTTGAAATGAGTGAACTCTAACA
>JAEDCT010000040.1 GCA_016294035.1 Treponema sp. | reverse complement strand
TTCTTTGTTTGTCATTTTTCCTCCATTGCCAATTCGATTAAAAATCTTGAGGTTGTTTTGCCTGATGCTTTTGCTTTCTGGCGGATTGTTTCTATTTCTGTTGGTGTGCCTGAAATGGCCATTGTCTTGTTGCGGGCTTCGGTGTCATGGCGTTTTGGGCCGCTACCTGGTCTTGCACCGCCGTGGGTGTTTTGCTTATTCTCCATCTTCAATCACCTCAAATGTGCAGTCTTTCCATTCCTCTGCTTGTTTGGATTTTGTCCATTCCTGAGCTTCTTCTTGTGTGTCGAAGAACATAAAGTTATCATAATCAGCTGTTGCTTCGTTATCAGAACCTATTGTGAATGTTTCTGGATAGCCGGAAAGGTTTACTCTTGTTGCAATAATGTAGTGTTTCATATATAATCTCCTTAATTTCTACTGTTGTAGATTTTACTCCGTCCGGTTCCTTACTGTCGTATTTTTGGAACCGGGCGTTTTTTTAATAAATTCTTATTTATAAATGACAATTCTATATTTATCATTGTTTAATGTGTTTCTTGCATAAATGTAAATTGAATTACCATAATCTTTTATACTTTCAACTTGTTCAAATTCTCTTGTTACAATATCCCCAAAAGTTGTTAAAACTGTATCAAAATGAACTTTATTTTCATCAAAAAAGAGATTGGTTGCAGTTTCAGTCCAACCCATTTTATGGTTGTTATAATTTGTTAAATTGATTTTAGCTTTCATCATAGTCATAGTTTTACTCCTTGCAGGCTGTCGTTCCTGCCTTTGGTTATAATATACATATTTTATTTTGAATTGTCAATAGTAATTCATATTTTTTTTTATATTTTTTTGACTGGGATTATTGGTGGGAATGCAATTTTCCTATTTATTTATTTTATAAAAATGTATAAAATATACAAAACACAAAAATATTAAATTTATTTAATCGTTTTGTAAAAGGAGAAATTATGGAGAAAATTGAAGAAAAGATTGATCTGGACGAGGTGCATGTCGCAATAAATGAGGGAATGGCGGTCTGCTCTCTTATGTGCGGGTATTCGGATGATGATGATCTTGGGGCTGAAGCGGTGAGAGCCTTGGGGCTTCAGCTGCAGGAGAAGTTCCAGCAGATTTCTTTGAGTCTTGGGCTTTGATTTTTGGGTCGCCTGGCTTGTGCCTTGCGGCTCTTTTTTATTGTTTTGTATTATTTTTCTTTTTTCTTTTCGCTTTTTGTCGAAGTTATCCACGATTTATCCACAATTTGTGGATAACTTTTTTTTTGTTCTTGTAAATAGCAGATTTTAAAAATGAATTCTATCATTGAAAATGAGGTGAATTATGATTGTTTTTGATGGTCACGAATATGAAAATGCTGATGATGTTCCTGATATTGGGTCTTTCCGCTGCGATACTGTGGAGAATGGGAAGCGTAATTATTTGGGGCTTTCTGCTGATGTGGCAAAGCTGCCTAAAAAGTCTGTTTGTCCTGAATACACTGACTTGAAGACTGGTTCGACTGCTTATTGTGTGGATGACGGCTCTTTGTATATGTATGAAGAATCTTCTGATATGTGGCATGAGCAGTAAGGGGTGGTGAACGATGGATGTAATTACTTTAGCGGTTGCAAAAAAATTTACCAAGGATTCTCTCAAGGGTGCTGGTGCGTTGAAAGGTGCGCCTTGCACTGTTAAAAGCACTTCTTACGATGCGGACGGAAATTCTATTGTGGTGCTTGAATGGTCTTTGACTGATGGAAGCAAAAAGACTTCTACTGTCACCATCAAAAAAGGCATTGACGGCAAAGATGGCAAAGACGGTGAGCAGGGGGAGACTGGCGTTTCTATTGTGGGCGCTCATTTCAACTCTAACGGAAAGATTGTTTTTGAGCTTTCGGACGGGTCGGAGACGGCTCCAATTTCGCTTCCTTCGGCTTCGGTGGATATTTCGCCGGACAGTGGAAATATTATTGAGCAGAGGGCAAACGGAATTTTTGTTCCTGAAACTGATACTTCTAACTTTGTGGAGAAAGAAGAAAACAAGAGTTTGATTTCTGATGAGGACAAGGCTCAGATTGCTTTGAACAAGTCTTCAATTGAAACTTTGAATGGCGATGAATCGGTTGTGGGTTCGGTTGCCAAGCAGATTGCAGAGGCTTTGGGAAAGCTCAATACACTTTCAAAAGAAATTGTTGATGCTGTGCCTTCTGTGGCTGATGCCAAGGACAATGTAATTTATCTTCTCAAGGGTGAGGGAACGACTTACGAGATGTATTCTGTTGTGTCGCTTCCTGACGGCTCTAAGAATATGGCTTCTTTGGGTTCGACTGAAATCGACTTGGACGGCTATCTGACTGAGACTAAGGCGCAAGGGCTTTATCTTGCTTTGGCTGATGTGGACAAGGACACTTTGGCGAAGCTTGGAACTGTTACTGAAGAGGAGGTGATTTATCTTACTTTCAACGGTTCAAAAATCCTCACTTTGTCGCAGATTGAAAGCATTGTTTACAAGAAATCTGAAGTTGATGATTTGCTTGAGGCTAAACTTGATAAGTCGGCTGTGGTCAAGTCTTTGGATTTTACGAAAACTGATGATGAAATTCCTTCTGCAAAATGTGTTTTTGATGAGCTTGAGGGAAAAATCAATTCCGAGCAGGGAAGCGTGAACGCTGGCAAGGCTTTGGTCATCAATGAAGAGGGAAACGTCGTTCCAGGTGACGTTGCTCCAGCTAACACTTTCAATTCTGAAGACTTCTCTGTAGATGGTGTTCAGAATGAAGTTAGTCTTCTTCCTGCTCGTCGTGTTTATCATGGAACTCGTGCTACTTGGGGCTCTCTTTCTGTTGCAGAGAAAACCCAGTATGGTGCTACTGCATTTACTGACGATGAAGCTACTCTTCAAGGAACTCCTGAGTTAATTACTTCTCAGGTTCAGCCGGGCCCAGGTTACAGTTCAGGAAAGATCGTGGTGCAAAAGCTCGGACATCTTGTTCAGCTTGACCTTCGCAGCGTAGTTACCACCGGACTTGAAAAGGTTATCTGTACAGGTCTTCCTAAGCCTTCTAACGATGAACCTTATTTTGTAGTTCAGGGTGACGGTGAACCCCATATTCTGGGTCTTGGTAATATTCGTGCTGACGGAATTTTATGGAGTGGTGCTTCTACTGCTGGTATGGCGGCTGAGGTTGTTTGGGATGGTACTATAATGTACTTTACTAATGATTAAAGGAGAAAATGAAATATGTCGTATAATTTAGTAAACCCCGAAACAGGGGATTTAACACAGGTTGCAGGTGGTATAGATACCTCCATAATTCCAAGCGATGCAAGTGCTAGTAATAAGCTTGCTACAACAGATTCAACTCTAAAAACTATTCAATTGAGTGGGTCAGTAGATTGTAATACGCTTACAGAGCCTGGACTATACATTGCTAGAGCTGGTGCAGTAAGTGCGTTGACAAATATACCGGTCAAGCTAGGCTCTTCAGTACAAATAAATGGAGGCTTTAGTATTTTAGTTACTGCAACGAATACTGAAGGTACATTCTTTGGCTCGCAGATGTTTATACCGTACGGTTCTGATTCGCCTTTTATACGAAAAGCATATTACTTTAATGGACAATACTGGACTGATTGGGAACAACTTGCTACAAAGAGCAATTTAATGTATATCCCAATAGAAACAGATCAAACTATTACATTTAGTAGTGATTATACTGAAGTATCTGTGCATAGATGTGGATATAGTAATATAAGGGCACATATAGAAATAGACGCACAATGTAATATAGTATCTATAAATGGCTGGATAGGAGATATGGGAATAGTTCTTCCTGAAGGGTATAGACCACATGAGAATATCTCAATACCAGCTTGGTGTAATTCAGATACTGAAGCCCATCTTCCTATTACTCTTATATTAGGTGCTAATGGAAAATTTTTTGGATATATAGGTGGGTCGCATAAATCAATTAACAGACTGAGCATAGCAGTTACATACTTTAAATAAACTAGGAAGGTGAAAGATGGAATTTGATGTCTTATGGCAGAATGTTGTTCTGGCAGCTTGTGCCTGTGTGGGTCTGATTGAAACCTTGAAGAGTTTTTTTAAGACTGAAAAGAAGTGGCTTTATGCGGTGATTATGATTCCGCTTGCTGTGGGCTGTTATGCTTCTGTGTTGTATCTTCCGGCTTGGGTTATTGGAAGTGCTTTGACTGTTGCGGTGTGCCAGATTGGTTATCAGACCATTGTACAGACGTTCCAGGCGGTGATTAAGAGAATTGGGAATAAGGCGGCTGGGGTCAGTTCTAATGAGGAATTAGGAAGTAGGAATGAGGAAAAAGGGGGAAATGATGAATAAAAATCTTTGGCTTAGACGGGTTCGTAATGTTGCAGGGTTACTTGGTGGTTTGCTTCCATGGATTGCTATTTTTTCGGTGCTGTTGATTAAGGACAGGCCAGATCATGCTTTGTATTCAATTTCAGCTACTTATTACACAAGTCCGGCACTGGCTGTGATTTTGGGTGCAGCTTCCATTGTTCTGATGTGTTATGACGGGTATTCAATGCTTGATGATGTCATTACCTGCATTAGCGGTGTTTTTGGGCTTGGTATTATTTTATTTCCTTGTACTGTTGGCTGGCATAATTCTATGGATCCTGTGGGATTTTTTCAGGTGCCGATGCACTATTCCAATATGATTCATTGTTTTTGTGCCAGTGTGTTTTTTGTGCTTCTGGCTTTTAATTCATTCTTTTTGTTCACCAGAACTGATGATTTTGATAAGCAGACTAAGAAGAAAAAGCAGAGAAACTGGGTTTACAGGATTTGCGGGATTGGAATGCTGGTGTTTATGGTTTCGCAGATTATTTGTTCGCAGGTTTCTTGTATTCCAGGATGGACAACGATGGTCAATGAAATTTTCCTGTTGTTGTTTTTTAGCGTTTCGTGGCTTACAAAAGGCGGAATGTTGAAATTTTTGAACGACAAGGAATAATACAAGTAGACAGAATTTACCTTATATGTAGTGGTTGACATAAGGGAAAATTCTGTCTATATTATTACTACCGATATAAAGTTTCAAAAGAAAAAGATTAAAGGGCTTCATGATGCAACCGTGAAGCCCTTTTTTTTGTTACAGTTTGTGTGAAGTTATCCACATTTTAGTTGTGGATAACTACTATAATTAGTTACAGTGTGTGTGACAAAATAAAGGGGTTAAAGTAACAGTTTATGTGACAGAATGTTACAGTTTATGTATTATCTTCTATATATCAATTAGTATCAAAAAGTATTTAAACAAATAGTAGGCAATGTGGAAAAGTGGAAAATGTCACACAAAGTGTTACACTGTTCATTGAATGAAAATGCCGGGTATGACCCGGCATTTGTATATAAATTATAAATTAGAAGTAACAAGAACGTAATATTCACTTTTTAGATTTGGAATCTTGCTGTGTTTCAGCTGCATTCCACCTGTAATGAATTCTACATTCAGTTCCGGACAATACTTTGTTTTGATTTCTTCTACCAAACCTTTGATGTAATCGTAATTTCGCCATTCCTGATTTCTTGCACTACCCTCTTCCACCGGCATGAACTGGTCAACCAAGGATTTTTCCGGAATAAAGATTTCCTGATTGTCACACAAACTGTTACATCTGTACATGAGCCATGAATACAGATCCTTGCCGATTGGACTTGTTATGTCCTTGTAGATTGTGTAATCAATTGGAACTGAATGTTCACGGCTGTATTTGGAAAACTCACTGGATAATTTGATTGTTATGGCAGCGGTTTTCTTTGTTCCTTCTGAAGAAACATCCAGAAGCTGTAATTCAGAGATAAACGGAATCATGCCTGTCGAATATTTTTTTACGGTGACGTTATCCGTTAGTTCATTGTACTCTTCTTCATCGAACAATTCACGCAAGTATCCTTTTTTTGTTTTGACTGATTTTTTTTCTTCAAAAATAAAAGCGGAATGAGAGAAATATTCCAGTTGCTCTCGGATGTCCTTGCCTCTTGTTCTTGGGAGCTGTAATTCCTTGAGAAGGTTGGAAAGATTCTTGTATTCAATTGTTACTGTGTCTTCACCTGAGTTTTTTGACAAAACTGCATGGGTTGTTAGAATTGTAAGCAAAAGTCTTCCGTATCTTCCATAAGGGACGTGTTTTAATCCGGATAATGTTAAGGTTATGCCGTTGTAGTTTCGCTGGAATGGCAGATTTTTTACATCTCTTGCCGGAAGTGCTGCGACAATGAAGGGACTTGGAACGTATGCGCGAAGGTGCTTTTCTTCTGGCTGTAGAAATGCAAATAATTCTTCTTTGTACATTGCCCTACTCCATTATTTTTGATTTTAAAAGCTTGACTCCACCTTTTGAAACTTGAAGATACCCCTCTTCTGTTCCAAAGCGGACAAAATCCATACAAGCATATATAAAGCTTGTCATGTCTGTGCCTTTTTCTGCACAAAAAACTTTGAATGCCTGACGCTCGCCTTTTGGCAAGCGAAGCATGAGTGCATCTGAATTGTCGCGTTTTGGTTCTTTTGGTTTTGAAGATTTTTTTGATACGGTTTCATTGTTTTTGCCGCTTTCGATAATGCTTTGAAGCTGGTCGTGCATTGCAGGGCTGATTGTGTTTGCGGTCATTGTTAGTTTTTTTTCTGTTTTGTTGTTTCCGGTTAAGATTGCCATGGTTTACTCCTTAAAGATTGTTTGCGATTACTGAGAGGGCATCCAATGTTTCCTGCTTACCCTCTCCTTCTTCTTTTGTCAGATACTGGATTGGTTTTTGTATTGACTGGGCGCGCTTGAATGCCTGGTCCTGTGGCACTACAAAGCAGTCAAACTGTTCCTGGGCGTCCATTTCTTCCAGAATCTTTTTGTGTAATGTTATTGATTTATTGCAGCTGTTGAGGATGATTTTTGAAAACTTTGGATTTTCCATTTCTTTGCGTTCTTTGAAGTCGCGGAGGTTTTCTTTGAAGATTGTCAATCCGTCTACTGAGAAAACGTCCATGAGCATTACTGTGATAACTTCGTCACAGGCGGCCATGATGTTTTCCTCGAATGGATCAAAGGCCGGGCAAGTGTCGAATACACAATAATCGAACTTGTCTGCAATGGATTTTACCATTTTGCGGATTGCGTTTGGATTGTTTGCGGCAAGGGTTGTTTTGTAGAGGCGCAACTGATTCAGGCTGTTTGGATTAGAGGTGTCGAGGGAAACGGTCGGAAGTACGTAGAGGTTTTGGAATTCTGTTTCCATGATGGCTTCTTCTGCCGTGCATTTGCCGAAAAGTACGTCTGCAAATTCGTGATTGTAAGACTTGAGAAGTGAGCCTGTTGTGTTTCCCTGTGGGTCACAATCTACCAGAAGAACCCTGCCCTTCTTTGCAAGTTCTGCTGCAATTGACACTGATAATGTAGTTTTACCTACTCCGCCTTTGTTGTTTGCGATTGAAAATGAATACATGATTTTCGCTCCTTTTGTGTGTTAGTTGGTTTTTTACAGTTTTTAATAAAACTTATACAATGTATAAGAAATATTATCCACTGTATTAGATATATTATTTATAGCATAATATAAAATATAAGTCAATATATAATAAAAAGTATTATACAAAATATTATATTTATAATAAATTGTACAATATTTATTATAAATATAATATTAAAATTGCTTGTAATCGTTATTTATAATTGAGTTGGTATAATTTACTTTTTGTGTAAATTTTGATGATTATAGGGGATTTTTTGAAAAATGAGATTGTCGGGTCGAGCCCGACAATGACATGATGGTTATACGCCGATGAATAGCTTGTCCAGCTGGTAGTTGTAAATCTGCTGGGCTTCTTTTGCCTGCTGGTCTGTGGCTGGTTTGAGCCATGGTTTAGCTGGTGTTTTGGTTTCAGAAAATTTCATGTTGTAGATCAGCTTTTTGTCAAATTTGATGTTGTCGCCGGATTTTGTGAAACTTGTTACCTGATAGATGCTCTTGTTATGGCGGAAGAATAGTCCGTGTTTGTTTGCGATGTATGCTTCTGCAACAATGTTACTTTTTCTTGATCTTGTTTTTTTCTTTTTTCCTACAGTCTGGCTGCGGATCTTGGTCATGTGTTTGTCTCTTGGGATTAAGGATTCGTTTGAGCCTCTTAGTAATGTTGTAGGGATTGCAAGTTGTTTTCCTTTTTTTGGTTTTCTTGTTCCGCCTTCTTCCAGTCGTTCAAGATAATCTGCTCTTTTTGTGGCTCCTACTTCTGACTGGATTTGGTTTATGTTCGTTACATTTTGAGGACATTGTGTAAAAACAATATTTTTTTCTGTGAATTGATTTCGGATTGTGAAGTTTTTTTTCGTGTTTTCAATTCCTTCTTTTCGGCTGGATGCTGCCTGAATGTTTACGGTGTTGATGCAGGCTTTGATGCATTTTTTTTCTGCATCCTTGAAGATTTTTCCAATGGTTTCTAATGATACGGTCATATATTACTCCTAAGATGCTGAAACAAGTTCAGCATGACAATTTTTTTCTTTGTAAATAGCAGATTTTTTATTTTCCTTTAATAATATTAAACATCAAATTATAAAGGGTTGCTATGTTAATCGGCGAAAAAATTACTGGTTCTGTTTCTGACTTCTGGAATGATGAACTGGAAAATGCAAAAATTCTCTTAGTGGAAGTTGAAAAGGCTATTAAGGCTTTGACTTCTGACATGGTTTCTTCTGGGGGCGTGCAGTCTTATACGCTTAACACCGGGCAGGATAGCCAGACTGTCACTCGTGCGGATGTTTCTCAGCTTTACGCAAGAAGAAATGAGCTTTTGAAAAGCATTGATGATTTAGAAAGAAAACTTGGTCTGCACGGCGGTGCGAGAATTATTGTTCCGGCTTATTAATGGAGTTTTTAATGTTTGGTTTTAAGTCAAAGAAAAATCATGATAACGTTAGCAATCCTAATGTTTTAGTGGATAAAAGAACAACGGAAAATTATAACAATCTGATTCGTGATGCTTTTTATGCAATTTGGGACGGTGAGAAGTTTCCCGGTTCTTTTGGGGAGACTAAGGATTATCAGTTTGTTGACTACTGGACTTTGAGGAAAAGAAGTTATCAGCTTTTTGTTGAAAATATTTATGCCCGCGGTCTTATACGTCGTTTGCTTCGTAATGAAATTCACACTGGCATTGTTGGTAGTGCCAGTATTGTTTCTGATGTTCTGTGGCCGAATATGGAAGAACAGGAACGGGAAGAAAAAGGCGTTAAGTTTTCTGAGATGCTGACTCAGTTTTTTGAGCTTTACGGTGAAAATAAGGATGTTTTTGACTGGCGAAAGGAAAAAACTTTTGGGGATTTTCAGGAGCAGGTGCGCCTTGAGTCTTTGATTTGTGGTGACGGAATTATTGTTTCAAGAATCAATCAGAATACAGGCTTACCGTACTGGGACTGGATTAACGGAAATTATATTTCTTCGCCTGATGGTGTTAATCCACGTACCGGCAACAGGATTGTTGATGGTGTTGAACTTGATAAATACAACCGTCATGTGGCTTACCATGTGCAGACTTGGGTTGATGGGAATCTGGTATGGGAGCGTTATCCGGTTAAGGGTGAAAAGTCTGGCCGCCGCATTGCCTGGATGGTTTATGGATCTGAAAAGTTGATTGATGAAGTACGCGGTGAGCCGTTGCTTGCTTCCATGCTATATATGATTAAGGAATTGGATCGCTACCGGGATGCTGAAGAACGTGCAGCGGTTATCAATGCCATGCTTCCTTTATTCGTGAAGAAAAGTCCTACTGCTCCTGTTGGAAGCCGTCCTACTGACGGGCTTAGTCGTCTTAACGGAAATGGTTCTTTGCTTGGTGGTATTCTTGGCGGTACAGCAATTCCTACTGATAAAAATAAACGTGATATTAGGACTATGACTCCGGGTACTATTTTTGACGATTTGGCGCCGGGTGAAGAGATTGTGAGCTTTCAGACTAATCGTCCTAACGTGAATTATTCTGTTTTTGAACAGGCTATTCTTAGTGGTATCTGCTGGAGTTTGGAAATCCCTCCTGAAATTGCGATGCTCAAGTTCCAGTCGAATTATTCAGCTAGCCGTCAGGCTAACAATGAGTTTGAAATTTATCTTGATTATCGTGTGAAGAAATTTGCGCGTGCTGTGTGTCAGCCGATTTATGAAGAATTTGTGATTCAGGGTGCTTTGACCGATTTGTTTAAGCTTCCTGGCTTGCTTCAGGCGTTCTATGATTCTTCTTTGTGGATTAAAAAATCTGCATGGCTTAATTGTGCTTGGACTGGTTTAAGTCGACCTTCTGTTGATCCAAAAGATGAAACTGTGGCTTCTGAGCATAAAGTAGATTCTATATTCTCTACTTATGATATTGAATGTAGAAAGCATTCAGGTCTTAGTTTCAGGCAGGTTGTGCAGAAAAGAAAACGTGAGGAAGAATATATGGCAAAGGTAGGAATTGTTCCAAAGGCAAATGAAGACAACAATGGAAATCCGGCTTATCCGAATGGGAACATCGGAGAGGATAAGGTTGTCACAGAAACTGTAACAGGTGAGGAAGAGTAGTGGAAAGTGTATCAAAAATTTTAATTAGTTCAAATGGCATTACAATTCTTCTTTTGGTTTTTATCGGAATTGCTGTTTTTATGCTTCTGGGTAAAGCCGGATATTTTTCTTTTAAAGGGAAAAATGTGACTATAGGCAGAACAGAAGGAGAAGTCAGAGCAACTTTATTGAAGCAGAAAGAGTTTTTGCTTCAATACTGTTCTTATTTGACATTGATGATTATAAGTGACCTTGCGAAATTCGGGGTAAAGGATGTCAGCTATGTTAATACAGATTATGTCGTGGAAAAAGTTGTTGATGAGTGGCTTGGTTGGTTACTTGTTAATCATGTGTCCAATGATGATGCCTATATCAAGTTGAAAACGCAACAGTCAAGATTGATTATGTTGAAGGCGATTGGACGCGTTAATTCGGAGTTGTTGCAGAAAGAAGAACTTCTTAATTACTTTGAAGGAATTTGTGAAAAATGCACAAAGGAAATAATTAACGGAGTTCTGGGTGTTTATAAGATAGAAAAGAAGTAGTGTGGCAATTAGTCTTTTTCTAGGCTGTGTTTGTGTTTTTATTGTTGTGATTTTTTTTATTCTATTATTGGATATAAAAAAGAGGTGTGTTTTGGTTTTGACTTTGATATTTGTTGTTGTCATTTTTATTTTGGTTATTTTTAATCTTATATTAGTGAATAGATGCAGTAATCTGAGTGAGAAGAATCGTGTCATGAGAAGTCAGGTCAAAGAGATTAAATCTGATCTGGATTTTTATATTGAAACTGGAAAATTAAAAAAAGAGGTTTTTAAAAAGCATGAAGAAAATGAAAAAGGTCTTAATTCTGGGGATGTTCATAGTCGCAATTCTGCTGCTGCAGACATCTTGCGGAACAACTAAGATTGAATATGTTTCAGTGATTGATGCTGAAGATATTCCGGATTTTCCTGTTTTAAATTTCTATAAAGAAAGTTCTGATGGGGAATTTGTAACGGTTGATTCGTTTTGGTTTCAGAATGTGGCTAAAACTAAATCGAAAATTGAAGCGATAAAGGAAATGTTGAAGAAATCTGAGGAACTTGAGAATAAGTAGAAGGAGATAGATTATGAATTTAGAAGAATTTATTTTAACGTATAATAGGAAAAAAGTTGATTTTGATGGTGCGTATGGGTCACAGTGCGTGGACTTGTTCCGCTTGTATAATAAGGAAGTGTGGGGGAATCCTCATACTGGTGCTGTGGATGGTGCAAAGGATCTTGTGGTCAATTATGAGAGGATGCCTCTTGAACAGAGGTTTCTGTCTCTTGTTCCTGTAAACAGAGATTTTGTCAAGGCCGGTGATGTTGCTGTGTGGAATGCAACAGAGGTAAACAAATATGGGCATGTTGCTATTGTTGTTGGTCTTTTGGGGGATGAGAGCCTGATTGTTTTTGAGCAGGATGGATTCAAGCAGGATGGGGCTAAGCTTAAT
>JAEDCT010000018.1 GCA_016294035.1 Treponema sp. | reverse complement strand
AATCGAAGTCAGGGCCAAGCAAGTGCGCCGGGGAAAATTAATTATCAACCAAGCAAAAGGAATGTGCCCCGAAGTGGGACAGTCCTTTTGCCAATCGAAGTCAGGGCCAAGCAAGTGCGCCGGGGAAAATTAATTATCAACCAAGCAGTTGAAGGATTATTGTCGGATTAAGAGCGGCAATGACAAAATTTAGTATCAAGCAATTCTGGTGCGGTGCATCAGAAAAAGTTGAACAATCAGATAAGAAACCAAAATAGCAGCGCATTGTGTAAAAGCAAGGCGCTATTTTAGGTGTTTATCAACACGTGTTGATAAAACAGTCAGATGCCCTTATATTTTTGCGCAACCATTTGCACAGAGTCTGGTTTCGTATCATCAACACGTGTTGACTTCTTGGATTATTGTGCTATCATTTAATTATGAAAAATTACTTCACGGACAGTGGCAAGTATTTTTGTAGTTAAGATATTGTTCTGTCCATGATGGGTAATTAATTACAGATTAATGAATTTTACTGGTTATTCGGAGGTTTACTTATGACAACATATTCATACGACAGCAAAAGTTTGTTTAGAGATGGAAAAAGATGGTTTCCTGTAATGGGCGAAATCCATTATTCCCGTTATCCGGATTGTGACTGGAAAGAAGCACTACTCAAGATGAAAGAAGGCGGAGTTGATATTGTGTCTTCATACGTCATTTGGATTCATCATGAGGAAATTGAAAATGAATTTGATTGGACTGGCTGGAGAAATCTTCGCAAGTTTGTTGAAACAATAAAGGAATGCGGCCTTACAATGGTTATTCGAATTGGCCCATGGAGTCATGCGGAAGTTCGTCACGGTGGATTTCCTGACTGGCTTCTTGAAAAAATCCCTGATGCCCGCTCAACAAACAGTGAGAGATATTTTGCTGAAGTTGAAAAATGGTACAAGGCAATATATGAGCAGGTTAAGGGACTTTTCCTCAAGGATGGGGGACCTATTATTGGCGTGCAGATTGAAAATGAATTCGGTCACTGCGGAGGTCTTTCAGGGGAAGATGGCGAAAAGCACATGAAGACCCTTGAAGCAATGGCCAGAAAAATTGGATTTGATGCTCCTTTGTATACGGCAACTGGCTGGGGTGGAGCTGTGACTGCAGGAATGCTTCCGGTAATGGGCGGGTATTGTGAGTCACCTTGGGATCCACGCATTACAGAAATTGAACCAAGCGGAAACTATGTGTTCACATACGAGCGAAATGATCATGCAATCGGATGTGACTTTGGGCTTGGAGAAGGTATTACATTTGACATGACAAAGTATCCTTATCTCACGGCTGAACTTGGTGGTGGCCTTCAGGTAACACTTAAGCGTCGTCCAGTTGCTCATCCAGAGGATATTGGCGGAATGAGTCTTGCCAAGATGGGAAGCGGCTGTAACCTCTTGGGATATTACATGTATCACGGTGGTCAGAATCCGGAGGGAAAACTTACGACCCTTGAGGAAAACATTGCCACAGGTTCATTGAATGATATGAGCATAAAAAACTATGATTTCCGTGCACCTCTTGGACAGTATGGAATGCCCAATGGAACCTACGGCGAGATAAAGCTCTATTCACTTTTTGTTCATGACTTTGGTGAAAAGCTGGCAGGAACAGATACTCTCATTCCTGATTCAAATCCAGTTAAGCCAGATAACTTTACTGACCTTAGAACAAGCTGGAGAAGCTACAAGTGTGAAAAGTGCGGCGATAACCGTGGATGGGTTTTTGTAAGTGATTTCCAGAGAAGAAATAAAATGGCTGATCACAGGAATGTTGTTCTTGAAAATCCTCAACTGGGAATAAAGTTTCCTGCAGTTGATGTTCTTAACGAGGATATGTTCTTCCTTCCATTCAACATGAAGTGCGGTGAAAGCATTCTGGCAACATCTCTTTGTACTCCGTTGTGCAGGCTTGATAACGAAAGAAAGGCATTTGTATTCTATTCTTCCGCAAGACCTGCAGGAAAGAATGTTGCCGTTGCAAGCAATGTGGTTTCTTCTGAAAAAGCAGATGAGGTTTTGTATCAGTTTGCAGGAAAAGCATCTGGAAATGAAGACATTGTAACTTTGACTCGGGAAGATGCACAGAATGCACACAAGGTAACAGTTGGAACTACATCATATATTCTTGTAACAAAGAATGTAATGTTCCAGAAATGTGAAGGCGGAAAAACAGTTTTGAATTTCCAGAGTGACGGTGATGTTGAATTCAAGATTTTCCCAGCTCTAAAAAATATTCCGGAAGGATTTAATCTGAAAGGTGAGGAAAATGGATTTGCAGTTTATGAAAGAACAGGGGCAAAAAAATCAGCACCAGAGGTATCCTTCGAGAAAATTTCAGATAACGAAAAAACTGCAAGTTACAAAATTAACGTGGAATCCTGGAATAATCTTGATGATGTTTTCATTGATATTTCATACTCGGCAAACTGTGCACGTCTTTATGAAAATGGAAATCTTATTGATGATGCAATTTATGCCGGCGATGAGTATCCATGGTCAATCGGTTTGAAGAGATACGGAAATCAGTCTCATGAATTTGTTCTTGAAATTGATGCACTTGAAAAGGATGCGAAGGTGTTCCTGGAATCCTGGCCTGACTTCGGAAATGAAAAGTCAGTAAAGAATGTGCGAACAATCACTTCACGACCTTTTGTTAATACTTGTGTTATTCTTTAAAATTTATAGGCTCCTTTAATTTGTAGTATAAAATACCTTTTGTTCCATCCGGAAGTTTTTCGGGTGGAACTTTTTTTTTGAAAATTGAATTTTGTGGAAATTATGTGTATAGTTAGTTATATATTGCTAACTGATTTTGCCGGAGGTGGTCATGCAGAAATTTAGTGTTACCGGAATGTCCTGTGGTGCTTGTGCTGCCAGAATAGAAAATGCAGTTTCGAAACTTGAAGGTGTGGAATCATGTGCCGTAAACCTTCTTGAAAATAAAATGTCAGTTGAGGGATCGTGCAGTGATCAGCAGGTAATAGATGCTGTTGTATCTGCCGGTTACGGAGCCTGTGTTATAGGTGCAGAAAAATCAAAGTCCGGGAAGCCAGTGGTTGAATCAGAAGAAAGGGAATCCAGAATTTTATTAAAGAGATTCTGTTCTTCAGCTGCAATCCTGCTTGTTCTTGTGTATTTTTCCATGGGCTACTCAATGTGGGATTTTCCTCTTCCTGCATTTTTCGAGGGCAATGTTGTTGCCGTTGTGCTGGTTCAGTTTATTCTTTCTTCAATCATATTGATTCTCAACAAAAAATTTTTTGTCTCAGGTTTCAAGGCTGTGCTTCATAAGTCTCCAAACATGGATACGCTGGTTTGTCTTGGAAGCGGAGTTTCATTTTTGTATTCAGTGTTCATAATGTTCATGATTACAAGGGCTGTCGTTCTCGTTGATTTCAATCTGGTGGAATATTGCATGAACAATCTGTTTTTTGAGGGTGCAGCCATGATTGTTACTCTCATAACTCTGGGAAAATTTCTGGAGGCTGTTTCAAAAGGAAGAACTACAGATGCAATTCGTTCACTTATGAGTCTTGTTCCGGAAACTGCTGTTGTCATAAGGGATGGAAAAGAAGTAACAGTAGGAATATCTGAAATCAAGATAGATGACATTTTTGTTGTAAGACCAGGAGAAAAAATTCCTGTTGATGGTGTTGTTGTTGAAGGCGAGTCTTGCGTGAATGAATCAGTTCTTACTGGTGAAAGCATTCCGGTAGACAAGAGACCGGGGGATGAGGTCTGCAGCGCAAGTCTCAATTCCTTCGGTTTCATGAAGTGCCGTGCAACCAGAGTTGGGGAAGATACTACAATTTCCAGAATCATTGAACTTGTTCACAATGCACAGACAACAAAGGCTCCTGTTGCAAAAATGGCAGACAAGGTTTCAGGTGTGTTTGTTCCATGTGTTCTTGCCATAGCACTTGTCACATTCCTTGTGTGGATGATTCTTGGATATGATTTTGGCTTTGCATTGTCCCGTGGAATTTCTGTTTTGCTTATCAGTTGTCCCTGTGCCCTGGGTCTTGCTACTCCTGTTGCAATAATGGTTTCATCTGGACTTGGTGCTAGAAATGGAGTTTTGTTTAAGTCATCAGCTGCAATAGAAATGGCAGGAAGAGTAAGGGTTGTGGCCTTGGATAAAACAGGAACAATCACTGAAGGTAAATGCAGGATCACAGATGTTATTCCTATGAATGATTATACGGAAAACCGGCTGCTGGAACTTGCTGCATCTCTTGAAAGCAAAAGTGAGCATCCCCTGTCAAAGGCTATTGTTGAGTGGGCAGAATCTCATGGCATCAATAAAAATCTGACTGTTGAAAATTTCGTCTCGGTGTCTGGCAAGGGAATAGAGGCTGTTGTTGACGGAAAGAAGCTTACAGGTGGGAATTATGTCTTTGCATCTGAAATCTGCGATGTTTCCTCAATCCGGGAAGTCTATGACCAGAAGGCAAGTGAAGGAAAAACTCCCCTGGTGTTTGTTCAGGAGAACTGCATTGCAGGAATTATCTGCGTGGCTGATTCATTGAAGGCTGATTCTAAGTCTGCAATAGAAAGACTAAAGCAACTGGGCGTTGAAACATGCATGCTGACAGGTGACAATGACAAGACTGCTGCATACATTGGAAAATCCTGTGGTGTTGATTTCATAAAGGCTTCTCTGCTTCCAGGTCAGAAATCATCATGCATTGAAGAATTGAAAAAGAAAGGTTTTGTTGCCATGGTTGGTGACGGAATCAACGATGCTCCAGCCCTGACAAGTGCCCATGTTGGAATTGCTCTTGGTGACGGAAGTGACATAGCAATGGATAGTGCAGAAATAGTTCTGGTGAATAATAGTTTGAATGATGTTGTTTCTGCTATAAGGCTTGGAAGAAAAACCTTGAAGAACATAAAGGAAAACTTGTTCTGGGCTTTCTTTTACAATGTTCTTGGTATACCTCTTGCCTGTGGAGTCTACTATAAGGCTTTTGGTCTCACATTAAACCCAATGGTGGCTGCCCTTGCAATGAGTCTTTCAAGTGTTTGCGTTGTAACCAATGCACTCAGATTGAATTTACTTAAAATGAAAGAAAAAATAAACACTATTCCAAAGGAGGAAATAAAAATGACTGAGAAAATTCTCAAGGTTGAAGGCATGATGTGTGCTCATTGTGAGGCTCACGTAAAGGAAGCTCTTGAAAAAATTTCAGGAGTTGAAAGTGCTGTTGCCGATCACAACAATGGAGAGGTAAAAGTTACATTGTCTTCAGATGTTGCAGATGATACTCTTAAGTCTGCAATTACTGGTGCGGGATACAAGGTTCTCTAAAAATTGTAATTTTTCCGGATTCCATTTATTATGAAGGTATCTGAAGATTCTTCGTCTTTGGATACCATTTTTTTGTCTCGTTTTTATGGAGTTGCAGTCACTATGAAAAAATCAGCAAAGAAAATTATTTCACTTGTACTTGGCGGGTTTATTTTCTGCCATTCACTCATGGCAGGAGAAACTCCAGTTAAGGATTTGTATCAGTATAAGCTGGATAATGGACTTGAGTTTTTTGTTGCCGAGAACCACAATGCACCACTTGTTTACATTGAGATCGCAATTAAGGCAGGAGCCGGTGCTCAGAATCCGGAAAATGCAGGCCTTTTTCATTTGTATGAGCATATGATGTTCAAGGGAAATTATTTGTACAAGGATGCTGCCAGCGTACAGACTGCATTGAATAATCTTGGTGTAAGCAATTGGAATGGAACAACTGGAGTGGATTGCGTTAACTATTATTTCACCGTTCCATCATCAAAACTGGCAGAAGGACTTGCTTTCTGGAATGCAGCCATTCGTTCACCTTTAATGGATCCAAAAGAATTTGAGAATGAAAAGAAAGTTGTCATTGCAGAAATTGAATCGGACAAAAAAGAACCGGGATCAATTTTTGGAAACTATTATAGAAAGGTTATGTTTCCTGATGCACCGTACAGGGTTGATTCTGGTGGATCTGAGTATGTTGTAAAAAATGCTTCCATTTCACAGATGTATGAAATGAAGGATAAATATTATATTCCATGTAATGCAGCACTTTTTGTTGGTGGCGATGTAAACAGGGATGATGTTGAAAATCTTGTGAAACAAATATTTGGAAGCTGGAGCAACAAAGGAAAGTCTGTGCCTGAAGTTTTGCCTCAGCAGAATCCTTCCCCATTACCGAAACCTTTATTTTGTGTAACGACTAATGATAAGGTTTTGAAAGAAACTGCCCAGATTTCCATTTCATATCGCGGGCCGGATACAGACTACAATGTTGAAGATACATACGATGCAGATTATTTGTGTACCTTGCTCAATGATCCTCAGGGTGACTTTAAGCAGAATCTATTCAATAACAAGACATTTATGATTCCGTCTACATCAAGCATTTGGGGAGGATACGGAACAGTTCGTGCAACTGGACTAATCAGGTTTGGAACAACTATGCTTTCGCCTGATAACAATATTGCCCAGAGAACAAAAGCATTCTATTCAGAACTTGCAGAAAATGTTCTTCCTAAAATTGCACAGAATAAGAAAAATTTCTCAAGGCAGAAAGTTGATTCAGTCAGGAATTTTTATGCAGATGAAAGAATTGAGAGCCGCCAGACTGCCAAAGGACTCTTGACGAATCTGCGTTTCTGGTGGGTTTGTTCAAGTCCTGATTATTACTATACATATCTTGATAATCTTGAAAAGGTGAATCAGTCTTCAATGAATGAATTTATGTCCAGATATATTTTGGGAAAGAGTCCTCTTGTTACATTAACATTGAATCCGGAAGTTTATGAGGCAAATAAGGAAAGTCTTGCACAGGCCGGATTCTACAAGGTTCCTGATGATGAAAAGCCCTGGTGGGAAGAAGAAAAATATTCTTCAATGGTCAGGAAAAATGATTCAGAACAGAAAGCCTTTGAAACTGATGAAAAGATTTATGTTCATGTTGGTGAATCTTCTTCATTTGTTCAGAAAGAACGACAAGTTCCAAAAATCATTGAGAGTAAACTTGCAAATAATATTCCGGTTTATATTCAGGTTTCAGACTCTGAAATCAATTCTGTTTTTATCGGAGTGAAGGGTGGAATTGATCACCTTGAAAAATCAACTTCCGGACTGGAACGAACTTTGTTTTCCATGATGGGATACAGTTCAAAAAATTACAGTTATTCAGAGCGTCAGAAAATTAATTTCAAGACCGGAATGTCTGTTGGTTCAATGATCAAGGTTTCAGGAAGTGCGCTGTGCTTTAGCGTAATGGAAAAATATTTTGACAAGACTTTGCCTGTGTTTATTGATGGTTTTCTGAATCCAGCCTATGAATCTGACGTTTTTGAAAATGTAACACGAGGCCTGAAAAACAATCTTCTTCAAAAGCAGAATGATCCTGAATCAATTATGTCTGAAAGAATGATGAATGATCTTTATGCCGGACATCCATTTGAAGTAAGAAATACAGTGACAATGGAATCAATTGACAGCATCACAGTTGAAAACATGAAGAACCTCCACAAAAAACTTTTGTCTGGCGGAGAGATTTTTGTTGTGGCTTCTGGAAAAATTGATGAGAAAAAATTTATTAAGGCTCTGGATAAAACTTTGGGAAAACTTAAATTCAATTACGAAAAAGTTTCAGTTAATTCAGTTCCGCCGGTTTCAATCAAAAAAAATGATAATGTGATTTTGACTCATCCATCTTGCGGTGTGAGCGGGTATGCTCAGAGAGTTTTTGCAACTGCAGTAAACACAAGCGATGAATTTATTCCCTGCGTCATTGCATCTGAAATTTATTCCACCATGATGTTCAATATTATTCGCGAACATTATGGAATCTGCTATTCCACAAGTTCTTTTGCGGTTGGGTCTAAGGCTGCATATGGCTGTGAATATTTTTATCGTGTTTCAAATCATTCTCAGCTGGTTGCTGCTTCTGATGAGTGCCGTGGATACATGGCCAGAAACATGGTTGTTGAAAAAACAGACCAGTCCGGAAATTATGTTTTCACGACAGTTGGAGATAGTCTTGAAGGTGCAAAGAGTAAATACATCAACATGACTTTTGATGCCTTGCAGACTCCTTTTGGTCAGGCTCAGAATCTTGTGTACAATCTTCTGACTTTCGATGACATGTTTCATGACCTTAAGAATCTTGAAAGGCTTGATACAGTTACGGAGAAAGATGTTCTTGATGCATTCAACAAGTACTGGGTAAATGGAAACTCAATCTGGTATTTTATTGTTTCTCCTGAAAATACTTCGAAAGTTCAGTTCTAGCAGATTTTGTGTTAAGGCAAATTGTGTTCTGCCACGGGAATTTTCTCACCCTGATGAGTTTCAATTTTTCAAGGTTTGAGATTATTTCCTGAGTGTCAGAATGATCGTAAATGCTCCATCCGATTTCTTTCAGGCTTTTTTCATTGAGCTTTTCAATAGCTTCATTGTTAAGGCCTGCAATTGTAAGTTGATTTGGTTTTTTCCTGATTATTTCAAGAATATTTCCTGCGTCCCTTGCCGGTGCCGGAGACTTCCCCGAGATGCATATATCGCATCCTTCACAGAAAACCTTTTCCCCTCCGAGAGCATCAAGAAGAATCTGTCTTCTGCAAGTTGTAGATTCTGCAAAGAGCGACATGACTTTATTCCTGGAATCATCTTTAAGCTTACTTGCTTTCATGGAATCTTCCGGACTCCACAAAAGATATGCATTTGCAATTGATCCGTCTCGGCCACCTCTACCGGCTTCCTGAATGTAACTTTCAGCAGTTGGACTGGGTTCTAAATGAATTACCGTGTGTATGTCCTTCTTGTCGACGCCCATTCCAAAAGCGCATGTGCAGCAGAGTATTGCATCAGTTTTCGGGTAAAACCATTTTTCTACTTTCGATTTTTCCTCCCGTTCTAAACCTGCGTGGTAAAACTTGACCTTATCTGTTCCAATGATTGGAGCCAGTTCATGAGCCATATCCTCGCTTTTTTTTCTTGTGCCGCAAAAAATAATAAGTGGTTTCGGAAGTTTCATGGCCATAAGCAAGGCAGTTTTTTTCTTTGAAAAAGTGTTTACCACAAAGTAGTGTATGTTCGGCCTGTCACTTTCACTTCGTACAATGTGAGCTTCACCTTCAAAAAGAACTTCAGAAATACGGGAAAGAACCTGAGGTGATGCTGTTGCCGTAAAAGCCGTAACGCATGGAACCTGAAGCTCTTTTATTATTTTTCCCAGGGTAAGGTAGGCAGGTCTGAAACTGTCTCCCCATTCACTTACACAATGTGCTTCGTCAATTGCAATGTGACTGATTTTGTGTTTTGCCAGTTCTGCAACGAGTTTTTTGTTTTGAAGAACTTCAGGATTTGCCAGAATGATTTTTGCCCCATTCCTGATTTTAATAAAGTTTTCCGCATATTCTTTTTCAGTCATTCCGCCCTTGAAAATAACGCTGGGAATTCCGCCTTCATCCATTCGTCTTTTCTGGTCAGACATTAGGGCAAGAAGCGGGTAGAGGACAAGTGTGGGACCGTCCAGCAGAATTGCCGGTGTCAGAAAGCACAATGATTTTCCTGCTCCAGTTGGTAAAAGCACAATTTGCCTGGAGTTTGATTCCAGGTCAGTTTCCTCACATTTTTGATTTGTTGTGGAATCAAGAATGTTGGCAATTACAATTCTTTGCCAGGGAAACAAATAAGTTATTCCAAAGGCTTTTCGTGCTGCCAGAAGGGCCTGATCATCGGTTTCAAAATTTGCCGTGTCGGTTTTTTGTGCAGGATAGTCTATGCCTTCTTCAAAGCATGTGCATTCATTTTTGTGTGTTGACATTGTTTACTCCTAAAAAATACTGTACTATTAGTCTCATGACAGAATTACTAGCTCCAGCAGGAAATATTGAAGCACTAGAAGCCGCAATTGGTGAGGGTGCTGATGCAGTTTACATGGGACTCAAAAGTTTTAACGCTCGCCTGAGATCTTCAAATTTTTCTTGGAGAGAATTTGAAGGTGCAGTGCAGAGTGTTCATCGTCTCGGTAAAAAAATATACGTTACTGTAAATACAGTTTGCGAGGAACATGAAACAGAAAGGCTCTACAGATTCCTGAACTATCTTGATAAGGTTCATCCAGACGGGCTTATTGTTCAGGATCTTGGTGTTGTCAGAATGTGCCAGGAGTTCTTTCCTGACCTTGAGCTTCATGCTTCAACTCAGATGAACGTTGAAAGTTCGGCTGCTGCAAATCTTTTGTGCAAGCAGGGATTGAAACGTGTTGTTGTTGCCCGTGAGCTTGGTCTTGATGAAGTTAAGGCAATTAAGGCAAATACAAACGCTGAGCTTGAAATGTTCGTTCATGGTGCACTTTGCGTCAGTGAAAGCGGACTTTGTCTTTTTTCGAGTTTCCTTGGCGGTAAGTCTGCAAACCGTGGAGTTTGTACTCAGGCATGCAGAAGATTCTATACTGCGGAAACCGGTGGAACAACTGAGCAGGGATATTATTTTTCACCATGTGACCTTCAGCTTATTGATCATATTCCAGAACTTTGTGAGGCCGGAATTGACAGTTTCAAGATAGAAGGCCGCATGAAAAGTGCAGAATATGTCGGTGCAGTTACAGCAGCCTACAGATATGTCATTGATCACTGGCAGAATGACAGAAAAGGTGCCGTCGCAGAAGGCAAGCGAATTTTGAGCACGGATTTTGCCCGTTCAAAAACTGATTACTGGTATGGCTTCAGCAGTGTTTCTGATGGTGTTGATAATGCCGGTCAAAAGATTCTCAATCCAAATCAAGCTGGTGGCACAGGAATTTATCTTGGAAATCTTTCAGTTGTTCGCGAGCCAAAAGCGGAAGAAAAACTCGAGTACCAGAATTTTATCAGGAAGACTGCAACAGACACTGATGATGATAAGAAAAACCAGGAAATTTCCATGGCACTTCTTCATGGCGGAGATTATGATCCAGATCCTGGTGACAGCATTCGCCTTCACAAAAAAGATGATTCTGGCCGCTCAAGTCATAAGGTCAGACTCGTAAAGACTGATGAAAAAGGTAACCGCTGGATTGATATTCCTCGTGGATTTACAAAAGGTGATGCAGTTTATCTTCTTCAGACTAAATCCATGTCAAAGAGATACAAGAGAATTTTGCCTCAGGACCTTGCACAGTTTAGACTTCAGCCTGGTTCAGAGCGTCTTCCAATTCTTGATTTGACTCCACTTGAAAAGAATGAACTTAACTGGTTCCCTGAAGGACTTTATGTTCAGGTTTCTACAGTTTCTGATGCATTTGTCGTTCAGGGCTTTCATCCAGTTCGCGTTATAATTGAACTTAATTCTGAAACTTCCTATGACCTCCTTAACAAGGATACTCCTGAAAAACCGCTCTTGCCTTACAGCAAGAAGACTGTCTTCATTTCACTGGATCCCTTTGTTCCAGAGGGAGTGCTTGGTGATTTGGAATCTAAAATCAATATTCTTATTGAAAAGGGATTCACAAACTTTGTGGTGAATAATCTGGCTCACGTGAACATTCTTAAGTCAAAGCATGATAAAAATATTCACATGATTGCTGGTCCTTATTTGTATACTTTCAACAAATGGGCAGTCAGTTTCCTTGAAAACCTTAATATAATGGCACTCCAGACTCCTGCAGAAAATTCTCAGGATAATCTTGAAGAGTGTTTCGAAGGCAAGGAAAGATCACGGGTTCTGGTGAGCGTTTTCTCATATCCAACTCTTTTCAGAATGAGATTTAAGCTTCCAAAGGACTATGATTTTACCTATTTCAGCGACAAGGAATCAGTGGGCTTCAAGGTTAACTCAACAGAAGACGGTTCATTTGTAATGAGTGAATATCCTTTCTCTCTCCTTGATAAAATGGATGTTCTCAAAAACAGAGGCTGGACTCATCAGCTTATTGATTTTTCCAAGACTCGCGTTCTTAAGAGCGACATTAAGGACATGCTTTCAATCATTCAGAAAAGGGAGTTCATTCCCGGGGCCTCACGTTTCAACTGGAAGGATGGCTTTTTCAATCCGGAAAAAATGGAGGCTTACAAGGCTATTTCCGAACAGCAGAAACTCAATGCAGCTCCAAAAAAGAATGGTCGCCGCAAGTAACTGCCGCAGGATTTATTTTTAAGAAATATGACCCTTCCCAATTCAGAATGATGAAGTACATGATAGTCATTGTTGGATTACCATGTACTTCGCCGATTTTCACTCTTAAAAAGAAACTGCTTCCTTTTCCTGGACAGCTTCTTCTTCCTGAGAATCAGATTCATGTTCAGTTGTTTTCTTGAATGGCTTGAATTCTACATGCTCGGCAATGATTTCAATCTGGCTCCGGTTTTTCCCATCTTCTGTTTTCCATGTACTCTGCTTGAGTCTTCCTACCACGCGGATTCCTCTTCCCTTTGGACACCATTTTTCGCATAGGTCAGCAACTGGTCCAAATGTGGAAATGTTGAAATAGGAAACCTCGTCAACGTTTTCTCCTGAACTGTTCTTGTATCTTCTGTTAACGGCAATGGGTACGGTACAGACCTTGTGTCCTTTTGCTTCATGTTTTTCCGGCTGTCTTACAACATTTCCTTCCAGAATAATCTGATTCAGTGAATTCATAAAAATTCTCCCGTAAATTGTTTTTTTTGATTTCCTAATAACTGCAGTTTTAATTTAGAAAAATCTTGTGCATCCTGTGTACTGGATGTCATATATATTTATTGTCACTAAAAAACTCAAAATGTAAAAAAAATGGAATTATTTATTGATTTTTTTTTGTTCTGCTGATTTGTTAACCATTAATTTGTGGTGGCTATTGTTGAAAATTTTCATTTTCACAAGTATAATTAACTTATGGCTACATCTTCAAATATTTTGACTCTTCTCAAATATAATGCTTCAAAGCAGAAAAATGGAATGCTGGATTATCAGGATTTCTGTGAGTATGTTCACAGGTATGCCCAGCATCATCTTGAGGAAAATTCTGATCTCGTTGTTTTTTGTGGAACTGATTTCAAGGAACCTGTTGAAGTGGAAATCAATAAGCTTGTTGATGAACGTCAGGTTGTGATTGGATCAATCCGTAACAAGGAATATATTTTCGTTGTTCCGTATTATATTGAAAGATATGCCTCAATCTATACACAGTGTGAAACAAATTTCACCGTTACTTTTCCTAATATAAATGAACTTCCAAAGGCAGTTCCAACTGAAATCACAACACGGAAAAATGCAGATGACTTTTTCTATTCAAAGCTGGAAAAGGATGAGGTAAGCGAGAAGTATCTTTACAGCGTGACATTCTCAAAGAATCTTCCTGCACTTCTTTTGCCTTCATCAGTTTCAATGTCACTTCTTATTTCAGTCGTTCTCAAGAAAATTCAGAATTTCCTTCACAAGGAAGAGTCCCATGATTACTTCCTCAAGAAACTTACGATTTCAAATCCTGGAAAAGAACTTTCAATAAAAAATTTCTTCAGTCAGTTTATGTCAAATGCCCAGGCATCCCTGGAATCCCTAAAGACAAACGGTGACAATTTCTACTATTGGAATCAGCTTTTCTATTTTATCAAACAGGATTACACTAAGCTTAAGGATTTTACTCCAGAAGACATTACGATTCTCCAGAGTGTTGCAATCATTGAATTGGTCATAAATTATTACAAGTCAAAGGCCGCTGAAAGAATTCAGAAAGAGGCCGCATTCAAGCAGCTGGATACTCTCATGAAGAATCCTCCTTACTACTATTCAATGGATGATGTGGTAAAAATGAAGGATAAGAATGGAATTCCGCTTCTGGGTCAGTACAAGGAAGATGAGCTTAAAGAACATTTGAAGGCACTTTCTTCAGAATCAATCGGAAATCAGCTTCCGGAACTTTTGATTTTCCGCGTTAATGATGAAACCGGATATTATATCTGCAAGGACAGGGTTATGCCTTTGATTATCCGCCTTTGCAATGATGTTCGTCTTGTTGTTCGTGAGAGCCTTATCAAGATCTGGTACAGGCATCTTCTTGAGTATGATACTCTTCGTGAAATGAAGGAAAATGCAGCCTTTGAAATTTGTCTTGAAAGGGAACTTAAGTCTGCTGATCCTATTTTGTATGCACTTTTGACTTCATCCTTTGCACCTGTTATTTCTTTCGAGGATCAGACACCGGGACATGTGGTTTTGTTCAGGGATGGTTCACTTGTTCCATTCAGTGAGATTCTTATGATTAGCCGTGCAGAAATTCTTTCTGATGCTAAGCTTAAGCTTCCTTTCTGGTACACATTCCCTATTGTTTCTTTTATTATGAAGCTTCTGTTCAGGAAACCAAAGCCAAAGGTTAAAAAGCAGAGACCTACTGCAGTAGAAAAAATTCATGAGGAAATCAAGCAAGAAGAGCAGGAACTTTTCAGAAAGCGTGATGCTGATGACAGTATTGACACAAAGCTTTCCCGCCGCCGTGAACTTAGAAAAGCTGCAATGGAAATTGAAAAGCAGTTCGTTCCTGAATCAAGCACTCTTGACCGTGAGCTTAAGAGTTATGTTCACGAATGGAATGACCGAATCGGCAAGCAGAATTATGAAAATCTTACTGAAGATGTAAACTCTCTTATCAGGGATTACTTTAGAAAGACACTTCGAACCCTTAAGGCAGAATCCTTCACCGCGGAAAGAATCTCTTCTCTTGCTGAGTCCCTCGTAGATACTCCAAGCATGATGAAAATCAAGAATCATCCAGCCTTGAAGAGATACGCCGAGCTTTACATTATCAAGATTGTTAAGAATCTTCCGTCAAACTAGGACTGGCTTTAACAGAAAGTTTTCATGAGGATACCATCTGTAACAAGATGGTATTTTTTTTGTTTATTTGGTATACTCTCGTTGAGTATATTTGGCATAGTTGTGAGGTAGTCATGATCACTTACTGGCAGCAGGAAAATGGAAAACTTGTTCAGAAAGATGAAAATGAACTTGATGCAGAAAAGAACACATGGGTTGATGCTCGCTCTGTAACCCGGGATGATATTCGTCTTCTTGAAGAAACATACAGCATTGATCAGGAAAATATGCTGGATATTCTTGATACTGATGAACTTTCTCGTCTTGAAAAAAATGATGATACTGGTTACATCATGGAAATTCTTCGTCTTCCTGTATTTTCTCCACGTGATGATGTAAGCTATTTTACTGCACCTCTTGGTATTATCCTTATGACTAAGACAATCATTACCATTTGCTGGACAGATTGTGAGGTTCTTAAGGATTTTGCTGCAAACCGTGTGAAGGAACTTTCCCTCAACGATCTGACTGCATTCAGCATTAGATTCATGGCTCGTGCTGACATTATGTTCCTTAGATATCTCAAGGAATTGAACAGACGCTCAACAACAATTCAGGGTGAAGTAATGAGATCAGTTCATAATCAGGAACTTGTTCAGCTTCAGAATATTCAGAAGTCACTCACATACTTCTCAACTTCACTCAAGGCAAATCAGCTTTTGCTTGAAAAACTCAGAAAAACAAAGGTTATCAAGCTTGATGAGGAAGATCAGGATTGGATTGACGACGTTGAGATTGATAACCGCCAGGCTCTTGAAATGGCTGATACCTATACAAATATCATGGCACAGATGAATGATACACTTACATCCATCATTTCAAATAACCTTAACATTGTGATGAAAAAACTTGCGGTCCTGAATCTTGTTCTCATGGCTCCAACTTTAATCACAAGTTTCTATGGAATGAACGTCAGTCTTCCTTTTGAAAACACTGGAAGATGGGCTGTTGCAATTATTACCGGCTTTTGTCTTGTTTCCGTTTTTATTACCAATGCTTTTCTCAAGCTTAGTGATAAACCCGTTGAGGCATCTATTAAGAAGAAGACTACCTTCAGGCAGCGCAGAGAGGAAAACAGGCAGAAAAAATATCTTAAGATGCAGGACAGAATTGCGGAGAAAGGAAAATGAAAAAACATGCAGTATGTTTGGTTTTGCTGGGTATAGCTTTTGGTTCAAGGGTCTTTTGCCAGGAATTCAATGCACTTGATATGGTAACTGTTGTTCCGGCCAGAAAGACTTCTGAGTATGTCATTGGCGGCGACTATCAGTCTGTGACATCCAGAAGGGTTGTTGAACCTTTTGAAATTAACAGATATGAGACAACTTATGGACTCTGGTACAAGGTAAGAATTTGGGCTGAGGAACATGGATACAAATTCAAGAATCCAGGACAGGAAGGTTCAAAAGGACTTCGCGGAAAAAAGCCTGGAGAAATAAGCTGCAATGAGCCTGTAACAAATATCAGCTGGTATGATGCAATTATCTGGTGCAATGCTCTCAGTGAAATGAATGGACTTACGCCCTGCTACACATTCAGGGACAAGGTTCTTCGCAATTCAAATGATTCGGCTTCATGTGATCTTGCTGTTTGCAATTTTAGCGGTGAGGGGTACAGGCTTCCGTCCGAAAGCGAATGGGAATATGCTGCACGAAAAACAAAGTCTTCCATGCAGAAAGGTTCTCTTTCTTCCGGGCAAATAAATTCCCGCGGAAAGGACGATTCTTCACTTCCTGTCACAGAAATTGGATGGATTATGGAAAATGCCGCTGAAACCCATATTGTCGGAACCGCAGGAACTCCCTTTACTCCAAGCGCTCCTCCTGCACCTGCAAGCGGCAATCCAAATGGACTTGGACTTTTTGACATGACCGGAAATGTTCTTGAATTTTGCTGGGACTGGTTTGATGATTATCGTGATGTTGAGCCTGGCGTAATTCCATGCGGACCTGCAATTGGATCTGAGAGGGTAATGCGTGGTGCCAGCTGGCATTCCTACACGCTTTTCTATGCCTGTTCTGACAGATATTCCTATGATCCTAATGAAGCCTATGATTATTTTGGATTCAGAATTGCGAGAACACTTTCAAAGTAAAGCAGATGGAATTTATTGATTACAAGGAACTTATTGAGCGTCGCATTTCAAGAGATTTTGTTCTGGATGAAACATCTTCCTACGAGGCAAGAAAATATGATGTGGTTGCCACAAGAACAAAAGAAGAAGTAATGTCCTTTGGTGAGAATGTCCTTAACAGGGAAGTGATGCTGGTGTCTTTTAATGTAACAAAAGATTATGTTCTTGATGAAATTGACAGTATTCCAAATATTCTTCTTTCAGGTTTCAGAAGTATTAGCAAGAACAAGAGTACTGTTTTGACAAGAGTTTTTGTAATGGAAAACATTCCCTTTGACTTGATTCAGACTGTAAGGTCATATTCCTTTTCCAGGACAGAAAACAGGCAGTTCAAGTCTTATGTTGAAGCCGGCGTGATTCTTGTTGATGCAAATAATTTTGCCTTTTATTCCAATTCTACTGCAGCATCAAAATATTCATACTTCAGGGTAATTAATCCTGTTGAGACTGTAGATGCAGATGAAGAAAAAATAGATCATCCCTAAACTTCAGCCTAAGAATGATCTTGTTATGTGTATAGAATTTTCCCCGAAGTTTTACAGTGATTCCAGGGTGCAGGATTTTACTTCCCATTTTCCGCCGGTTGATTTTTCAACTTCAAGCCATGCGTATTTTCCCTCTGCAAGTGAACCCGGGTTTACAACAGTAGTATCACCGCACTTGCAAACTGCAAAGCTTTCATGGATGTGTCCCGTAACAACTGCTAGTGGCTTATAGTCATCAATAAAAGTCCTGAGAAGAGGACTTCCCACGTGAACTTCTGGAGCTACCTTGTCACATTCTGTGTCCTTTGGTGGATTATGCATGATGGCAATGAGGTTGTTCCATTCCTGTTTTCCCTCAGAAGTAATGATGTTAAAGTCTGACAAAAGTTCCCTGTCTTCACGTTCGTTTGGAGTTGTTCCTGTGAATTTGCTTCCACCGCCTGAACCGCAGAATGCAATTCCATCATGCATTACAAGAGTTTTCTGGACACATACATCACGGCTTTCAAGTTCTGAAATGAAGTCCGCTTTGTCACAGTTTCCGATTACTGCAAAGATTGTTTCATGCTTCTTGCACAAAAGCTGAAGCATTGGCAAACCTGTTTCCTCATGTTCAAATTTAGCAAAGTCTCCGGCAAAAATTACCCCGTCAGCTTTCTTAAAACATGGGTCGAGTTTTTCAATCATTTCTGTTTCGCCGTGAATGTCAGATATTACCAAGAATTTCATTTGTTGTGTCTCCTGTAAAGTTGATTATAGGTTTTCAAGAACTTTTTTCAAAGCCTGCATCTGTTCTTTTGTTCCGATTGTAATGCGGACAAAATCATCTATTCCCTTTGTGTTGAAATGCCTGATGAGGATTCCCTGTTTTTTTGCACTCTGGTAGATTTCATCTCCGCTTCTTCCGTTTTTGCGGGCAAATACGAAATTTGTCTTTGAGTCAATTACAAACCATCCGTGTTCCTTGAGAAATGAAGTAAAGTCTTCTCTCTGCTCAACAATTTTTTTGGCGCATTCAATGTAATAGTCTGAATCCCTGCATGCTGCAACTGCTGCTGTTTTTGCAAGGTAGTCAACAGGAAAGTGATTGAAGGAATTTTTAACCATGAAAACTGATTTTGTGACTTCAGGATTTGCAACAATGTATCCAAGTCTCATTCCTGCAAAAGAGAGGCTTTTTGAGAAGGTTCTTACAACTACCAGGTTTTTATATTTCTCAAGAAGTGGAAGTGCGCTTTCATCTCCAAAGTCAGCATAGGCTTCATCAACAATAAATGCCTTGTCCTTTGGTGCCTTTTTTATCATTTCCTCAATTTCAGATGTGGAAAGTGCAATTCCAGTTGGTGCGTTGGGGTTTGCAAAGATTATGGCACTGTTGCTTTTATTTGCTTCTTCAAGCATTTTGTCTTTGTTCAATGTCCAGTCTGCATTCAGTGGAATCCTGTTCATTGGAATGTTGTAGTATCCGCAGTAAACCGGGTAGAAACTGTATGTGTGTTCCGGGAGAATTACGGGTCTGTCTGAATCAAAGAAAGTATAGAACACAAAGCTCAATACTTCATCGCTTCCGTTTCCACAGAATATCATGTCTGGTGTAATTTTAAAATTCATCTTTGATGATGCATTATCATTTGCGAACACACCGCCGCTTTTGTTGAGCATGTCTGCAATTGCTTTTCGAATTTCATTTGCATCTGGATCAGGATAAAGGGCAATTTTCATTCTGTCATTTGCAGCTTCTTTTATTGCTTCAGAAACTTTTTGACTTGCCGGATATGCATTTTCATTTGCGTTAAGTTTTATGTATTCCCTGTCTGTTGGCTGTTCACCAGGAACATAGGGGTTAAGCTGATTTAGTCTTTTAGCAATCATTAATATTCTCCAGGTTGAATGGGTTTTATATAGAATACGGCTTTGACATAAAAAATTCAATTGAGAAGGGGTCATGATTTTGTTTGCCTATTTTTTACCGTTTTGTTTTTTTTCGGATATAAATATATGAAAGGTTATTAGGTTATTGCCGGTCTGCAAGTTTAGCGGCAGGATGTGGCAACTGACGGCTAGAATTTTTCTTGATAATTGGAGGATATGTGAATGTTGGGGAAAAGGGTTTTATTCGTTTTGTTTTCAAAATTTTTGCCAAAGCGATTATGGTTGTGGCAATATGGACAGCTTTCATTTTGCTGTGGTGTGAAATCAAGGTTTATAGGCAGAAAAACGAAATCAAAAAGGCTCTCGTTGAATATGAGAGGGACTGCGGAAAATTTCCAACCGAACAGCAGGGACTCCTTGCCCTTCGTGAAAAGCCAGTGCTTCAACCTGTTCCAGAAAAATGGAATGGACCGTACACGTTAGAATCAACTTATGATGTATGGGGAAGAAAGATTTTGCTGGAAGACTTTGTATTTAAAAAAAGCGTCCTGCATTTTTGAAAGGGGCTGACCAAAAAATTCGTTGCATATCGTCATTCCGAACTCGTTTCAGAATCTATGCACTGTATATAGCGTAGATGCTGAATCAAGTTCAGCTTGCCTATACTTATTGGTCAGCCCCATTTCTCTTCGATTTGAGACGCGACGTCCTGTCGCTCTTTCTGTTACAGAGGGATGTTTCCGTGCTTCTTTGAAGGCATTACGTTCTGAGTTTTGTTTCTCAAGAAGTCAAAGCTCTTTACGATGTACTCGCGAGTCTGCTCCGGATTGATGATTTCAGAAATGTAATCGCGCTGAGCTGCAATTTTTGGAGTCATTACTTCTGTAATGTATTCCTGCTTCTTATGAGCAACTTCTGCTGCCTTTGAAGGATCCTTGAGTTCTTTTGCGAATACGATTTCAACTGCACCTTCTGCACCCATAACGGCAATTTCTGCCTTTGGCCAGGCGTAAACGAAATCTGCACCAAGATGCTTTGAACACATGGCAATGTAAGCTCCACCGTATGCCTTTCGTGTAATAACTGTAACTTTTGGAACAGTTGCTTCTGAGTATGCGTAGATAACCTTTGCACCGTGGCGGATGATTCCCTTCTGTTCTTCCTGTGGTCCTGGAATGAATCCTGGAACGTCAACAAGGTTCAGAAGTGGAACATTGTATGCGTCACAATAGCGAACGAATCTTGCAATCTTGTCTGATGCATCACAGTTAAGAATACCACCCATTCCGCCCGGGTTGTTTGCAATGATACCTACTGAGCGTCCTTCAATCTTTGCAAAACCAGTGATTGCACAAACACTGAATTCTTCCATAACTTCGAAGAAGCTGTCATCATCAACGAGGCAGTCAATAATATCGTGCATGTTGTATGGCTTGCGGCTTTCTTCAGGAATAATTGTTCCGATTGTCTTTGCCTTTTTCTTTTCGTCAAACTTAAATTTTGCTTCTGCAACAATTTCTTCACCATAGTAGTGAGGAATGTAATCCAAAAGCTTACGAACCTTTTCGTAGCAGTCTTTTTCAGAAGGGCAGCGGAAATGTGCAACACCTGATTTCTGTGAGTGAATTGATGCACCACCGAGATCTTCTGCAGTAATGTCCATGAACATAACTGACTTAACAACCTTTGGTCCTGTGATGAACATCTGGCTGATTGAATCTACTGCAAAGATAAAGTCTGTGAGTCCTGGTGAATATACTGCTCCACCTGCACAAGGTCCTGCGATAATTGAAATCTGTGGAACTGCACCTGATGCGCGAACGTTCTGGTAGAAAAGATCTCCGTAACCGCAGAGTGAGTCAACACCTTCCTGAATACGTGCTCCACCCGAATCGTTGAGTCCGATTACAGGACACTTTGCATCGATTGCCTTTGAAATAAGCTCGGCAATTTTCTGTCCGTGAACCTTACCCAAAGATCCACCCTGAACTGTAAAGTCCTGTGCATAGATTGCAACTTTCTTTCCATTGATCTTTCCGAATCCTGTTATTACACCGTCGTATGGAATTTCCTTTGAATCCATTCCAAAGCTTGTGCAGTTGTGGCGCGCTGCAGAATAAATTTCAAAAAATGAATCTTTGTCACAAAGTGCATTGATTCTTTCAATAGCATGTAGTTTTCCCTTTGCATGCTGTTTTTCAATCTGATATTCAGCCATTGTTTCCTCCAAAATAAAATAATGCTGATCACTGATGACAGTGTAATTTCCACCAGATGTGGTATATAAACTATATTATTATGTGTGAATTAAGTCAACATTATGACAAAAAATGAAAATTTGTCATTTTGAGCGATTACCGGTTCTTCACTTCTTTTGTTATTCTGTATGCAATGTCATACTGGAGCATGTACGCAAGGGCTTCTGATCTTTCAGCATCAGTAGGCAGAAATTCAATTGATTCCTGGTTTGACAGATACAGTGAGACAAATTCAGAGAAAGGCATCAGTTTTTCCTCAAGCTCAGTTTCAATCCAGTCAACAATCCATTTACCTTTAGTGAAGGCCAATGTGACTTTTTCGTTTTCACGGCACACAGAAAGACTGTCTTCTCCTGAGGTGTCAAGAACATAGAAGGAAACACTGTAGGTTTTTGTATCACCTTCGCGGATATTGATTCCATCTTCAGATTCAATGGGCTTAGGCATAGTGTTTTTTCTCGGGCCTTCAAAAAAAAGTTTTCCCTGCTTTTCATTCACCGTGAATTGAGTTAGTCCATATATGTTCAGTGTCGGCTGTTCCCTGACAACCCATTCTGCCGGGCTGACACTTTCCGTGTTCAGGTCGTACATGGATTTTGTCTTGGAGTTTACGAAAGCTCCGTTAATCATGTTTGTGCGTGACTTGAGTTTTTTTGAGCTGCACTGGTTGACTGCATCCATGTTGAGGGTGTTGATTGCACTGTAATACATTTCAATGACCTGATGGGAAGTGAGTCCTTTGGTGGTTGGCTTGTCCATGTAAGTTTTGTAGAACATTACTGCCAGCGAAACAATAATTATTCCAGTAACTGACGAAATTGTGATTTTTGTTCTGTTGTATCTGATTTTTCTTCTGAATGCGATTCTTTTGTCCTGTTTTGCGAAGTATTTTTTTGTTTTTTCGCGGAACAGAATTTGTTCATCTTGAGTAATTTCTGCAGGAGTGAAATTCAGAAAGTCTTCAAGAGGGAATTCATTTGCTGGAGATGGTTTTCGTGCCAAAGCTTTTTTTATGAATCTGCAAATACTTTCTGGAACAGATTTCACCAGAAATTCAATTTTTCTGTAGTTTCCGTCTCTTATATCTTCCTGCCTTATTGCTGAATCATTTTCATTGAAGGGAAATGAACCTGAAATAATTTTGTAAGAAATTACGGCCTGCAAGAACCTGACTGCATCAAGTTTAGTAAGAAGCTCGTTGATGAATTTTCCGTGAAGCCTGGAATAATCTTCTTTTTCAAGGCATGACACTGCATGGGTGTAGATTGATTTTGGCAGGAACAAAACCTGATTAAAATCCCTGGATATAAAAATGCCTTCACCGCCACAGTTTTCCGGAATCTTGTTTTGTTCAATGCAGCTGCTTAAAACTTTCAGAACAGCAGTTGATGCCTTTTTCTGTGTTTCAGTTTCACCCATAGAAAACAATTCAGCAAGAGTGAATCCATCAAATGCATCTCCCCTTAGCAGAATGTTTTCTTTTTCAATTTCATGTATTCCAGAATCTTCAGCCGGGCAGGTTTCAGAAAAAGCCCATGGAATCAGTTCAACGCAATTATCAGAAATTTTTGCCAGAAGACCTTTTTCCCTGAGATATTCCTGAGACCTGGACTTTGCAAAGGACTGGGATGTCATTCTTGTGTCAAGAAAAATTGAATTGTTTTTGCTGTGAATTAATTTCATCTGTCTTTTCCGTAAAGGTATTTGAAGTAGTCCATATTTGTGCTGTATGTGGCATCAAAGTTACCCATGGATTTTTTGTATGATTCAAGGGATTTCCAGAACTCGTAGAATTTTGCATCCTGAGAATAGGCTTTTGTGTAGATTGCAGCAGCTTCTGCATCAGCCTTACCCTTTGTTTCCTCACTGATCTTGTATGCCTCGGATTCAATTGTTCTTTTTTCATTTTCAAGTTTTCCAAGCCACTCAGCTTTTTTACCTTCACCAAGAGATCTGTATGCCTGGGCAACCTGATTGCGTTCCTTGATCATTCTGTTGTAAACGCTTTCGGTAAGCTCATCAGAATATTTGATCTGACGTGGAACAATGTCAATAAGCTGGATTCCGTATTCACCAACCATCTTTCTTGCTTCGTCGGCCATTTCCTGACACAAGGCGCTTCTTCCTTTTGTCACGTTTTCGTTGCTTGTGTTAACGTTTACAAGAGCCTCGATTTCTGCAGAATCTTCTCCTTCAATTCCGGCAAGCTGAGTGTTTTCTGATTTTTTCTTCTTGCTGTTTATTATGTTGGAACTTCTTACGATTTCACTCAATCTGTTTTTCGTGATGATTGTCCTTGTTGATGAATCGATTATGTCGCTGAGCTTGTTGTATGCTGCGTCAAGAGTTTTGAATGACTGATAAAAAAGTACAGGATCAGAGATTCTCCATCTGCTTGTGGTGTCAACAATGATGAACTGGTTTTCCTTTGTGGGAATTCTTGCCTGATCTCCTTCAAGGGAAAGAATTTTTGTTGGATATGTTTTTACTACGTCAAGGAACGGAATCTTTACGTACAAACCTGTCTCTGTTCTTGATTCAACAATTTCTCCAAATCGGGTTACGACTGCCTGTTCTCCCTCGTTGACAATGTATACTGGCCCGGCAGAAATAACTATGATTAGCGCAACGAATGCAAAAAATGATCTTAAAATAATTTTGTTTTTGTTCATTTTATATGTCCTTCTTCTGTTCATTTAGTTTGAAAGGTTCTTGAATGGAACCACATTCTTAAGTTCACCATCAACAAGAGTTGGCTTCTTGTCTTTGCCTTGAGATGCAAAAATTTCTTCCATTGTTTCAAGGTAAAGTCTTTCACGTGTAATCGAAGGTGCCTTTCTGTATTCCTCATAGACTGCATTGAATCTGGCAACATCACCCTTTGCCCTGTTAACGCGTTCTGATGCATATCCGTCTGCAATCTGGATCTGTCTGTCAGCCTCACCCTTTGCCTTTGGAATTTCTGCGTTGTAGCTTTCTTTTCCTTCGTTGATGAATCTGTTCATGTCCTGAATTGCCTTGTTGACATCTTCGAATGCATCCTGAACACCTTTCGGCGGAACTATGTTCTGGAGCTTGACTGCAAAAACATTGATTCCCATATTGAGTCCTTCAAACTGTTTGTTCATCATGTCCACTGCAAGATTTTCAATTGACTGTCGCTCGCTGCTCATGACATCAAGAATTGCCCTGTCACCAACGAGAGTGTTGATCACGGAACGACTGATGTCGCGGATTGTCTGGGATCTGTCCTGAACACTGAAGAGCCATGATCTTGGGTCAACAATGCGGTATTGGATGATCCATTCAACATCAACAATATTAAGGTCTCCCGTGAGCATTGTTGATTCTGTGGTTATGTTGTTCTGGTAAGTATTCTGTGATCCTGATGAGACAATTGAGAATCCGAACTGTTCTGTCTGCACAACTTTGTTTCCCGGAACAATGAATTTCTTGTCGATTCCAAATGGAAGCCTTGTCTGAAGTCCTGGTCCCAGGGTGGTGTAGTATTTTCCGAATCTTGTGATGACAGCCTGTTCAGCCTGATCAACAACAAAGAAACATGATGAAACAATACATAATGCAATGACTGCTCCAATTGCCGTCAAAACTTTTCTCGGATTTTTCAGGAATGCCCTGACTTTTTCTTCTGTGGTCATTATTTTTCCTCCATCTTTCATTCTATATTAAGAATTCAAATTTACTAAATTCATTGATTGCTTTTCAAATTCAATTTCAAGATCTTTTTCCAGTGGTGTTCTCAGTGCCTTTTTTTCAATCCGCAGAAATGCATCCCGGCTTATATTTTTTGCTCCGTATCTTGCAATGTTGTCTGTGTAGCATTGACTGTCAACAAGAAGCCCGCCGCAAGCAAGAAATGCTTTCATGAAAACTGCGAAGGCACTTTTTGAACTGTCACTTTGTTTTGTAAACATGCTTTCACCAAAAAAAACGCTTCCAATCAAAACTCCGTATAAACCGCCGGCAAGCTCATCATCTTTCCACGCCTCAACACTGTGGGCATATCCAAGCTGAAAAAGTTTTGTGTAGCTGTCAATTATTTTTGATCCGATCCATGTTCCATCCTGATCTTTCCTGTTCATCAACGAGCATTCTGTGATTACCTTGTCGAAGCATTTGTCCATGGTGTAGGAATATGGAGTGTGCTTTAGAAATCTTTCAAGTCTTTTTGGCAGGTGAAAGTCTTCCGGCTGAATGCAGAATCTTGGATTTGGAGAATGCCAGATAACAGGTTCATTATCTTCTTCACTGAACCACGGGAAAATTCCCTGCATGTAGGCTGAGTATAAAACCTGCAGGTCAATGTCTTCTGTTATGAATGCAATTGAGTCTCCAAGTTCAGGCCAGAGTTCACCAGGCATTGGAAGAGGAATTATGTTTTCTGGATCAATCAGATTTTGTTCCAAGTAAGTTTCCCGTCTATAATTTCAAATTTGATTTTAGTTCCTGAGGAAATGTTTCCAAAAAGAATTTCATCTACAAGTGGAGATGAAATCTCGTCTTCGGCAAATCTCATTATGTTTCTTGCTCCGAATTCTTTTGACATTCCGTTGTCGCAAATGTAATCAAGAACACCTTCTGAAGCTTCCAGAGTAATATTCTTTCTTTCCAGACGCTGTGAAATTTTTGAGACTGCCTTTCGTGCAATCATCCTGGCATTTTCTCTTGTAAGTGACTGGAAGTAAATCGTTTTGTCCAGTCTGTTCCTGAACTCAGACGTGAAAGTTTTTTCGAGGGCTTCCTTCAGAATGAATTTGTCATTGTCAGATGATGATTGGGTTGCAAAACCCGTGGCTTGCTTTCCCATTTCACTTGCACCTGCATTGCTTGTGAAAATAATGAGACAGTTTCTGAAATCGGCTTTTCGTCCCTGGGAGTCAGTGAGAGTTCCATAGTCCAGAACCTGAAGCAATGTGTTGTAAATGTCCTTGTGGGCTTTTTCGATTTCATCAAACAAAATTATTGATCTTGGATTTTTTCTTACACTGTCTGTGAGAAGTCCTCCATTTTCATAGCCAACATATCCAGGAGCTGAACCAATGAGTTTGCTGATGGAATATGCTTCCTGGTATTCACTCATGTCAAATCTGATGAGCTGTTCATCAAGTATTCTGGAAAGAACTTTTGCAACTTCTGTTTTTCCAACGCCAGTGGGTCCAACAAAAAGAAAACTGCTTTCTGGCTTTTCCATGTTGCGGAATCCGGCCCTGGATTTTTTTACTGCAACACAAAGTGAATGAACTGCATCATCCTGCCCATAGATTTCTTTCTTTATGTTTTCTTCAAGACCCGCGAATCTGTCTTTTTCTTTCTGAGTTATGTTTTCAAGTGGAACACCAGAAGTTTTTGAAACCATTTTCCTGATGTCGTTTACTGTTACCTGCGGAATTGATTTTGTTTTTTTGTGAAGCTTTGCGTAGACTCCGGCTTCATCAATAATGTCTATTGCCTTGTCTGGAAGTCTTTTGTCCGGGATGTATTGAATTGAAAGATCAACTGCTTCTTCAAGGCTTTCCGGTGAATATTTTACGCCGTGATATTCTGCATATTTTGGAGCAAGTCCTTTCAGAATTTCCACGCACTGATTTCTGGAAACTTCATTAATGTCAATTTTCTGGAATCGTCTTGCCAGTGCTCTGTCTGCCTCAAAGGTCTTCTTGTAGTCCTCAAATGTTGTTGACCCGATGCATCTCAGGTTTCCTTTTGAAAGTGCCGGCTTTAGAATGTTCGCAGCATCAAGCCCGCCTGAATTTCCGCTTGTTCCTGCTCCGACCATTGTATGAATTTCGTCGATGAATAAAATTGCCTTTTTTCTTTTCTGCAGGTTCTCAACAATTCCCTTGATTTTGTTTTCAAAGTCACCGCGGAATTTTGTTCCTGCAATCAGGCTTCCCATTTCTAGTGAAAAAATTTCTGCATCTTTGAGATAGTCTGGAACCTTGCCTTCAACAATTCTCTGGGCCAGTCCTTCTGTGATTGAAGTTTTTCCAACTCCGGCATCTCCAACATGAATAGGATTGTTTTTTGTTCGTCTGCAAAGTATTTCAATTGTTCGTTGGAGTTCTTCTTCGCGCCCAATCACTTTGTCCAGCTCACCTTTTCTGGCGGCTTCAGTCAGGTTCCGTGTGTTGCGCTCAAGAATGTTTTTCTTTTTTTCTGGTTCTTCTTCTTGTGCCATGAAATTATTCATGTCATCAATGTCTAGTGTTTCATCAAGTGATGTTACGGCCTGCATAAGTGATTCTGCTGACATTCCGTTTTTTCTAAGGATGTATGAGACAAATGTTTTTTCGTGCTGTATTGCGGCAATCATAAACTGCCCCACAGTTATTGTGTTTTTTCCGGCACTTGAAACTGCCTGGGCTGCGGTTTCCATTATTTCGTCAAAGGCAACTGATGTGGGAACTTCAAGAGGCGAGTCACCGTATTCAGCAGAGTCAGGCGGCAAGTTTTTTTCAAGGTAGTCCAGAAGTCCGTCCTTGACTCCTAAATCATCAGCGTTAGTTTCGTACATCAAGTCAATGATGGACTGAGATTCCTTTTTTAATCCAATGAACACAACAAGCTCTGGAGTTATGAATTCAAATCCTCTTGATTTGGCAAATGAGTTGCAGGAAATGAGGATCTCGCTTAGTTCTGCGTCAAGTGTCATCTATGTTACCTCTTAATTTTAGTAGTTCATTTCCTGTTTGAAGCTAGTTTTCTTCTACAGTAATTCTGAGTGGAAACTTGTTTTCCCGAGCTCTCTGCAATGCGACTTTTGTTCTTGTGTGTGCCATGTCGTAGCTGTAAATTCCAACGACACCTTTTCCCTGTGTGTGGATTTCTGACATGATTTTTACTGCATCATCAACAGTTTTTTTGAAAACTGTCACAAGCAAATCCACAACAAATTCCATTGTGGTAAAATCATCATTGTGAAAGATAACCTTATATTCCGGCGGGAGTTCAACGTTTTCCCATTCAAGTATTTCTCCTTGAGAACTGTAGTTTGTTTCCTTATCCATTCAAGTATTCTACTAAATTTATTGAAGATTAGGAATATTGGTAACTTATGGAAGATAATGAAATCTTATTGTCTCAGGATGAGCTTGACCTTGTTTTTGCTTCATCAAATTCAACAATGAAAAAATTGAATTCGCCGATTACCTCTAAAGATATTTCAGAAAATATGTGAGTGGGATTTCTTCTGATGGAAAGGAAATTATTTTCGTGCCATTAATTTTATCCATCATCTTTTCCTGCCCATCTCTGTCATAATCAGCTGCACCATATCTGTATTTATATGGGAGGGACATTCCAAGATCCCAGAATGCAAATCCATTTTCCCTGAGCCACAATCCCAGTACCGCCATCTGAACATGCCCGATGTTGTCTTCAGTATGGAATCCGCTTAAGCTGGCATAAGCAGTGCCTGTCCGAAATCCAATTTCACCGGCAACAATTTTTCCGTCATGCCATATTTCAACTGAATCAACGGCTGTGGTTTCATCTGGTCTTGAATTGATTTCTTCAAATATCCTGCAAAGATCATCGCACAGCCATGTGTCTTCATAGGCTGCCTGTAATTTTGAAATGGTCTGCCTGAAATCCCTGTTGAATGCAATTGTGTAATCTGAAAAATATTTTGTGATATATTTTTTTACGTTTCTGGAAATGTGTAATTTGTCAAAAGTTATCATGCACTTTGAAAGGTGGTACTTAAATGTTGGAAAAAAAAGAGAGTCAATTTTTGCTGACATTGGATATAGTCCAAGGCTGATTGCACTTCTTATGAGATTAACGTCAAATTTTTTTGCAATGGATTCCTCGGCTGCAACTTCCCACACATTGCTGATGAATGGATCGGCCTTGTAATCTTTGTTTTGTCTTACATTGTCTTCAAGGTCAATTCTCAGGGTTTCAAGATCTTCCGGCGACTTTGTTTCAACTGTGAATGAGGCAAAGAACATTGTGAATATGTCTTCAATCTGCAACTGCTCAAAAAGTTCATCGACATTTTCAGGTAATTTCCGTACTTCTGAGAGCTTCTCCAGTATGTAGTCAAAATCCATGTTCAATCCTATTGTGCAAGTTCTTCCCAGCGTGAATATGCGGTTTCAAGTTCTTCGCTGATTTTTTTGTATTCGTCTCCTGCCTTCTGGACGGCTTCGTAGTCAGTTGATGCCATGAGTTCTTCAAGTTCTTTCTGCCTGTCTTCCATTTCAGCAATTTTAATTTCAAGCTCTTCAAATTCCTTTTGCTCGCGGAATGTTCGCTTTTTTTTCTGTTCATGGACAACAGTTTTTGCTGCCTGATTTTCTTTCTGGACCTTTTCACGCTCCTGCTTTTGTGCAAGCTCCTTCTGTCTTTCCTGTTCTTCCCTGTAGTCAACATATTCCGAGCACTTTCCCACGAAGCCTGAAACTGAACCATCCTTTTCCATGATAAAAAGAGTGTCGCAGACTTTGTCCATAAAATAGCGGTCGTGGCTTACAATCAAAAGACATCCCTTAAAGCTCATGAGAAACTGCTCAAGAATGTTCATGGTAAAAATATCAAAGTCGTTGGTAGGTTCGTCAAGAATGAGAAAGTTAGGATTAGAAATCAGAAGTCTTACAAGGTAAAGTTTTTTTCGCTCACCACCGCTCAATGTGCTTACTGGAGAATGCTGGATTCTTCCTTCAAAACCAAACTGCTCAAGAAACAAAGCCGCACTCAAAACCGAGCCGTCGTTTCGTTCCATGACTTCGGCAGCTTCCTTGATGTATTCAAGAACAGTCATGTCCACGTTGTCAAAATTCGGATTCTGCTCGTAGTATGAAATGAATGTGTTTTCGCCCTTAACAAGAGTTCCTGCGTCAGGTGAAATTTTGCCGGCAATAATATTCAGTAGCGTAGTTTTTCCTGATCCGTTGTCGCCAAATATTCCGATTTTTTCTCCCTTGTTGAAGGTGTAGGAAAAATTTTCCAGCACAGGATGATTTATGTCTGACTTTGACTGGGAGAATGCAAATCCCTTTGAAAAGTTTTTGCTTATGCTGTGAAGCTCAAGAATTTTTCCACCGAGTCGACGGCCTTTTACTTCAAATGTGAATTCCCTGTCTGCCTGGAATTTTTCCCGGTTGATCAAAGCCTCATCACGCTGAATTCTGGCCTTTGCTTTTGTTCCACGGGCACAGGGACCTCTCATGAGCCAGTCACGCTCAAACCTGAGAACTGATTCAATTCTTCGTTCAGTATTTGCTTCGATTTCGGCTTCTGTCTGTTTTTTTTCAAGATATGTGGAATAGTTTCCAACGTAAAGCTTTACCTTGTTCCTTGCCAGTTCATATATGTGATTGCAGACTGCATCAAGAAAGTATCTGTCGTGGGTAACCATGAGAACTGATCTTTTGGTGTTTGCAAGATAATTCTGGAGCCAGTAAATTGTTGTTATGTCCAGATGGTTTGTAGGCTCGTCAAGAAGAAGAAGTTTTGTGTCCTCAACAAGAACCTGTGCAAGAGCAACTTTCTTGATCATTCCCCCTGAAAGTTCACCCATCTTGCGGTCAAGGTCATTGATTCCCAGGGTAGTGAGTATGGACTTAACCTGGGACTCATAGTTCCACAAGTCATTCTGATTCATTTTTTCGGTGACTTCATCAAATTTTTTCTGGACCTTTGCAGATGAATCACTTTCCATTGCGTGGCATAGATCCTCATATTCGCGGATTATGTTCAGCTTGGCAGAATTGCTCTTGAAAATGTGGGCGCGAATGGTGTCTTCCCTATCAAAAAGCGGTGTCTGCGGAAGAAAAGAAACTCCGGCCTCCTTGTTAAGGACTACAGTTCCTTCATCCGGCTGGAGCACTCCTGCAATTGTATTCAATAAAGTTGATTTACCGCATCCGTTCTTTCCAATAAGTGCGGCCTTGTCACCCTCGTTGAGTCCAAAAGTAACTTCAGTAAACAAAGGTTTTTCCCTTCCAATTCTTGCAACATTTGACACAGAAAGTAGATTCATTTTTAGTCTCCGGTTAGTTTAGTGCATCCTGAATTACTTTCAGATTGCTTTCCATGGCACCTAGATATGTGTATCCGCCGTCAATTTGTTTTTTTGTCACTGATTGAATTGAATCAAGAACCAGAATCCTGCCATTTGACCTGCCTGAGGTTTTAAGCACGGTTTTTGAAAGCGAGTCGGATGAACCTTCAATTTTGATAATACAGTTCAGGTCCAGCTCGTTTAGTTTCTGTGCAAGAATTGCTATGGTCTGGAATGATGCCTCGGTTTCTGCAGCACATCCCTTGAAAGCGGCAAAATGTGAAAGGCCGTAGTCACTTGCAAGATATTTGAATGGAAACCTGTCTGCGAAAACAATTGACTTTTTCTTTGATCCGGAAATCACATCGGCATAGCTCTTGTCCAGTTCTGAAAGTTTTTCCAGGTATGAATGAGTGTTTTGCTGGTATGAGTCTTTGTGTGCAGGATCTTTTTCACATAAGGCAGTACAGATTGTCTGGCAGGAGACCTGTGCGTTTTTGAGTGAAAGCCAGATATGCTCGTCATTTTCCGCATCCTTACATTCATGGTCACATTCATGGTCATTTATCTCGTTTTCTTCCTTTTGAAGCCGTTCCGAAAGATGAGACATAAGGTTCACTGGAACTAGATTCCTGTTCATGGGATTTTTTATGGCATCAAGAACCCATTCATCGCTTTCTCCTCCCGTAAATACAAGAATATCCGTTGTCTGAATGGTTACTATATCGTTAACTGATGGCTGAAAGCTGTGAAGATCTGTTCCGTCTGAAACAATAAGCTTAAGGTCAATGCCAGCAATTCCCCTGGTTATTTCTCTGGTCCAGTCATAGTTTGGAAAAGTTGTACAGGTGATTTTTATTTTGGATGATTGTGCAGTGTTTTGCCTTGTGCAGGAAACAATTGTTGTAAGAACTGCTGCGGCAAAAAGGAAAATAAATGTTTTTCTCATGAGTACTCTCTCTTGTCTAAAGTTGTCGAAGCACATTTTTGCACAAGAAATGATTATGTTCAACAGTGTGTTTTCTTCTATATATATGACTATAGAAATGGAAAACTGTGGATTATTATTGAAATATCAAATATAATGAATTATTATAAGGAATCTCTGAAAAATACAATATCAGGGGTATTCTGTTTTTTGGGATTAAGAGTTTATGAAAAAAGCACTTATTACAGGTATCACAGGACAGGATGGTTCATATCTTGCTGAATTTCTTTTGGAAAAGGGATATGAAGTTCACGGAATCATCCGCCGTTCTTCTTCTTTCAATACAGGTCGCATAGAGCATCTTTATCTTGAAGATGCCATTGAAGACATGCACAAAAATCGTAAGGTAAAGCTTCATTACGGTGACATGACAGATTCTGAAAGCATGATTCGCATAATCCGCGAAATTGAGCCGGATGAAATCTACAATCTTGCAGCCCAGAGCCATGTTCAGGTTTCCTTTGAAGTTCCGGAATTCACTGCAGACTGTGATGCAACTGGAGTTCTCCGCATTCTTGAGGCGGTGCATTTTCTTGGAATGGAAAAAAAGTGCCGCATCTATCAGGCTTCCACGTCTGAACTTTTTGGAAAGGTCCAGGAAATTCCCCAGAAAGAAACAACTCCATTCTATCCCCGTTCCCCTTATGCCGTTGCAAAGATGTACGGTTTCTGGATTATGAAAAACTACCGCGAAAGCTACGGAATGTTCTGCTCAAACGGAATCCTCTTCAACCATGAATCAGAGCGCCGTGGAGAAACTTTCGTAACACGCAAGATTACACTGGCAGCAAGCAGAATTGCCCAGGGAATGCAGAAGAAACTTTATCTTGGTAACCTGAATGCCCTCCGAGACTGGGGATATGCAAAGGACTATGTTGAATGTATGTGGTTGATTTTGCAGCAGGAAAAGCCTGATGATTTCGTAGTTGCAACTGGTGAACAGCACAGTGTCCGTGAATTCTGCCAGTATGCATTCCGTGAAGCTGGAATTGAAATTGAATTCAAGGGTGAAGGCGTGGATGAAAAGGGATACAACAAGGCCACCGGTGAAGTGTTGATTGAAGTTGACCCTAAATATTTCCGTCCTGCGGAAGTCGAGACTTTGCTCGGAGACCCTACAAAAGCAAAGACAGTTCTCGGCTGGAACCCAACAAAAACAACCTTCCCAGAACTTGTAAAGATCATGATGAAGCATGATATGGAATATGTAAAGGCAGAAAGAACCTTGCATCAGAGATAGAAAATTATGATGCGCTTGCGCGCGAGCGCAAACGTCAATAATTTCCTATCATGCAAGCGCTCGTAGAGCGCATGAAGCATGACTTAGAATATGTTAAGCAGGAAAAAATATTGCATCAGAGATAGTTTATTATGGAAGAAAAAGAAATCAAAGAAGAACACTGGGACAAAATAATTTCCTCAAAGAAGAAGCTGTTTGACCTGCATTTAAGAAGCGTATGGGACTACAAGTATTTGATACTGATGTTCATTAGGCGAGACTTCACCGTCCAGTACAAGCAGACTATCCTTGGTCCTATATGGTATCTTGTTCAGCCAATTATTTCTTCGATAATGTATTCATTTGTTTTTGGAACCATGGCAGGTGTGGGTACGGATGGAATACCTATGCTCTTGTTCTATTATGCAGGAACAATGCTCTGGACATATTTTACCGGATGTCTCAACGGATGTGCTTCCATCTTTACTGCAAACCAGGGAATCTTCGGTAAGGTATATTTTCCGCGTTTGACAGCTCCTGTTGCAAAGTGCGGCTTTGAGGCAATCAGGCTTTTCATTCAGTTTCTTCTGCTGTGCGTGTTTATTCTGTTCTATGTCTTTGTAAAGAAAACACAGATCAATATTTCCCTTTTGTGTCTTACGGCTCCACTTATTTTTTTGTGGGTTGGTCTGATTGGCGGAAGTCTTGGGCTTATAATAAGTTCCCTGACTACAAAATACAGGGACCTGAATATTCTTCTGGCATTTGGACTTCAGCTTGCAATGTATGCAACACCAGTTGTCTATCCATTGAGCCAGATTCCAGGAATGTTCCGCTCTCTTGTATATTTTAATCCCATGTGTGCTCCTGTTGAATTTTTCAGGATGGCATTCTACGGGGCTGGAAGCATCTCCACGGAAATGATTGCTGTAAGTCTTGGAGAAACTGTTGTTCTTTTGATTCTTGGACTCATTCTTTTTTCAAGAAATGAAAGAAACTTCGTGGACGTTATATAATGATAATGCTGAATGCATAATGCACAATTAAAGGAGAATATTTTATAGTGTATAATTATGAATTATGCATTATGAATGATGAATTGATATTTATGTCGGACATAGCAATTAAAGTAGAAAACCTGAGCAAGTACTATCGCCTGGGTGTAATAAATAACGGAACTCTTTTTAAGGACATGCAGTCCTGGTTTGCACGTTTGCTCGGTAAAGAGGACCCTAATGCAAAAATCGGTTCAACCTATAAGGACAGCAAGGAAGGATTCTGGGCACTCAAGGACCTCAACTTTGAGATCAAGAAAGGTGACCGAGTCGGAATCATCGGGCACAACGGAGCCGGAAAATCAACTTTGCTCAAGGTCCTGAGCCAGATCACCACACCAACCGAGGGAAACATAAAAATAAACGGACGTGTTGCAAGCCTTCTGGAAGTTGGCACGGGATTCCATCCGGAAATGACAGGCCGTGAAAACATCTACATGAACGGTGCAATCCTTGGAATGAAAAAATCAGAGATCGACAAGAAGGTTGACCAGATCATCGAATTCAGTGAAATCGGTGAGCACATAGACACTCCTGTAAAGAGATACTCAAGCGGAATGTATGTGCGTCTTGCCTTTGCGGTGGCGGCTCATCTGGACAGCGATATCCTCATTGCCGATGAAGTTCTTGCCGTTGGGGACGCTGCATTCCAGAAAAAAGCCCTTGGCAAGATGAACGAGCTGAGTACCGGCGAGGGCAGGACGGTGTTGTTTGTAAGTCATCAAGAACATGCTGTAAAAAATCTATGCAATAAGGGAATAATTTTAAAAAAGGGCAGAATTATATATAAAACTGATGATATAAATGATTGCTTTGATGAATATAATAAACAGTATTTTAATATAACAAAAGATGACAAAACAACCTTCTGGGAAAATGATGGTTCTTTCACAAATCAATATATCGATGTAAAAAAAATACAAATTGAAGATGAAAATGGTGTTGTTCAGACAGATGAACTTAGTCTTTCAAAAAATTATTTTATTAGGTGTACTATAAATGTAAAAGACTATCAGGATAATATTTTATTTGGAGGAAGAATATTATTAAACGAAACCTATATTACTGGTTTTGGAATCCCTGAAGCTTCTGTGTTGAAAGTTGGTTTGAATGAATTGCTTTTTGAGCTTCCTCATGATCGATTGTTTCCTGGTTCTTATAAAATAAAGATTAGTTCATCAATAAGAAATACTTCATGGATAGTAAATCCAGACTCTGATAATATAGGTATAAAATTTACTATAGGCAATACTAGTAAACCAATATTAGGATTTGTAAAAAAATGAAAGTTTTGATTTTAGCAGGCGGAAAAGGTACTCGGCTTGGTGAAGAAACTAAGATTATTCCAAAACCGATGGTGGAAATTGGTGGATATCCTATTCTTTGGCATATTATGAAAATATACAGCCATTATGGATATAATGATTTTGTGATTCTTACAGGCTACAAAGGACACGTAATAAAAGATTATTTTCTTAATTACTACAACCGTTATAGTGACATGACAATTGATTTAGCAAATAATGATGTTCAGATACATAAAATGCGTAGTGAACCTTGGAAAGTTACTATGCTTTATACAGGTTCGGATACTTTTACTGCTGGACGTATCTACCGTGCTAAAAATTATATTGGTAGTGAATCTTTTATGCTTACATATGGGGATGGTGTAAGTGATGTTAATATTGAAAAACTTGTTGATTTTCATGCTAAATCTGGAAAACTGGTAACTCTTACTGCTGTACAGCCAGAAGGTCGCTTTGGGGCTTTGGATATTCAAGCTGATGGTTCTATTGTACAGTTCCAGGAAAAACCAAGTGATGCATGGATTAATGGTGGTTTTTTTGTATGTGAAAACAAGGCGCTTGATTATATTGATCCTTCCACTTCTGATACAATGATGTGGGAAAGAGCTCCTTTGCAGAACCTTGCCAAAGATGGTCAACTTCATGCGTATAAACATGCTGGCTTTTGGCATCCAATGGATATGCTTAAAGATAAAGAAGATCTAGATAAACTTTGGAAGACAAATAAAGCGCCATGGAATGTATGGAGTCATTTTGAGAATAATCAAAAATGAATGATTTATTAAATTTTTACAAAGAAAAAAAAGTTTTTCTCACAGGTCATACTGGTTTTAAGGGAACCTGGCTTTCTCGTATTTTGGTTCTTGCAGGTGCGGATGTTACCGGTTATTCTCTCGAACCTCCGACAAATCCTAGTATTTTTGGAGCAACAAAGACTGCAACCCAGATGAAATCGATTATAGGTGACATTCGTGATAGAGAAAAACTGGTTAATGCTGTAAAAGAAGCTTCTCCTGATATCGTTCTTCATCTTGCCGCACAGCCTATTGTCAGAACTTCATATAAAGATCCTGTTGGAACTTATGAAACTAATGTTATGGGAACTGTAAATATTTTGGAAGCAGTTCGAGCCTGTGATACTGTTAAATCATTCGTAAACATTACAACAGACAAGGTTTACCTGAACAAAGAATGGGTATGGGGCTACCGTGAAAACGAAGAACTTTGTGGTTATGATCCTTATTCTAACAGTAAGTCTTGTTCAGAACTTGTTACTTACAGCTACCGTAATTCCTTCTTTAATGAAGAAACTTCACCTGCAATTTCAACAGCCCGCAGTGGTAACGTAATCGGTGGCGGAGATTATGCTACAGACAGAATTATTCCAGACTGTATTCGAGCAGTAGAAGCTGGAAAAGAAATTATCCTTCGTAATCCTAATTCAACTCGTCCATATCAGCATGTACTTGAATGTCTTCGTGGCTATCTTACTTTGGCAAAAGCACAGTATGAAAATAAATCATTTGTTGGTTCATATAACTTTGGTCCAGATGATGAATCCTGTGTAACTACTGGTGAACTTGCAACATTGTTCTGTGAATCATGGGGTGATGGTGCTGGATGGAAGAATGTAAGTGAAGCTAATGCTCCTCATGAAGCGAGTTTCTTGAAGTTGCAGTGTGAAAAATCAAAGAAAGTGCTTGGATGGTATCCTCAGTGGGGAATCAAACAGGCTATTGAAAAGATTGTTGAATGGGAAAAAGCTGTGCAGAGTGGTACTCCTGCCGCAGAAATTACAGATAAACAGATAAAAGAATATTTTGGAGACTAGTATGTTTGAAAATAAATCAAAAGAAGAAGCAACAAAAGAAATTTTAAATTCAGTAAAAGAATATTATAAAAAATATATGGTAAAACCAGAATATAAAGATGGAGACCGTATCTCTTATGCAAGCCGTGTATTTGATGAAAAAGAGATGATGAATCTAACAGACGCAACTTTGGAATTCTGGTTGACATCAGGTCGTTATACAGATCAGTTTGAAAAACAGCTTGGCGAATATCTTGGTACTCCATTTGTTTCATTGGTAAACTCAGGTTCAAGTGCAAACCTTATTGCATTCATGACTCTTACAAGTCCTCTTCTTAAGGAACGTCAGATTAAACGCGGAGACGAAGTAATTACAGTTGCATGTGGTTTCCCTACAACTGTAACTCCAATCTTGCAGTATGGTGCTGTTCCTGTTTTTGTTGATGTAACAATTCCTCAGTACAATATTGATGTAACTCAGCTTGAAGCAGCTTTGAGCCCAAAAACAAAGGCTGTTATGATTGCCCACACACTTGGAAATCCTTTTGACCTAAAAGCTGTAAAAGCCTTCTGTGAAAAGCATAATCTCTGGCTTGTTGAAGATAACTGTGATGCTCTTGGTTCAGAATATACATTGGATGGAAAAACATATAAGACTGGTACAATCGGTGATATCGGTACATCAAGCTTCTATCCTCCTCATCACATGACAATGGGTGAAGGTGGTGCTGTGTATACTCGTGATCCACTTTTGCATAAGATTATTCGTTCATTCCGTGACTGGGGAAGAGATTGCGTATGTCCTAGTGGTGTAGATAACTTATGTAAACATCGTTTTGACAAACAGTATGGTACACTTCCTCTTGGATATGACCACAAATATACATACAGTCACTTTGGTTATAACTTAAAAGCAACTGACTTGCAGGCTGCAATCGGTTGTGCTCAGCTTGAAAAGATCCCTTCTTTTGTAGAAAAACGTAAGGAAAACTTTAAGCGACTTAGAGTAGGTCTTGAAGGTTTGCAGGATAAATTGATTCTTCCGGAGGCTGTAGAAAATGGTAATCCAAGCTGGTTTGGATTCCTTATTACTTGTAAGGAAGGTGTAGACAGAACGGAACTTGTAAAGAAGATTGAAGCAGCAAATATTCAGACTCGTGCATTGTTTGCAGGAAATCTTACTCGTCACCCATGTTTTGATCAGATTCGCGGAACTGATGCATATCGTGTAATTGATGATCTTTCTGTAACAGACCGTATCATGCGCGATACATTCTGGGTCGGTGTTTATCCTGGAATGACTGATGCCATGATTGATAGAATGGCTAAGGTTATTAAGGAAAGTTTGTAATTACTTAAAACGAAAGTTTTTATTAAATGAAAATATATTTGAACAAAGTTGATTAATAAATTAATATTAAGAAGAATTTAAAGACATCATAATTCTTCCTTTGCTCAGAAATACTTAAGGAGATTTTGAATATGAATATGTTTGAAGGCGCAAGAATTTTAGTTACAGGTGGAACAGGGTCGTTCGGAAACACATTTGTTCCTATGACTTTAGCAAAATATAATCCAAAAAGAATCATTGTCTACTCTCGCGATGAAATGAAACAGTGGAATATGGCAAAGAAGTTTCAAGGCGATGACAGAGTTAGATTCTTTATTGGTGATGTTCGTGATAAGGAGCGTTTATCACGAGCTCTTGATAATGTTGATTTTGTTGTTCATGCTGCAGCTACAAAGATTGTTCCTACTGCAGAATATAATCCTTTTGAATGTATCAAAACAAATATTAATGGTGCAATGAATCTTATTGACTGTTGTATTGATAAAGGTGTAAAAAAACTTGTTGCTCTTTCTACAGATAAAGCTTGTCTTCCTGTAAACCTTTATGGTGCTACAAAACTTTGTTCTGATAAAATCTTCATTGCAGGTAACTCTTACTCTGGCGGAAGAACACAGTTTTCTGTTGTCCGTTACGGAAATGTTATGGGAAGTCGTGGTTCGGTTATTCCTTATTTTATGGAAACTGCTAAATCTGGTAAACTGACAATTACAGATAAGCGTATGACACGCTTTATGATTTCTTTGGAACAGGGTGTTCAGCTGGTTTGGCATGCCTTTGAAGATATGGAAGGTGGAGAAATTTATGTAAAGAAAATTCCTTCAATGAATATTTGTGATATTGCTACAGCTGTTGATAAGAATGCGGAGCAGGTAGAGATTGGAATTCGTCCAGGCGAAAAACTTCATGAAGCTATGATTAGTCCAGAAGATTCATATTATACATACGAATACCCAGAACATTTTAAAATTCTTCCTGCTATTTGTTCATGGAGTTCTATTGAACGAAGAATTAAAGGTGGAAAAAAAGTTCCAGAAGGATTCAGTTATACGTCAGACAATAATACAGAATGGATGTCTATTCCTCAGCTTCAGGAATGGATTGAAAAGAATAAGGCTAAAGTAGGAAATATCTAATATTATGATAGGTTACGGTCACCAGTATATTGACGACTCTGATATTGAAGCCGTTGTAAATGTTTTAAAATCAGATTATCTCACACAGGGACCTTCTGTTTCAGCTTTTGAAAAGAAGATTTGTGAAATAACTGGAGCAAAGTATTGTGTTTCTGTATCTAATGCAACAGCAGGTTTACATATTGCAGTTGCTGCTTTGGAATTAAAAGAAGGATCAGAAGGAATAACTACTCCTAATACTTTTTTGGCGTCAAGCAACTGTATGGTTTATAATAAAGTAAAACCTGTTTTTGCAGATATTGATTCTAAAACTTATAATATCGATCCAAAAGAAATTCAAAAGCATATTTCAGATAAAACAAAGGTTTTAATACCAGTTCATTTTGCAGGTCTTCCATGTGATATGGAAAAAATCAATACAATTGCAAAGAAACATAATCTTCATATTATTGAAGATGCAGCTCATGCAATTGGGTCTCAGTATGCAGACGGGTCTTATATTGGTAATTGTAAGTATTCTGACATGACTGTATTCAGCTTTCATCCGGTAAAAACAATTACTACAGCTGAAGGCGGTGCCGTCACAACAAATGATGAAAAGTTATACCAGAAACTTTTAATGCTCCGAAGTCATGGTGTTACAAAAGACGAATTAATTCTTACTCAGAATCCAGGTCCATGGTATTACGAAATGCATTCTCTTGGATTTAATTATAGAATGACAGAGTTGCAGGCAGCTCTTGGTGTCAGTCAGTTAAAGAAACTTGATTTCTTTAAGAAGCGTAGACGTGAAATTATTGCAGCATATAATAAAGCATTTGCAACAAACGAGTTTTTGGTTACTCCATTTGAAAGTTCTGAAGTTTGCAGTTGTTTTCACCTTTATGTAACGCAAATTGATTTTGAAAAATTGGGAAAAACAAGAACACAAGTTATGCAGGAACTTCGTGATAAAGGCATCGGAACTCAGGTTCATTATATTCCTGTACCAACTCAGCCGTTCTATAAGGAAACTTATGGTTATAAAGACGGAGACTATCCAAAAGCAGAAAAGTATTATGAACAAGAACTTTCATTACCACTTTATCCAGGAATGAGTGATGATGATATCCAGTCTGTAATTAATGCCATTCATAAAGTTATAAGCCGGTAACAGTTTTAAGGAATATTACAATTTTGTTTAATCTCGGTCTTAAACTTGGCAGTAAAGATACTCAATATACTGATGATATTCTTAGTTACTACGATGAAGGTGTATTCCAGTACATTGAATTATTTGCTATTTCTGATACATATAGAGAAACAATTTCTTATTGGAAGCAGTTCAAGATTCCCTTTGGTATCCATGCACCTCATTCTGCGACAGGTTTGAATTCGTAAAAAAAGAGAAGCATAATTCTTTAGTTGATTTTTATCTAAAATCAACTAAAGAAAAGTTGATTTTTGGATTATTTATGATATAATATGCATCAAGAGGATTTTATGGAGTGCAAAACAAAGAGAATTCTTGATGTTTCTGACTTAATTAAAAAAAAGTCACTTTTTTTATTCGGACCAAGACAAACAGGAAAATCAACTCTTGTTGGCCAGCTTCCGGAGGAAACCTTTGCTCTAAAGTGGAATCTTCTTAATGGAAAACTTCGTTTACAGATACAGACAAACCCCAGCTATTTAACGGAGCAGGTGGAACTTCTTGATTTGCATGATTGTGCAATTTTTATTGATGAAATTCAGTTGTGCCCAGAATTATTGAACGAATGCCATCTTTTGATTGAAGAGCGTAATATCCGGTTTCTTCTTACAGGTTCTTCAGCAAGAAAACTTCGGTCGTATGGAACTAACCTTCTTGGCGGAAGAGCTTGGGAGCGTCATTTGCATCCGTTCACTTTTGCTGAAGTTGGAACAGATGCGAATTATAATCTGCCGTTTATTTTTGAGCATGGGCTTTTGCCGTCAATGTTCTATTCAACGGACATAGAAGAAGATTTGTCTTCATATATCGGAACTTATCTTACGGAAGAAATTGCTGCAGAGGGCACAGCCCGCAATTTGGGTGCTTTTGCACGTTTTCTAAAAACAGCCGCATTAACAAACGGACAGCTGTTGAACTATACGAATATCGCAAGTGATTCGCAAGTTCCAGTTCAGACAGTAAAGCAGTGGTACAAGGTTTTGGAAGACACGTTGCTTGGTTTTATAGTAGAACCGTACACTGCCGGTAGAAAACGGAAAAGTGTGAGCGTTTCAAAATTTTACATCTTCGACATTGCTGTTGCACGTACACTGCAAAATATTTCTGTTCCCAGCGAAGGAAACGAAGAATTCGGGGAGTATTTTGAGCAGCTTATATGCATGGAATTAAAAGCCTGGATTTCATATAAAAGTCCGCGTTCTCGCCTTACTTTTTGGCGTACCACAAGCGGCAATGAAGTTGACTTTTGTCTTGATGATGACCTTGCAATAGAAGTTAAATCAACAGATACAGTAACAGACAGGCACCTGAAGGGGCTTAAAACATTGCGGGAGGAAGGAATATTTAAGCGGTACATTGTAGTCTGCCGTGAAGAATATCCGCGCAAGGTTGACGGAATTGAGATTCTTCCGTGGAAATACTTTTTTGAGTCTTTATGGAAAGAATAGAATTAAAGAATTTTAAGCTTATGAAATCAAAATTACTAAAAATAGATGATTCGGAGATATGAAATATAAATTAGGCTTAAAACTTGGCAGTAAAGATACTCAATACACTGATGACATTCTTCGTTATTATGCTGAAGGTGTATTCCAGTACATTGAATTATTTGCTATTTCTGATACATATATAGAAACAATTTCTTATTGGAAACAATTCAATATTCCATTTGGAATTCATGCACCACATTCTGCAGCAGGATTAAACCTTGCATGTAGAGAAAACAGAGAAATCAATAAATCAAAAATCGAAGAATCAATTAAATTTGCAGATTCCTTGAAAGCAGATTATATTATTTTTCATTCTGGGGTCAATGGAACTTGTGAAGAAGTTGTAACGCAGTTAAAGCCTTTTGTTGATAATCGTTTTTTAATCGAAAACAAGCCGATAAAAGGGCTTGACGGCTCAACTTGTGTTGGTGCAACTATATCGGAACTGGATTCTATTATTTCAGAGTTAAACTCGGGATTTTGTCTTGATTTTGGTCATGCAATTTGTGCAGCAAGAACTCAAGGTTTTGAACCTTTAGATTACATAAAATTATTAAAAGAAAAATTTAATCCAAAAGTTTATCATCTTACAGATGGTGATTATGAAAGTGAATTGGACAGTCATTTGCATTATGGGGATGGAAGTTTTCCTTTGAAGGAATTATTACATTTTGTTCCTAATGGCTGCAAAGTAACAAACGAAGCAAAAAGAAATATAGCGAATACACTTGAAGAAGTGAAAATTGACAGTGTTTTCCTTAAAATAATATAGTTAATGTTGTCATTAAATTATTTTTAGATTAGTTTATTTAAGAAGGGGGAATAATATGAATATCGATAAGTTGATACAAATTGCAAACTATATTCTGAAAAAATATGATTTCTCTTTGAATTATACAAAATTGATTAAAGAATTATATCTTGCAGACAGAGAATGTATAAAAAGAACTGGTTGGAGTATGACAGGAGATTTATATCGAAATATGCCGTACGGACCCGTTCTTACAGGTACATATAATCTTATTCTTGGAAAGTATCCAGATTTACGATTTCAGTCTAAATGGGATTCTTGTTTTTTAACAGACTCAAAAGAATTAAAGGCTAAGACTAATATTATTTCTGACAAAGAGTTATCTGTTCTTGAGAAAAGCATACTTGATGAAATTGATTCAAAGTATCATTCATATTCTTATTCAAAAATGATAGATGTTGTTCATGATGAGAAAAATTGTCCTGAATGGAAAAATCCTAATGGTTCATCTTTGCCCTTGACCAAACGAGATATCATGAAAGCCATAGGATTTGATGAAGTTACAATTAATCATTTCAGTGAGGAAGAAGAAGTATATATGTATGAAGAGAGTCTTATTTCTTCTTTGGAGAATCTTTAATGGGAGAAGGTCAGACTTTTTTAAGTGAGGAAACTAAAACTTCTTTGGGTGATAAACGACATTTAATGATTGTTGTTGCAGAAAAGGATGGAGAGTATTTGATTGTTCCTGTTACAACCTGGCATGATGAACTTCCTTTTGGAATTCAAGATGATAGTTGTATCCTGAATAAAGGTGATCATAGTTTTATAAAGCATAAATCCTGGCTGGATTTCAGATTCTCTAAGTCTGTTCTGGCAATTGACGTTTTGCAAGGTTTATTAAAAGGTTTTTTAATTCGTAAAGAAGATTTAAAACCTGATTTGTTGAAATATATTCAGGGAAAAACAGAAATTTCAGATCGATTACCTGCAAAGTTTAAGCATTTTTTTGAGAAAGTAAGCGACGAGTAACGTGGAAATATAAAATACAGAAATTTTATGAAACTTTATTTTAAAAATTTTATTAATCTTACTGATGAACCACTTGAGTACATAAAATCATTAAAAGAAAAATTTAATCCAAAAGTTTATCATCTTACAGATGGTGATTATGAAAGTGAATTGGACAGTCATTTACATTATGGAAAAGGTAGTTTTCCTTTGAAAGATTTGCTCGGCTTTGTTCCAGATGATGCCATGGTTACAAATGAGGCAAAAAGGGAAAAATTTGATGAAGTTGTAACTGATTCTAATAGATTCCGTAGTTTGTAATGTTATATACGAACTTAGTTAACTTTGATATATATATATAATAGAATAACTTTTATAGGAGTATTTATGTATAATTTTTCGTTTGTTGAGAAAAGTGCACAGAACTCTACTAACCTAACATTGGAGCAGTTGAAGTCTTTTTCTCCGAATATGTTACGTGCGCATCTTTCTAAACTTACAAATAAAAAGATTTCTTTTATTTCTGAATTTCCTTATATCGGTAGGGGAAATGTTTTAAGAGAAAAACTCATCGATACAGAGAAATTAAATAATGAAATTGATAAAATATTGAAGTAGGTAAGAATGACAGAAAAAGATGTTTTTCAATTTTATAATGATTATGTAAAAATTCTATATAGCGAAATAGAGGCAAGAAATAATACTTTACCTGTAGAGTTGTTGTTTGAAATTCATTCTGCATTTGATCATTTAAAAAGAATTTATATTGATAAAGATGATCTTGAAACCTGTTCTCAAAAAGCGTATTCACATCTTAAGCGTGGCTTGTTAGATGCTTTTAAGTTAAAGTTGAAGTATTTTAATGATGATTGTAATAAATTGCTTTGTAAAAAAGCAGACTTGCGAATTATTGATAGTGGAAGCTATTTAATAGATTTATTAAGAGATAAAAAGGTAATATTTGATAAGGCTAAATCAGCGAGGTTAAATGAATCGCAGAAGGATATAGATAAAGCATTCGAATATTGGTGTGAAACTTCTGGATTAATCAATACTTTTGAAGATAAATATTTTGATTCTGAAAAGATTAAATGGGCTGAAAAACAATCATTCTTTCATTTTGGAGCTAACTTTTTGTTAGGAATTATAACTGGTATTATTGGAAGTATTATTGTTTCCTTTATCTTCTGAAGTCTGATTTTATGAATAAAGAAATTAATCCTGTTGAAAATATAGAATTCTTAATTCAAAAATATTTTGCACAAAAAGTTTTAATAAAAGATAAAACAATTACAAATAATTGTATTGGTGCACTAGTTGCTGAAAATAATTATGCAAAATACATAACGTCTAAGGGATTTGAGTATAACATATAATTCTAAGAAAGTGAGCAGTAGTAATTATATGGAAATCACAGGAGATTTTACTAATAATTTATATGAATCATATTTATATTTGAATCCTAATTATGCAAATAAAAGGCTTTATCAATTTATGATTTTTCCTCTGCTTTTGAAGGGGCTACATTCTCAAAAATGATGTGTATTGATGATTTTCAGGATGATAATTATTAAAGGTGTTAGTATAGATGCAAATTCGTCAGGTAGAAAAGACTTCGGTAGACTGTTCTCTCGTTTATAACCTCTCAAATGACCCCTTAGTTCGTGAAAATTCATTTAATTCAGAACCAATAATTTATGAAAATCATGTAAAATGGTTTAATAAGGTTATAAATGATTCGAATATTTTATTTTTTCTGGTGTTTGAAGACGATGATTTTGTAGGGCAGCTTCGTTTTGTTCGCTCGTGTGAAGAATCAAAGGAATGTGTTATATCATTAAGCATTACTCCTGAATATCGTGGAAAACATATTGGCCGTGATTTTATGGATTTAGGAATAAACGAAATGAGGAAAAGTTGGAAGAAAATTGAAATTGTAAAAGCTGAAGTAAAATGTGAAAATGAAGCGTCTAATAAATTGTTTACAAAGGATGGATTTGATTTGGCTAGTAGTGTAAATACATATTACAAAAAAATCGGGGGGGGGGGTACAACTGTAGAGTAGTTTTTATACCTCTTTCGAAAACTTATAGACAGGTGGCTTAATTATGGAAAAAATAAGCATCTGTCTATTAGCATCCGGAAATCTTGGATTAATTGCCCTTAAACACCTTTATTCTAAGCAGGAAGTTAGTATTGCCTGTGTTTTTACTAACAAAAATTCCTCTGAAATTTTGGATTTTTGTAATGTAAAAAATATTCCATGCTTTTCAGGAAATCCACGAAATGAATCAACAACGGACTTTGTTTCTAACATCCAGCGACCTGATATTCTTCTTTCTGTAAATTATCTTTTTATTATAGAAGAAGATTTAATCAAATTTCCGAGTTATAATCAAAAGTTGTGGATTGGCAAAAATAGTCTAAGATAGAAAAAGAGG
>JAEDCT010000039.1 GCA_016294035.1 Treponema sp. | reverse complement strand
AGCCGGATGGCACCACCATCATGTGCGTGTCGAACCCCATGACCTGGTCGTCCTGAACTGCTATCTGCTTTCCTTCGGCGCATACGCCCTTGCTTCCTGAAAGCCTTATGTTCTTGCCTTTGAGCGTCGCCTCTCCGTCCGCTTCCATGGTGGACTTGCCGACGGCGCTTACTTCCGAGTTATCTTCCGTTTCTATGCTGATTGACCTTGACTTGAGGAAGGTTTCCCCTCCGCAGTCCATTGCAAGCCTGCGGCATTTTATTCCTATGCCGCCAAGCTCGTTGGCGAGGGTGATTCCGCCTTCGCTGCCGATGACGGCCCTCATCTGGCCTTCGGCGCTCTCTATGTGGATTTCTCCGCTTCCTTCGCTGTCTGTGATTTCTATCCTGTGGTTCTTTGTCTGTACGAGTATGCTGTCGCTTGCCTTTCCGCCTGTGGCTTCGGGCGGCTTGTGCTGGCCGTCGTATATGAACCCGAGCACGTAGCCGCTCCTCCTGTCTCCGGAGGTGTATGCGACGAGGGCCTGGGTACCGGTGGACGGCAGGGTCCAGAAGCCCCTTCCGTTACCCCTGGAGTGTCCCGCGACCGGAAGCCACGGGCTCACGCTTCCGGGCATTGTACCTTCGTGGCTCACCCTTATCCTTCCTAGTCCTTCGGGGTCATGGTTGTCCACCACTATCCCCAGCATCGGGGGACAAATATTGAGGAAATGAAGCTGTCTGAAATCAACCTTGCCTTCAAGTCCTTCCCGTGGATCCGGATTTCTTGACAGCAGGCCGTTGATCTTTGTTCCTATGTCTATCATCTACATCACCCCTATGTCCTAGAGGTATTTGCTACAAAATTTAAAAATTCAAATGAACAAAAAAAATAGAACCATTTACTTTTTATATATGCTCATGTCTTTGTATATGTCAGCAAGCTTTACTTCAGTCATTGCGCCACAGCTTGGGCATCTGGTTGTCAACGAAGATCCACGTTCTCCGTTTAGCTGCCTGTATAGTAACTGCAAATATATAAAATCTGGTTCATACAGTTCTTTTATAATCTCAAGAGTTACCGGCTGTATCCCATCCAGCTCATCAATAACCCTCGTAAGCAGAAGCATGTCCCGATAACGGGTATTCATGCTGACATCATCAGCATCCTGGATGGCCAACTCATCTCCTGTAGTGGCAAGATGCATTCTTCCTTTTCTATATGTCTTGTCATCAACCTCATACCCAAAAGGCAAAACGAATTCTATTGAGTCTTCCATTATTTATGTCCTCCAAGATATATGCTTGTACCAGAATTTTCCTCCTGCTGATAGAATTCCGGTTTCTTTTCAAGGGACTTTATTATTCCAAGAGATTCTTCCAGGTCTTTTGTCATATCCAGACAAGTTTTTCCCTTGTGTCCAAGAACATTTATCGTTACTTCTCCAGTATTCGAAATTGATATTTCAAGTTCTTCTCTGTTTGGCATATTCAAATCCTCCCTGCTACATCAGTTAAGCGCAATACCTGATCCCTTGATTGTCATGTCTTTACTTGCTTCAATATTAATTTCTTTATTTGCCTTTACAGTAAAATCTTCTGTCTCTATATTCAATGATTTCTTGGATTTTATCTCAATATCTTCCTCTGTCTGTATCGAAATATTTCCCTTTGCAGAAACAGAAATATCCTTGTCCGTTTCCATGTTTATCAACTCATTTTCCAAATCGAATTCAATTCTGGTTTTTCCACCGCTTGCTATTAACTGAATCTTTTCCTTGCCTTCAGAATCATCCAGAATAATCATATTTCCAGACTTGGACTTGATGAAATTCAATGAATTTTTTCCATCACCGTTTAAATCTGCATCAGTATTTTCCTCTGTCTTAGGAGGAGGACAATTCTCATTCCAAAAACTTCCTATCACTATCTGCGTTTCCCTGGCATCCCCCATGGCCAAAACCAGAACCTGATCATCTATGTCAGGAAGGGAACTGAACCCAACTCCATTTCCGGCAGAAGCAGAAAGATAAGGAAGCCAATAGGATACGGCTTCTTCCTTATATTGAGTTGTCACTTTTATCCTGTTCAATCCATCTTCATCCTGATTGTCAGTAACTTTTGCAATATAGAAATATGATCCCTGCATAATATAGATATCCCGTTTATTAATTAGACTTCAATCTGTCTTATAGAATTTCCTTCATCTTCCCACGAAGCATTACTTGCCCGTTTTGCCCTTATCTTAGCCCATTCACGGATTCCCTTGATCTGATCACCCATGGTCTTGCTTAAAGGTATCATGCCATTTATCGTATTCTCCAAATGACTCTGATTCAGTTCCGTTTCTTCATCAAATGCATCGTACAAAGCAGAAACAATTATTTCTTCAAGTTCAGAACCGGCAAATTCCTTTGTCATTTCCGCCAGCTTTTCGATATTGTATTCCTCCGGTTTCCTGTGCCGTTTTTCCAGATGAATTTTCAAAATGTCTTTTCTCTCCTGTTTTGATGGCAGGTCTACAAAGAAAATTTCATCGAAACGACCTTTGCGAAGAAGTTCTGGAGGCAGTTCCTTAACGTTATTGCATGTTGCAACCACAAAAACCGGAGATTTCTTTTCCTGCATCCAAGTCAAAAAAGTTCCAAATACTCTGGCCGTTGTTCCGCCATCAGTCTGACCTGAAGAGCTAAGGCCACTGAAACCTTTTTCCATTTCATCCAACCACAAGATGGAAGGGGCAATACTTTCGGCTGTTGCAATTGCACGCCTTACATTCTCTTCACTGGAACCAACCAGACTTGAAAAAACCTTTCCCACATCAAGCTTGAGCAAAGGTAATTGCCACATGCTGCTGATTGCCTTTGCCGTCAGACTTTTTCCACAACCAGGAATGCCAAGCATCAGGATACCTCTAGGTTCCGGTAATCCAAAATCCCTCGCCTTGACGCTGAATGCCTTTCCTCGTTTTCCAAGCCAATCCTTCAATTGCTCCAATCCGCCAACTTCTTTCATATTCTCGTTGGCATGATAATATTCAAGCACTCCAGATTTTCTAATTATCTGTTCCTTTTCTGCTAAAATTGTTTTCAGATCAAAGGAACCATTTTCTACAATTGATTTTGCAAAGACATTCTCAGCTTCCTCTGCAGTCAAACCAAGAGCAGCCTCAATCACCTTATTGAGGAAATCCTTATTTTCTATTTGCTCCTGATTTTTTCCACCAACGCTTGCAGCGATATTCTTTACTATGCTTTCAATCTCATCCTTTTCCGGCAACTTGTAATCAACTACAGTCAATTCCTTTTCAAGTTCTCCAGGAATTTTGAGCATTGGCGACAGGAAAATCACATTTTTCATAGAAAGTTTCAGAGATTTACCCAAGTCACGAAGTTTTCTGATTACTACAGGATCATTCATAAACGGATGATAATCCTTTAAAATGAAAAGTCCGTTTACATCCATCTGGAGAATATATTCAAGAACCTTCAGAGGATCCTTAAATTCTGCAAGATATGTTCCATCCGGCGTCAGAAGTCCATCCGTTACAGACCATTGATACAGCTGTTTTGTTCGCTGTGCCGCAATCTTTGAGATGGCATTACAAACTCTTTCTTCCTCAAATGAAACGACATAGATCAACGGGTATCTTGCTCTGATTAAAGTTTCTATTGTTTTCGATGTCTTATCTGCCATATATTTCTCCAAACCAATTAAAATATATCAAAAATTCCGGTAGAAAGAATTGTTCCATCCGGGTTTATTATCAGTTCACAATCAGGATCATCAAAATTCATTTCCGTCATGTTCTCTACAATCTTTCCATCAATCAATTTTAAGAATCTCTGATTTCCAGAACCAGCATATTTACAAACCGAAGGAATGTTTTTTCTATACGGACCATCTATTATATAGTCACAGAATTTCAAAACAGCCTCGTTATCCGGAAGCAATTCTTCATATGTATATCCGGTATACACAAGCGTATTAAGACCTTCCAATCTTGCCTGACGAAGGAACTCTTCAAGTTCAAAACTCTGATAGAAAGGTTCCCCACCAGAAACAGAAACACCATCATATTTCTGTCTTTTTATGATGCCGATAAGCTCTTCAACTGCAATTTCATATCCACCATCCATGTCACAGGCTTCTATGTTAAAGCAACCGTCACAGTTTCTTTTGCATCCTTGCATCCATACACAGAACCTATATCCCGGTCCATTTACTTTGGTTCCCTCAATATAACTGTATATTCTCATTCTGTTGCATTTCTTTTTACATAAACAGTGGTTATAAAAGCCCCAGTGGTACTGAAAGTATGCTCCACACGATTGGCAATATATTCACCAGAGAACTTTTCCCCTACATATTTTACATTCACCCGCATACCAGGATGAATTTTATAGTTTCCCTCGCACTTTGCAACACCTGTCTGGTATTCGAAAGAGCGATTCAAAAGTTTTCCAATTGCCCTGTTCTTTGCATCATCATTGTCATACAAATCATCAGCAGACATTACACATTCCCAGGCACTTCCAGTTACATTGGAATTATCTTCCCATGTTTTATCTCCTCCGATTTTCAGCGGAAGGTCAGAAATTTTAGCCGTACCTGTAATGCCTTTGCATGCATTCACATCCCAACCAATATAGGTGCATGAAGACAACTGATTTTTCAATGATTCGTGACCACGGAAACTTACAAGGCTCTTGCCCCATTCAAGTATTACATCATCATCCGCTATTGTAACTTCATCCTTAACATATACTTTCGAATCATATGCATAGACTGTCTTACCGTATTTTTTTGCAAATTCCATTACATATTCATAATCTGATTTCTGAATCTGCGCAGTGAAATTTTTTGATACACCAAATGAATCTATTTCTCCGGTGATTGAATATGAATCAAGTATTTCATTTATGATATCAGACGGTGATTTGGACTCATAGGTTTGCGACCTGATGGAATTTTCAAGTCTGTACAAGCAATTCTTTATTGTTACTACGAGCTGTTCATGTCCATATTCATCATACTGAGTTTCAAAATCCGTTACGTCACCGACAAACACCTGGTCGCAATCGTCTTTGTATCCCATGTGTACGGCTACTTCACTTCCAAGCAGGATTGATCCTGCATCAGCGACCTTAAACATGGAAGTATCAAACTCAAGAGAACAAACACCAACCGCATCCAGCGCATCATTCATGTAAATTCTCTGCAAAGCTCCTTCATGATCCGTATCCAGTCTTTTACCATCAACATATACAATCCATACAGGTGTTAAATGTTTATTTGCATCTTCTGACATAAAACCTTTCCTAAATACTGACTTAATTAATACAATGGCGGAAGTTCAACAATTGTTCCTGCCGCAACATTCTCTGGATCATCGATGTTGTTTGCATCGGCAATGACACGCCACTTCCTGCTGTCATTATATTCCCTGGCACTGATGGAACTTAATGTCTCTCCTTCCCTCAATGCCATTCTTTTCGTATGGTCCGCAGATTCACGTCTTGTATTTGACAGCTGAGTTGCAGCTGTTGAATATTCCTTAAAGACAACCTTCAATATGGCCCTCAAGGGTATACCATTGTTGTCAAACAAAGTAAAACGCTGAATGAGATCCTCCAGGACACAGTCAAAAGAAAGACTACCCCAGCTGAATCGCAATAATGGAGGTCTGTGTTCCTGTGCATTGACAAGCATGAGCTCTTCGATTTTTGAAGTGTAATCCCGAACATCAGTCTTCTCTTCTGATGTATCGAAAAACAATTCCATGTTCAGCCTTTTTCTTTCTCCTAAAGTAAATTGAACTGGCGGAGCATCCATACCAAACACATTTACTTCAGTCCATGGAGTTTTCTTCTCCATCACATATTCTTTTGGGTTGAACATTACTTTTATGTCTTCACCCTTATCCAAGTTGCTGATTATCGCCTTTTCCAATGCCATATCATCTATCTCCAATATTAGTTGCTGTCTAAAGCCAGTCCTTCGTGAGTAATTTCAATGCGTTCAACCGCATAATCGCTGCCCAAATTAGTTTCGAGCCTTGGACCAATCCAGCGGCATGGGAAAGCCCTGAAAAAATTCCATCTCTTGACCTCATTATTTTCTATATCCTTCAAAATTATGGAACCGTTTTTTCGCTCAACTTTCTGATCATCAAGTAAAGTCTGTTTATACCATTTGAACAAATCATCATTGTCCGTGATGCCTTTTTCAAGAATCAGGTTGGGATATCTTGTACGTCCATAGAATTTGTGCGTCGTATTGTTCAGCCCACCCTCTTCAACTTCGTAGACATAGGTTTCCGCTTCGAGTCCTTCACATTTCTGAAATCTTGCCGTTTCGATTCCATCAATCTCAACTGTAAACAAATAAGAAGTAATCTTTCCATTATCAGACATATATCCATTTCTCCAATATTTTTCTATTGATTCTGCAAGTAGACACTTGCTCCATCTTTCTCCGCTGTCAATGTAATCTTGAAAAACTCTGCCGGTCGAACGATTGCAAGACCAACTTCGAAGGTCAAAATTCCATTATCTATGTTCTCAGGGGGATTTAATTCTTCATCACAGCGAACATAAAAACCTTGCTCCGCTGTACTCCCAGCAAAATATCCATCCCGCCAGAGATTTAATAGAAACCCTGTTATCTGGCGGACAAGCCGTTTCCTTAAGTTTTTGTTGTTCGTCTCAAAAACCGCCCACTGCGTTCCTTCTTTCAAGGATTTACACACCCTGTCAAAGGTTCTTCTCACATTTATCTGCTGCCACTCTTTTTCAGAAGAAAGAGTCCTGGCGCCCCAAATTTTCACCCCTCGACCTGGAAAATATCGCAATATGTTTATACCTGCCGAATATAGCAATTCCTGTTCTCCTGATGTAATCGAATCGGAAATACCGACGGCACCATCATACAAGCAATTTGCAGGAGCATGAAAAATTCCCTTATTTCCATCAGTAGACGCTATGCACCCACAGACTCCACCACTTGGAGGAATCCTAATCGTATTTATTCCAGTTTTATCCAAGGGATCCGTAACATCAACAAAAGGATAGTAACAGGCAGCGTAGAATGTACTCAATTTTTTTGCCCATTCCACTGCCTCAATCACAGACAGTCCTTTGGGAACATCCAGTACGGCAAACCTATTTGAAAACCGTTCCGCCTGGTCTATCAAGGCTTTTTGCACAGCAAAAACATCTTCCTTTTTTTTAAACCAACATAAATCAGGAGCTGCTATCAAAGCTATATCATCGTAAGCTTCAAAACAACCGATGCCAGCGTATTCCCCGAGGCCATTATAGAAACCTATATAATTTCCAGCTGAAAGAGCAGCTATCCCGTCTTTACCACCGGAAAACATTTTCATAATGAATGGCTCAGGATTTTTTATTGTCCCTTCATGGGAAACTCTATATTTATCAGAATGGTCATTAATGTATTTTTCAAAATACCTCTCATCTGCCGGATCAACAGTCAAGTGGAGGTATGATTCCGTTTTGCCATTATAACTGAAGGAAACTGAAAAAAATTCTTCATCCTCTTTCCAAACGTTCGAACTGACATTGTTTCCCCAATGTCCTGGAGTTTTTACGGAGAATACAATGTTTCCGCCCTTCTGCTTGATCTTGAGATTAGAGCATGATGCCGATTTTTCATCAGCTACCCTGACAACGACACACTCTTTTCCACCACATCTGAAAAAACTATAGACAGCACTAGGGAGAACACCAGCTGTATCAAATCCCCCAAAATGTTTGAGGTACTCATCAAAGCTATTTATTTTTACTGGTGTATTTACCGGTCCTGATTCAGTTATACCGGCAAAACCTGTAAGACAACGGCTGTCAATTTGTAGAGGATTAAGATTGTACTGCTGTTCCTGAACATAAATTCCAGGTATCACCATTGATGCCAACTATTTTTCCTTCCTGCTTTTCCTTTTCTTTTTTAGATCAGGCATATATTTACAGAACGGACAGTCTTCCCATGAATCCTTCATTATATTTCCACAATCAGGGCATTTTCTTTTTGTAATGCCCATTTTTTTTCTTTTTGAAATTCTTCTAAGGATTGCAAGTAATATGCCTGCAATAACCAACAGAATGGCCACTATAAGCATCAGGATTTTTACCCATTTTGGGACCGGATGCTTAACTGCAACGAACGTTTTTAAGCCTTTACCAACGGATTCTGTTTCTTCAACCTTTACTTCAAGAAGATGTATCTGGTTATCTGCCTTTACGCTCTTAACCTTAAGTTTGATTACATAGCTTTGCTTTATACACTCGATAACCCTTTTCAGACTCTCAGGAAGATCCTTAAACCTAGGTGTGTAGTAATAGGTACCTCCAGTAATCTGAGAAATTTCATCAAGATTACTTAAATGCTGGTTTGAAAGGACCTTCATACCAACCGTATAAATTGGGCAACCGGAATTACTCAAAGTCTCCATCATCTGGTCTTTTGTAAAACGGCTGTTCTGATCTCGGCCATCCGACAGAATAATTATGATTTTGCGCTTTGCCTTTTTCTGTTCAACTTTTCTCAATAGATTTATGATCGAATCATACAGACGAGGTTGAGCATCTGACAGCTCTATCTTATTTATCACTGCAGAATCAAATGTCTTTCTAGTAGTATTTTCCAAGACAACTCCGGCATCTTCTCCTATCGTATAGACAGAAAGCGTATCGTTGTCATTCATCAGCTCCACAAATTTCAAAATGGCATTTTTCTGGAAATCAAATGGTTCACCTTCCATGATACCGTTGTTTGACACAAGAATCGTATAGTCTACAGATTCTTCCAGCATAGAAAATGGCGTTATTTTGGAAACAACCTTTGCTTCTTCGGTATCTATTCTAAAAGAAAACAATCCAGGAGCTAAGCCAGAAACTATATCATTTTTTTCATTTTTGACTACAGCATATGCAGTCATCTCAGGATAATCTTCCGAGATAATCTGATCTATCCTTACAGACAATGCCTTCTTGCTTTCACAATAAATGTTCTGCGCAAAAACACAGAGGAAAAACAATGACAATAATATCTTAGTATGTCTTTTCATATCTTACCTGACTCTATATTAGCTTTATCTTGAATACGGCAGAACCGAACTCTATCAGGTCACCGTCAATCAAATTGGTCCTGCTGGTTTCCATGTTATTGACTTTCAGCCCACTGCCATTCCCCAGATCAACAATCGTACACAATCCATCAATGATTGTGATATATGCCTGTTGGCGAGCCAATCCCATCTTAAGGATTCTAATCTCACAGTCCGCACCAGAACCTATGAATGATTTTCCCTCATGTATCGTAAAGAATTTATTTGCCTTTCCGTCTTCATTCAATGCCAATAGCCAGCCTGCCAGTGGTGCAAGACATACCGGACAATATTTCCATGAAGGATCCATAAGATGGCCTTCTGCACAATATTTAAATCCCATCGTAACATTCCCTCACAAATTCTATAGTAGCTGATAAATCCATATGGTACCGGAATTATCTCGTCCTTCCTTTCCCATATCAAAGGATATTTCAGGAGTATATTGGTTTATTTCGCCTTCATCGAAAATGACATAAACATTCCGCCAGCGATTCTTGGTGTCAGTTCCATCAACGACAAGAGACTTTGCCGATCTTTCATTCAACTTTACATCTACGCTATAGTTTCCCTTTAGTATATCTGTTCGCCTGATAATAATGGTTCTGCGCCCCTTCACGATATTTTTTAAATGGAAGCGCATCTCTCCACCTATCCAGCGTTTTACAGTATCACGCACCATAACCCCGTCTGGATAATAGAAAGCCTCGTTCGATGTTGTTGGATGTTTACTGTTAACAAACCTTACATTGTGAGCTTCGACAGATTTGTCACTTCCCATATCAATTGTATCAACCAGAGTATATCTTTCTTCTTCAAAAAGAAGTACATGCGGCATTTTGTAACTGATGAATTTAACATCGTTGGTTGATACTTCTTTTTCAACAAGTATCTGCTTTAGGCAATCCATTACATTCCGATGTAGATTAAGTATTACATCAAATTCATCATAGGAATTGCCATAGGCCTTAATTACATCTCCAAGTTTATACATTGCTTCACGGGCCTGGTCATATGCTCCTTTTGTTGTATACATATGCCCATCTTCCTCATGATTCCGTTCCCATTCTGCAATTTCAAACAATACCTGGTGATCCATATCGAACAACGGCTTTACCATATGGATTATGTCATCGAAGTAAACACCTGTTGTCTGCAATATGAGCCTTGATGTCATGGAAACTGACTGCAACCCTCTAAGGGATTGCAATGGAAGAACTTCGTAGGAGGTATTGCTTAATGATTCCGTATAATCTAAAAGCTTGATCATGAAATTCTGAAGATAAGAAGACACGCCGCGCTTAACTCTATCAGTCCATGGAACAAACCTATAGTCCAAGGCATTTGCCCCTGGATCAGAGAATGATTCACTGTTCTTTATTTCTGCAATTCCGGTTCCATCAACATCTTCCAGCCGGATTCTAGCCAGTTCTATATATACGTTATAATCCGGAATCTCACTTAATATTTCAACCTTTGCACATTCCCGTTTATGCTGATATCCCTGCAGATCGCAGTTTTCGGAATTTTCATAGAAATCTTCCATTCTTTCTTCATAACGAATGGCTACATACACAGTGCAAGGCAACGTATATTTTTTTGGATCCAATACCAAAGCTTCTGGCTTATACAGAAAAACCGACCGACCTAATCCGTCTATTGCAAGACCGGTTTCAACCAGCAAAGTAATCAGTCCACCCTTTGTCTTCTCGGCCTGAACATGCAATGACTGCATGTAATCTGGAACTACACCAAAACCATGAAAGAGTCTGTTATATAGATTCTCTTTATTAAAATGATAGTCTTCCATCTCGTTCCAAAACGAAGGTGTTGCCTTTAATCCTGGAAAGAAATTCGCACGTTTATAAATATTAGTTTCTTCCATTTATTAACTTCCGCACTGATTATATCATTATTTTTACAATTTTGCACCTGTTCACAAATTATGCAACACTACCTTTCAAGAACTTCAATCTTGCAGGCATGTTTCTTTTCCTCTTTATCGTAACTTATTCCAACTAAAAGGATATTTCCCATGTAGTAAGATTTTTCCCCAACCCTTTCCATGAACCTCTGGGCGTAATTTTTCTGCCTGATCTGGCTAATTGCCTCATCCGGAGTCGAATCAACTTTTAACTCAAGAATAATTGCTTCATCTGCCGGATTTTTTGGTGTGAAAATAATATCAGTAAATCCTTTACCTGCCTTATCTTCACGACTTACGAAATATGAATCACGGGCCGCAAGATAGACTAGATTCACTACTGCAGTAAGCTCATTTTCTCGGTTATATGAGAATAAAGGCGTTTCCGTATCATGAACAAATTCCAGCATTTGAGCTACGGCTTCTTCATCCTGATTAAGTGTTGCATCCAGGATTTCTGAGGATTTCACAGCCAGCTGATTTATATAACCCAAATCGTTATTTTCTTTCAAAACAGAATCAAATTTCTGCATGATTTCATAATTCGGAATCTTTATTTTATTTGGGCCCTCTGTTGTTAAAAGACCATAAACAACCATTGCCGAGAAAATGTATAGTTTTGATGTCGTATTGCTTGAATTTATCACATTTTCATCGATACTACAGACAATCCTTTCTCCTGACATCATCTGAGCAACAGGCTTCTGAATGTCATTTATGTTCAATTTCAATAAATTAAATATTTCGTCACTAGGTCCACTACTCGTCCAATAATTCGCAAGCCTATTGTTGGAGAAAGCCAAAACCACAGAGCGTGGGTTATAAAGATGCTTTCCCTCTGTCGTTTCATAGCCATCATACCAGTATCTCAAATCTTCACGACTGAAACCTACAACATAGTCTTCTCTATTCTTATTCTTTTCGTAAAGCTCATCCACCTCTTCTTCTGTAAAACCAAAATGAAGAGAATATTTTGCTTGTGTCAAAAGAGAATAATCCGTAAACATATTCAAATCGGATGAGCTTGAATATTTCTTTATCGGAAGAATTCCTGTCATATAGGCAAGCTCAACATAAGACTGCCCTTTCAAGAGAACATGAAGGAAATCTATATACGATTCCTTATCACTGTCAGAAACAAATTTGAACCTGAACGGTGCGTCCCATTCATCAAAG
>JAEDCT010000038.1 GCA_016294035.1 Treponema sp. | reverse complement strand
AAAATGTTGCAATTTCTGACGGAAAACTGGGGAATTATTCTTTACAAGTTACCAACGTTTTTTGTGACAATAGTTAGTTATTCCAAAAGCAAAAAAAATGGGATATAATGGAGTACAAGAAAATGAAGGATTGAATTATGAGAAACGTTCCAAGAGAACAGTTCATGTAAAAAAAATCGGGAGGAAGACTTGTATGCGAACAATAACAAAAGAATATTTATCTGAGCAAAAAAAAGAATCAAATCCTCTTTCATATATACTGAATACTCCAAAGCCTGATTTTACCCAAATGCACAAAGAGAATTTGGAGTTTGAAAAATCAATGCAGAAAGCACAGGAAGAAGATCGAAAGAGAATTCTTGAGGTTCTGCAAAAATGATTGTTGAGTTTTCTGTTTACGATACAAATTCTTACACAATAGAACATCTTTTGGACTCAAAAGAAAACGCAGAACTTATTGAACAATTTGAAGTAGGAAAAAACGCAAAAGGGCTTGAGAATTATTTAAAATATGTTTCATCCGATGATGAAGAAAACAACTTTAGTCGCACATATTTAGTAAAAGACAAGACCACAAAAGAAATTGCAAGTTATTTTTCTATTCGCACAGGTTTGATAACAATGCAGGTTCAAGACGAAAAATTTGATTCAATTCCCGCAATAGAGCTTTCAAATTTTGCCGTTAATCACAATTACAGGAAAAACCATCCCGATGTAAATAAATTGGGAACATATACTTTTGAATACTTTGTGCTTCCCATTTCTCGTTGTTTGGCCAAATACATAGGAATCCATGCCCTTTACATTTACGCTCTTCCGAACGATAAACTCATCGAACATTACTCAAAGATGGGCTTTTCCCGCCTTCCGCCAGAACAGGAGCAGTTTGTTCAGTTCCATGTAAAGCCAAAGTACGATGACGGCTGTGTTTTTATGTATCAGATTTTGTAGGGTAAAAAAATGTCAGAGAAAACAGAGAAACTAAACAATACAAAATCTCATACTGTCACAAAAAACATTCGTTTAAATGAGCATGTGGGGGAAGTCTCCCCCTGCGCCTCATCTAAAGAATCGGCTACCCCCTCTGCGGGGGACACCCCCGCAACGCCCCCGAATTGCCACACGGATTCGATTTTGCTAACGCAAAATCAGAGGAAATTTAATGAAACAATAAATGTTTGATGAAATGGCTGATTTAATTGAAAGGATGTAACAAAGTTTATTTATAAATAGAAATAGCACACAACACACATATAAGACCCCAGCTTGTCAATAAGAATCCTTAAAAATAAATCAACTAAGGCTGTCTTTTTCAGGCAGTCTTCTTTTTTTGAGAAAAATGGAGCTTCTGTTCAAAATAAAGTAACCGTCAAAGGACCTCTATTTTTGAGAACTAAAAATTTTTTTTAAAGTTGCTGATATGGTCGTATAGGGCTTTTTTATTTTTTCAGTCTTTGCATCAAGTGCAGTAATCAGATATTTTTCTCAAAAAACTATGAGCAAATATCACGCACATCGCAAGTAAGAACCTTGCACAATGCCAAAAGTATATTCCCTGATGCTTTATTTATATCTTTAGAAAGATTCTCATACTGCTGCAAGGTACGAAGATTCACTCCTGAACGCACCGACAACTCCTTTTGGGTAAGACCAGCAAGCTTACGAAGTTCTTGTAATTTTGATTTCCTTTCATTTTCCGAAATGATTTTATTTGCTATCTCCACAAACTTTTGTTCCGGTGCCTCATGAAGCGGATTATACATTCTGTTTATTTTTTCAGCAGGAAGATATTTCAGGATTGTCCCAAAGCTTTTGCCTGAATACCACTGGTAATATGCCAGGATCCAGCCGCTCCAGTATTCAGAAGATTTTTCATAATTAACAAGAGATTTTACAGGCTTTGCCTCAATACCATTCTGACTAAGCACCGTCAATGCCAGTTCCGTTCCAGACATTCCGCTTATATATTTTGGATTTCCGTTCTCAATCGATTTTGATGCGCTTGCATTAACAAAAAGAGATGAAAATCTATTCAGGTTAAGATTCTGGGCATGAACGGCATAATCAAAAGCTTCCCCGAGATTTTCCATTGCGTCAGATACATATTCTTTATTGTAGGCGTGAATCATCTGCTTTTATCTCCTCGCGTAAAATATCACGCATAAAAAGTCCTTCAATATCATCTTCTTCAAGTAATTTTCGATAATTACTTCTTGCCTTTTCATCACGCTCCTTTTTCTTTGGAAAATATTCGTGATAGTCGGCAAGTTCATAATCTTTAAACTTAATCCGCTCAAAGGATTTTTTACTTTTCAGAACAACCTGCTCGCCTAATTTTCCAAGTTTCATTGCGTATGACAGTTGCATATATGAAATCTGATTTGTAAGAAATGCCTTTGCAAAAGAAAAATAGGAATCGTCTGCACGGTAGCCACGGATCAAATCATAATTTTCAACAGGCAGATAAAAATGTGCTTTTAAATAATCTTTTCCACGCTTCATTATGGGTGTCGTTGTTTGAAACTCACGATGCTGGACAAGGACTGCAAGCCAATGGAGCATAGTGTAATCACCAAGATTTAAGAGCAGCAAATCTTTTGTTTCCAGGGTGTATTTATTTGCATATCCGTTTGAAGCATCAGAAACAGCCCATTCTTTTGCAAGCTCTTTTTGCTCCGTACAATAAAATCCAGACCCATAATCATTCCAGGTTTTCCCATGTCCAAAAAGAGGTTTTTCCAGAATATTCGGCGAACCATGATACAAGTCAATCTTTGACATAATATCACCCCCTTATTAATAACTCTACAGAGTTACTAATATTGTACTGCTGTAGAAGTAGGTTTGTCAATTTTATATACTCACTCTTATTGCAGAAAACTTCTAAAAACTCTCCATATAGCATGTCATAAATTCTGTGTAAATGGCAGGGGTAATTATAGTCGGGAACACGCACGTCAACGCTCTCAGTATTGATTGCAAGGCCACATAAAGTTTTTTGCCGTCCTGCCTTGAGTTTATGCGTAAGGCGTCCAGAAAAAGTATCGGATATGATTTTTCAAGCGGTCTGTTCTGCCATTCACGAACATCGGTCATGACTGATTCTGTTATGTTTAAAACCTTCCAGGCACATGTAATCACATTTTTTGGTGATAGCATGTGCGGTTTTTTACTTAAATTTTACAAATTTATAATTGATTTTTTATATCCAAAATCTATATATATAAGTATATGATATATATTCTTGAAGATGATGAAAATATCAGGAAACTCATTGCATATACGCTGCAAAGTCATGGGTATGAATGCAGTTGTTTTGAGCGTCCTTCTGATTTCTGGAAATCTATAGAAAATTATATTCCCGATCTTATTCTGCTTGATATAATGCTGCCGGAAGAAGACGGAATCACAATTCTAAAAAAACTGCGCTATTCCTCACAGTTCAAATCAATTCCTACGATAATGCTTACTGCAAAGGATACGGAATTTGATGTTGTTACTGGCCTTGACGCTGGTGCTGATGACTACATCACGAAACCTTTTGGAATGATGGCATTGATATCAAGAATAAAGGCAGTCCTCAGGCGATATGAAAAAACAAAGGAATCTTCTGAAATACTTGAATTAGGAAATCTGAAAGTTGATGTTTCAAAGCATTCTGTCTTTGTGAAGAATCGCCAGATTTTTCTTACGGTAAAGGAATTTGACCTTCTTACTCTTCTCTTGCAGAATCATGGAAAAGTCATGACTCGTGAACAGATTCTGGATTCAGTATGGAAAATTGATGTTGATATTGAAAGCAGAACGGTGGATGTTCACATAAAAACCTTGCGTCAAAAACTTGAAGATGCGGGTGAACTTATAGAAACAGTTCGTGGTGTTGGATACAAAATTAATTAATTTAACAGTCAGTGGTTGGGAATTAAGAGAACTGGAAGGACTTATGAAAAATAAATCTTTAACTTTTAAAATATTTCTTTCAACTTTTTTTGTTGGGGTTCTGGTATATTTTCTCTGTGCCTTTATTTTCATTACAAATATGTATGGATATTTTGAAAAGCAGATATTTGAGGAATTGAAAACAGAAAGCATTATTCTTGAAGGATATGATCTTAGCGAAGAATCTTATGATCTGGATGCCATAAAAAAACTGAAAACACAGAATCGAATTACTCTTATCCATCCTGATGGAACTGTTTATTTTGACAATACGGTAAATGCTTCTACCATGGAAAATCATGCTTTCAGAACCGAATTCCTCAAGGCAAAAGAATCTGGAGTAAGTACATCAAGCCGCTATTCTTCCACAATGCTGGAAAAAACCTTGTACTTTGCAAAGCAGCTTGACTCAGGTGATGTTCTTCGAATTTCGTGCGACCAGCATACTGTTGTTGTTCTTGTTATCGGCATGAGCCAGGTACTTGTTGTCATGCTCGTGATTGCAATGATTATTTCTGGAGTAACCGCCAGTCTTCTTTCAAAAAAAATAATTGAACCATTGAATAAAATTGATCTTGAAAATCCGGAAAACTCTGACGTCTATGAAGAATTAAAGCCCTTTACTAAACGAATTGCAGAAGAAAACTATGAAAAATCTCAGCGAGAAGAACTTCGTCAGCAATTCACGGCCAACGTGAGTCATGAATTAAAAACTCCCCTTACAAGTATAAGCGGATTTGCTGAAATACTGAAGCAGGGTGGAACTGATGATCAGACAACAAGGGATTTTGCAGGAACGATTTTTGATGAAAGCCAGAGAATGATTGCTCTTGTTAATGACATCATAAAACTTTCGAAACTTGATGAGAAATCCATTTCAATGGAAAAAGAAATAATCAGTCTGCGGGAAATTACAAGAGATGCCATGGAAATTATTATGCCTATGGCTGAAAAGAAAAATGTTTCAATGAATATTTCCGGAGATTCCGGCTATATCAATGGAGTTCGTCCTGTAATTTATGAGATGATTTACAATCTTATAGACAACGCAGTTAAGTACAATAAGGAAGGTGGAATTGTCTGTATTAAGATAGAGACACTCAATGATTCTCACAGGGTTGTGCTTTCCGTTCAGGATAATGGAATCGGCATACCGGAGAATGAAAAAGACAGAATATTTGAGCGCTTCTACCGCGTGGATAAAAGCAGATCCAAGGTCCTTGGCGGGACTGGGCTTGGGCTAAGTATTGTTAAACATGCGGCAAAATATCACAATGCTTCAATCTTTGTTAAAAGCAGAGAAGGTGATGGAAGTACATTCACAGTGATTTTTGGTTTATAAAGTATACTAAAAATTCCTTTACGAATCTGCGAACAGTTCACGAAATGACAAGAGATGAATCCTGCCACGGAAAAGCTCATGAAGTTTTTTTGAAGGGATTGTTTTATTTAAGTTCTTTTATTGAAGTTATTTAATCCAGATTCCTTTTAAAGAATCTTCCCACAATGGATTTAGAGCGGATTACATTTATAAAAGCATTTGGATCTGCCAGACGAATTTGTTTTTCAAGGTTTCCGCTTTCTGATCCGGATACAACAGAATAAAGCATAGAATGTTCAGTTCCCCGATAGCATCCCTTGCCATTAAATACCGTGGCATCATGATTTGTCTGTTCTCTTATTATTTTGTAAATTTCATTCGGTTTATCGGTAATAATCAGCAAAGTAATTTTTTCATATCGTTTGTATAAGAAATTAAGAATCTGAGTTGAAGCATACTGAAAGATGATGGAATATAAAGCGGCATTCCAGTTAATCAGAATACCGGCAATTAGCAGGATACAGAAGTTTCCGGCCATAATGTAATTCCATGCTGATTTACCGGTTTTTTCAGAAACATAAATTGAAATAAAATCTGTTCCACCGGAAGAACTGTCCGCCATAAGACAGCAATTAATGGCAATTGCATTACATATTCCGCCAAAAATTGAGCACAGCAAAATATCATCTGTAATTTTTAATCCTGGAATAAAATCAGTTAGTAAACCAGAAATAATAATCATGATCATAGAATATAGAGTGAACTTTTTACCTATGTATCTGAAACCAATGTAAATTGGAAATACATTAAAAATATAAACCAGGATTGAAAAAGGTAATTTTAGCCCGAAATATTTCTGGGAAATGTTTTGGATTAAGAGTGCAGCACCACTAAAGCCGCCTGGAATCAAATTTGCCGAGTGAACAAAGGTGTTAATATTTACAGCCATTAGAATGGCACCAAAAATATTCAGAAGAATGCGTTTGATTTCTTTCTTTATCATATTCATAAGATGTAATACTTTTATTTGAAATTGGCAAGGGAACATCATAATTTCACCAGTGGAGTATTATTTTCCGTGAAAAAAAATGTTTTTGAAATTTTACATAAATTTTACATAATCTACATTTTCATTATTAGTCTAAATTATTACCCTTAATGTACTGGAGGTAATCTATGCTTCTCGATATTTTTGGCCAGGTATTAGGTTTTGTTGGTTCTCTTTGTCTTCTTCTTTTTGGAATGAATATGCTTTCAAATGGTATTCAAAAAGGAGCAGGAAGAAATCTTCAGAAACTTCTGGAAAAAATAACAGGCAATAGATTTGCAGCAGTAATAACTGGTATTGCTGTAACGGCAATAATTCAGTCATCGGGTGCAACAACTGTCATGGTTGTAAGTTTTGTTAATGCAGAAATTCTGACCCTTACTCAGGCCATAGGTGTAATTTTTGGAGCAAATATTGGTACTACAGTTACTGCATGGATTGTTTCTTTTTTTGGATTTTCATTTTCCATTTCTGCTTCTGCCATATCGCTTTTTGGAATTGGTTATATCCTGAAATATTTCAAGCAGTTTAGAATTCATAATTTTGCTGATTGTTTTATGGGATTTGCATTGCTTTTCATGGGACTTGGATTACTTAAGGATACTCTTTCCCTAGGCCCGTCTTCTGTTGCATTTCTCCAGAAATTTAATTCAATTGGAGCAGCTGGACTTGTTCTTGGTGTGTTCATTGGAGCTCTTGTTACAGCTCTTATTCATTCTTCGTCAGCAATGACTGCAATTGTACTTACCATGGCTGCAAACGGTACGCTTACATGGGAACTTTCAGCGGCAATTGTTCTGGGAAGTAACATTGGTTCCACGATAGATGCCGTAATGTCAAGTTTTGGGGCAACTGTAAATGCACGCCGGACAGCTATGGTCCATGTGGGATTTAATGTGGCTGGAACCTTGATTGCATTGATTGTATTCCGCCCGTTTCTTTCGGTTGTTGATTTTATTGTTCCTGGAATTCCATCTGAGAATATTACGACTCACATAGCAATGCTTCACACAATTTTTAATATATCTGCGACTTTACTCTTTGTTCCCTTTGTTGACCAGATAGCGTTACTTGCAACCAGGCTAATTAGAGACGACAAAGCTTTGGAAAATGAACATTATAAATTCCCAGCCATTCTTCCTTATTCTCATGTCAGTGCAGATTTGTATTCATTTCAGATACAGAAAGAAATTGTAAGAATGTCCATAAAGGTCATGGAAATGTTTGATTCAATAACAAATGCCATAACAAATAGCAAAAGTATTGGAACAGAAAATGAATATGTAAACAAACTGGAAAATTATGTTGATGAAATGAACGAGGCAATTACAAACTTCCTTCAAAAATGTTCAAGACTTCCAACTGCAAATTCTACGGATCGCTATCATTTTACAAGACTCATTCAGGTTACGGACTGTCTTGAAAATCTTAGTGATGAATGTACCTCCATCATGCATACAATGGTAAAATTTTTTGCTGCATTTGAAACATCAACCCATACAGAAAAACCTGTGCGTTCAAAGGAGATTTCAGATTATTTTGAAATGGTTCGTTTTTTCTTTGAACAGGTATGTATTTATATTACAACGGGAATATCTGATGAAGAACGATTGCGTGCACAATACATGGAACAAAGCATTGATGACAAGCTCAGGGAACTTCGTCATTTTTCCCGAAAGCGAATTGAAAACGGCGGTGATGTAAAAACTGAGCTTAACTATATTGATCTTGTGCGAAAAATCGAAAAAGCTGGTGCCTGTATTTTTGGAATCGTACAGGTTCGTTAAACTTCTAAAGATATTTTTTCATTTCCTTTCCCTCAACTCCTGCAAACAGTTTTCATGTGAACAGGTCCATGGTCATTGAATCCTAGTCTTACAGTAGAAATTTTTATTCACCAAAGCTGATTCCTAATGCTTTTGCCAGTTTGATTGTATCTGATTCAACGTCCACATATTTCGTGAATCCTGCAACCTTGTTCAGCTCAACTGGAATTATTTTATCATTTGTAATAGAGACCATTATTCCAAACTTTTTCTTAAGAATGCATTGTGCCGCAGCTGAACCTAATTGGCTTGCAAGAATTTTATCTTGAGTGCTTGGAGATCCGCCTCTTTGAATGTGTCCAGGAATGGAAATTCTTATATCTTTGTTGCATAGCATTCTAAGTTGAGAAGCAAGATGAAATGAGATTGATATATTACCCATTTTGGCTTTATATTCTTTTTTTGACAGAAGTGCATCTTGCTTCGTTTTGGCTCCTTCGGCAATTGCAATGATTGAATAATTTTTTCCTTCGGTTTCATTTTGATTGATTTTTTCTGCTACTGCGATGGTATCAAAAGGAATCTCTGGAATTAATATTACATCGGCACCGCCTGCAATTCCTGCATTCAGAGTGAGATGTCCAGTTTTATGGCCCATTATTTCAACAATGAAAATTCTTGAGTGGCTGGCTGCTGTGGTTTTAATGTTTTCAATTGTCTTGGATGCTACTTCAAGAGCACTGGCATATCCAAAGGTCATGTCTGTTTCAAAAACATCATTATCAATTGTCTTTGGAAGGCTCACAATATTTAATCCTTTCATGCTGAGTAAATTAGCGGTTTTCTGTGATCCATTTCCACCAAGAACAACAAGACAGTCCAATCCCATCTTTTTGTAATTTTTAATCATTGCAGGAATTTTTTCAGTTCCGTTTTCATCCGGCTCATTTATATGCTTAAATGGCATTCGTGATGAACCAAGAATTGTTCCTCCCATTGAAAGAATGCTTTCAAAATCATCCTTGCTAAGGTTTCTGCAATTTCCATTAATCAATCCTTCAAAACCATTTTCGATACCAATAATTTCTGTTTTCTTATTTTTTTCATACAAAGCAAGAGCAACTCCTCTCATGGCTGCGTTCAAAGCCTGACAGTCACCGCCGCTGGTTAGAATTCCAATTCTTAAATTTTCTTTCATCATATTCCTCCGTTATAGTTAGTTATTTTTTTATAAGCTTCTTCATAGAACAATTCCTGTGAATTGATTTTTTCTTTTTCTTCTTTGCTAGTATTTCTGTCTGTGTATTCTCCATTACTGCACAGAATTTTTCCCTTTTCGTTGTCAGCCATCGCCGTGTTGAAAATGTGAAGAATTCTTTTTTTAATTTTTGCATCGTAAACTGGAGTGGCCACTTCAACCCTGCGGGTTGTGTTTCGTGTCATAAAATCTGCAGAGGCGATATATATTTTCTGTGTTTCAAAATTATTTCCAAAAATATAAATTCTAGAGTGCTCCAGATATCTACCCACAATACTTATGACTTCTATGTTGTCCGTAGTTTCTGGAATTCCGGGAACAAGACAGCATATTCCCCGGATGCACAATTGAATTTTTACTTTAGCCCTGCTTGCTTCAATCAGTTTGTCTATAAGAATTTTGTCTGTCAGAGAATTGATTTTTATGCCGATGTAACCGCTGGAACCGAGTGAAATTTGTTCATCTATCATTTGAATGATTCTGTTTTGAAGACAAAGTGGTGCAACAAGAAGGTAATCGGTTTTGTCTACAGGTTCATTCAGAAGAAGGAATTTGAATATTTTTGCCGCATCATTACCAATTCCCTGGTTTGCCGTAATCAGGCTCAAGTCTGTGTACATGGTTGATGTTTTTTCGTTGTAGTTTCCGGTTCCAATTTGTGTAATGTAAGATAATGAATTGTTTACTTTTCTGGTTATGAGGCATAATTTAGAATGAACTTTATAGTTTTCAAGCCCATAGATTATTTTACATCCTGCATCTTCCAGACGATGAGACATTTCAATGTTGTTTTCTTCATCAAACCGTGCTCTGAGTTCAACAACTACTACAACTTCTTTGCCGTTTTCTGCGGCTTCAATTAGTGAATCAATTATCTTGCTTTTTGCCGCAACCCTATATAAAGTCATTTTGATTGAAACAACATTCTTGTCTTCTGCAGCTTCCTGCAACAGGTTCAGAAACGGCTTCATGCTTTCAAAAGGATAGCTTAAGAGAAGGTCAGATGATTCTATTTGAGGAATTATTTTTTTCTTTATATTAACAAATGGGGAGTTGCGTGGAGTTCGTGGCTTGTAAAAAAGTTCCTTTTTATTTCTCAGGATATTCTGCAATTCAAATACAAATTTCAGATCCAGTGGTGTTTCAACATTTATCATGTGCAGTTCCGAAATTCCAAGGATTTCAAGCAACTCTTTTTTTGCCTTGTCATTGATTACTCTGCTTAATTCAAGACGAATTGGACTCATTCTTTTTCGCTGCTTTACAAGATGTTCCATCATGTTTCTGTAGTCCAGGTCTTCATCTAAAACATCTGTGGCTTCAATGTCTGCATTACGGGTAATTCTTATAATTGATTTTTCACCAACTGAATAGTTCCCAAAAAGTTTTGAAACAAAATGCAGGATAAGTTCTTCGCACAGCATGAATGTTCCTGGTTTTGATGGAACTGAAATCAATCGAGGGAAAATAGTATTTGAACATGGAACTATTCCCATTTTGTTTTTTCCGTTTTTGTTTTTTAGGAGAACAATTGCATTAAGTTCTTTGTTTGCGAGGAATGGAAAAGGCTGTTGTTTTCCAACAATGATTGGACTTAGGTAAGGAGCAATATCAGCATCAAAGAAAGATTCAAGTGCCTTAGCATCCGATTCCGTGAGTTTATTGAAATTTACAAGATTCAGATTATGATTTTCGAGCTCTTTCATTAGGTTTTCATAGATGACAGCCTTTTTGATTTCAAGTTTCTTTACCTTGTTCAAAATGGCTTCAACCTGCTCGCGGCTTGTCATTCCTGTTTTATTTTCTCTGACAACTTCAGTGCTGCTCATTTGAACCATAAGAGTTCCAACTCTGACCATGAAAAATTCATCAAGGTTGGATTGATATATCGAAGCAAATGTCAGGCGTTCGGCAAGCGGAACTTTAGGATTTCCTGCTTCGTTTAATACTCTTTCATTAAAATCAATCCATGAAAGTTCTCTGTTTGTATAGCAACTCATATTTTTACCTCACTCAATTTTTCTTCCAGAAGAATTTTTTCAATTGGATTTTTTTTTGTATCTGCCAGGTTTACACATCTGTTGCTCATTCGTTCCATGTTATGCAGAATCTGGTTGTAATTAGAGGTTAGTTTTGCATTACATTTTCCTCTACAGACTCCTTCGATATGCCCTTTGCGCATTTTCAATTCAATGTCGCCGACGTTTTTTCGAAAAAAAGTTAAGATAAAAAACAATAAGCTTTTTATCTTAACCATAAGTGTTTTTGCTGATTAGTCTTTTACAACCTTCACAAGTTTTGCCATTTTTTTGTAGATTTCTGTGTTGTCGTAAAAGCCTTTGAATTCGTCCTGACCTGCACCAAGGGCAAATACTGGAACTGGAAGTCCTGTGTGGCTGTTGCTAGTCCATCCGAGACCACTTTTTGCATTGAGCACGTGAGTAATTGTGATTGTAAGTGGTTCATAAGTTCCGTAAATGTCGTATTCCATCTGGTTACGGGTTTTATCATTTTTAATTGTTTTTTCGTAAGCTGTTTTAATGCGGCCAAGTTCGTAATCTGTAAGAACAAGTCCACCATTTTTATCGCTGCCATTGCTTCCTGGAAGTTTAAGGCCAAAAAGTTTTTCTACATCTTTCATAACAGCTTCAAAACTTGTGCCGTTTTTCTTGTAAGCTGCAACATAGTCTGAATCAAACTTAGCATAAGAAATTTTCTGGCTGTCCAATGTGCGGAAGAACAAGTTGTAGTCTGTACCAGCATAACCGATTGTAAGTCCACCTGTTTCGTGGTCTGCAGTTACAAGAATCAAAGTTTCTTTAGGGTGTTTGTTATAGAAGGAAATTGCTTCTTCTACGGCTTCACTTAAAGCAAGTGTATCTGCAATTGAAGAGCGGGCATCGTTTGCATGGCAAGCCCAGTCAACTTTTCC
>JAEDCT010000005.1 GCA_016294035.1 Treponema sp. | reverse complement strand
AACACGAAGGATGCCTTGAAAAAGTTGTAAAAAATATATAATGCGGAAGCCCTGGGAAAGGGAACTATTCGGTAAACAGCTTATGCAGACTTTCTCTTCTGATGTGGCGTGCATCATAAAAATCAGCATTCACCACTCCACATTTGTATGGATTCAATGAGCCATGAAGGACAAGACCGTATCTTTCCCTGGTCTTTTCCATGACTTCGGAAACTTCATCAAGCACATAGCAGTCTGACTTTTCAGAAACTTTATCCCACATTACAGGAGGGAGAGGAACCAGAACAAGCTCAACTTCCCTGCCCCTGGACTTAAGGTATGCCACAAGGGAATCGAAGAATTTAACACGTTCTGTGGAAATATGAGAACCAAAGGAGAATACGCCTTCAATATCATAGGTGGACACATAGTCAATTACATCCTGCTCAGTCTTTTCAACTGCTTTTTTCGGATAGAATATGGCTGCGTTCTGATCATAGCTGAAGTCATCACCAGCAAATCCAGAGTCCACAATACCCCATCGTCTTGTCAATGCATGAAGTTTTCGGGAAGAAAGATATCTCCATGAATCCTGGAAGTATGACACGGAAAACAATGCATCCACCTTACTTGAAAGGAGGGCTGCATAATCCGGATGAACTCTGGACTTATGGTCCTTGCCGTCAAGAACAAGACTAGACATGTAATCGGCATAGGGCTTGATAAACTCAGTATTGGCATACTGGTCAGCCTTGGAATCAAAGAAAAAATTATCAAGATTCAGAACAAGTTTCTTGTAGTTGACGTCATTTGCCTCAAGAATACCCAAAATGGCAAGAGTATCCTGAAATGATCCGTGAGTAATGGAAAGATTGTAAAAAGAACTGGAACCAACAGACTGGGAATCAAAAACCAGAGATGTACTTGGACCAACAACTACGCATTCTGTATCCTTTGGCATTCGCTCAATAATACACTTCTTCAGGTTTCTGTATGGCTCAACTTTCTTGAAAACAAAGACACTGTTTCCGTCAACAATGGACTGGGCAATTTTTTCATCCTCACTGCTGAACAAGAAATTAGGATCAATGAGGACAATAAAAAGGAAATACAATAAAACTGATGGCAATAAAACTAAAAGCTTTTTCATACTCTAGAACTGGAAATAGATAAAGGATGAGCTTCCGACCATACCAAAGGCCAGAAGAAACAAAAGTTCTGCATTGAGAACCACAAGACGGACAAATATATTCCTTGAGTCAATAATCCTACTGATGGAACAGCCCCTGTACTTCAGGATGTCATGGGCAACAAGAAGGACAATTCCAACAGACATCACAAAAAGCTTGAAGGAATTAAGGCCGAAGCCGTCAATCATCTGAGAAAAAGACACTTCAGGCAGGAAATTCGTAAACACACGTCCAAGAACACTGAATGCCTTTGGAACATCCCCACTGCAAATAAAGCACCAGCTCAAGAGAACACCGGCAAAAGTCTTTATTCTTTCAAAAGCGGCAAAACCAGCACCATTCATATCGACTTTTATGAGTGTAAAGAATTTCTTGTACAAATCCCTGGTAAGATCACCTATTATCAGAAGGAAACATGGAATCATTCCGGAAGCCATAAAATAGAATGCAGTTCCACCATGCCAGATACCAATGAGTGTCCACAAAGTAAACATTGAAAGGTACATTGGAATCTTCTTGCCGTGCTTTTTTCCAAAGACCTTCTTGCATTTTCCAGCCAGAGAAACCATGAATGATGACTTCTGGAGAGGATACATGAGAAAATCCTTGAACCATGTACCCAGAGTGATATGCCATCTCTGCCAGAATTCCTGAATGGACCTTGAAAGATATGGAGCATTGAAATTTTCAGGCAGTGTAATACCAAACAATTCAGATGCACCAAGAACAATATCCATGCAGCCGGAAAAATCCGTGTAAAGCTGAACGGCATAGCAGAATGTCGCAAAAACCAGCTCAAGTCCAGAAAAAGCCTGATGATTTGAAAAAACGGAATTAACGACAACCGCAAAGAATTCTGAGATTGCAAGTTTCTGGAAATATCCCCAGATCATCCTGCGAACACCATGGTAGAAACGGTCTGAATCAAAATCATGTCTTTCATTGAACTGACTGTTCATGTCCATGAATCTTGTTACAGGACCAGAAATCACCTGCGGAAAGTAAATAACAAAAAGACCAATATTAACGGGATTCTTTTCACTTTTGTAGGACTGCCAGGTAACCTCAAGAAGATACCCGATTGCAGCAAGGAAAAAATAGGAAACTCCTATGCAGGATCCAAATTTCAACATTGAAAAATCACTGCCGGGAGAAAAGATCTTTGAGAATTCAAGAGCAATATTGTAGGCGTACTTTGTTACGACAAGTACACCAACAAGAGCCAGGACACACAGACCGCACAGAATTGACCTTGCCCTGCCAGACAGTCTGTCAATAAGAATTGCCCCACCCCACGTTATGAACCATACGTAGGCTACAGTTCCAAGAATCCTCAGTGGAGTTCCGGGAGACACCATAAAGTAGAAAAACAGACATGCAGCCAGAAGCACATATTTCTGGATTTTTTTTGCCGAATAGAAAACAACCAGAGCTGCTGCCAGAAACACAAAAAAGCTAAAGGATGTCAGTGTCATGAAAACTATTTTCCCAGTTCAAGAATAATGTCAACCATTTCGCCGACATTCTTCATTGTGATGACTTTTCCCATTGGGATCTTGAAAGAAAATTCCTTTTCTACGGCAACAACAAGATTAATATGCTCAAAAGAATCCCAATCCTCAACATCATCTGAAGTAGTTTCCTCCTTGAGTTCGATTGAATCATCGTCAAAAACCTCTCTGAAAACGTCTGTGAGTCTCTTGAAAGCTTCTTCTCTTGTCATGTCTTTCTCCAAATCAAAATGATATTTACATGCATGAAAAAATTATCTCAAAACGACAATCTTCATGCCGGCCTTAGAAACAGCCTCGTTTTTTTCATTGACAATCTTACACTTTACCTGAATTAGTTTCAAGGCATCAACCTTTTCAACAACCTCTCCTGTTACTGTCAAATCATTTCCGGCAAAAACCGGTTTCAAGAACTTGAGGTCAACACTGTGAATCAGGCTGTACTTTCCGGGAATATATACACCGGCCAAAGTTGAATAGAAACTTGCAGTCATCATGCCGAACGTAACATGCCCCGGAAACTTGCCGTCACCAGATGCACGGGCAAAATCATCATCAATATGAAGAGGATTCATGTCTCCGGTTATAGTGCGAAAAGAATCTTCCATTTCCTTTGTAATGTGAACACAAAAGGATTCCTTTAGACCAACCTGAATTTCATCGTATTTATATTCGTTCATTGTTTCTTACCTTACCTGCTCATTGAATCAAGATTCCACTGGTCAAGTGTAGCCTGCGTGATTTGGTCAGGATCTATTGCAAGCCCACCGGAAAACTCAAGGGACATGAGAGCCGAAGAATCCTCTTCAGTGAGGGAAAGGTTCAGAGCCTCAAGATTCTGTGCAATGCGTTCAGGATTTGAAGACTTTGGAATGACGCTTATACCACGTGAAATTTCCCATGCCAGGCAAAGAACAGCCGGAGAAACTCCATTCTTTCTGGCCATATCACAAAGAACATTGTTTGACAGAAGAGAACCGCTTCCCAAAGGACTTGAAGCCTCCAGGGCAATATTGTTTTTCCTGCAATAGGAAACCACCTGATTCTGGGTCATTCCCGGATGGAATTCAATCTGGTTTATCATTGGCTCCACAGTGCAATTGTCCATTATGTTTTCAAGATGATGAACCCTGAAATTACACACACCTATGCTCCTGACAAGGCCTTCCCTGTACAAATCCTCAAGGGCCCGCCAGGTTTCAAGGTTAACATCATCAGCATTGTCATAGATTTTTGGTGATGCCGGCCAGTGAATGAAATAGGCATCCAGATAATCAACCTTGAGTTTCTTTATGGATTTCCTGCAAGCCTCAATGGCACTTTCATAGCCCAGATTTGACACCCACAGCTTGTCCTGAATGAAAAGCTTTTCCCTGGATATTCCAAGATCTTTCAGGGCACGTCCAATTGCCATCTCGTTGGAATAGGCAGCTGCAGTATCAATTAGAGTAATTCCCAGATCAACAGCCTTTGAAAGGACTTCCTTCATGAGATCCCGGTCAGTAATCTTCCAGGTTCCAAGCCCCATTACTGGAACTTCAACATTATTTCTTAGTGACAGCTTTTCCATTTACGCTAATATACCTGTTCTTGTTTTCATAATTTTCAGGAATGATGAATTCCCAAACCGTATTGCCTTTCTCATCCTCACTTGTCTTTGTGAACCCTTGAGTACCGTAGAATTCCCTTACCATTGCATTTTTTGCAGTGGGATAGTAATAGCCGATGATTTTAGTGATTCCAGACTCCCTGCATTTTGCAACAAGCTCATCCATCATGGCAAATTCCATGTCGCGCTTCAGCACACGGCAGCTCATAAGCCACAAATCCATGTGAAGCTCATTCTTTTCCCGGTTTTTTGTACCTATCACTACGCTTACAACACCATTGTCACCAAACTTGTCCTCTAGCTTTCCATAGAGTGTGATCTTGTTTTCATCAGCTGCGTCAGCTTCAATCTCAGCCTGACTGTATCGTTTTGTGGTAAGGTTAAACTGGTTTGACTTGTTTGACAGCTGAGATATTCTGGACATGTATACAGATTCAAAGGGCCTGATTGTTCCCTTCATGTCCAGGGAATAAAGATATTCCCCGTAATCTGCAAATGAATTCTGGGATTCCTCTCGAAGCTTGTTGGCCTGGTACATTTCATTTCTCTTCATGTCATCAGCAGAAAAATTGGTAACCTCAAAGAATCCGCTTCGATCCAGAGTCTGAATGTAGTTCTCAACTCCATCCATCACAGGGACTGCAGTTCCGGGACTGTTCTGAATGATGATTTCACGCTCAGCAGGATTATCATCAACAAAGACAAAACTTTCCGGCAAAAGATTGAGTTCCCTTGCAGTTTCCTGGAGATTCATGATCTTTGGATTCCAGTTGGCCTTTATTGATATGAAATCTTCCTTTTTCAAGACTGAATCCGGGCGCTCAAGTCCTGTAAGGGCAACACTTTCCTCGTTCTTGGAATTGATTGCAAGGATTACACCCAGCTGCTTCTGCTGCTTAATATAGTTCTGGAATTCAGCATAAGTCTGCCCAAGAGAAGTTTCCTGACCAATTTCAATGTTTTCTGCCCCGTCATCACCAATGATTCCACCCCAGAGAGTGTTGTCCATATCAAGATCAAGAACCTTCTTGTTCTTTCCAAAGATTGACTTGATGATATTTGCAACATTGAACGAAATATATGGAATTGCAGGAACACACATTGCGTACTTGTACATGTGCCAGTAATATGGAGCAGACCACTTTTCAAGACCGTAGCTTGCAGACTCGTAGTTTATGTCATGAATGAAGAAATTCTGTGTTTCCTGGGCATAGTCATAGAACTTGAGGTTAAGTCTTGTGATAAAATTGACTCTTCCGCGGAAATCGACACAATCCTTGTTTCCCATGAGCCTGTAGAAGGGAAGCTCAAAATTGTTCTGGATTATGGGACACTTGTAAACATCTGCAAGGCGCTTCCACAGCTGCTCAAAGCGATTGTAAGTATTATCAAGCTTTTTCTGGACAGTTTCCCTATCATCGGACAAATCCGGAAAACTGGAAATGTTCCTGCTTGATGTGTGAATGTAGATTACATCAGGAGCAAAGGCCTCAAGCTCAGCATTGGGAAACATTCCGTCCTCATAATACTGATTGTATTCAGACTCGTAGAATGAAGGCTTGATTCCATAATTCAGAAGAAACACCTCAAGAAGATTCTTGATGTCATTGGTAGTACTTCCTCCAAGAATAGCAATCTTCTTTTCAATAAAACTGCTTCCGGATTCAAGCAAAGCTCTCTTAAGAGACTTCTTTTTTTTGAGCACGTACTCAGGATCAAACGGGTATTCAAGTTCTTTCATCAATTACTCCCATTAAAGGCCAGGAAAAATGACCATATTATTTTTATGCAAACAGCAACATAGATTCAAAAAAAATACTATTCCCTGAATTATACCTAAAAGAACGGATGCTTGCCATAGTTTTGCCAGAGTTTGACTATGAATTATTTTCCATTTTCAGTAAAATTGAATTCATGATTAAAACACCTAAAGCCGTTATATTTGATCTTGACGGCACTTTACTCGACTCAATTGAAGATCTCATGGACAGTACCAACTACGCGCTGGAATCCTGCGGACTTGAAAAAATCTCCCTTGAAAGAACAAAGCAATGCGTTGGAAACGGAATTCACAAACTTGCCGAAAATGCCGTTCCTCCTGGCACTGATCCACAAACCGTGGAGAAAGTTTTCCTTGCACTGAAGACACACTATGCACAAAGCACAAAGCCAAAGACCAGGCCATACGAAAATGTTGTCGAGCTCATGGAACTTCTTGAAAAAAACGGAATCAAGACTGCCATAGTATCAAACAAGCCTGATGCACAGGTAAAGGAACTCAGGGACAAATTCTTCATGACCGTTGAAAAGGAACTTGCATGCGGTGAAAAGGAAGGAATCAAGAGAAAGCCTGCCCCAGACGGACTTTACAGGGTCATGGAAAAAATGAATGTCACAAAAGATGAAACAGTTTACGTGGGTGACTCTGAGGTTGACCTCCAGACTGCAAAAAACACAGGAATTGAATGCATTAACGTTCTCTGGGGATTCAGGGATAAAGAATTTCTTGAAAAAGAATGGAAAAGAATCTTTGGAAAAACCCCAATATTTGCCGAAAACTGCGCTCAGATAGCACAAATTCTTGGACTAAAATAAAATGACTAGAAAGGATGAATTTTTAAGAGGCCAGGTTGCACAGGACTTTGATTTCTACAGAATACGGGAGAAGATTTCCGGATATGCCATAAGCGAAGAAGGAAAAGACCTGATTCTATCAATGGAAAGCACAAGTGACACTTCCAGAATCAGCATGCTGAAGAAACTGGGGCAAGACTGGGTCAGATACCTTTCCTCATCCTGGGAAAAACCCCTAAGGGCATGGCCGCCTGTAAGAAGCTATTTCAAATACCTGAAGGTTGAGGGAACCCAGCTCATGCAGGACCAGATATTTGCGCTGGGACTTTTCTGCCTCTACGAAACAAAAGCAAAAAGCATCATTGAATCAGCATCACAGGAACTTGAAATTCCGGAACTCAGGAAAACAGCCCTTCAAATGCCTTCTCTTGAAATTCCAGCGGGGCAAATTTTTGCCGTCATAAGGGAAGACGGACAGCTTCGGGACCTGCCGCAAATCCGTGAAATAATGCAGAAAATTTCCAGCCTCAAAAAGGAAATTGAAAACGCACTCAAGAAATACACATCTGACCCGTCAATGAATCAGGCACTCCAGTCAAACGTACCTGCATTCAGGGCCGAACGTGAACTTCTTGCCGTGAGAAATGACCACAGAAACCTGGTAAGCGGAATCATACATGAAGTTTCCTCATCAGGATCAACTGTTTACATAGAACCAGATGAAATCGTCAAGGCAAACAACGAACTCATAGAAAAAGAGGCTGAGCTCCAGAGAGAACTGGCAAAAATCTTCAGGGAACTCACCCAGTCACTTTCGGCATTCAGGGATGATTTTGAAACAGCGCTGGACAAGATGACCCTGCTTGATGCAACCCAGGCTGCAACTCTCTGGGGAAAATCAACCGGGGGAATATACGCTGAGGACACTAAAGATGATGAGGCTCCAAAGATAATTGGTGCAAGACATCCTCTTCTGGGTGAACAGGCAATTCCCGTGACAATAAATTTTATTGAAGGAAAAAGAGTACTTATTATAACTGGTCCAAACACAGGTGGAAAGACAGTCACCCTTAAGACCATTGCACTCTTCTCTCTTCTAAACCAGGCAGGATTCCCGGTACCAGCCCATGAAGGAACCAGGCTGCCTGTGTTCTCATCAATTTTTGCAGATATTGGTGATGAACAGTCCATAGACCAGTCCCTAAGTACATTCTCAAGCAGAATGAAAAATATTGCCCTGGCCATGAAAAATGCAGATGAAAACAGTCTGATTCTTCTTGATGAACTGGGAACCGGAACAGACCCTCAGGAAGGAGGAGCAATTGCCATGGCAGTTCTGGATCTTCTTCTTGAAAAGAAATCATTTGTTGCCGCAACAACACATCATGGTGTACTCAAAAACTACGGATACACAAATCCATCATGCATCAATGCCAGTGTTGAATTTGACTCAGAAACCCTAAAGCCTACTTACCGCCTGCTCATGGGAGTTCCTGGAGAAAGCCACGCCATAGACATAGCACTCCATTCAGGGCTTCCCCCGGAGGCAGTCGAAAAAGCAAGGTCATACATTTCGACTCAGCAGGCAGATGTGAGCAGCCTCATAAACGGACTTACAAAAAAACACGAGGAACTGGATCTTCTGACTCAGAAAATCTTTGCAGATGAAAAAATGCTCCGTGAAAGGGAACTCAAGATCCATCAGAAAGAAGAAAAAAATCTGGAAAAAGAAATTGAACTAAAAAAACTGGAACACACACAAAGCTCTCAATTTCTGAAGGAAACACGAAGCAAGCTGGAAAACCTTGTAAGAATTCTTAGAGAGGGCGAAATCACAAGAGAAAAGACCCTGGCCGTAAAGGGATTCATAACCGAACTTTCAAAGGATGTGGAAGACCAGACAAATGTAATTTCTGCAATGGAAAAGGAATCCGAAGAAAAAAAGAAAGCCATCGAGCAGGAAAAGGAAATAATTGCCGCCAACGGAATGAAAATCTCAAAGGCAAGCACAAGCCGTGAAGGATCTTCAAAGAAAACAAAGAAGCGCATGTCCAATTCAAAGGCCCTTGAGTCTGCAACTGCAATGGAATACGAAAAAATTCAAATTCACAAAAAACCGCAGGTTCTCATGAAAGACATGTTTGTTGAGGGAGCAGAAGTTCTTGCCGGAAAAGAAAAAAGAAAGGGAACACTGATCAGAAAGGAAAAGGAAGGACTCTGGCTTGTTCAGTTCGGCATGCTCAAGATGAAGGTTCCGCAAAGAGAACTCATAATAAGCGACATAAAAAAGCAGATTCATGACGTTCCAGTGTTTATAGGAGCCTCCCAGGAAGATGAGAGACCAAAATTCGAGCTCAGGCTTTTAGGAATGAGATACGAAGAAGCAATAAAGGCATTAGAGCACCAGATTGACTTATGCTGCATACACAGCTTCAGAAATTTTTCAGTAATCCATGGAAAAGGTTCAGGAATTCTCCAGCAAGGCGTAGTGGACTACCTTTCACATTGCCCTGCAGTAAAGGAATTCCACTATGCACGGCCAGAAGAAGGGGGATTCGGAAAAACATTCGTTGAACTGACATGATGGAAAAATCTTGAGAAACACAAGCCGGTAACAGCCGGAAATTAACCTTCAAGTCCAGGAATTTTTTCCTTAAGGCGAGTCATGAAAGCCTGTGGGGTAACATTCTCACGAAGACAGACAAAAATACAGTTTTCACCTGCAATAGTTCCAAGAATTTCTTCCAGATTCATTGAATCCAGGGCATTGGTCACGCTATGGGCATAACCACCCAAAGTTTTTATGACACAGATATTCCTGCTGAAATCAATGCTGATGTACCCGCGCATGAAATCCTGGGCATAGACCTGATCACTTTCCTTGACAATCTCATCATCAGGAATTGTATATACATATCCGTTATTACCGTCACTTACCTTTCCAACCTTCATGAGTTTAAGATCCCTGGAAAGAGTTGCCTGGGTAACCTCAAAGCCTTCCTTGAGAAGATAATCAAGCAGCACGTCCTGGCTTTCAATTTTATTGCTTTTTATAAGATTTTTTATGGTTTTCAAACGAAGATATCGGTCTTTCATGATTTAAAATTATGTATAAATATACAAAACTGTCAACGATTATGAAAAAAAACTATCTGGCCCTGATGAACATATATCTGCCAGGCTCAAGAAGCACTGATTCACCTGCCCTGGCGCAATACATTTCCTGGCTTCTGAAATCAAACACAAGAGTAACAGTATCAAATGAAAGATTCTTGTCAAATTCAAGGGATTCGATTGAAAATCCGAAGAACTCACATTCAAATTTCCCGTCGACAATGCCCTGGCTGGAACAGTGATGGAAGGATGAAACCTGAAGAGCCTTTTCAACATCCAGTTTTCTGCCGCGATTCCAGTCAAAGATCCTGTAAGTTATGTTGCTGGACTGCTGTATTTCCAGAATCTTGAGTCCACTTCCTATTGCATGAATGGTTCCTGCAGGAATGAAAAAGAAATCACCTGCCTTAACCCTAACATAATTAAGCTTATGACCAAATGTGCCGTTTTCAATTGACTTTCTCAAATCCTCAACAGATGAAACTTCATTCAAGCCATAGACAATTTTTGCATTTTCATCAGCCTCAAGAACATACCAGCATTCTGTCTTTCCCTTTGCACCAGCTTTCTCAAGACGCGATGCACTTTCATCATCCGGATGAACCTGTACTGAAAGAAAATCGTTGGCCTGAATAATCTTTACAAGAAGTGGAAATTCTCCTCCGCAGAATTCATAGAAGTCTTTCTGAAGACCATCCTTATGAGTAGAGGCAATCCAGTCTTCGTAGCCCCAGATTTTTTCGCAGTGAATCGGTGAAAGTTTAAGCATGGAATTTATTATAACACAGCAAGAGAAAATAAGGAATTATGAATTATGAATTATGAATTATGAATTATGAATTATGAATTATGAATTAGAAATTATGAATTATGAATTATGAATTATGAATTAGAAATTATGAATTGTAAAGATTTCTTCTATTTGATATAATTTTCGAAAATTTCCAAAAAAAACGAGGGATATCATGTCAAATATTTCATGGAATAACTTGGACAAACTTGAATCATTCAAAAAGCTTCAGTCATTGAAGGGATCAGTTTCTGTTGCAAAAGAATTGTCAGGAGCTGAAGGTGCAAAGCGTGTTGCAGAATATTCAATTCCAATGGGTGCTGGACTTACATACAACTATGCTGCAAAACAGGTAAACTCACAGGTACTTTCCGTACTCAAGGAACTTGCATCAGAAAGCCAGCTTCTTGAAAAATTTGAGGCACTATATAACGGTGATGTAATCAACACTGGAGAAAACCGCATGGTATTGCACCAGCTTCTTCGCGGTCAGCTTGGAAAAGATGTTATGGCTGATGGAGTAAACAAGCGTGAATTTTACATCAATGAACAGAAGAAAATGGCTGATTTTGCTGCCAAGGTGCACAACGGCGAAATCGTAAACGAAAAGGGCGAAAAGTTCACAACTGTATGCCAGATCGGTATCGGTGGTTCAGACCTTGGTCCACGCGCAATCTATCTTGCTCTTGAAAACTGGGCAAAGACAACTGGCACTTTCAAGATGGAAGCTAGGTTCATCTCTAATGTTGACCCTGATGATGCAGCTGCAGTCTGCTCTTCAATCGACATCTCAAAGACAATCTTCATTCTTGTTTCAAAATCTGGAACAACTCTTGAAACTCTCACAAACGAATCTTTCGTAAAGGACTTCATCACAAAGGCTGGATGCAACCCGTCAAAGCACATGATCGCAGTTACTTCTGAAACATCACCACTTGCAAAGAGTCCTGACTACCTTGCTGCATTCTTCATGGATGACTACATTGGCGGACGCTACTCTTCTTCTTCTGGTGTAGGTGGAGCAATTCTTTCACTGGCATTCGGTCCAAAGGCATTTGCAGACTTCCTTGATGGTGCTGCAGAGCAGGACAAGAACGCAACAGAAAAAGACATTCTCAAGAACTCTTCACTTCTGGACGCACTCATTGGTGTATACGAAAGAAACGTTCAGGGATATCCTTCAACAGCAGTTCTTCCATATTCACAGGCTCTCTCAAGATTCCCTGCACACCTCCAGCAGCTGGACATGGAATCAAACGGCAAGTCAGTGAACCGCTTCGGTGAAAAGATCAGCTACGTTACAGGCCCGGTTATTTTTGGTGAACCGGGAACAAACGGACAACACTCGTTCTATCAGCTGCTCCACCAGGGAACAGACATTGTTCCTCTCCAGTTCATCGCATTCAAGGAAAACCAGACTGGAAAGGATGTTGTGATTGAAGACAGCACAAGCCAGAAAAAGCTCTGCGCTAACGTAACTGCACAGATCATCGCTTTTGCATGCGGAAAAGACAACGAAAATCCTAATAAGTTCTTCGCAGGTGAACGCCCTTCAAGCCTCATCTACGCAAACAAGGTAGAACCAAAAACAATCGGTGCCCTCCTGGCACACTTCGAAAATAAAGTGATGTTCCAGGGATTCTTGTGGAACATCAACAGCTTTGACCAGGAAGGTGTACAGCTTGGTAAGGTACTTGCAAAGACTGTTCTTGCAAAGAAATACGACGGAGCGCTGGAAGCTTACGCAAAGATTTTCGGTCTCTAATTTGTAAATGCAGTTTGCAATAAAAGTGAGTTTATACACAAATATGGACTCACTTTTTTATTTTGCACAATCTGTTTATTTGTAAAAACTAGTGACGCTGCCTCCATGCAGCTTTTCTCAGACTGCTGTCGGACTCGTCGCTTTTTTTTAAATTTATTATTTTAGGAGTTACCTTATGTCTGATGAAGTTAGGGTTCGCTATGCGCTTGCTTTATCCGGCATCCTGCCTCCTAAAGCAATCAGTTTCTGCTTCGCATAAACTGACCAGTTTATTTGTAAAAACTAGTGACGCTGCCTCCATGCAGCTTTTCTCAGACTGCTGTCGGACTCGTCGCTTTTTTTTAAATTTATTATTTTAGGAGTTACCTTATGTCTGATGAAGTTAGGGTTCGCTATGCGCTTGCTTTATCCGGCATCCTGCCTCCTAAAGCAATCAGTTTCTGCTTCGCATAAACTGACCAGTTTATTTGTAAAAACTAGTGACGCTGCCTCCATGCAGCTTTTCTCAGACTGCTGTCGGACTCGTCGCTTTTTTTTAAATTTATTATTTTAGGAGTTACCTTATGTCTGATGAAGTTAGGGTTCGCTATGCGCTTGCTTTATCCGGCATCCTGCCTCCTAAAGCAATCAGTTTCTGCTTCGCATAAACTGACCAGTTTATTTGTAAAAACTAGTGACGCTGCCTCCATGCAGCTTTTCTCAGACTGCTGTCGGACTCGTCGCTTTTTTTTAAATTTATTATTTTAGGAGTTACCTTATGTCTGATGAAGTTAGGGTTCGCTATGCGCCGAGTCCGACAGGGATGCAGCATATTGGTGGTGTTCGAACTGCTTTGTTCAACTACCTGTATGCAAGATCAAGGGGCGGAAAATTCATTCTTCGCCTTGAAGACACAGACCGCACCCGCTACGATGAAAAATATGTACAAAACCTTTACGATACAATGGCCTGGCTTGGCATTGATTGGGATGAAGGCGGATCAAAGGGCGGAGAATATGGTCCTTACGTACAGAGCGAAAGGTTCGAGCTTTACAAAAAATATGCAATGCAGCTTATTGAAAATGGAGAAGCATACTATTGTTTCTGCGACTCAGAACGTCTTGAACGCATTCGCAAGATTCAGACTGAAAACAAGATGCCACCTGGATACGACAGAAATTGCCGCCATTTGACTGCAGAAGAAGTTAAGGCAAATCTTGATGCAGGAAAACCATACGTAATTCGTCTAAAGGTTCCTCTTGAAGGAGAAACAAAATTTGCAGACCATCTTCTTGGTGACATTGTCTGGAAAAATGAAGATATTTCTCCTGATCCTGTTCTCTTGAAGTCAGACGGATTTCCAACATATCACCTTGCAAACATTGTTGACGACCACCTTATGAAAATTTCTCATGTTATGCGCGCACAGGAATGGATTCCATCTACTCCCCTTCACGTTCAGATGTATCGCTCCTTCGGTTGGGAGCATCCTGAATTCTGCCATCTTCCAATGGTAAATGGATCAGACGGAAAAAAACTGTCAAAGCGCCATGGATCCACATCCCTCAACGAATTCCGTGCCCGCGGATATCTTCCACAGGCTATCGTAAACTATGTGGCTCTTCTGGGATGTTCATACGAAGATGGCCGTGACATGTATACCCTTGAGGAACTCGGAAAACTCTTCAAGCTTGAACACCTGAACAAAGCACCTGCAGTATTTGACTACAAGAAACTTGAATGGTACAACGGTCAGTATATTCGCGCACTCACTGATGAACAGCTGTATCAGTGGACCCTCCCATTCATCACAGGAACTGGAGATGCAACACTTGAAATCAACCCGGACAACCCTCAGCCAAAGCCAAAGGTAGGACCAGAATACTCAGGCGTTGCAATGGGACCAGACGGTGAGCCAGTATGCACAGACACATCAATGGGAATGGACAGTGCAGAAGTAAAGAGACAGCTTCTTGCCCTCATGCCACTTATCAAGGAAAGACTTCATTTCCTTACTGATTCAGCAGAAATGGTTCATTTCCTCTTCACAGAACCAGCTGTTCCACCAAAGACGGATATCATTCCGAAAAAACTTGACGAAGCAAAAACAAAGGAAGTGCTGGAAAAAGCAAAAACTTTTGTTGCTGAAATCTTCGGAAAATCACACGAAGAAGCAGAGGAACTTGCAAAGAAGTACGCAGAAGAACTTGGAATCAAGCTCGGTGACTTCATGATGCCGGTTCGAATGGCTGTAACAGGAAGCCGTGTTTCTCCACCTCTTATTGGATCCATCTGGATTCTTGGAAAGGAAAAGGCTGTTGCCCGAGTTGAAAAGACACTTGCAACCTTTTAATGCATAGACAGTTATAATTTGACTACCTGAATGCAAACACAACTAAGCAAAGGGAAGTAACTAAAGAAGGTTCGGCTGGAAGCAAATAACTTTCAGCTGAACCTTTTTCTATTTTAAAGCAAACAAACTTCTTGAATTTTCATCAACAAGCCCAGACAAATCCTCAACAGGAATTCCACGCAACTGTGCCACAAAGGAATAAGTATGTCTCACATTTACCGGATTATTTTCCGTTCCCCGTAATGGAACAGGCGAAAGATATGGTGAATCAGTTTCAAGCAAAATACGATCAGATGGAATAAAGTTTATAAGTTCCCTCATTTCTTCCATCCTGTTTTTTTTCGTATATGTAACGCTTCCAGAAAAACTAATATGCCAGCCAAGATCAAGAAAAATTCTCGCCTCGTTAATTCCATATGAATAGCAATGAATAATTCCCTTGTTATACCCGACATTCTTTATTGAATCCAAAGTATCAGAAAACCCATCACGGGAATGGACTATGAAGGGAAGATTTAAGCTGCGGGCAAAGTTCAACTGAAGCTCAAACAATTCCTTCTCTGCATCGAACATTGCACTGTCAAAATCAGAGCCGGATCTTCCATCAGCACCACATGGATTCCAATGGTGATCAATTCCACCCTCACCTATTGCACAAAAATGTGAACCAAAAAGCTTGTGGTTTCTGAACTCATTCACACAGTTTTCAAGAGTCTTCATGCACTCAAACCGATTTCTGATTGATTCAGGATCAGGCCAGATACCTGCAGAAAAATGCATGAATTTCAATGCCCTGTTTCTTGCATCGGCATCATCAATAGCATCCAGGGACTTTTCAATGCAAGCAGCCCTCTGAGGCAAATCAGAACAATCAGTTCCAATATCAAGGCCAAAAAAAACTCCGTCCCTAACCATCTGCATCAGAATATCCCGGCTAAATTCAGCTCCATGCTTTTCAAAAAGATAATGAAAATGAAAATGAGTATCAGAAAACATAAGACAAACCTGAAAAAAACTGATTAAATATTATTTCTCGACATTCTATTTAATAATGTGATATAATACAAGAACTAACCTATGGAAATTACAAAACAACACGAAACAGAAGTTATTAACTCTGCTGGAAAAAAATACTCATATTCATTTGAAGATATTTCTTACACCTGCGGATTCATGTACAAATTCCTTGTGAATCCACTCATGAAAATCATGCCAAGGAGAATCACTCCGAACACAATTTCATTTCTATCCGGATTGTGTTCTCTCACTGGTTTTTTGATTATTCTTCAGTCCTACTATTTCAACACATACAGATTCTGGTGGGCAATTCCGATTTTTATTCTTACCTACGTTGTTCTTGATTACTGCGACGGAGAACAGGCAAGAAAGACAAAAATGTGCTCTCCAATTGGAGAATTCCTTGACCACATTCTGGATTCATGCTTACCACTGTATCTCATTGGCGGACTCATGATTATCTACAACATAGATCAGCCTTTCTATGTTGGATCCCTGCTCACAATCGCATATCTCACCCAAAATGCAGTTTTCTGGGAGCGCTACAAGAACGGCAGAATGTTCTTCACTAAATTCAGCTCAACGGAATCAATTCTGTGCCTTACAGCACTGATTACTGCTTCAGGTGCGGAACCTGTAAGGTTTTTCCTTTCAACTCCAGTTTTCCAGCCTGACGTAAAATACCTTACTTCGTTTGCTGAAATCACACCATTAAACATTTTCTTCTTCGTGATTTCAATTTGTGCCGTCGTAAACACAATTCAGACACTCATGAGAACAAACGGAGCTTCATTCAAATATTACCTGAACATTGCACTCATGTTCCTCACAAGCATAATGCTCTGCTTCTCAAACTTCCCTCTTCCATTCAAAGTAATTATCATTGGACTATGCAACATCAACTACAATGTTTCATTACTCAAGGCAATTACCCTCAAGACGAAGGATGACTGGCCTGAATTACTCATGCCAATTTTTATTCTTGTTGGAAGTTTCTGGCCAAAATATTACAATGAAAAATTCATAGGGCTGTTTGCATACATCTGCATTATGATTGCAATTCACATCATTGACCTGGTATTTATCAGGCTTAAGTCCTGGCAGAAAGCTGACGAAAGAAAACAAAAAGCATAGCATACAGTATGTAAACAACAAAAAAAATGCTCCTGCAATCACAGGAGCATTTTTTTTGTCTGTCAGCCATTCATGTTACCAGACTTTTCCTCATCAGTAACTTCCTTCAATTCCTTCTTAAACTTTCGGATACTTCGAAATATAAACACCACAACAATAAACAGAACAACACAGCCAATAATCTTTCCAATCAAGCTTCCTGATGATCCAATAAGGAAAACAAGCCAGAACAATGTCATGTTGCTGATAAAAGCAGCAATAGAATCAAACAAAATAAAATTTAAGAATTTAAGCTTAACAAAACCTGACGTTATAAAAAGAATATTTCTTAAGCCAAATGGAATAAGCCTGAAAGTTATGAATGTGAAAAAACCATGCTTTTCAAGCCTATGTGTAAAAACCTTTATCTTGAGTCTTACAGAAGTTTTTTTGAAAAAAACAAAATTCAAGAATCCCCTGGAAACTGCATAGCCAATGCCATATGAAACACAATCACTCAACACTGTTCCGGAATAAATGGCAATTAAAGTCGGCAATACAAGACTTCGTTCCTGCTGACAGATTCCCGCAGACAAAACAATCAGCACATCTTCAGAAATGGGCAGATTAATCCCTGCAAGCATAAGCGCACAAAATACAGCTAGAGGCCAATAAGGTATATATGATGAAATTATGTCCAAAATTGCATTCATTATAAACTTTCTCTAATTATAAATTCCCTAAATATATGTAGAGAATCATGGATATTTTCGATAAAAAAAAAGCAGTATCATAAGACACTGCCTACACTGCCGGGAACCGGAATCGAACCGGCACGACAGGTTAAGTGTCGAGGGATTTTAAGTCCCTTGTGTCTACCTATTCCACCATCCCGGCAAATGTAGACCTATTATATAAAAAACATGCACTTTAATCAAGGTTAAATGGCAAATCTCCATTAAGCAACATTCTGCAAAACTATTTTACCTTACTGTATAAATCTGCAACCTCATCACGCCAGGATTCTCTCTTATCCTTTTCTTCCCAATCAATAATTTTTTTGATGGTAAAATGCTTTGTGTCATGAATATTTGCATAGTTGATTATGCCAAATCTGCCCTGACCTATATATGATATTTTATCATTGGTTCCAAGCTGTTCACTGGAAGAAATTTTTTCAAGAACACAATCAAAATGAACGAATTCATGAGAGGATGGATCATTCATGGCACTGGACATATCATAAATTGCCTCGCCGCAATATGAACAAAGAGGCCTGTTCTCTTTCTTGTATTCACTTATTGCACTGTCTTCCTGTCTCACCTGATCCTGTGAAACAAACTGAGTAGAAGGTCTGAAGGCAGGTTTTGAAGGTCTTGCTAATTCCTCACGCCTTTCCTTTCTGTTTCCTGAGTTATTATCTTTTTTCCAGTTGTTATGTCTTCTAGAATGTCTGTCTCTCATATTGAAATATTATACTAAGAATAATCATAAATTGCAATTTTCATGGATATTCCAGAACCACAAAATGATCCATAAAAATTCCACTCCAATAAATGAATAAATCGATTACTATAAATGACGGTAATAGGCAACCGAATGACTCAAAAACTATTCAGTGGTAAAGCAATTTAGGAATTTTTATCAATTCTGAAATCAACAATATGGGTACTCATGACCAGAGCAATTCTGTCTATGGCAGAGTTAATGTAAGTTTCATCCTGGATTTTTTTCTGAAGGTCTCTGATTCTTTGTGCAAGATTCTTTTTTGACTCATCCTTTTCAACTGGGCTCATGTATCGTATTACTCCGAAAATGCATTTTCTATGTGATATACCGGATCCAGAACCGGGACATCAATAGCAAGAACATCATACCTGATATACTCGTAATTATATTGTCGATGTTTTAGGAGATAACATTTAGAGGTTTTAATGATCTTTTGCTGTTTTTTCTTGTTCAATACGTAAGAAAGAGTATCAATATCGCCATGAGGAAGACTTTTTACTTCTACAAAAACAAGGAACTTGTCCTTGCGTGCGATTATGTCAATCTCTCCAAAGCGTGTATAATAATTGCGGTCGATAATTTCATACCCATTAGAAATCAGGTATGCACAGGCCTTGTCTTCACCATCAAAGCCTTTCTGCCTCGTGGAAACAATATTACCGGAATCCACTAGAGTTCTTCAAGCTCCTCAACTTCTTCCAGTTCCTCAAGTTCATCCACTTCTTCAACGTCAGAAGCATCATTAACTGCAAAGTCATCGGGAAGCCTGACTCCATCTGTAACAAAAGTCTTTAACCCCCATCGTTTGATGGCAATAAGATGATAGGCCTTTACAGCCGATCCTGCAGCAAGGAACATATTCTCACCATCATCAAAATACACAGGAGCATTGTATCTTGCACCAAGATTTATTTCTGTCGATTGAATCGTTTTTGTCATATTATTTTACTCTTTCTTCCATGAGCTTTATGAAAGCAAATATTGAAGCCACAGCCTCCCAGGTTGATTCAGGAATGCACTCACCGACCTGCTTTATGGAAAGAACATTTGCAAGCACATCATCTTCAACAACAGGAATGTCATTTTCCTCTGCAATCTCAATCATTCTTTGAGCAACAATTCCTGACGACTTTGAAGTAATGACCGGGGCACAAACATTCTCCGGATACTTCAGGGAAACAGCAAACTTCGAGTTTTTCATCATACTATGCTTTCATAAACTCTGGGCTCTTCATTGCTTGAATAAAGTCCCTGAATTAAAGCTAAGGGTGAATAGGTAACTGTCACAGAACAATCCTGATTCATGCCGGAACCAAACAGCTCTCCAAGCCGCCTTTCCTCATTCTGAATATCCGAGGCCAAAAGCGGCGGTAATGTACAGAACCGTACTTCATTAACCTTGCTTTGCTTCAAGTATACAACAAAATAAAACTTTTTACAGTCCCTTTCACAATTAATTTGAATTTTTTCCGTTTCTTTAGTAGAAAGATTGAGAAGAAGCCTTATTATTCCAGTGTATCCCACACCTTCATTTTCCCATTCATAGGGAATTGCAAGCCAATGCATGGAAGACGAATCCCTGTTCTTGAGATGATTCACCATGGAAAGAAGACCTTCTCCCCTGGCATTAAAATTCTCACCAGGAAAAAGACTGGCCAGAAAACCAGAAGATTCCTCCATGGATTTTTTTCCAGCATCATCAGGACTAGAGTCATGTTTTTTTTCACGGCGCTTAATTTTTAAAAGGCCAAGGAGTTCTGATATGTTATCCTCCGTTGGTTCAATTCCCTTTTCCAGCAGCATACAGCCAATTTCAGCACTCTCTTCTTCATCTTCCTCAAAATACAAAGATGATTTTCTAGCCAAAGCCATGATCTTTTTGTCAATTCTAAAACCTGACTGCTGCATGAATAAAAAAATTCTGAATGAAATATCATCACAGGGAACACCCAGTTTTTCCAGTACTGAGAAATAGGCTGACCTTTCATTTCCCATGATTTCTTTTGGTTCAATTATTACCCTTGAATCAAGATATTTGACTTTGGCAATAAAATTCTCACCCACACTCAGAACTTTCAGGCTGGAAACCTCAATTCTTTTTCCAAAGAGAGAAACCAGGTACCTTGAACCACCCAAGTCTTTCAAAACCTTAACCAGGACTTGCTGGCTTTCCATGGAATTGCTCTGGACCGAGGGCTGTACATTCTGGGAATTTACATTAACTACATTCACAAGAAAATTGTATAGATAGAGAAACAAAAACTCAATACACAATTCATCCGGCAAATACATTATCAAAGGAAAAAAAAAAAGCGCCATTGCTTTTATGCAATGACGCTCTATGACCTTTAGGCCAGCAGATTATTTTGCGTTTTCAGCCTTAGCTTCAGCCTTAATCTGAGCTTCTGTCTGATCAGCAGCCTTTGCTGCCTCACGTGAAGCCTGCATTTCTTCTCTGGCCTTTGATCCGATCAATTCCTTAATCTTTCCAGCCTTACCGATCTTGTCGCGAACATAGTAAATCTTTGAACGGCGAACCTTACCAGGGCGAACAAGTTCAACCTTGATAACACGTGGGCTGTTTACTGGGAATACGCGTTCTACACCAACACCGTAGCTGATCTTGCGAACAGTGAAAGTCTTGCGAATACCAGAGTTCTTGAAACAAAGAACGAGTCCCTCAAAAATCTGGATACGCTTTGTCTTACCTTCAATAATTTCAAAGTGAACCTTTACAGTATCACCAACTTTGAATGGTGCAGGATTCTTTTTCTTCTGCTGTTCTTCAATGGTTTTAATAAGATCCATAGTTTTCTCCATCAAGTATATGCCGCTACTTTTCTTTCTTATCCAGTTTTATCTGAATACTTCTAAGTTTACGGCTTTTCTTACGGTCATTCTTATAACTTACAAAGCCCGTAAGTTCTTCGATCATCTTTTCAGCTTCTTGAGTAAGAGTTCCAGTCATTCTGGCTTTTTGAATCAGATCAGGTCTGTTTCGCAAAGTCTTCTGAATGCTCTTTTCAAGCCGCCACTTTCGGATTTTTTCGTGGTTGCCACTGCTCAAAACAGCAGGAACTTCCATGCCCTTATACACATTTGGCCTTGTGTACTGGGGATATTCCAAAAGGTTGTCAGAAAAACTCTCTTCTTCCAGTGACTCCCTTGTTATGACACCATCAACAAGCCTGTAAACACTGTCAACTATAACCGTTGCTGCAAGCTCTCCGCTGGACATTACATAATCCCCAATGGAAATCTCCTCATCAACGTAGGAATCAATAATCCGCTGGTCAATACCTTCGTATCTTCCGCAGACCAGAACAATTTCATCTTTCTGGCTCAATTGGACTGCTTTCTGCTGGGTGAAAGGCTTCCCTGAAGGCGTAACATATATTACATGCTTCGTTTTCTTGTAAGCCTCAACACTATCAAGTGCAAGTCCTAAAGGTTCCGGCAACAAAAGCTGGCCGGCTCCTCCGCCATAAGGTGCGTCATCACATGTGTGGTGTCTATCAAAGGCAAAATCCCTGATATTAACCAAATCGTAGGCAATAATTCCCTTCTCTACAGCCTTGGCCATGATCGAACTTTCAAAAAAAGCCCGGGGTATTTCTGGGAATAAGGTCAGCACAGTAAATTTCACAGGAGTTACTCCAGAATCCAGAGGTGCATCAGCTGCATTGTCTTCTCTTCGATATTAATTTTTCCAATAAATTCATCCTTGAACGGAACATAAACAGTGTTTACTTTTCCTTTCCTGTTGAACTTAATGTCATCGCCAAGAAGCCTGCAACTCTCGGACAGCTTTATCTCAACGAGATAACCAGATCCGCCTTCCAATACGTTTGTGACTGTTCCAACTACTGAATTATCATCCAGAGCCGGTGCGGTATCACCCGCCGTATCCTTGTACCATACAGAGCTACCCTTAAGGTCCTCTATATACCACTCATCCTTCTGCAACTTATGAGCTTTTTCTCGTGGAACTACGATTTCCCACCTGTTGAATTTTGCAGCATCCTCAGGTGAATTTATTCCAGCTAATTTCATGTACAGAACGTTATTTCCTTCTTTTACTGATTCAATCTTGACCAGTCTGGAATTAGTTCCGTCCGTGATAGTCACTTCATCCATATGATAAAAATGATCATACTCGCCCGAAGTGCTTTCAACTTTAAACTCGCCCGAAACTCCATGAGTTCCTCGAACGATACCCACTACAAATTGCTCTGTCATCAGTCTAAGATTTCCAGACTGTAGCGTTTTCCATCCTTATTGGATGTAGCGCTTAAAACAGTGCGCAGAGCTTTTGCAATACGACCGTATTTGCCAATAACCTTGCCAATATCCCCTTGAGCAACACTAAGCTGAAGAACAGGTCCGCGTTCACCCTGGGTTTCTGTAACAGAGACTGCATTTGGATCATCGACCAATGACTTTGCAATAAATTCAATCAGGTCTTTTTCCATTCATTGCTCCTCTGAAGATTACTTGGTTAAATTCTTTCCTGCAGCTGACAAACCATGTGTATTGAAAATTTTCTTTACCATAGCAGTTGGCTGAGCACCAACACTGAGCCAGTACTTTGCTCTTTCTTCGTTGAAAGAAGACTGATTCTCTGCTGCGATTGGGTGATACTGTCCGATTTCCTCAATTGTTGTTCCATCACGTGGCTTGCGTGAATCCTGAACGACAATACGGTAATCAGGGCGTTTCTTTGTTCCCATTTTCATGAGTCTGATTTTTACCACTTTTTGCCTCCAAATATATTTACCGATCTGCGTACCAGCCAAAACAAATTGACATAGAAAACACAGTATACAGTATGAGCGATAATTTTAGTGAAACCAATCTGTTTAGTCAAGGTCAAAACATGACACAAAACAAAGAAAGGTCTTCATTTTGCAGTTATTTCCTAGAAAATACCACGAATCAAATTAATGAGTGTGGACTCTCTTCCCTTAGTCTTGAGAGATTCCCTCAAAGCTTCTTTTTCATCCTTCTGAGCTGCCGGAGTTACAGGAACACCAAGACTGTCAGCCTGAGGCCTTGAATCACTTGCAGCATTGCCATCAACCTTAAGATCCTTTTTTTCGCCAATCTTTGTCAGAATAACCTCATCACCTGCGTTCAGAGTGTCATAGAATCCGTTTTTCTTGTACAAACCTTCAGAAAGTTCTTCATTAGAATCAACTACCTTAACAGTTCCCAAAAGATCCTTTTCATTATATGTGATTCCCACACCTGAATCCTTTGTTACAATCCCACCCTTTCTTATGATGTCAAATTCACTGTCCTTTGTTACGCCGTCATTCTTTCCCAAGTCAATGAGAAGCTTGCCCTGAACGTTTTTGAGAACCTTTCCGCGGATTGGAAGAATGTCCATAACCGCCTGTCTGAATCGCTGGAGACTTCGGGCCATACAGTCATTTCCAGTTCTGTAAACACTGAAACCCGAGGTTTTTGTTCCAGTTTTTCCGGAATAAATTTCTGCATCTATAAGGAAAGTTCTTTCAGTTTCCGAGGCATTCATGATGATAAAATAATCCTGTCCGGAAGTTCTTGCTGCCCTGAATGCCTGGGCATAGGAAGTAACTGGAACAGAATTCACAACAACAGATGTAGACGTAACTCCGTTAAAAACCTGCTGAGCTGCAAGAGCCGTAACGTCTTCCATGTCTGCGTGGAAAAGCTGGATTGGTTTCTTTGTAAAATAGATTCCAATACTCCACCTTGTCTTGTCCAGATAGAACGGATCAACCTGCCACCTGTCTGAAATATTGTTTGCCATGAGACTTTTGAATGCCTCAAGATCATCTTCCATGCGAATCTGCATGCTGGACTTCTTTGGAGAATTCTCATCTCTCTTAATTCTGGAATCAGTAAGGACAGCCATATTATCCTTGATAAAATTCAACTGCTGAACATAAAGCTCATACAAGCCGTCCCTGTTAAGCATTTGTGCAAAATCAAAGCGGATTTTTTCATTGAGAGGGGCAATGGAAAGAGCCTTCTGAAATTCAAAGCGCTCAGAACGGGCATTTAGGGCAAGACCATATTCCTTTGCCTTGTCATAGTGATACATAGCCCATGAATCACGTTTCTTGTCCTCGATGGTTGTTGAAGAAACTGCCAGCTGTTCAAGTGCAGCTCTCATAAGTTCATCCTGAGGATTGATTGAAAGCCCCTTTTCATAGGCAGCAATAGCCTCTGAATTTTTCCCAAGCCTGGAAAGAGAAAGCCCCTTAAGATACCAGGCAGTTGAAAGGTTTCTGTTTCGTCCGATACGGAAATCACAGATATCAATTACCTCGGCATATCTTTTCTGGGCAAAAAGAATTCCGGCAAGAAGTGAATAGGCATTGTCCATGCCAGTATCAATCTGAACTGCAGATCTGGCTCTCTGCTCTGCAACCTTGTAGTTTCCCTGACCTGCTGCCAGATATGCTGCAAGGTAATGAACTTCAGCCTCACCTGAATAATTTGAAAGAGCCTGATTGATATAGTTTTCTGAAACAGCATTCTTTCCCATTTCTGCACTGATAAGAGCAAGACTCAGCAGGGCCTTCTTGTTCTGGGGATCCTGCTTGAGTGCATCAAAATATCTTGTTTCAGCAACGGAAATTTTTCCTTCAAGCAAATCAAGCTCGGCAAGACCAAAGCGGGAATAAATATCCCTGGGATACCTCTTAAGGACATCAGTAAAGACATTTTTTGCCTCAGTAACATTTCCAAGCAGAATGAGTGCCATTCCCTTAAGATTCTGAATATCAGTAAGATTCTTTGTGTACTTTGCAGCCTTATCTGCATATTCAACGGTAAGCTCATAGTTGCCAAGAGCATATGAACATAAGGCAAGATTATACCAGGCATCAGCATAGTTAGGATTAATATTCAAAGCCTCGCGATAGAGATCAACAGCCTCAAACCACTGCTTCCTGTTCTGATGGTCCTTTGCAGACTCAAATAATTCAAGAGCTGTAGGTTCTGCAAAAGAAAAAGCAGATGCCAAACTGCACACAAGGCATAAAACTAATATTTTTTTCATATTCCCACCCTCAAAAGCATTTTTTTAGGCTAACCCTCATAAGTTTTTCTGGAAGCGTCCTTAATCACTTTTATTGTATTGACTTTATGGCCTTCCATTTCCTGAATGACAAAATCAAAACCATTCCATGATGTCTTCTCAAACTTAACGGGAATCTTTCCGAAAAGGTCAAAGACAAATCCACCCAGCGTGTCAAAATCTTCCGTTGGGAAATTTGATCCGATTTCTTCATTAAGAGTATCAAGACCTACTCTCGCATCACAAATCCACACATTGTCCGACAGAGAAATAATATCTTCCCTTTCATGGTCAAATTCATCCTGAATGTCACCAACAATTTCTTCAATAATATCTTCCATGCAGACAATTCCAGATATTCCGCCATACTCATCAATTCCAACTGCAATATGAACATGCCTTCTCTTGAATTCCCTGAGCAGACTGTCAATATGCTTGCTCTCCGGAACAAAATAAGGCTTTCTGATAATTTTTTCCAGATCAATGGGCTGCTTACTTGCCCAAACCTTTATCAAATCCTTTACATAGAGAATTCCGATTACATTATCTATTGAACCAGAATAAACAGGAATCCTTGAATGGCCGCTTCCAGTAACCTTTTCAAGAAGCTCATCTTCATTAACATCAACAGATATAAAATCAACATCAATGCGTGGAACCATTACTTCCTTAACAGTTGTAACAGCAAGATCCTCAACGCCCTGAATCATTTCATTTTTTTCTGATGCAAGAATTTCCTTCTGAATTTCCTGATCCGAATTTGCCGAGTCATTTTTCTTGTTTTTTCCAAAACCAAACAATTTCATTTTTAAGTATCCTAAAAGAGATTTTCCGTCTCCATTTTTTTCATCATATTCTTCTGAATCTTAAGCATTTCACAGACAGGCTCAACATTCTTTTCAATGTGCTCCTCGCCATGATCATATCCATTCAAGTGAAGAACTCCATGAATCAGAAGACGCTTGAGTTCCTCATTTTCTGTCACCTCAAAGTATGTAGCATTTTTTGCAAGAGTTTCAAGACTTATGGCAATATCGCCTGCCTGAAACCATTCATTGCCTTCCTCGTCAGTATAATCTTCACCATTCTCAAAACTTAAAACATCTGTAGGGCTGTCAATGTTACGGTATGACCCATTCAATTCCTGAATCATTTTGTCTGAGCAAAACATTATAGAAATTTCTTCACCGTCATAACCAAGTTCTGAAAGCACTTTCTGGACAAAAGGATCAATCTGAGAAATCCACTCAGGCTCATTCATTCCATCTTCTACTGAAACAAAAATCTGATTAGCCATTGACCTTTTCCTTTGATGATGTTTTTTTTGCCGACTTAGTTTCCTTAGTTTCCTTAGAGTCCTTTTCCCTGGATTCCTTTTCAGTTGCCTCGGAAAACTTCTCTTTATCTGCATCATCATCCTGAGATTTCTGCTCCTGAGGTTCAAGGCCATCAGGATCCTTCTGGTCAGGATACTTTGTTCTTGAGTGATAATGACTTGCAAGTATGTTGACGAAAGAATCATGAATCTTTGTCAAATCATTGAAAGTGAGGTTACATCCATCAAGCTGGTGTGAAGCAATCTTTCCCTCAAAAAGGTCTGAGATAAATTTATCAAGACGTGGAACAGAAGGCTTGTCCAGTGAACGGCAGGCAGCTTCAACTGTATCAGCAAGCATTACAATTGCGCTTTCCTTTGAACTTGGAGGATTTCCATTGTATGAATAGTCCTCTGGTGAAGCATAAGGGTCAATCTTCTTTGCTTCATTATAGAAATATGCAATAACCTGATTTCCATGATGCTCATTGATTATGTCGATTACACGGGAAGGAAGCCTGAGTGAATGAGCCTTTTCAACACCGCGTTTTACATGAGACCTGATAACGCTAACAGAAAGAGACGGATTTATGCTGTTATGAAGATTTTCACCCGAAGCCTGATTTTCAACAAAATACTCAGGATTATCCATTTTTCCAATATCATGGAAGAATGCTCCTACACGGGCAAGAAGTGCATTGGCACCAACCGCATTACAGGCACTTTCGGCAAGCTGAGCAACCATCAGGGAATGACTGTGAGTTCCACCTGCAGTAAGAAGCATTTTCTGCATGACAGGAGAATTCTGGTCTGCCAGATCCATGAGCCTGAAAGGAGATGCCGTGTTAAGCATGAGTTCAAGGGGAGTGAGCATACCAAGACAAAGAATTCCTGAGAAAAATCCTGTAAGTGCAACTCCAAAAATAGCCCAGAAATCCTCGCTCAAAGGAGAATTGAACACAATCTTGAAAATAATGAGGAACACAACATTTAGAAGGGCCTGCAAAAGCGATGCAAACACAATGTCAGTCCTTCGCTCAATTTTTCTGACAATTCGCGCAGCAGACAAAGCCGAAGCAAGAGTAAAGAAAAAGGGAACAACCCTGTATGCACTTGCATTGAAAACACACAGGGAAATCATTATGGAAAAGAAAACTGCATTTATCTGCCCGAACAAAATGGCAACAAGATACACGCAAAAAACAGACGGAATTATGGAACAAAGAGAAAATGATGATGAAAAATAGACAGTCTTAGTGCCGAATATTGTTGTAGCAAAAATCAGGATATAGAAAACACACTCAGTCAAAACTTCCTTGAACTCAAGTTTTTGATTCTGGAAATAAATTCTGCTTGAAAGAATGAAGAACAGGGAAACCATGAGGATATGGAATATAACGGCATTTGCAAAGGCCCTGTAATCAACATAGATAGGAGACTCGCTCATTTTTCTCAGCTTTGCATAGCCTTCCTCTGTAATCGGGAACCCCTTTCTGATTACCTTTTCATCCTTCTCAACTGAAATCGGATTCTCAAAATCAGCAGGAATTGATTTGGTTGCAGAAATTGTCTTGTCGGCAATCTGGCCAACCTCATATTCATTAATGTCAAAAGACGCAACTGTTGCAGTAGTCGTAATCTGAACAAAGGAGATTGCAACGGCAGCAAGGAATGTCAAAGACATGAGAATAAGCACGGAATAGTTTTCACGGATATATTTTCCAACAGCACCAAAGATTATTGAAAAAACACCATTATCAGTCTCTTTCTTCATTTTCATAAGCCCTAATTATTTTCTTTACCAGTTCATTCCTGACAATATCTTCTGCAGTTAGTTCCACAACAGATATCCCCTCAACATTTCCCAGAATATTGAGAGCATTGACAAAACCAGAAGGAATTTTTCTTGGAAGATCAGTCTGTGTCCTGTCACCCGTAATGAACATCTTTGTATTTTCTCCCATACGGGTCAAAAACATTTTCATCTGCTCAACCGTAGTATTCTGAGCCTCATCGAGAACAACTGCGGCATCGCTTAGAGTCCTTCCCCTCATATATGCAAGGGGAGCCACTTCTATTATACCATTTTCTGACAGTCTTTTAACAGTATCCCGTGGCAAAAGCGAATTCATGGCATCATAAAGAGGTCTTATGTAAGGATTGATTTTGTCCTGCAAATCACCCGGCAGGAACCCCAGGCTTTCCCCTGCCTCAACCACTGGACGAGTCAAGATAATGGAACTTACCTTATGGGACAACAAAAGTCTGAGAGACTCGGCAATTGCAAGGAATGTCTTTCCCGATCCGGCAGGGCCTGATGCAAAAACCATATCTGTTGCTCTCATGCACTTTACAAGCTCAGCCTGCCCTCGTGTTCTTGGATATACTTTTTTTGTACCACCCGGCACCTGGATGGAATACTTGGAAAAGAAAGCACGATCTGAAAACTCACCGTTATTCAAGACTGACTGAATGAGCTCTGTATCAGTGACACTTGATTCCCCCAGGGAAAACTCATCAAGAATTCGATTCACAATAAAATTGAACTGCTGCTGCAAAGCGGAATCATGAGTGCCAATGGATATTTCATTTCCGCGGGCAAAGACACTTACCCCCATGAAGGATTCAATGAGTTTCAGATTGCTGTCGTTTGCCCCGCACACTCTGGACAGAATTTCTGGGTCCGGGACAATTATGGTATAGGATTCAGTCATAACTAATCAGGCAACTATTTGATTGTCTAATATGGAAGATTTTACAATGGCTTATGCATTTGTTCAAGGGAAACAGTCAAATCTAAGTTTCAAGATGATTCTCAGATTACTATGACATTTGTACAGGATTTCTGGAAAAATTTTCACAAGGTGAGCAACATTTGCTCATATTCCGGCAAAATTCATCCAAATAAATTTGACTTCCCAAAAATTCACCCATATAATGAATGGCATAATAATAACCCCTAGGGAGGCCAAAATGGCAAAAGTAGAATTGAAGGGAATTGGCAAGATTTATGACGGTAACGTACAGGCCGTAGAAAATGCCAACATCGTAATCGAAGACCGCGACTTCTGTGTATTCGTAGGTCCATCAGGATGTGGAAAGTCAACAACTCTCCGCATGGTAGCAGGTTTGGAAGAAATCTCTGAAGGTGAACTTCTCATCGACGGTGAAAAAATGAACGATGTTCCACCAAAGGACAGAAACATCGCAATGGTTTTCCAGAACTATGCTCTTTACCCACACATGACTGTATTTGACAACATGGCATTCGGTCTTAAGATCCGCAAGATGGATAAGGCTGCTATTGCTCAGCGCGTTAATGATGCAGCTGTAAGCCTCGGACTCACACAGTACCTCGACCGCAAGCCAAAGGCTCTTTCCGGTGGACAGAGACAGCGTGTTGCAGTAGGTCGTGCAATCGTTCGTAACCCTAAGGTATTCTTGTTCGACGAACCACTGTCTAACCTTGATGCTAAGCTCCGTGTTACAATGCGTGGAGAAATCGCAGCTTTGCACCAGAGACTCCAGGCTACAATGATCTACGTTACACACGACCAGATCGAAGCTATGACAATGGGTACAAAGATTGTTGTTATGAAGGACGGACACGTTCAGCAGATTGGTGAACCATTGTACTTGTACAACCACCCAGTTAACAAGTTCGTTGCTGGATTCATCGGTACACCACCAATGAACTTCATGACAGTAACTGTTAAGAGCGAAGGAGACAAGGTAGTAGTTGATGAAGGAACATTCACACTTACTCCAACTGCAGAACAGCAGGCTAAGCTCAAGGAATACGTAGGAAAGGAAGTATACTTCGGTGTACGCCCAGAAGACCTCGTATACACAGATGCTCCAGCAGCTGAGAACAACATGCAGATGAAGGTTTCAAACAGAGAACCTCTCGGTGCTGAAACACACTTGTTCCTTGCAACAAGAACACAGAACGTTATTGCTCGTGTACTTGCATCTTCTAAGGGAGACTTCAAGATTGGAGAAACTGTAAACTTCCACCCAGCTATGGAACGCTGCAAGTTCTTCGTTAAGAACCCAGAAGATCTCACAAAGGAAGACAACATCTGTGAAAAGGATGAAATCAAGAGACCTTGGCTCACAAACGCTATCACAGGCGAAGTTGGATACAAGGTAAGAATTGGATCAGAAAACCAGGTTGCTTCAAAGTAATTGAAGACAATTCAGTTTTAATCAGTTCTTTCTGAATGAAAGGCGCTCTCGTTTGTTCGGGAACGCCTTTTTTTTTGCAAGTTTTTCCTGTAGAATGGATGCATGATCAAAGTAAACTCACTGGTAATCTACAAAAACAATGCAGCCCTTGTAACAGAAGATGCAGGGAACGGAAAATTCACAGTTAAGTACAGGTCAACACCTGCAACCCAGACAAAACCAGCCGTGTATTCAACACAAAATGTCCGGACAAAGGACATAATACTTCTGCACGAGGGACCCGTCACATCCCTTGAAAAAGCACTGGAATTCAGCGAAAAAGAATGCCCAAAAGAAGATGATATGTACAAACTGGACCAGAAGAACCAGATTTTCCTGAAGATTGCAGAATGCTATGAACTTTTGGATTCCGATGACGAATCAAGATCTGCTGAATACGGATTTGAGGAACTGACATCCCTTTTCTACGGCACACCGAAGGCTGATGAAACATGGGGACTTTATTGCAGCATAAAAAACACCCTCTTCTTCATGCAGAATCTGAAGGCACAGATGGAAGGCAAGATTCTATTCACCCTCAGAACAAAAGAAGAAATGGACACAATGGTAAAAAAGGCAAAGGAAAAGGGAATGGAAGCTCAGATCAGGGCTGAATTCATTGAAAGGCTCAAAAAAAGAAAGCTTTTGCCTGAAGACTCAATTTTTATGGGTGATGTGGAGGCTCTTGCCCAGGGAAAAACAGACAAATCAAGAACCATGCACGACGCAAACCTTAAGGAATCCCCTGAAAAGGCCCACAAACTTCTTCTTGAAACCGGTCTCTGGGACATAACAAGAAACCCCTACCCTCTGCGCTGGGGACTTTCCACAAAATCCGCAACTGAAGGACTTTCATCACCTCCTGAGGAAGACAGGACCGAGATTCCAGGATTTTCCTACGCCATCGACAACGAAGGTTCCACAGACCCGGATGATGCAGTTGCCTACGACGGAAAGTATCTTTGGGTTCACATTGCAGATCCGGCATCAACTGTAATACCAGACTCATCAATTGACAAGGCGGCATGCCAGAGAGGAGCAACACTTTACATTCCTGAAGGTGCAGCCAGAATGCTTTGCGAGGACTGCCTAGAAGACTACGCCCTTGGGTTGAAAGAAAAAAGCCGTGCACTAAGCTTCAGGATTCTGCTGAATTCAGAGGGAGGAATCGAGGAATGCCAGGTAATGAAGACAATAGTCAACGTAAAGCGTCTCACATACCAGGAAGCAGATAAAATAAAGGACTCAGATGAACTAAAACCTTTGTTTGACATAGCCAGAAAAAACATAGAACGAAGAAGCAAATCCGGAGCAGTCCAGATTACCATGCCTGAAATACAGATCAGACTTGAAGGCGAAGAAAAAAAAGTTGTGATCACTAACCATCCCCACACCGAAAGCTCAGAAATGATCCGGGAAATGATGCTCCTTGCAGGTGAAGGTGCGGCAAAATTTGCTTTCAGGAACAACATACCCTTTCCTTTTGTAAGCCAGGAAGCACCAACCATTCCAGAGGATATACCAGAAGGACTTGCAGGCCAGTTCAGGCTGAGAAGATGCATGAGAAAACGAAACGTAGGCGTAACTCCCGGGATGCATTCAGGACTTGGTCTTGCACTCTACAGCCAGGTCACAAGTCCCCTGCGCCGTTATTCAGATCTCATTGCCCATCAGCAGCTGCGTGCTTTCATTGACGGAAAAAAGCTCATGGACAAGGACACAATGCTAATGAAAATCAGCGAGGGAGATGCAGGAGCAATGGCTGCAAAGAAAGCCGAGAGAAACACAAACATGCACTGGACCCTCGTATACCTTTTGCAGAATCCGGATTGGACGGGAGAAGCAATTTGCGTTGACAACACACAAAAGCTGCCACAGTTCTCCATTCCTTCACTTGCGCTGGAAACATACATTGGCATCACGGGAATCAGTCTAAATGAAAAAATAAGCGTCAAGGTTCTCAAAATTGACCTGAGTGAGCTTTCAGTAGAATTTCAGAAAATTTGATTCAAACAGGCCTTACCACTTGACTAAATAAGATATGAAGTATATTATCAACGTACATTCTTTTGAATGATGGGCTATTAGCTCAGGTGGTAGAGCACCGCCCTTTTAAGGCGGCTGTCTGCAGTTCGAGTCTGCAATAGCTCATGAAGCATCGGGTAAAACCGATGCTTTTTTTGTTTAAATCCTTATTTTCCCAGAAGCCGTGCGTATGATTCGTACTCGCTTTCATTGAAGCAGCAGATGTACACGTTCATGACAAATTCCTTGTGGCAGTCAAGCCATTGAGATACCGTTTTCAGGCAAACTTCAGCAGCTTCATCCAGCGGATACCTGTAAACACCGGTTGAAATGCACGGGAAGGCAATTGAATCAAGACCATTTTCAAAGGCAAGATCAAGACTTTTTCTGTAGCATGATGACAACAGTTCAGCAGGATTGTCAAACATACCATAAACCGGTCCCACCGTATGAATGATTTTTTTTGCATGCTTTATGTTGTATGCACCGGTAATCTTTGCATCTCCAGTTTTGCAACCATTCAGTTTCCTGCACTCCTCCAGCAAATCCGGTCCAGCAGCCTTATGAATGGCTCCATCAACTCCGCCGCCGCCCAATAGCCTTTCGTTTGCAGCATTGACAATCACCTTGCATCTTGGAGCCAGAACTCCACCTGTAATGATATTTATTCTGGATCGGGGCTCATATGAATTCAGGGCAGAAAGAATGTTTCTGGTCACAACAAATCTATTTCCGAAGGGATTAATGGCCACGGCATGTATTTTTTTATCTGAAAGAAATCCTTCAAACACTTTTGAAAGGCATATCCTTGCAACCGCACCAGGCATGTGCAGTGACATCTCTTCCTCACTGGTAAACAAAGGAATTAAATAGTCCTCTCCATTTGACACGAGAGCTATTCCCGCCGTTTCATTCTGATCGTTGACAGGAACAAGTACTTCTACATTGTTTCCGACAGCATTTTTCAGTGCATTAAAAACGCTTTCCATTGGCCCGAAATTCTTTGCAAGATGCCAGTTAAAAATTGCATCATCAAGACTCATCAAAAAATCATCACCCATACAAACTCCGTCCTTATTCAAAATCAAAGATAGCCTTCTTTTCAATGAATGCCGAAAATTCTTCTTTCCAGATTATGTGAGCCTGGCAATGATCATAGTTTTCAAGAGATTCCCTGCTCATATCAATCTGAATCATAATGTCATAGCGGTTGTCACGATTTATGCAGTTTTTTGAAAACGCAAAAAGATTCAACTCCGTCAACTTCCAGTACTCCGGAAAATATTTCATTGATTCTTGGGAGCATGCTTTCAACGGAAGGCGCACCCTTACTGAATTTTACGATAATGTTGTGTTTCATGTAATTCATTCTATACCATCACAATTCAAAATGGAAATAAAACTTTATGATGCCACAACAAAAAGATTGTGATAGAATAGACCAATGATCTGTTCAATAATCTTTTACTTAATCTTCGTGGCATTGACAATCATAGGTGCCAGGTATTCAGCAGGATCCTTCCAGGAAAAAGTTCTGGACAAGGAATCATCAACATCACTTCGCGGACTCATGGCCCTCGGAGTCATTCTTCATCACATATCTCAGAAAGAAGCCTTCAGTGATGCGGGAGAACTTTCCTTCTTCGTTGACATAGGATTTCTGTTTGTTGGAGTATTTTTCTTTCTCTCAGGGCTGGGACTGGCACGAAGCCTTGAATCAAAACCCGGATATCTTGACTCCTTCTTCAGGAAGCGAGTTCTTTCAATAGCAGTTCCATTCTATGTCATGACTCTAATCTACTTTGGACTGAACTTTCTCATGCACCGGGACATTCCACTTGCAAAAAGGCTTCTCTCACTAACGGGAATCACCCTTGCAAACGAACAGTCCTGGTATGTAATAGTCCAGGCAACAATGTACATTGCATTTTTTGCTGCATTCAGAAACACAAAGACAAGAACAAAATCCTACGCAATAATTCTTGCTGTCATACTGATTGAAGCTGCCCTTTTCCTGATTGGAGGACACATGTTCTGGTGGATCAGGATTGATGGTTCATACTGGTGGACCACAAACAAGTGGGACACCGTTCACTGGTCATGGAAACCCGCATGCTGGTGGTTCCAGGGTGAATGGTGGGTAAATTCAACAATAACTTTCCTCATTGGGCTTGTGTTGGGATTTAACGAAAAGGCAATCATCCGGTATCTGAAAAAAATCTACTGGATAAAGACAGCCGCATTCCTTGTAATGGCAGTTGCAGCTCACCTTATCTGGGTAAAATTCCTCGGAAGCCTGAACATAAGCTACTGGACGGAATTCGGTTCCGGAAAGCCAGGCATAGACGACAAATTCATCACATGGACAATACAGACAGTTGAAGTCACATGTACGGCCCTGTTCATTTACATGATTTCCATGAAATTCAAAACCGAAAATGCCGTCACGCGATTTCTTGGATCACATTCACTGGAACTTTACCTGATGCAGGCCATTGCTCTCTTTGGATGGGAATTCCTGCTTCCAGAGGGAAAATCAACAGCCATGGAAAGATGCTTATATGCATTTCTAGTTATAGCATCCACAACATTGATGGCAGTTATTTTCAAACTAATTTGCAGGATTCTACTAAAAAAAGCAAAATAAACAGGCAAACAAAAAAAGGGACTGTCCAATAAGTCCTGTCATGCTGAATTTATTTCAGAATGACAGAGGCTTTATTCTTCTAGGACAGCCCCTTCTTATTTAGATTCACCATCCGTCATGCCGGCCTTTTTCTTGAGTTCACCTACACGCTGGATTATGCCCAATGTTGACTGGAAAAGATTGATTCCATTGAGAAAACTGTCAGAAAGAGATACCTTGTAGAAAATCTGGGTGCCCTTCTTTTCCGCTATGACAAGCCCGGAATCCTTGAGAACCTTCAGATGATGGGAAATTGCAGGTCTCGACAAGTGGCTCATTGAGGTCAAAGTCATGACATTCAGGCCATCAACACCTGCATCAAGAATATCAAGAATAATCTTCTGCCTGATTTCATCACCCAAGGCAATAAAAAATGGACCGCATTCATGGAACATCTTATGCAGTTCATTCAACTCATCCTGTGAAATATACATCCTGCAAAGTATAAATTCATTGCTTTTTTTTGTCAATCAGTTCAAATAATTAAACTTTTAGACTTTTTTTTCAAAAATACTTGAATTTTATAAAAAAAACGTTATATTAGTTATTAGGTTTAAGAAATTAAACCTTTTAAGTTAACGACCGGTCGGTAACCTTTTGCCTAATGACTGGTTGTAACAATAAAACAATGGAACCAACATCTATGGAGGATGAAAAATGAAAAAACTTTCAGTATTTACAGCAGTAATGGCAATGAGCGCAGCACTAGTATTTGCAGATGCAAAGGGAACAGAAATCATGACTAAGGTTCACGATGTTAAGAAGCCTAAATACACAGTTGCAAAGGCAGAAATGAACCTTATTTCAAAGAACGGCTCTGTAGACGAGCACCGTGTATTATGGGAATATGGCTCAAACCAGCAGAAGGCAGACAAAGGCAAGGACATCACTAAGATTGTTATGAACTTCATTGAACCAGCTTCATACGCAGGAACACGATTCCTTCAGATTGAAAATGGTCCGGAAGACGGAAAATTCGTTCGCCTCGCAACAGATCCTTCTCCACGCCGCGTAAACTCAAGCGAAGACTCAAAGTCATTCCTTGGAACTGATGCAACTTACGGTGACCTCAAGACACGAGAAGTATCTGATGACAACCATCAGTACCTTAAGGATGAAACAAAGAACGGATTCAACTGTCAGGTTGTTGAATGCACTCCTATTGCATCAAGCCAGTATTCAAAGAGAATTCTCTGGATTGACAAGGCAACAATGTACCCGGTTTACACAGAACTCTATGACAAGAAGGGAAAGCTTGAAAAGGTTCTCACAGTTAAGTCAATCAAAAACATCGACGGATACGACATTCCTTGGGAAAACGAATACAAGAACGTTGCAACAGGACACACAACAACAGTTAAGATCAATGCCATGGTAGTTGACAACAAGGCACTTGCTCTCATGCAGAAGATGAACATCAATCCAAAGACTGTATTCACACAGAACTTCCTAAAGACAGGAAAGTAATAGTCTAAAAAAACAAAGAAAACACTTTAAGGACTGCCTGAATCCAAAAAAGCCAATGACTTGGGCAGTCCAATTTATTGAGGATTCCATGAAAACAACAAGAAATGCATTTTTGATTTGTGCAGCACTGGGACTTTGCACCCTTTCATATGCTGACGATTTTGATGATTTCGGAGACTTCGGAGGATTTGGAGACGCATCATCACCTGCAGCAGCTGCTTCATCTGTAAAAATTGGAGGAGAAGTTTCCCTCGAAGGACGCGCATACCTTGACACAGACAGCGCAAAAACAGGAGTCAATCTTGACGGCCTTAAGGACATGACAACACAGGCATTCCCTATGGCTAGACTCAACTTCTCATATTCAGGCTCATCAGTTGATGCAAACGTTAATCTCAAGATAAGCGAGGATTCACTTACAGAAAACAAATGGGATCTGCTTGACGAGGCTGTTATCCGCGGATATTTCTGCGAAAACAAGCTTACAGTCGAAGCGGGAAAAATGAGAACTATCTGGGGAAAGGGAGACCGTCTCCACGTTATAGACAATTTCAATGCCGATGACTATTCAGAATTCATAGTTCCATTATATTCAGACAGACGAATTTCAGTTCCAATGTTCAAGGCAACATATGCACTTCCTGCAAACAACCTTACTCTTGAAGCTGTAGTAACACCAGGAATGACACCAGACAGATTTGCATCCAGCGGAAGATGGGTTCCAGGAAAAATGAACACATTGAGAACTCTTACGGAAACTGCAGTAAAAACAAACCTTTACATGCTCCAGGCAAAAAAAGATGCATCATTTGGCACAGCCGAATACATGGATGCAACATCAAACTATCTTTCCTACCTGACATACGCAAACGAAATCAACTCAAATCCAGAATTGATTTTTCCGGACACAGAGTCTCTTGAATACAGCCAGGCAGGTCTGAGAGTCACAGGAACATTCGGTTCAGTTGATGTTGGTGCAAGCTATTACTACGGTCACCACAAGCAGCCTAGCGCAAACCTTGCAAATCTTGCTGCAACACAGGCTATGCTCAACAAGGGAATATCAACTCTGCTGGCACTTCCAGAACTGGATTACGACAAAAAGCAGACCTTCGGACTTGAAGCATCAACAATATTGTGGCACTTCAACCTCCGCGCAGAGGCATGCTACAACCTTACAGACGACACATCCGGAAATGATCCATGGGTAAAGAACAACAGCATCCAGTGGCTCTTTGGATTCGACATTGACCTTCCTGTAAGCAACATTAATGTTAACATTCAGGAAACAGGAACATATATTCTAAACAATGACAAGATCGACGGAGTGTTCAAGACGTATGATGTTGATTACGACAGCGATGACTGCTACACAAACAACAGACTCGTTGTATACATTACAGACAGCTGGAAGAACGGAAAGATCAAGCCGGAAGCAACAATTGTATACGGAATCGAACGCGGTGACCTTGTTGTAATGCCAAAAGTTGAATTCTGCCCAAACCAGGACATCAGCTTCACAATCAGCGGACTTTTGATGCACTCAAAGAATGATGAAAGTGAGTTTGCAGACTGGTCCGGAGAAAAGGACGGATACTTCAACAACAGCTATGCAAGCGTTGGAGTAAAATGCAAATTCTAATTGGCAGAGAATAATTTCAGTAAACTCAACCACCCTGCCATTTTAGATAATGCAAGGTGATTTAATTAAAACTACATGATGAGGTTAGAAAAATGAATTTTCTAAAGAAATTTTTCAGACATCCCTGGGCAATCATTATTTCATGTGTTGCCTTGACAGGGTTCTTCGGGTTCTTCATCACAAGACTTCAGATGGACAACTCCCTCAGGCAGTTCTTCCCACAGAAGGATGAATCATACGACCGCATGAATGCAACTGAGGAAACATTCGGTTCAATGCTTTCCATCGGCGTAGTCATTGATGCAAAGGACGGAACAATCCTTACACCTGAATACCTTGACGTAATCAAGAAAATTTCAGACCAGGTAGAACTCATTGACAATATTGAAGATGTAAAATCAATAACAAACATTGACTACGTTTGCAACATTGACGGATCAATTTCACCTACAAACATCATCCCAGAAGAAGACTTCAACACAGAAAACGGACTTCTCACTCAAGAATCAATTAAAAACCTCAAGTTGAGAATCCAGTCATGGGAAGACATGTACAACAGGGTAATCGTTAATGATGATTTTACGGGATCACAGATGCAGATTTCAGTCAAGCCAAACGGCGAGACAAAAATGCAGGTAATGGAAGCCGAAAAGGCACTTGATGAAGCAAAGGCATCAAAGGATCCGCAGAAAATCGCAGAGGCAAAGGCAAACCTGAAGGCCACAAAAATTGCCATAGAAGAAAGAATAAAGGCTGCAAAGCTGGCTCTCAAGGAAGCAAAAAAGACAAAGGATGAGGCTGCAATCGAAAAGGCTGAGGAAGAATTCTACAACGCCAACAGCTCCAAGAATGATTCTGCACGCCAGCAGTTTGTACTCAAGCAGGTAACTAAAATTGTTGAAAAAGAAACTTCAGGAAAAGCCCTTATCGTAAAGATTGTTGGTGAACCAGTTCAGTCAATGAACTCAAAGAACTACATGATGAGCGACCTTATTGGACTTATTCCCCTTGTTGCAATCGTTGTTCTCATTTCCCTGTATTTAAGCTTCCACACTATGGAAGGAACACTTCTTCCTCTCATTACAGTTCTCATGTCTGCATCAATTTCTGTTGGACTCATGGGACTTATGGGATACACATTCACACTTGTTTCAAGCGTCATTCCAGTTGCACTTATTGCCGTTGGATCAGCATACGGAATTCACGTGCTCACACACTATTATGTTGAGGTAGAAAAACTCACCGGAGAAATCACAAGGGAAATGCATGAAGAAGCTCTCCTGTGCGGACTCAAGGAAGTATGGAAGGCAGTTCTTCTTGCAGGAATTACAACTGTAGTTGGTTTTATTTCTCTAATTACAAGCCCTCTCCAGCCGCTTCACTCTTTCTCAATTTTCACAGCAATTGGTGTTGGTCTGTCACTGCTCCTTTCAGTAACATTTATTCCGGCAATCCTTCTTCTCAAGGATCCAAAAACAATCTCAAAGAAGCGTGATCTTAAGATCATCAAGCGTGCCACAAAAAAAGTTAAGGAAAAGCTCGAACGTCTTTCAAGCCTTCGCGGAAACAAGTCTGAAGTTGAAGCCAGTGGAGACACACTCTATTCAATCTTCAAGTTTTTCTGCGGTTCCCATACAAGAATCACTCTCACATCACTTTTGATTATCATTCTTTCAATCGTTGGACTGAAGATGCTTAAGGTTGATACAGCACTCATCAACTACTTTCCTAAGGAGTCTGAATTCAGACAGGACATTGACTACGTTGACAATTCATTTGCAGGAACAAACAGCGTATTCTTCCTGGTAGAAGGCCCGGAAAAGGGAGACATTTCAAACCCAGACATTCTAAAAGCCGTAGATGGAATGGAAGCTAACCTCAAGAAAAACTTCCCTGAAATAGGAAAAATTGTATCCCTTACAACATTCATAAAGAGAATCAATCAGGTTTTCAACGATCCTTCAACTTATGTACCGGAAACAATTGAAGAAACTCCAGCAGAAACAAGTGCTCAAGACATGGATTTTGGAGATGTTGACTTTGGAGACATGGACCTTTCAGCATTCGGTGATATTTCAACTCCATCAGAGGATGAAGAATTCATTGACACATCAATCCCACATCCAAATGAGGCTTACACACAGAAGCTCCAGAAGGAATATACTGCAAACGAACTTCTTGCAGCATTCAACAGAGCATACTCTGAGGCAGGCGAAAAAAATGCAAAGGTTGATGACATTGTTGAAATTCTACTGAGAGACTGCAACTTCAACGGAAAGGCATTCTACGAAATTCCATTTGATGAAGACAAGTATCGCGTAAAAAAACATGAAGACCTCAAGAAAGTAATCAACGGACTCATCATTCTTCTCAGCGGATCACTTGATGAATTTGCTGACGGAAACACAAGCTCAAAGTCAATGCGCATCACTTGCCAGCTCAGAAACCACAACACTACAAACACAGGTTACATAATCAAAGCTGCCGAAGCATACGCAAAGGAACATTTCCCTGAAGGATACACACTCAAGGCAACAGGTTCCGGTGAAATGGAATACACAATGACTGACATGATCGTATCTAGCCAGCTCACAAGCTTGTTCATTTCATTGCTTTCAGTATTCATAATCATCGCCATATCATTCAAATCAGGATGGGCAGGAATTCTTGGTGCAGTTCCACTTGCATTCACAATTCTTCTCAACTACATGATGATGGGATTCTGCCATATAAACCTTGACCTTATAACAAGTATCATTGCATCAGTTGCAGTCGGTGTTGGAATCGATTACACAATTCACTTTCTTTCAACATACAAGGAAGAAAGAAGCAAGTCTTCTGACATAGTTGCCGTAACAAAGGAAACATTCAAGAAGAGCGGTCACGGAATCATTACAAATGCCCTTGCGGTAGGTTTGGGATTCCTTGTTCTTTGTCTTTCAAAGTTCATTATTCTCCGTTACCTCGGAATCCTTGTTGCAATCGTTATGTTTACATCAAGCTTCCTTGCAATGACAATCATTCCTGGAATTCTCAACCTTTCTGATCCAAAATTCATTAAACCAGAAGATTCAGACAAGTAAGAGAAACAAAAAAATGGCCGCATTTCACAAATATGCGGCCATTTTTTTACTGGTTAAATCAATCAGAACACATTTTCGATTACTTCATTAACATGACTGACTGGAATAAATTTGATTCCCTTCTTAACATGCTCAGGGATTTCATCAAGATCCCTTAAGTTTGCCTTTGGAATAAGAATTGTTTTTATCTTGTTTCTCTTGGCGGCAACAGTTTTTTCCCGCAACCCGCCAATCGGCAAAACCTGACCTGTAAGACTAAGTTCACCAGTCATTGCAAGATTAGGCTTGATTTTCTTTCCCATAAGCAGACTCAAAAATGTAGTTGCCATTGTTATGCCTGCACTTGGTCCGTCCTTTGGAGTTGCCCCTTCTGGAATGTGAAGATGAATGGAGTTTTTCTCAAACCATGCACAATCCTTGATTCCCTTTGCAATTGCATACTGCTTTACCCAGTTCATGGCAATTTGAGCACTTTCCCTCATAACATCACCCATCTGCCCCGTAAGCTGTAGGCCAGCATGTTCAGTCTCAAAACTGATAGACTCAAGAAGAAGAGTATCTCCTCCCATGCTTGTCCATGCAAGTCCAATTGCTGTTCCAGGAACACTTGCAGTCTTAATCTGGCTTTCATCAAAAACAGCCTTTCCAAGATATTTTCTTACTTCCGGCACATCAACACTGAATGTCTTCTGCTGAATTTTTGCCTGGGAAATTTTTGAGCCCTTTTTCTCAAAAGCCTCAACCTGTTCCATGACAATTTTTCTGGCAATCTTGTCCATGCACTTTTCGTAATTTCTTACTCCGGCTTCACGTGCATATTCTGTTGCTATGAGAGCATAGGCATTTTTCGTAAACTTTACCTGATTTTTCTTGAGGCCATTTTTTTCAAGTATTCTTGGCAGGAGATACTTTCTGGCAATCTCAATTTTTTCCTGATCAATGTATCCTGAAAGCTCAATAATTTCCGCACGATCCAAAAGTGGCTGAGGAATTGTATCAAGAGTATTTGCAGTCAAGATAAAAAGCACGTTGCTCAAATCAAAAGGAACATTAAGGTATGTGTCCCTGAAAGATGAATTCTGCTCAGGATCCAGAACCTCAAGAAGAGCTGCACTTGGATCACCCTGGGAACTTGCATTCATTTTGTCTACTTCATCAATCATGAACACAGGAGACTTTGACTTGGTTATCTTAAGCCCCTCAATAATCTGTCCCGGCATTGCACCAACATAGGTTCTTCGGAATCCCTTGATTTTTCCCTCGTCGTGCTCACCACCTACACTGAACCTATAGAATTTTCTGTTCATGGAATTTGCAATAGACTTTCCAACACTTGTTTTTCCCACACCTGGAGGGCCAACAAGAATAATCACACTGCCCTTTTCATCATGCTTCAGAATACGAACACTCAAATACTCAAGAATTCTCTTCTTCACATCATCAAGGCCATAGTGCTCCTTTTCAAGAACAGACTGTGCCCTGGAAAGATTGAAATTTTCAACAGCATCATCATTCCATGGGAGAGATGTTGCAGTATCAAGATAATTTCGCGTCATGTTGTATTCAGGATCATGAACATCCATAAGCTGGAATTTGTCCAGTTCATCATACAAAGTTTCCTTTGCTTCTTCACTCAAATTGAATGAGTCCAGTTTTTCCTTGTATTTTTCATAGTCACAGGTCTTGGAATTCTTTGAAATGCCAAGTTCTTCCTGGATAGACTTCATTTCTTCACGAAGGAAATATTCCCTCTGATTCTTTTCAACCTTTTCGTTGAGCTCACTCTGAATTTTTTTCTGAACCCTGAAAATTTCCTGTTCCTTCTTGATGAACACAAGAACCTGCTCAAGTCTCTGCCTTACATTGACTGTTTCCAAAACCTTCTGCTGGTCATTTTTGTCAATATTAAGAATGGAAACAACAAAATCAGCAATTTTTCCAGGCTGGTCAATGTTAACCATGTTCAACCGCATTTCCTCGCTGAACATAGGATTATTCTCACTGATTTCCTTCATCTCACTGACAAGAGCACGAGTAAGAGCCTTAACCTCAAAGGTGTTGTCCTCCTCATCCTGAAGGTACTCAACTGTTGCAACAATGGGATTTTCCTTTTTCAGAACCTTTCTGACCTTGAATCTCTGCAAGGTTGAAACAAAGACATTTATTCCTCCGTCAGGAAGATTTATTTTCTTGATGATTCTAGCTACAGTTCCAACCCGATGAATATCTATTATAGTTGGATTTTCCTTGTCTTCCTTAAGCATGGTGATTCCGATATGACCATCACCAGACATGGCTTCTTCAATTACTTTCATGTCTTCCTGATTATTTATCATCAGGGGAGTAAAGATTCCGGGAAAAATTGGTCTGCCACCAAGAGGAAGAATATTAAGCTTAAGCGGAAGCTGAGTTTCACAAGGAAGTCCCATTATTTCTTCATTCACAATATTTTTTTTCATAGTTAAAATATACTAAATTAAGGGTGAAATTTCAAATTAGGATTTGAGGGAAAAAAGAGAACCAGAAACAATGGGATTAACTTTTCAAACAGAGAAGTAAAACTCATTATTCAGTTCTCGTGACAGTTTATTCAAATTTCAGAATCAACGAAGATTAAATTACTTTTCCCATAGTTTTTCAGGATAATAGCCTGATTCAATCTTTGAATTAAGCTCATCCTTTACCGTCTGTCTGTCTTCAGGATAGGTCATTCCAAACCAGCATTCTTCAGAAGTAAAGAATTTTATTACACCCTTGTTATTTCTTACGATTTCACTTGCAGCAACAGGAAGAAGAGATTCTGCCTTTGGACTGTCCAGTGAAGTCTTCCTGAAGTTTTCCCAATATTCATGGAATGTTTCAAATGCCTTTGGAGCAAAACCAAAGAAATTCATGCTAACCCATTCCTTTCCGGTAAGGGGAATTTCCTTTCCATCAACATCACTTACAATGCCGTCTCCCTTATAGCTGATTTTTGTATTTTCAACTATTGACTCAAGAAAATCGCCATTAACAGAACAGATTCCTCGGCTAACAGAACCACTCTTGCTCATGGTGTTTCCAAGAATATATCCAACCATCGCATGTTCCGTAGAATCATTATCAATTGATGACAGATGCTTTCCCAATGTTGTAAATGCACTTCTTCCGTAATAGTCGTCACTGTTGATTACGGCAAAAGGTTCATGGACAGCCTGCTCACAGCATAAAACTGCATGGAGTGTTCCCCAGGGCTTTGTTCTGTCCTTTGCAACCAGAACTTCCTCCGGTGTAAGAAGAGAATCCTTAGACTGGAACACGTACTCAGCATTGAAATTTCTTGCAACCCTGTCAAAAAGCCTTTCACGGAAATCCTGCTCAATATCCTTTCTTATTATGTAAACAACCTTTCCAAAACCAGACTTCATGGCATCAAAAGTTGAAAAATCAAGAAGACATTCTCCGTGCTTTCCAACAGCATCAATCTGCTTCACTCCGCCATATCGGCTTCCCATTCCAGCTGCCAAAACTACTAATGTTGGTTTCATATTTGCCTCTTAACGTGTAATTGCCTCAAGAGCAATCTTCATCATGTTTGTAAATGTAGTCTGCCTTTCTTCCGAGGTAGTCTGTCCACCAAGAAGAATATGATCGCTTACGGTCAAGACAGCCAAAGCCTTTCTATTGAATTTAGCTGCCAGAGTGTACAATTCAGCAGCTTCCATCTCTATTCCCATGGCACCATAATCGGCCCACATTTTCCAGAGTTCCTTGTCATCATAAAAATTATCACTTGAAACACAAAGACCAACGTTAGGCTTAATTCCCAGTTCCATGGATGCATCATAGGCATTCTTCAAAAGCTCAAAATCTGCAATCGGAGCATAATGAAGACCACCAAACCTCATGGTATTCAATGCAGAATCAGAACAGGCACCCTGGGCAAGAATAACATCGCGAAGGGCAATATTCTTTGAAACTGCACCACAAGTTCCAACACGGATTGCCTTCTGAACCCCGTAGAACCTAAATAGTTCATTTACATAGATTGAAAGAGAAGGCTGTCCCATTCCAGTTCCCTGAACTGAGACTCTCTTTCCGTTATATGTCCCGGTATATCCATACATACCGCGAACTTCATTATAGCAAACAGCATTTTCCAAAAAATTTTCTGCAATAAACTTTGCCCTGAGAGGATCACCTGGAAGCAAAACGCATTCTGCAATATCCCCTTCCCTGGCATTAATATGTGTACTCATTCTTCCATTTTACCATACATATAAATAAAATCAAAGTGCAAATATCAGCACTCAATTATCAAGCCAATTAGTTTCGTATCTTGGACTGAGGATCAATGGGCTTTCCATTCTGCTTAAGCTCAAAATGCAGGTGCGGACCTGTTGTCATTCCAGTAAGGCCCACATATCCGATTTTTTGCCCAGACGATATTCTCTGTCCCTCAACAACAAGAACATCACTCATATGTGCATAAAGACTCTCATAGCCTCCAAAGTGATCAATGACAACAAAATTTCCATATACACTGTTGCTTCGTTCAACTTTTCTTACGACTCCACTCTTGCATGCCAGAATTGATGACCCCAATGGAGCTGCCAGATCAATGCCCTTGTGGAATTTCCACTTTCCTGAGATTGGACTTGTTCTCATGCCAAATGAAGATGTGAGAGTTGCCTTTTCAAGTGGAAGAATCATGCCTGGATTCAAAAAATAGCCTCGCAGTGAAGGAGTAAATTTTTCCTGGGGATAGAAAGTATATTTTACCCCGGACACCATACATTCAATGCCTGAATCCGAATCCTTTCCACTAGTATTTCTGAACTGTGCCGACAAAAGATAGTCTATGTTTGAAACAGGTCTTTCACGCACAAATATTCCATCCAGAACAGGAATTACAAGAGTTGTTCCCGGCTTCAAGTCACCGATAAAGGAAATTGAATTGAGGGAACTCAGAGAATCCTGCCTCAAACTGCACCTGGCAGCTATGGACATAAGATCATCATCTTTTTCAACCAAATATGTATAGAACGAAATCACAGTTTCATTATGAGAAAACCACCTCCGGGAAGCATATTGAACCTCTTCCTGAAACTGCTTGAAAATATAGTCATTGGATTTTAGTTTTTTAATATGCGGATATGCAACCTGCCCATAAGCACGGAAATTGTTCCAGCCAAAAAGCAGAAACCACATTACGAGAAAAATTCTACCTGGTTTGAGAAGCAAAAATGATTTCATGGAAAAAAAAAAGAGGCTGCCAAACAAATGACAGCCCCATCTGCAAAAAAGATTTACTCTTCTGAGATTGCCTCAACAGGGCAAACTGATGCACAAGCACCACAGCTAACACAGCTATCTGCATTTACCTTGCGCTTTCCGTCTGCTTCGCTGATTGCTCCAGAAGGACATTCACTTTCACATGCACCACAGTTAATGCATTCATCAGATACTTTGTATGCCATATCTAACCTCTTAATGTAAGTTGACGAAAACCTGCTAACCACAGATATCCGCTATATTTTCAATATACATTAGTTATCGCTCAAAATCAAGAAAAACATTAATTTCCAAAAAATTGAAATTTGAATACTTCATCATGCTAATTTCGTGGAAATCATCCATAGACTTTGCACAAAGAGGCAAATTCAGTATACTGTACTTATCATGTGTTTTCTGAGGCCAACAAAAAGAAAGGCAAATTTTCTCCTCCTACTGGCGATGGCATTTTTACTGTGCCAAAAGGCCAGTGTTGAATCATTCAGAACACAGAAAACGTCCCTTGTCATTCTCAACGACATTAATTCAAGACAAACCATAAAAACCACGGCAAATCAATGTGTTGCAATCCAGCTTCCTGAAAACCGGGAATTTATCCAGGGAATAGAAATAAAGGTTTCCGTCCCAAAAATTGTGGCCCAGTGGACAGACAGCGTTGCCTGGTCACTATATACAGGACTCAGGGAATTTCCTTCCGAAAAAAAAGTTGACTACAATGCAAACCGTGCAACAGTAGGAACCTTCGGATCCAGCCTGAGCCTTAACATCCGCATTCCAGTCATAAGCAGCCACAAAATCAGGAAGGATGCATATTCCCACCTGGTGGATGTTGACGCACTGAACAACTCATCATTTATTCTTCTCAGGCTTCAAAAAGCCATGAAGGGAGCACCACAGGAAATATCTACTTCCCAATTTGAGCTTACAATTTCCTGCATTGCAGAAAACAAGGGACGGCTCAAACTTAAACTAACATATCCGGAAACAAAAAAAGAAGGATCATTTACCCTGTTTATAGATGAAAAGCAGACTGATTTCAATGACAAGGGATTCATTCTTTCTGCCGGCAGCCACGACATTAACCTGGTCAGCGATTTCTTCAGAAATGAACTGCGTACCATAATTGTCGAAAAAGGAACGGAAACAACCCTTGAAATTAACCTTCGGGACATTAAACCATTGGTAAGGCTCACAGCACCTGCCGGGACAAAACTTACATTTGACGGAAAAGAATACACGGCACCATTAGATCCATTCTATTCAAGCGAGGGAGAGCACACCATAAAATTCACCCTGGGCGACTATGAGCAAATCCAGAAAATCAACTTTCTGAACGGAAGAACATACAACCTGAGCGTTAGCCTTGAGGCTTCAGTTTCCGAATCAGAAGAGTAAAATCCCATCCACATCAATTATTTGTTTTTTTCCATTTTTTTTCTGATTTCATTCAAGATTTTCGGGGTCACTACCGATATATTATATACCGGACGTTCAATTTTATCCCCTCCCACCCATTGGCGTCCGGTTGTCAGTAATGGCATGGCCGGCGTATAAGCCGGTCTTTTTTTTTGTCCTGATGCAGATTTCAACGGTAAATTGACAGAAGCTCCTAATTTTTCTATTATATGATGTTATGAAAGAAAAAAAGGTATGGCCTATGGTCCTTCTGGGTACAGTTCTCTTTATGGGAGTTGTATTCGGTTCATTGCTGGGACTGGCACTTGCAACGACAGTAAACACAATAAATACAGAAAATTTTACGGAATTTGACAATGCACTTCCCACACGTCTTCTTGACGTTAACGGGGAACTCATTACAGAATTTTCAAGTGATGAAAAGCGTGAGATCATTGCACTGAGGGATCTTCCCCAGCACATGATTGATGCCCTCCTTACACGCGAAGACAGGATTTTCTATTCACACCACGGATTCAGCCTCAAGGCTCTTTCCCGCGCTGTTGTCGGTGTTCTTTCAAAAAGCTCTCTTGGTGGTGGTTCAACACTCACACAGCAGATTGCAGGAACCCTTTACTGTGACCGCACGGAATACTCAATCAAGCGAAAACTCAAGGAATTGTGGTGGGCAATACAGATGGAACGCCATTATTCAAAGGATGAAATCCTTGAGCTTTATCTCAACAAGATTTATTTTGGAGGCGGTACATACGGTGTAAACGCAGCCAGCAAATACTATTTTGGACACGGAGCCACTGAAATCACTCCTGCAGAAGCAGCTATTCTTGTCATTCAGCTTTCAAACCCGGCCTTCTACAATCCATTCGAATATCCAAACAGAGCCATGGAAAGACAGAAAGATGTTCTCGATGCCATGGTTGAAGCAAAGTACCTTACTCAGGAAGAGGCAGAAGAAAGTTTTGACAACTACTGGGCAACATTTGACTACACAAGAACCAACACTTCAGCATACGAACTCAGAAACGACGAGGCCCCATGGTTCAGTGAATACGTAAGACGCCAGCTCAGTGACATGCTCTACGGAACTGAGGACATTTATACAAGCGGATTTACAGTAAACACATCACTCAACCTTGAACACCAGAAGGCCGCAGACGAGATCATGCAGGACTACATCAAGTCTGCAAACGAACAATACAAGAGAACAATGAGCTCCAAGTCAAGAAATGCACTGAGGACATACATTCCTTTTGCTGAACTGTCAGTTATGCTCTTTAACCTTCCAAACCTCAAGCTCAGCCACAAAAGAGCAAAAACCCTTGCAATGAACCAGTATCGAGACAACATCAACCCTCTGATTGACATTGTTTCAATGGTTTCCGGCATGGACACATTCAAGACAGAAATCGTAAACAAGGGAAACGCCCTTATCAAGGAAAATGCAGAGCGCACCACAGTCGAAGGAACAATGATTGCCCTTGAGAACAATACCGGATACATTGATGCACTTGTCGGGGGTTCAAAGTATGACCAGCACAATCAGTTCATACGCGCAGTTCAGTCAAGAATCCAGCCGGGTTCAACATTCAAACCTTTGTACTACTCAGAGGCCATAGAAAGCAAGAAATTCACAATGACAACAATCATCAGTGATACACCTGTTGTATTCCACAAGGATGACGGAACTCCATATATTCCTCAGGACTTCAAGGGAGAATGGGAAGGTGATGTTGAACTATGGTATGCCCTGGCACACTCCATGAACGTGCCTTCAATCAAGGTTCTCGACGGAATTGGATTCGATGCAGCAATCAGAAGAACATCATCACTTCTTGGAATTCCTGAAAATGAGCTTGATGAACGTCACTTCGAGCCAATATATCCTCTTGGGCTTGGTGTTTGTTCCGTTCGACCAATTGAAATGGCTAAGGCCTTTGCAACAATTGCCAACAACGGTCTTGAAGTTACTCCAATTGCAATTCTTTCTGTTGAAGACAAAAAAGGAAACGTAGTCCTCAACCCTGCAAAGGAACTCAGGGACAGGCAGAATTCCAAGGACGGTAAGAAGCAGCTCCTTAAGCCAGAAACAGCATTCATCATGCAGGAAATGCTCAAGGAAACTGTCTGGTCAGGTTCTTTGAGAAACGGTGCTGATTGGGATGCAACAAAGAACGTTATTGGAAAAGAAAAAGGAAAGGGAAACAAGTTCAAGTTTACCAACATGAACGGACAGACATTCTCAATGCCTGTTGCAGGAAAAACCGGTACCACACAGAACTGGGCCGATGCATGGACCGTTGGTTTCACTCCATACTACACGGCAGCTTTTTGGTTTGGATTTGACAAACCGGGACAGTCACTTGGCCTTACAATCACAGGTTCCACACTTGCCGGTGTTGCCTGGGGTGATTACATGAATGCCGCAAACCAGGGAAAACCATACAAGCCATTCTTTGAGACAACCCCTAAGGGACTTGTTAGAATGAACGTATGTTCTAGCAGTGGTGAAATATTGACAAGCAAGTGCCCGCGTCATGGTGTTGTTGGCTACTACTATCCTGGAACACAGCCTACACGTCTTTGCCGCAAGCATACAAACACAACTCCTCTTGATATTGGCATGGAACGACTTGAAAGGGCTCAGATTATGTCAGGATTAAGTTTTGAGTTCAATGATGATGACTTTGAAGATTCTCCACTCAATGTTGATCTTGGATTCCTTGATGGTGAAGATTCAGACACAACAGAAGATACTGAAACAAACTCTGATCCTGACAATATGAGCAACTGGCTTCTTGACTAGCAATTTGATTTTTGGGTATTACAATGATAATTAAGATTGAGGACATTAAGGTAAAAAAAAGAGTTCGCAAGGATTTGGGAGACATTGATTCTCTCAAGGAAAGCATCCGTCTTTATGGTCTTCTAAACCCAATCACAATCAATGCTGACCATGAACTTGTTGCCGGAGAAAGACGGCTTGAGGCTTGCAAGGCCCTTGGCATGGAAAGAATAAACGCAGTTGTTCTTGATGCAAATGTTGATAAAATCAAGCAGCTTGAAATTGAACTTGAAGAAAACAACCAGCGAAAGGAATTCTCAGATGAAGAACTTCTTGAAGGCTATGAACGTCTTGAACGGCTCAGAAATCCTCCTCTGATTTTAAGAATATTAAAGGCTATCGCAAGATTCTTCCTTGCAATAATTGAAGGAATAAGGAAACTGTTCAACAAAAAATAATCTTTGCTTTTCGATGTTTTTGGAATTATAATTTTCTTATGCTGATTTTCAGTACTAAGAGGCTGACCAATTAGTTCGTTGCGTAGCGTCATTCCGAACTCGTTTCGGAATCTATGCACTGTATATAGCGTAGATGCTGAATCAAGTTCAGCATGACAATACTTATTGGTCAGCCCCTTTTTTTTAATCCGGAGGCACAACCATGAAGCAGATAAAAATCACTTTCCCTAACAAAACAACAGAAACATTTGAAAATGATATTCGTCCCTTAATCCTTATGGAAAAACTTTCAGAAGGTGAAAATGACAGAAAAATCATTGCAGTAAAAGTCAACAATGAGATTTGTTCCCTGGATGCTCCAATAAACATCAGTGCCCAAATTGAAGGAGTATTCCTTGACACTAAGGAAGGAGCATCAATCTACAGGCGTTCTCTTTGCTTTGTTCTTGCAGCTGCTGCAAACAATCTTTTTCCCGGTACAAGACTTCTTGTAGGCCACAGCCTGGGATACGGATATTACTACACTCTTGAAAAGAAGGATGGCATTTCAAAGCAGGACATAGATTTGCTTTCAAAGGAAATGAAACGAATCGTCGAAAATGACTCAATAATTGAAACATCATTCATTTCATACACAGAAGCATGTGATTTGTTTGAAAAACTTTCACTAACAGAAACCAGAAAACAGCTGAACTTCAGGTGTCCTTCAAAAGTTCAGATCAACACTCTTGGATCATTCAGTGACCTGTATTTTGGCCCATTGGTAAGTTCAACTGGAATTCTCAGAGTATTCGAACTGAAACCTTATGCAGACGGATTTCTTCTCCGATTCCCTGAACACAATACACCTGAAAAACTCACAGAATTTGTTGATCAGCCAAAGCTTTTTGAAATCTACAAAACATACAAGGAATGGGGAAAAAAGCTGGGTGTCACATCAGCTGCCAGCCTGAACCAGATGATCCACAACAGGGAAATCAAGAACTTTATAAACATTACCGAAACACTGCAGACAAAGCGCATATCTGAAATTGCAGACCAGATCAAGGCAAAGAAAACTGCACGAGTAGTACTTATTGCAGGCCCATCATCATCCGGCAAAACAACCACCAGCATGAAGCTCTCACTACAACTGCAGGCACTGGGGTTTAATCCAAAGCTCATAAGTCTTGACAACTACTATGTAGGAAGACAAGAAACTCCAAAGGATGAATTCGGTAACTACGACTATGAATGCCTTGAAGCACTCAACATCAAAATGCTCAACCAAAACCTCGTGGATCTGTTCAACGGAAAGGAAATTGAGCTTCCTGCATACGATTTTCATGCCGGAGTCAGCTATTTCAAGGGAGACAAAATGCGTCTTGAAGAAAATGATATTCTTATCATGGAAGGTATTCATGGTTTGAATGACAAGCTCACTCCTTTAGTTCCGGCAGAAAAGAAATTCAAGATTTATCTGAGTGCACTTACACAGCTAAACCTTGATGACCACAATAGAATTGCAACAAGTGATAATCGTCTCATCCGAAGAATTGTTCGAGATTCTAATTTCAGAGGCAAAAGTGCAGCAGACACAATTGCTATGTGGGATAATGTTCAGAAAGGTGAAAAGCTTCACATCTTCCCATTCCAGAACAATGCTGATGCAATGCTTAACACAGCCCTGGATTATGAAATTTCTGTACTCAAGGTATATGCAGAACCACTGTTAAAATGCGTAAGCCCATTGCAGAAGGAATATGCTGAGGCAAACAGGCTCCTTCAGTTCTTGAACAATTTCTCACAGATTTCCGCAACAAACGTTCCTAACCTTTCAATAATCCGTGAGTTCATTGGAGGATCTGGATTCAAATACTAGAATCTGACAGACAAAACAAAAAGTCCCTGCACCATACATTCTTAGTGCGGGGACTTTCTCATTTATAGCCTAAACCATTTATCAAAAAAATTATCTTGATCCAATATTGTTTCCCTTTGCAGAAACAACATCATCCACGATATTTTCTTCTTCCCTTATCATTTCTTTTTTCCATTCCGAGAGCTGCTTTTCCCGAAGTTTCTCCAGTGATTTGGTATTCTTGAGGCACTCCCTTACAACTTCTCTCTTCTGATCACTAATCATCTGTGCCTGAACCAAATCTTCAAGAAGGACTTCCTTTTTCTGGTCAAGCATATACAAATAGTTTGAAAGCTGGGACTGAATATAGAGATCCTGGGCAGAACCATTGTTTTTTATGGATGAAACCCTGTTTTTGGCGATTATATCAAGCTCACCCTGAATTCTGGAGACTTCTGCATTTGCCTTTCCCAGCTCAGCTTCTGCCTGCCGTTGCTCATACTGACGAACCTCAAGCAATTTCTGAAGCTTAAACACGAATTTCTTCATTATGCCTGCAATTCAGCGTATTCTTCTTCAGGAATCTCGATACCTGAAACCTGCGAAAGTCTTTGGAGAGTATCCTCAATTGTAAGATGCTCATGAGTATCCTGACACAAAAAATCCTCAAGTTCCTCATGATGCTCAATTGCCTCGTCAATCTCAGTGGAATTACCACGCTGGTATACGCCAAGCTTAATAAAATCCTCCTGTTCAGAATAAAGGGCAATCCATTTTTTCAGGCGCTGAACAGCCTTATTTGTATTGGTACCTGAAACTCTCTTTGCAAGACGACTGATACTTGTAAGCATATCTATAGCAGGATAATGCTGCTTGCCTGCAAGCTCACGGCTTAAGACAATATGTCCGTCTAGAGTTCCGCGAACCTTATCTGCTATAGGCTCATCCATATCGCCTCCATCAACAAGAACAGTATAAAAGGCTGTAATTGATCCCTTGTCATTTGTTCCTGTACGTTCCAAAAGTTTTGGAAGCATGTCAAAAACGCTTGGCGGATAACCACGCTGTGCCGGAGGCTCTCCTGTTGCAAGACCAATTTCACGCTGTGCGTGGGCAAATCGAGTGACACTATCAAAAAGCATCATGACATCCTTACCCTGATCGCGGAAATATTCAGCAATGGCAGTAGCAACATATGCCGCCCTTAACCTGGCAATAGAAGGAGTATCTGATGTAGCAACAACAAGAACAGATCTTTTAAGACCCTCTTCTCCAAGATCGTTCTCAATAAAGTCCTTGACTTCGCGTCCACGTTCACCAATCAATGCAATAACGTTTATGTCTGCACTTGTATTTCTTGCAATGGTAGAAAGCAAAGTTGACTTACCAACACCAGAACCTGCAAAAATACCAAGTCGCTGGCCCTTTCCAACTGTCAAAAGAGAATCAATTGCACGAACGCCAGTAACAACACGACGATCTATTGATTTGCGGGACATTGGATTTGGAGGATTATTCAAAGCCGGATAATATGTTTCTGGAAGAATCTCACCCTTTCCGTCGTAGGGTTTTCCTGTTGCATCAATAACGCGGCCAAGAAGCTGCTTTCCCACAGGAACTTCAAGTACATGACCAGATGCCACAACAACACTTCCAATTTCAATTCCACGAGTCTCACCAAAAGCCATGAGCCTGATAATATTATCTTCAAGTCCAACAACTTCTGCAAGAACATTTGTCTTAAGTGAATCAACATGAATTGTACAGATTTCACCAATTACACTTCTAGGGCCATTGCATTCAATCATGAGACCCTTAACTGCAATTACAGAACCTGTATACTTGATTGGTTCTGTGCGCTCGATTGTATTTATGTATTTGTCGAAAAAGCTTTCCATTTTTCCCCACCCTAATTATAATTCATAATAAATAATTCATAATTATGAATTACCAATTGATCAAAGGTCCGGATTGATAGCTTCTGCTTTAGCAACAGTCTTGATTGGTGAAATACTAAGAATCTGAGTTTCAAGCTCACCCAGCTGACTTGCAATACGTGCATCAATTGCACCGAAGTCAGTTTCAACAATACATCCACCCTTTTCAACAGAACTGTCTTCAACAATACTGATATGCTTGATATTTTCTACCTGATGAATGAATTCACCAATATGCTCAGTAGTAAGCTTAACATCGGAAAGATTAACACGAAGAGTCACATCTCCAGATCCCTTTACTTTCTTCAAGGCCTGAACAACATTTGCCATGATAACACTCTTCTGATTGTCACTCATGATCTTAACGACTTTTCTTGCAATGAGAATAACAAGATTCACAATCTGCTGCTCAGTTCCATCAAGAATTTCCTGGCGTTTAGTCTGAATTCCTTCAATCATTTTATGGATTCTTTCAACAAGGCGTTCTGCTTCTGCTTTTCCTTCCTTGTAACCTTCCTCATGGCCGGCCTTGAATCCATCTCTGTTTGACTTATCAAGAATTTCCTGTTCTTCTTCATGAGCCTTGGCAATAATTTCCTGAGCTTCTGCACGAGCCTTTTCAATAATTTCCTGGGCTTCTTTTTCTGCAGAACTCTTGATGATTGCAGCCTGGTCAGACTGTTTTTTTACCTGAGAAAAAGCAGCTTCCTCTGCGTTCTTGACAATCAGATCTGCATCAGCCTGAGCCTTTTCAAGCATCTGTGCCTTTTCTTCTTCCCAGTGAGCCTTAAAAGCCTCTGCTTCACGACGAAGATCATCTGCCGTTGGCCCAGTGTATTCAGGAATGTCTTCTACGACTTCCTCAACCTTAGGAGTAAAATCCCTTGTAAACTGGAGCAAAACTTCTCCTTTCTTTGAGTTTATCTCTGTAGGTCTAAATACACTCTGTGCCATATATAACTTCCTTTAATTTTATACAACCATCTCGTCATCAGAAGAACGTGCAATAACGATTTCACCACTGTCTTCAAGACGTCTGATAACAGAAACAATCTTCTGCTGGCTTTCTTCTACATCCTTCAAGCGAACAGGTCCCATGTATTCCATGTCTTCCTTGAGCATGGCAGCTGCACGCTTAGACATGTTTCGGAAAATCTTGTCCTGAACTTCCGTATCAACAGATTTGAGAGCCTTGGCAAGTTCCTGAGTATCAACTTCACGAAGAACCTTCTGAATTGCGCGGTCATCAAGCATAACAATATCTTCGAAAACAAACATTCGCTTCTTGATTTCTTCTGCAAGTTCCGGATCGTCTTCTTCCAATGTTTCGATAATAGCCTTTTCAGAAGAGCGGTCAACAAGGTTAAGAATTTCAACGATGCTGTCAACACCACCGGCTGCAGTATAGTCTTCTGAAGACAATGTAGAAAGCTTCTTTTCAAGAACGCGTTCAACTTCACGCAAAACTTCCGGAGATGTTCGATCCATTGTTGCAAGACGTTTTGAAACTTCAGGCTGGATTTCTGCCGGAAGATTCTGAAGGATTGTTGCTGCCTTTGCTGGTTCAAGATAAGCAAGAATCAGGGAAATTGTCTGTGGATATTCCTGCTGGACAAAGTTAAGCAAGTGTGCAGGGTCAGTTCTTCGGATAAAGTCAAATGGACGAACCTGAAGACTTGAAGTAAGACGATTGATAATATCAATGGCCTTCTGAGAACCCAAAGATTTTTCAAGAAGTTCACGGGCAAAATCAATACCACCAGTAGTGATAAAGTTCTGAGCCTGCATAAGTTCCTGGAATTCTTCAAGAACCTGATCCTTAAAATCAGCATCAATTGTATCAAGACGTGCAATTTCAAAAGTAAGTGTTTCTACTTCATCTTCACGCAAATGCTTCATGACATCACTGGCAATATCACTTCCGATTGCAACGAGAAAAATAGCTGCTTTCTGGCGACCTGTCAGATTCTTATAATCTTTGGCTCCGCCTTTTTTCTTGCCTTTTTTGCCATCGACTAATTCTTCAGCCATAAACTACTCCTCCTTGAGCCACATTGCAAGAACATTTGCAAGAGCTTCAGGATCAGGATTGATATTTTTGAGAGGATTATGCTCCTCAGCAACAGCAGCACGGGCATTATCTTCAGCCCTTATAATAGTATCGGCAGGAAGGAATCTTTTCATCATTCCGTACCTTGCTGTTTCTTCAAGGACACTGTTTTCAGCATACACATCATACCATGTGCCCAATCTTTCTATATGCTTTCTAAGTTTCTTCAATTCTGCAGTGGAGAAATATTTCAACATGTCTCCAGTCACGCTGGAACCAAGCTCACAAAAGAGCATTGCAGCCTTGTCTTTACCTGACAATACATTCTGTCTAACGAAACCTGCCATATACTACTCCTCCATAAGCCATGTGCGAAGAAGCATAGCAACATCTTCAGGATGTTCCTTAGCCATTGCAACCGCACTATCAAGCAATTCTGCGCGCTTTCTTTCCTCGACAGACATTGTAACTTCCATACCCTGCTGCTGAGCCTCGAAAAGTGCTCTCTGTCTTTCTTCTTCCTGCTGACGGATTCTTTCTTCTTCTGCAAGACGTCTTCTGCGTTCAATTTCACGACTGATAACACGGAACAGGATAAATGCAATGAGAACAACGGCAACACCAATAAGGCTAAGCATGATTGTCTTGTTTCTCTTGAGAAGTTCAAGATAAGCCCTGTCTTCCTCTTCAAATTCCTTCTGCCGGTTAAATCCAAGGTTAGTTACAACAACATTATCTCCGCGAGCCTTATTGTAACCTACTGCACCCTGGACAAGCCTTACGGCCTCTGCAATCTGTTCCTGAGTCAAAGGTGTATATTCTCGCTTGATAACACCATTTTCTACGATAAGCTCATTGTTTTCGTCGTAAACCTTTCTCCACTTACCATCGATATCTACAGAAATAGAAATTCTGTCAATCTCAGGATGAATAATCTCAGAAATATTTTTTTCATTGAGGGCATAGTTCCTCTTGGCACCATCCTCAGTAGACTTTCCGATCACATTGGACATGTCTGACATTACAGGAGGATTTTGTCCCTCAACTCCAGAAACACCTTCAGGATTGTATCCCGTTCCGGTAAAACTCTTGTTTACAGTCTCTTCTGAAAGAACAAGAGAATTAACAACTTCTGAGTCATCGTAGGGTGTATTAGGATTATCTTCACGAATCTTAATTCCGGAGTATTCCTTGGCAGTTGAAGTTCTCTCGGACATGTTCATCTTGATTGTTACGTTTGTAACACCAACACGGTCTTCACCGAAAGTTTTCTGAAGTGCATTAAGAACATCACTGGCATACTGAGTTTCGAGCCTGCGCCTGATTTTCTGCTCTTTTTCAATATTTGAAAGCCTGTCACTTTCTTCCATGCCTTCAAAATCATTAATCTGAAGATTAGTTAACCCATCAACAATTGTAATGTCATTATCACGAAGTCCTTCAACAGCAGTCTTAATAAGGTTCTGGATAGCCCTGACCTGCTTCTTTTCAAGGGGAGCTCCGCCTGCTGAATAAAGAGTAACACTTGCAGTTGTTGGTTCCTGATTATCAAGAATCAGTGACTTCTCAGGAATAACAAGAATAACATTTGCCTTCTGAATGGCATCAAGATTTTCAAGCTGATTCTTAACAAGATTTTCTGTAGCACGCTTCCAGTTAACTGTGTTGTCAAAGTCACTTCTTGTCCATCGCTCAACATCAAAGATTGAGTATGCATTCTGTCCCTGAGGAACAAGCCCTTCATAAACAAGAACACTTCGATACTTTCTGGCAATTGCCTCTGAGTCAACTGAAATGTAGTTTTCTGAATCTACGTAAGCCTTGACATTATCCCGGTTAAGACGGAATACAATATTGTCCCTGTCAAGCTCATCATTAATTGGATTTGAAAAGAGTCTTACACTGGCAGGACTAGAAGACATCCTTGCCATGAGTATGACGGCAGCAATTACCACAACGACAACTGCTGCACCAATACCTTTCTGAATTGGAGACCACTTGCCCCATTTTTCTTTAATGGATTGACTGTTTTTCTTCAACCATTCGTTCATATTCCCCTCCCATGAACGAATAACATTCTTTATTTGTTATCAGTATACTTTCCCCAAAATATACTGAAAGTTCTTTCAATATAAGGAAAATTATACCATCTATATATAAATTTGAAAAGCCTTAAAGTCTGCTCAACTTTATTTTTTTACGGCCGCCCCACATTACTCTGGAGCAGCCTGTTAATTACCTGTTCTGAGAAAGATCTGTCCATCCCTTAACCATACGCTCAATAACTGTCTGTGCAAGGTTAAGTGACATCTGAGCCTTTGCCATTGCTGTTGTAACATCATGAATGTCAACACTGTCAGGATCAGTAATAATCTGTTCCTGAAGGCTTGAAACCTTAAGCTGCTGACTGTTCATTTCACTTACTGCCTCAAGAACCATTGACTCAAAAGATCCTTGTGGCTTTTCAGTTTCTGTTACAGTTCCAGAATTAACCTTCTGATTGAATTTCTCAATGCGATCAATGATCTTTGCAGTACCAAGATGTGCTTCATGAGATCTGTTGAGTTCAAGTGAACCAAAGTTAATGTTCATAATCTATCATCCCCTCTATTACACATTCACCAGAATCAGCTGCCGATTTCCATGGCACTTGCAAACATTTCCTTACTTCCCTGAATAACAGAAGAGTTTGCTTCGTATGCACGGTTAGCAGAAATCATATCAACCATTTCATTTACGATATTAACGTTCGGATACTCAACATAGCCTTTGTTTGGTCCAGACTGAATTGCATCTGGATGGGTTGGATCATATACCATTCTGCCCTGTTTTGTATCCTTTACGATTTCACGAACCCGGACTCCCTTTCCAGGACCATTATCCATATCTGAATCAACAAAGGGGAATCTCCATGTTGGATTTTCAGAGGCAATCGGTTCAATGACAACAGACTGTTTTCTGTAAGGACCGCCTTCCTGAGTGCGTGTTGAAGTTGCATTGGCAATGTTATTTGCAATAACGTCAGTTCTGAGACGCTCTACAGCCATTCCCGTTGCAGCAACATTAATACTAGAAAACAAACCCATTCTATACCTCCGAAACCTTTCTACCAGTAAAATCCAGTTTTTTCACTAGACATTCTTCATTGCAGTCCTTACCTGATTAAACTCAAAGCTTGTAAGCTGAGTCAAAAGCCTGTACTGCATCTGAATCTGAACAATGTTCATTGCTTCCTGTTCCGCATCAACATTGTTTCCATTGGCCTTAGCCTGGGTTGTATAGTCAGTAACGCGTCTTGGTTCCACCTTTCTCCAGTCACGAGGCATTTCACTGTGAATGTGACGTTCATCTGATGTCTGCATTCTGAAGCCTTCATGAGCATTATCACGACTAACAAAAGCTCTCTTAAGCTCACTCTCGAAGTTAACCTGCTGCTTCTTGTAGTTAGGAACCTCACTGTTAGCAATATTGTTTGCAGTAACCTGATAGCGGAGACTGGAAACATCCATCGCACGAGTCAATAAATCTACGGAATTACTAAAACTATTCATACCCATATAATTAGAATCGGAATTCCTTGAATTTACTTTAGTTTTTTCTTGAACTCATTACCTCAAGAACCTTTTTTTTGTTTGCCTCAGCTTCCTTAACCTTGGCTGCATTTGGCTTTAATTCTATGATTCTGTCATAAAGAGCAACTGCCTTGTCACCTTCACCGGTCACATAATATGCCCTTGCAAGAACAAACATTGCGTTGGTATCCTTTTTCTGCGTCTCAAGAAATTTTTCAAGATGAGGAATTGCCTTGTCACACTCATCAAGTGTAAAGACATAGAGCACACCAAGACCATACATTGCACGATAATACTTTGGATCAAGACTAAGCGCCTGAAGATATGCATCCTCTGCAAGACGCAGATAGTTCATTCTCTTCACCACGCTGTCAGAATTTATACCTTCCGCATTATAGTCCATGTAAGTTGGAGCAAGGAATCCGGCACAAACACCAACGTAGTAATACAGGTTCTGGTTTGCCGGATAATATGTGAGGGCTTTCTGGAAACACTCCAGGGCTTTTCCATATTCCTGCTGGTCAAGATAACGGGTTCCAAGGATTTTATACCAGATTCCAATCTGGCCGTCAGTCAATGCCAGATCCATTGATCTCTTGTCAAACTTTCTGATGGCTTCAATCAACTCTTCCTTTGTTGTTGGATTTGAAACACCTTCCTCAATTTTCTGCATTCGCTTGATAGTATTGTAAGATGCACCGCAAGACGAAAGAACCACAGCAAGTGAAAGGACTGCAACAGTAACAAATAAATTTTTCTTCATGACATATCTCCAAACAAAACTAATCGTTTTTTATTTCCTCATTGTTATCTCTATAACCAGGCCGCCTGAAATATTCCTGATGAAAATCCTTAAGCATCTCGTCATCCACATGAGTATAAATCTGGGTTGTGGACAAATCTGAATGCCCCAAAAGTTCCTGAACCGAACGAAGATCAGCACCGCCTTGCAGCAAGTGGGTCGCAAAGGAATGGCGCAATGTGTGAACCTTCACATCAAGACCAGTTCTTGCGCAAATAGCCTTGAAATTTTTCCACACTCCCTTTCTGGAAATGGGATTGCCACGTGCATTCACAAAAACCTCATCACATATTCTGGAACCAACTATTTCGGGTCTTGCCTTATAAAGCCATTTTTCAAGCCATTCAAAGGCAGCATCACCAAAAGGAACAATTCTTTCCTTGTCACCCTTTCCACGCACAACAAGAATTCTTTCCTTAAAATGGATTCCCGAAATGCATAGGGAACAAGCCTCACTTATTCTCAGGCCGCAGCTGTAGATAAGCTCAAAAAGACATCTGTCCCTGATTCCCAGCGGCGTAGAGACATTGATGGAATCAAGAATTCCGTCAACCTGCTCAACCTCAAGCACCTTGGGCAAAAGCCTGGAAGTCTTGGGACGGTCCATCTCAAGGGCATAGTTTTCTGCCCAGATATTTTTTCTTCTCAAGAAGGCACCAAAAGCCCTGAGAGCCGAAAGATCCTTTGCCACAGTGAGATCTGCAACACCCCTGCTCTTACGCTCTGCCAGATAATAAAGCAAAGTTCTTGTATCACAGGATTCAATGGGAATTCCCTGACTTTCAGCATACAAAAGAAATTCCTTAACAGAAAATCCATAGGTCTGTGCAGTCAGTTCACCGGAATTCTCAATGAAAAGCATTTCAGAATAGAACTCACGCAAGAGCCCGTCATACTTCATACAGATTAAGTCAAATCAATTGAGCGGGAAAACTTTTTTCGCAGATATGCAGGAACATCCTTGTCATCAAGATCAACTGTATCTGGAACTTCACGTCCACGGAAAACTCTTGATGACTCAGGCTCTGTGCGGACAGGAGCTGCAGGTATCTCAGGAGCAACATCTGTTTCCTGAACAGAAGATGATTCCACATTATCAAAGTAAGGTGACTTAGACTGATCAAATGAAGAAAAAGAATCTCTTTCCGTTCTTGAAGGAATTTCCTCTTCCACATAAGATTCCTGCCTTGAAGATCCCGACATGAGATTTTCAAATTCACCATAGTCCATTATGGAATCACTGTTTCCGGCTTCACTTGCCGCAACAGATTCAGCTTCAGCAAGTTCCTCATTATCAAAGGCTGTTGCAATAACGGTTACAGCAAGATCATCATCTTCCATTCGCTCATCAACATAAAGACCGGCAATAATGTTTGCAGATGGATTTGCAGATTCAGTGATTGTATCAACAATTTCCTTGTATTCCTCAAGGCTGATTGCACCGTTTGAAGTTACATTGATAAGAATCTTCTTTGATCCGTCAATCTGGCGGTTCTTGAGAAGAGGATTTGCAATTGCACCCTGAACAGCATCGAGAATTCTGTTCTCACCCTTTCCGCGTCCAAGACCAAGAATACACTCGCCTGAATCGCGCATGATTGTGCATACGTCAGCAAAATCTACGTTTATGTCTCCGGTCTTTGTGATTACTTCTGTTAGTCCTCTTACTCCGGCACAAAGAATGTTGTCTGCAATCATGAACTGCTCGCGGAAGTTAAGCTTTCTGCCAATTCCCTTGACAGCTTCAAAAATAAGGTCGTTTGGAATTACAATAAGGCTGTCCACGTGATCCTTGATTTTTTCAAGACCTTCCCTGGCATTGTTCATTCTTACCTTTCCTTCATGTTCAAAAGGAGTTGTAACAACGCCAATGGTAAGGATTCCTGCTTCGTGGGCAAGTTCAGCTACAATAGGTGCAGATCCGGTACCAGTTCCACCTCCCATTCCGGCAGTGATGATTACCATGTCAGTTCCCTGAAGAAGTGCCTTGATCTTATCTGCATCTTCCCTGGCTGCATTTTCACCAACTTGAGGATTTCCACCGGCTCCAAGACCACCAGTAATCTTCTGTCCGATAGCAACACGATTAGGTGCTGAAGATACCTTCAGGGCCTGTCTGTCTGTATTGAGGACAACAAAATCAACTCCGGAAACACCATCCTTTATCATGCGCTGAACGGCATTTGATCCGCCGCCACCACAACCGATGATTTTTACCACAGTTGGATTATCATTGCCAATTTCATCTTCTTCATCATATGAAGGAACAGCAAACAAAGCTGAATTTGGATTTAGTGACTGATTTGAAATTCCACCCTTGTCATCTTCCTGAATGTTTGAGAATTCCATAATTTCCTCCCGACCCATTTTAATCTGACTAATCCCCATTATCAGATTTTATTTAATTAACAGAATTTTTTAAGTATCTTCTTTAGTTTTCCCATGGCTCCCTCTGAAACACCGCTTGTTGCTCTGGTTCCGGAAGTTCCATTCGGATTAACTTTTTTATTTACTAGAACAATACCGACACAGGTAGCAAACTCTGGAGACCTGTATGGCAAATCAACCTCTCCCAGTTCAGAAGCCTGTCCAAGACGAACTGCAGTAGTCTTCCATACGTTCTGCGTAAGCTCCACAATTCCATTCATGAGAGCTCCACCACCTGTAAGAATAATGCTGCCGTTCAAGTGCTTGAGATTAGATCCCTTTATAACAGCTTCCCTGGCCATGTTGAGTATTTCCTCAAGACGAGCCTGAATGATTTCAGACAGAACCTCGCGGTTTGACTGCTCCGGCGGAAGATTTCCAATTCCAGGAATGATAACTTCTTCCCTGTCTTCACCACCAAAAAGCCATGCAGTTCCATAGTCCAGCTTGAGTTTTTCTGCCACCGCAAAAGGAACACCCATAACCTGGGCAATATCATTTGTAACCCTGTTGCCGCCCGCCGGAATTGAAGTAGTAAAAACAGGTGCTCCCTTATTTAAGACCATAACATCTGTTGTACCACCACCAAGATCAATGATGATTGATCCAAGGTCAATTTCGTCATCGTAGGCACAGGCTCTGGAAATGGCAAGAGTCTTAAGACAAGTATGATCAAGGTCAACATTGTATTCAGCACGAAGAATGCACTGCCTGATGTTTTCAAGGGCAGTACGTGATGCAGAAACAAGATGAGTCTTAACGTCAAGCCTGACACCCTTAATTCCAATTGGATCCGGGTAAAGGGTATCGTCAACATAGAATTCCTGAGGAATTACCGTGAGCCTGATTTTATCAAATGGAATGAGAACAGCCTTGGCACTTTCGATTGCACGCATTTTTGCATCAACACCAATTTCCATAGGCTGATTTCTGCCACGGGTATCAACAATTGCCGTACCTGTGGAATTCATGGTCTCTACCTGAGAACCACCAATATCTGTGAAAACATAGGTAACAAGAACACCGGCCTGCTGCTCGGCAGCTTCAATTGATTCCCGGATTGAGTTCATGGCAGCCTCGACATTGACAATCACGCCGTTTCTCACTCCCTGGGAAGGAACCTTGGAAACACCGATAATTTCAACCTTATCATCTGAGTCTACTTCTGCTATTACCGTCCTGATAAAACATGTTCCGATATCAAGACCTGCAACAATCCTATGATTCAATGCTTTCCTCTGTGGATGCCCCGTTTTTCTTGTAAGAAACCGAACCATAACGAAGATCAACTTCGCTGACATCAGCCTCAATGGAATTAACCACATCAAGAACAACCATCATGCACTTTATGGCATCTTCATTCAGCTGAGGATCCGTAAGCACCCTAACCTTACTGAAAGCAGGATAAAGTGCAAGCTCATAGTTCCCGAATTCCTTGGGAACAATCTGAATTTCAGAAATAACCGCAAAATACTTCTGTGGAAGACTTCTGATCTGTGAAATCTGTTCCATAAGCACGCGATACTTTGACGGGAGTCGCATTCCCTCCACCAGATTTTCAGACGGAATGCCTGTAACCAGCGGAATCGAAGTATCCTGTGCAAGAGCATCAGAATTTGCAGTAAATACTACACCATTTTCATCAATTTGAACAGACTTTGAGCGACCATTTTCAAAAACAATTGAATTTGCAACAGCCACACGCTCCCTGACAGAAATAACAACCTGATCCGGAAATTTCTTGTCAACACTGACACTTTCAATTCCAGAAACAGTGCTCAACAATGCAACTGCCCTTGATGGATTGAACTTATTCCAGCTGTCTGTTGCCATAGGCTCAAGCTTTTCTTCAAGCAAATCAGAAGAAATTGTTTCAAGACCCTTATATTCAACCCTTGGAATTCCAAAACATGGAACGAGAAATGCATAAATTACGGCTTCAATGCCAAGAAAAATCATGAATAAAATGGCTATAACCTTAAAAAAGACAACCTTTCCATCCTTTTTTTCTTCTTTTACATGAGTTTTTTCCCTGGAAGATACACGTCTTTTTCCAGATGGCATTTTTTTGTGCCGGCCCATATCATCCATAAATTCGTCTATATCAACTGAATAAGCAACATCACTCATATTCAACCACAACTCCCCCAAAGCTCTCTATCTCATCATCAGTTTCCGAACTGTTTTTTTTCTTTTTGTCTTTTTTTCGCCCGGTATCCACAAATTCATCATCGGATTCCTGGCTGCAATGTGAAGCATTTATGATAAAACCGCACATGGCCATTGTCACAATCAAAGAGGATCCGCCCGATGAAAAGAACGGAAGCGGAATACCGGTTGTTGGAAGTGAACCGCAGACAACACCGCAATTCAACACTGTCTGAACAAAAATTGAAAGGGTACAGCCAAATGCCCCGTATGCTGCAAATCTGTTTGGACACCTGAATGCAATTCTGAATCCGCGAACAGCAAAGGCTGCAATCAAAATAAAGAACAGAGTCACACCCAGAGCACCCATGGAAGTTGCCCATCCTGCAAAAATATAGTCAGTCTGAACTTCAGGAATACCTGAAACCCTTTCAAGCTCAACTCCTGTTCCAACACCAAAAAATCCGCCTGAATGAATTGCACGTGAAGCAACAAGGTTCTGGAAATATGTAGTGGACTTGTACTGCTCCGGCATTATGTAAGCAAGAATTCGATTCAACCGGTACTGTTCAGTCAAAATCATAAGGATACCAGCAGGAATGGCCAGTGTAATAATCGGCAGAATCCACTTAACGCTTGTACCACTAATAAGGAAAATAGAAAAACCAAGACCAAGAACGAACATTGAAGTTGAAAGGTCTCTCTGCCTGGCAATGATCAATGAAAATAAAACCAGGGCTGCAATAGGATAAAGTGATTCCTTGGAGTCTTCCTCGTACTCCGATGAATGCTTGTCAAAAAGGAATGAAAGATAAAGCACAATTGAAAGCTTCACAAGTTCACTAGGCTGGAATGAAAGAGAACCGATGGAAATCCAGCGGGCAGCACCATTTTTTTCATCCCTGAAGGCAGGAATGAATGTCATGACGCACAACAAAAAGGAACAGGCTGCAAGCATGAATGAAAAGCGCTTTATCACCTTCATTGGAAGCACTGCAAAAGTAATCATGGATGCTCCCCCCAGAACTGATGCTGAAACATGACGGACAACAAAATAATAGCGGGAACCAAAGAATCGTTCTCCAACAAAAGGAGTGCACACAAACAGGGTGAACAAACCAAGTCCCCATAGAAGAACAACTATGGCAATAAAGAGAGTATCGCTTTTTCTGTAATCGCTGACTGGTCGCTCAGCAAAAAAAACGTAATTTCTCAAGATTCAGCTCCACAAAGAAATTTTGTAAGTCTTTCAAGGCCCATTCCACGAGAAGCCTTTATCAATACAATTGAATGCTCAGAAAACTCTTTTTTGATTTCAAGCGATATAGTCATCAATGCATCATCAGTTTTTTCTGAACAATAAACAAAACGGTCTCCAGAACTTTTCTTGCAGGCAGCTTTGTAGGCATTTTCCATTTCTGTGCCAACAAAGAAAACCTTGTCTGCACTTGATTCAGCAGCCATGATTCCAGTTTTCTCATGTTCCTTTTCTGAATCAGCACCAAGCTCAAGCATGTCTCCCAAAACAAAAATCTTCTTTTCACCAGATGTGACAGATGAAACAAATTCTATTGATTTTTCCATTGAATCAGGATTTGCATTGTAGCAGTCCTGAACGATTGTATACTTGTCTTCAATTACCTGACTTCTTCCAAACATTGGTTCAAGGTCATTGATACCCTGAGCAATCTCACTGTCACTTACACCCAGTTCCTGGCACAAGGCAATTGCTCCCAGTGCATTCTTGTAGTTGTACTTTCCAGGAAGCTTGAGAACAGCTCTATTTTTACCCACAGAGAATTCAGTTCCCTTGAGTCCCAGATCGGCAATGAACTTAACTGAATCTGTGTCCTTTCCGTAATGAATGCATTTTCCCCTGATCTGCTTTTCAAGGAATTCAGCATAGTCGTCATCAAATGGAATTACACCTATGCTTTGTGAATCAAAGTGATCAAAAACCTTTGCCTTTTCCCTTGCAATGTTGTCACGACTTCCGAGAAGCCCAATGTGAGCAGTACCAATATTTGTGACTATTGCATAATGGGCCTTGAGAACAGCTGAAATTTCACCGATTTCATTTTCGCGGTTCATGCCCATTTCAAAAACGCCAGCTTCATGTTCCTTTCTGATATTGAAAACAGAAAGAGGAAGCCCTGTCTCACTATTAAGATTTCCCTTGTTTGTAACGACCCTGTATTTCCTTGCAAGAACTGCCGCAAGAATTTCCTTTGTAGTGGTCTTTCCGCTTGATCCGGTAACAGCAACCTTAATCAGGGACGGAAATTTTTCCACATACTTTCCAGCGGCTTTCTGAAGTGCTGTAAGAGTATTTTCAACGGCAATAAAATTTACTTCTGGATTTGAGTTATGAATCTCGTTGAAAAATGCCGGGTTCTTCTCATAGTTAGAAAGACAGATAAACACACAGGAAGCACCTTTTTCCACAGCCTGAGGAATATACTTGTGTCCGTCCTGAAATTCACCAATAAGAGGAACAAACAAAGTATCCTTTTCAACAAGACGCGAATCTGTCTGGACAGATGAGAAATGCCAGTTTCCGTCACCAAGCACAAAAACGCCGCCTGTAGATTCCAGTGTTTCTTCCATTGTCAAAAGAGTTTCTGCCTGGCTCATTTTCCTGCCCCCAAGTTTACCCGGACGATTTCGTCACTTTCAGCTTTTCTCATTCCAAGTTCATTTTCTGCAATGGATTCGATTCTGTCTGATCCCGACAAGACACCGATATCCGTAATCATCTTTTTGTTTTCCTCGATAAGGAATTCCTGTTTCTTTTCCAGCTCAATAATTGACTTCTGCAGTTCTCTGTATCTTGCTGACTGAACTCCGTTAAGAATCAAAAGTCCTGGAATGGAAACAGCCACAAAAAAAATCCCGAAAATTCTCAAAAAATTCCTTGTCCTGTTTTTCATAAGGCCTCCACTCCATACAAACGCTTTTCATCAGCATCACGCAGTTTTCTCACAACCCTGAGCTTGGCACTTCGTGATGGAGAATTTTCCTTTATTTCCTGAGCAGTGGGTTCAACAGGTTTTCTTGTCAAAACTTCAGCACAAGGAACTCCACCGCAAACACAGGCAGGAACTTCCGGCGGGCAGACACACTGCTTTCCCAGGTTTCTGAAATAGTTTTTTACGATTTTGTCTTCAAGTGAATGAAATGTTATGACACCAAGTTTTCCGCCAGGAGCAAGAACATTAAAGGCGTCGTGAATTGCTTCCGGAAGACGCTTCAACTCACTGTTTACATGTATTCTTAAAGCCTGGAAAGTTCTTGTTGCAGGATGAATGTTCCCATACCTGTACTTTGACGGCACTGCATTCCAGATAATATCAGCCAATGCTTTAGTTGATTCAATTCTTCCATTTTTTCTGGCTTCAACAATCGAAGATGCAATTCTTCTTGAATACTTTTCATCAGAATACAAATAGATCATATTTGCCAGTTTTTCTTCTGCCATTGAATTTACAACATCTGCGGCACTTTCTTCAGTAAGGGGATTTAGCCTCATGTCCAGAACTTCATCATGACGGAAAGAAAATCCCCTCCCGCTTCTTTCATAATGAAAGACACTGATTCCAAGATCAAAGAGAATCAAATCAGGACGTCTTTGCTGGGGATCCTCCAGTGGAAAATTCCTGTAGAAATCGTTGAACCACCCATTGAAGAATTCCATTCTTTCTCCAAAGCAGGAAAGTCTTTCCCTTGCCCTGGCCTGAATGACTGAATCTGCATCCAGTCCCATTATGTGTAATCCTGGGAATTTACTAAGAAAATTGTAGGAATGCCCGCCTTCTCCCAATGTTGAGTCAATCATAAATGCATCGTTTTCAAATTTCTCACCGACAGGAGACAGATATTCGAGACATTCATTGAGCAATACGGGAGTATGGACGATTTCCACTTTTCATTCCTCACAGCAATATGTCACCCATTGATTCGCTTGCAGCCTGAATAAATGAGCTTTCTGTCCTTTCAAGATATTCACGGTAACGCTCTGAATCCCACAATTCCATGTATTTATTGATTCCAAGAATCGTGCATTCACCCTTCAGACCGGCAAAATCTCTCAGGCTCTGGGGAATAGAAAGACGGCCGGACTTGTCAAAAGCAACTTCCTGGGCCGGTGAAATAAAGCGCCTTAAAACCATGCGCTTTTTGTCATCAAAAAGAGAAGCAGACCCCATGATTTTTTCACTCAATGAAGTCCACTCATCCACTGTAAAAAGCATGAGACAGTTATCAAGACCACGCGTAACGACGAGCCCATCCTGCTGCAACACTGAGCGCAGCTTGGCCGGAAACTGGATTCGACCTTTGTCATCCAGCGTATTGCTATACTCGCCAAAAAGCATGTTCATGCCACTACTCACCACTTTTTCCCACTATTTCCCACTTAATCTCTATTTTATATAAAAAATTCTTAATGTCAACCAAAAAACATGCCGATAAGCAAAGATTTTTCCCACGAACACGTTTTTTTTAGCCAGCAAACAGCAGCAGACAGGACAAACAGCACCAAAAAAGTAAATTTCAGCATCTTTCTTCAATTAAATGCGGCTAATAATTGATAATTAATTGAAAAACAACGAAAAGCGAGGTATAATTATTTGAATTGTAATTTGTAAAAACATTGATACTTCTGCCAAAGGAACAGCAAAAACCGGAGAACAAAACATGACAACACTGCTTATTGTAGATGATTCTGAGATTGACAGAGCAATCCTGAAAAATATTCTTACAAGCTACTACAACGTTATTGAAGCAAACAACGGCTATGCAGCCCTGGAAATTCTCAATAACCCGAGCCTTCACATTGATGGAATGCTTCTGGACATTTCCATGCCGGGACTTGACGGATTTTCAGTTCTAAACCTTCTGGACAAATCAAGACACAATGGAATGCAGATAATGCTGATTTCTGCAGAAGCCCAAAAGGGAAACATTATCCGTGCCGCAAATTATGGTGTTGCAGGATTCTTCAAAAAGCCATACAACTCTGATCAGATTCTCACAAAGCTAAAGCAGCTGTTTGCAAAAAAAGAAACAGTACCAGAAGGGTTCAACCAGTCGGGAGCACTTTCAGACAACGAACTCAGGGCAACTGCAAACTATGCAGAACGACTTCGCAGAGTATATCTTACATACCTCAAATCAGAAAAAAGGGATGATCTTATGTACATTCACGTTTCCGAGGTTGTGCACATACTTCTTGAAACTTATTTTGCACTCAAGGCACCAAGAGACCTTTCTCCTGAAGGAATCGAAATCATTAGTCAGGCTGCATACTTCTATGATATTGGACGTATTGTAATCCGACAGGAAAAATTCAAGGTTTACCTTCAGGCAGATATTGATGACATTCCAGACACACACACTATTGCCGGTGCTGACATGGTGGCAATCAACAACTCACCTGCCGTATCATTCTTCACGAAGACAGCAGCAGATATCTGCATGCATCACCATGAACGCTACGATGGCCGTGGTATGCCTCACGGACTTAAGAGTACAATCAACAACATCTACACACAGATGTGCTCCATTGCCATTGAATTCTGCCAGCATTTCTTCAAGGAAAACGGAGACACTCCAAACGACTCAGACTTCGTGCTTGCAATGAATTCAATTGAAGAAGACAAAGACGCATTCCGCCCGGATGTAATTGAACTTCTCGCAAACTCAAAAGATGATATTATTGCACACTTTGGTAAGAAAAAATAAAAATGAATTTCGGTTATTTCAGGGCAGGTTCAGCTTGCCCGGCTCTTTCTGTTGCTGACCCGCAGTTCAATGCCGGCAAGATTGTAGGCCTCGTAAAAGAGGCTTCCAGCAAGAATGTCAGGTTTCTGGTTTTTCCAGAACTTTCGGTTACGGCTTACACCTGCCAGGATTTGTTTCTGCAAAGACCTCTGCAAGAATCAGCCGTAAGTGCACTTCTCAAGATCACAAAGGAAACTGCATGTGAAAACGTTCTATTTGCAGTAGGACTACCATTGGCAGTAAAGGGATGCCTGTACAACAGCGCAGCTTTCATCCACAAGGGAAAAGTGCTTTGCATTATTCCAAAGACATTCATTCCAAACTATGGTGAATTCTATGAAAACAGATGGTTCACATCCTTTGACCAGGACACAGTTTCCGAAATTGATGTTTTCGGTACCGGAGAAAAAATTCCCTTTGGAAAGAATATCATAATTCAGGACAAGAATGACAGCCTTGTAAGAATTTCATGTGAAATCTGCGAGGACCTCTGGGTTCCCCTTTCACCATCCACCATGCATGCAATAAACGGAGCAACAGTAATTGCAAACCTTAGCGCAAGCAATGAAGTTGTTGGTAAAGCTGCATACAGAAAGATTCTTGTTGGTGCACAGTCGGCAAAAAGCATTTGCGCATACATCTATTCAAATGCCGGTCACGATGAAAGCACAACAGACCTGATATTTTCAGGACACAGCATTATTGCAGAGAATGGAAAAATAAAAAAGGAACGAAAGCTTTTTTCTGAAACAGATTCAATTCTCTACGCAGATATTGACCTGGAAAAAATCCATCAGGACAGAATCAAGTCATCAACATTCACAAGCTCAAAGAACCTCTCAAGTCCATACACAACGGTTCTGGTTGAATTGCAGCAAAACAATCTTTCATTGGAATCCGCCGAAAAACCTGAGGATATTATAGAAAAGCATCCATTTGTTCCTGAAAACAAAGGACAGCGTCATGAGCGATGCCGTGAAGTAATTGAAATGCAATCTGAGGGACTTGCAAAAAGACTCAGGCACATAAATGCATCATCAGCAGTAATCGGCCTTTCAGGTGGACTTGATTCAACCCTGGCTCTTCTTGTAACAGCACGGGCTTTTGATAAATGCAAAATTAACCGGAACAAGATCAAGGCAATCACAATGCCATGCTTCGGAACAACAGACAGGACCTACAGCAACGCCTGTATACTTGCAAGGCAAACCGGAGCAGAATTGATTGAAATCGACATAAAAAAATCAGTTCTCCAGCACTTTGCCGACATTGGACAGGATGAGTCAAAGCATGACATTACATACGAAAATTGCCAGGCAAGGGAAAGAACACAGATTCTGATGGATTACGCAAACAAAACCGGAGGAATAGTAATCGGCACAGGTGACTTAAGTGAACTTGCCCTTGGATGGTGCACATACAATGGTGACCACATGTCCATGTATGCAGTCAATTCAAGCATACCTAAAACTCTTGTCCGCTATCTTGTTGACTGGTTTGCTGGCAACGAATCTGAAAAATTGTCCACAGTACTCAAAGACATACTTGACACTCCTGTCAGCCCGGAACTTTTGCCTCCAGAAAAGGGAAACATTTCGCAGAAAACAGAAGATCTGGTTGGTCCCTATGAACTGCATGATTTTTTCCTGTACTATGTCATGAGATTCGGATTCTCACCGAGAAAGATTTTCTTCCTTGCAAAATCAGTTTTCGATGGAGAAAAGATTCAGGGAAGAGATGATTTATATACAGTGGATTTTATCTACAAATGGCTTGTCTCATTCTACAGGAGATTCTTCCAGCAGCAGTTCAAGAGAAGCTGCATGCCAGACGGAGCAAAGGTTGGAACGGTAAACCTGTCACCAAGAGGAGACTGGAGAATGCCAAGTGATGCCAGCTGTTCAATCTGGCAAAAGGAACTTGAAGATCTTTCGAAGGAACTAAAATGCTAAGCTATCAGCACAAATTCCATGCAGGAAACCACGCAGACCTGCTCAAGCACACAGCCCTTTCACTGATACTTGATTCTCTGTGCAAGAAGGAAAAGCCGTTCACAGTTATTGACACTCATGCCGGAAACGGAATCTACTTTCTTGATGATGAAAGCATTCAGAAAACTGGAGAAGCCAGACAGGGAATAGAAAAAATCTGGTCCTTCACAAAAAAAACATCGCTTACCTTACCTGAAGGAATTCAGATTTACCTTGACATACAGAATGATTTTCTGAACAAACGACAATACGCTGGAAGCCCTCAGATTGAGAGAATGTTTCTTCGCCAGAAAGATATTGTACATCTCATAGAAAAACATCCGGAATCTGTTGAAGCATTAAGACAAAACACAAAAGCGAAAACTGACGGAAAGACAATGATCCATGACAAGGACAGCTATGAATGCCTGAAAGAACTCTTACCGCCTCTTGTAAAACGTGGACTAATTCTCATTGATCCAAGCTACGAAGACAAAAGCGACTGGCAAAATGTTACCATGGCCATAAAGGAAGCCCACAAAAAATGGAACACTGCCATCATAGCATTATGGTACCCGCTGCTATTAAGAAGAAAAAATGAAAATGCCCAGATGCTCACAGAACTTGAAGATTTCTGCAAGCTTCAGCTTAACCAGAGCGAAACACTCAGATGTGAATTCTGTGTTACTGAACCTGATGAAGAAACTGCAGAAGAAAAGGCATCACATCTTTACGGAAGCGGAATGTTCATCATAAATCCTCCATGGCAGCTGAAGGAAAAACTTGAAGAATGCATTTCATTCTACTCGAAGGTACTAGCCTACTAAGAAACACAAATGTCAGTCAAACCATTCTTCCCTGACAGGAACTGTTCCCAGATGGAGTACCTTGCTGTAGGATGGAGAATAGCTTGAATCTCGGCCAAGAGAAACAGCATACATGTCCACATACCACACACGGGATTCAGTAAATGATCCATAGGAAACATCAGAATCATGGGAATCTGGTACAGGATTATTTGAGTCGTCTGAATTAAAATGAAATCCATACTTTGAATTGACTGCCCTTCGCGGTACAAGACGCTCAGTTATGTAGGGAATCTCAGAATCACCAACAGACGAAATGTTCTTTGTTGAAAAGCAAATTGCAGGAGCAAAGTCTTTATAAAAAGTAGGATCACTTGCAGGCCTGATGTAAACGTAGACATTGGAACCAGTTGCCATGACAAGGGGGGAACGATATGAACCACCGGAAAATGCCAGAGGCTTATATCCATAAGAATTAATCAATGATGTTGCCGCAGCAGACACATCACTTGTTGTGTTCATTGAATCTATTGCTGAATTAACATTTGCTAGATTTGAAACATTGTTGTAAATCTTGTAATAGACTTCTGTCCCAAGAAATGTAAAATCAGAGTCACCGAAGCTGCCATTGGTATCAGTTTCTGAAGTTAGAAAGGAAAAATAGTACAGCATTGTATCGTTGTCGCTGTACCTTGGAGTATGGCTACCAGATATTGGAGGGTCCAGATAGTAAAAAGAATCCAGACCACACCCAATAAACAAAAATGAAACAAAAAGAAATACTGTTATAAATAAAAGATTTCTTTTCATAATTCAATATTATTCAATTGCACCCTTTGAACCAAGGTCAATAAGACGACTCTGTGAAAGGTCAGCCCATGAATCCTGTGGATACAAGTCAATAACCTTCTGGTATGCTTCCTGGGCAGCCTTCATGTCACCCTTTGAATCCAGAAGACGTGCATAGCTGAATCCTGCATGTGGAGCAAGAAGGAAATCAGGCGTTTCAAATGCACTCTTGTAAAGGTTAAGTGCATCATCTGCTTTCCCCATTTCTTCTGCACTTACTGCAGCATTGAATTCACAATATGGCTTTGTATAGAATTCCTTTCCAAGAGATGCAGCTTCCCTGTAATAGTTGTATGCAGAAGCATAGTCCTTCTTTATTGAACAAGCCTCAGCTGCAAGCATGTTTGCGCGAACACCAACAATTCCTTTTTCTGAAAGATATGGCTTTACTGCTTCAAGAAGCTTTGCAACTCGTGCATTTACCTCATCATCTGTAAGTGCATCAGACTTTACTGAAAAATCAAATTCAATTGAATCAACGGCAGAAAGGCCTTTCTTTATCTTACTTTCCTTCATGCCAACAAAGACACAAATTCCCACTGCTGCAATAACAAGCACAGCTACGATTGTCAAAAAAAGATTCTTGTTGTCCTTAAGGAAATCCTCAAGCTTTTCATTTGTCTCAGACATTTATAAACTCCGATTTTTTTGTTAAGCACTCCCCGGCAAAAATCACTTCCAGAGAGTTTAATGGAAAAATTATAGTGATATTCCGCTATTTTGTCAAAACATGCAGGATTGATACTATCTCTTGATTCCAAGCTCACTGATCAGCTTGGACACATAGGTACGCTGAATATCCAGAACCCTGGCAGCCTGAGTCTGATTCCAGTTATTCTCAATGAGTATTTTCGTTATGTACTGTTTCTTGAATTCATCCAGAGCATACTTAAGGCTTTTGTTTCCACGCGAACCAATATCACTTGCCATTGAAGCAATCTCTCCGGAACCACCTCTTTCGCTTGCACGATTGCCTGGCAGCTTAAGGTCATTAACCTGAATCAAAGGAAGCTTTCCAAGAATACATGCCCTCTGAATGGTATTTTCAAGTTCTCTAATATTTCCAGGCCACATATAGGAATGAATTGCATTCAATGCAGCCTCAGAAAATCCCGTGAATCTTTTGTGGGTCTCATCCTTGAATTTAGAAAGAAAATGCATGCACAAATCCGGAAGGTCTTCTTTTCTTTCACGAAGGGGAGGAACACTTATGGGCAAAACATTAAGCCGATAATAGAGATCTTCCCTGAAAAGTTTCTCCTGAATCATCTTTTCAAGATCACGATTAGTTGCAGCAACAATTCTGACATCAACACTGATTGTCTCAGAAGAACCCACGCGCTCAAAATTCTTTTCCTGAATAACACGAAGCAATTTGGACTGCAGATTCCAGGGCAGCTCACCTATCTCATCCAGGAACAGAGTACCACCATCAGCAATCTCAAAACGCCCCTTAACAGTAGAACTAGCATCAGTATAGGCACCCTTCACATGACCAAAAAGTTCACTTTCAAGAAGACTAGGAGCAAGTGAAGCACAGCTAACGCGGATAAAAGGCTTGTTTGCCCTCGAACTCAAAAGATGAACCTGCTCAGCAAACAATTCCTTACCAACTCCACTTTCACCGGTAATCAAAACAGATGAATTGATATTTCCAGACTCGCGAATATTCTGGATCAGAGAAAGAACCGTTGGATTTTTTGCAATGAAAGTGTGGTATCCTTTTCCAGCATTGACTGATGTATCAAGATAAGAATAGTTTGATTCCCGCTGACGGAACATTACAGCCTGACGATAGACTTCCTTGGCCTGCCCGCCAAGAAGCAAAACCATGTCCAAATCATCATCTGAAAAATCAGAGCCATCCGACTTATCCCAAAGTTCAACAACACCTACGCAATCACCATCAAGATTAATTGGAAAGGCAATCAAATTGTTCTCAACAAGCCCGTTTTTTTCCTGAACAGAAGAATCAAAGCGAGTGTCTGAATGTATATTGTTTAATAGAACGACTTCTTTGTTTTCCTTAACCCAGTTAGCAATGCTGTTTCGGTGCACATCAATTTTCATGATGTCATCTTTATTCTTGCCTCGTACTGCGGAAAATCTTAATAGATTGGATCTTGAATCAACGATTAGAAATGCTGCTGTCTTACAGCTAATAATAAGCATTGCTGATTCCAGAATTGAAACCAGCAATGCTTCAGGGTCTGCATAACTTAAGTTTATGCGTGAATATAGTGCAATGAGTGATTTAAGCTGTTCACGTGAAATAAACTCCTTATCATTCATTGCAACAGTTTATTTAGTTCTTCTTAAGGCTGTCACCGATAGTATAAGCACCATCATCATTACTTGAAGACATGTACTGTGAAATTTCTGCACGGTCCTGAGCCTTCTTGTATTCCTTAACAGAGAATGCAACACGTTCTTTTTCTACATCAATAGAAACAACGTATACATTAACCTTGTCACCCACATTGTACTTCTTAACAGCTTCCTCAAACGGAACTTCGCGGTCATCGCTCAAGTTTGCCTTGTTAACAAGACCTTCGATTCCATTAGGTGCCTTTACAAAGATTCCGAAATCATTGATAGATGTTACTTCACCTTCAAGAGTTCCGCCAACCTTGTATTCAGCAGCAAATGCCTTCCAAGGATTATCTGTAAGCTGCTTAACACCAACACGGATTCTGTGGTTTTCAATATCACATTCAGTAACTACAACATCAAGTTCCTGATCAACCTTGATTTCGCTTCCAGGATGCTTAATCTTCTTTGTCCATGAAAGATCTTCACCAGCGAGGAATGCGTCAATACCTTCTTCAATCTGAACGAATGCACCTGAATTAGTAATCTTTACAACCTTTCCAGAAAGCTTTGTTCCTACTGGATATTTTTCAGCAATTGAATCCCATGGATTTGCCGTAACCTGCTTAAGACCGAGAGAAACACGACCTGCCTGAATGTCATATCCAAGAATCATGCATTCAACTTCATCGCCTTCCTTAACCATGTCAGAAGCCTTATTGATTTTCTTTGTCCAGCTGAATTCACTGATATGAGCAAGACCTTCAATGCCTTCTTCAAGTTCAATGAAAGCACCGAAATCTGTAAGCTTTGTTACCTTGCCCTTAACAACGTCATTCACATGATACTTTTCTTCAAAGTGTACCCATGGATCTTCTGAGAAGTGCTTGAGGGAAAGATTGATTCTCTTTCCTTCTGAGTCAAGACGGATAACCTTGAGTTCGATTTCCTGTCCCTTCTTAACAAAATCCTTTGGACGTGTAACGTGTCCCCATGACATATCATTAATATGGAGAAGACCATCAAATCCACCCAAGTCAATGAAAGCACCGAAGCTTGTAAATGATTTTACAGTACCCTTTACGCTGTCTCCGATCTTAACAGTTTCAAAAAACTTGTCGCGGTTTGTGTTCATCTGTTCTTCAAGATACTTGCGGCGGTTTACAACTACATTGCGCTTTCCGTTGCTGTACAAGCGTTCTACATAGAACTTTGACTTGAGACCAAGGAGTTTTTCTTCTTTTTCAACCTTCTGAGAATCAGACTGGCTGATTGGGAGGAATGCTGTGATTCCGCCACCAAGATTAACTGTATATCCACCCTTTGTGAGAGAAGCAATTGTTCCTTCTACAGGAGTCTTAGCATCTACTGCAACCTTGAACTCTTCCCAAAGGCGTTTTTCATCAGCTCTGAGCTTTGAAACTACAGGGCCATTTTTTCCAAACTGGCTTACGAGATAAACTGTAATTTCGTCACCTACTTTTGGCAATTCACCTGCAAATTCTGATACAGGAATCTTTCCTTCTGACTTGCAGTTAACGTCAACGAAAACTGTGTCTTCTGTTACCTGTACAACGACACCCTTAACGTTGGCACCGTCTTCAACCGGCTCCATCTTGTTGATAGATGCTTCTAATTGTGTGTAAATGTTGTCGGAGCCCTGGGCACCATTCTTTTCCACTTCCTTTTCCATAGCAAACCCTTTAGTATTAATTTTAGACTTGATAATACTACAAACCTGTGTAATGGTCAAGTCAGATGTATCGATGTAAATTGCATCCTCAGCTCTTTTAAGGGAACCTTCAGCCTTGTTTTTGTCCATTTCATCACGCTTGATGATGGCGGCCTTGATTTCCTCAAGAGTAAGATCAGAAACACCCTGATCAAAGCGGCGCTTAGCCTGAACATCAACACTTGCATCAAGATAGAACTTGTATTCAGCCTGAGGGAACACAACTGTAGTCATATCCCTTCCCTCACAGATTATATTCAGAGACTTTACGATCTGTCTCATTCTGTCATTAACAAAATGACGCAATTCTACAATAGAAGAAACTTTTGAAACGCTGGCATCAACCTTGTCCTGGTGAAGAAGGTCATCAACATCCTTTCCGTTAAGAATCAGCCTTGCATCCACATAATCAAGTTTCTGCTTTTTTACAAATTCCATAACCTTTGAAGTGTCATCAAGGTCAATGGAATTTTCAATAAGACCAAGAGTCAAGGCACGATAAAAACTTCCGCTGTTCAGATAAGTCAATCCAAGACTTTTTCCTACTTCATGGGCAACGGTGCTTTTTCCCGTTCCAGCTGGCCCATCAATTGCTACAACCATTTTGATCTCCTATAACATGCGAGTTTTTTACACGCACCTTTTTCATTTTTTTTCTTTCAGCTTTTAATCTTAAACACATGAACTTCCCTTGAAAGATTGTTCACGTTTTCATTGATATTATCTGTGATTCCGGAAATTTTTTCTGCTTCTGAAACAAGATTGTCTGAAGCAGAAGTACATTCCGTAAGTTCAGAATCAACTCTCTCACTCATTTCCAGAAGATTCTTGCACACTTCAAAAGCATCCTTTGTACTTGAAGTAATTCCAGAAACATTATCCGAAACCCTGAGACTGGAATCCCTGATCTGTCCCAGAGACTCAACAACAATTTTTGCTTCCTGGCTCTGTTCAGAAGAAACCTGATTCAACTGGCGGACCACATTCTCGATCATGGAAATTTTCTTGATTGTTTCAGCAAATGATCTTTCAACCGCAAGAGATGAATCAGCTATGGATGCAATTTTTTTCTGGATTTTTTCTATTGATTCTGTAGAATCCTTGGCCTGCTTTGTTGTAGCCTCTGCAAGCTTTCTGATTTCACCGGCAACAACGGCAAATCCTTTTCCTGCTTCACCCGCATGGGCAGCCTCAATAGCAGCATTCATTGCAAGAAGATTTGTTCGTGCCGCAACATCAGAAATAACCCTGTTCATTTCAAGAAGCGCAAGTGAATCTTCCTTTACTTGAAGAATATCCTTTGTTGACTGGGCAATAAGAGCTTTGTCCTCAGAAGACTCAACAACAAGCTCCTCAACCTCTGAAGCCGCCTTTGAAGCCTGATTGCTGACACCAAGAATTTTCTGAATGACATCCTCAATGGAAGCGGAAGATGACAAAACCAGATCTCCCTGCTTCTTAATTTCTTCATTCAAACTTGAAGTCTCTGAAACAATCCTCTGAACTGCAACATTTGCATCTGCAACTGCATTTTTTTCACTTTCAACAACCCTGGACATTGCCTGAATGGAATTTGAAGAAACATTAACTGCCCTGAGAATGGAATCCTTTGAAACACCAAGATTTCTTGTTGCAGCATTCATATCTTCAGAAGAACGGGCAATATTACTGAGAAGCCGGCTGATATTGCTTGTAAAAACTGAAAACCCATGGCTCAGGCTTGAAGCCTCAAGAGTTGTATAGTCATCAAATTCCGAAGTAAGGTCACCGGAAGCAAGTCTGTCACAATCAGATGCAAGTTTCTGGAAAACTGAAGTAAGTCTTTTTGCAACAAAGAAAATGAGAAAAACGAAGGCTGCAACAACAATAAAAACAATAAGAAAAATCTTGAACAGGAAAGAATAGATTCCAGCAGAGAAATCTGAGACAGGACCATCACACACGAGATAGAATCCTGTGCCATCAACAGGAACAGTAACAACATACTTTCCCTTCATGAACTCAGCATGGGCTTTCTTCTTTAAGATTTTCTTTCCGGTTTCTGCATCCTTGAATAATGGGGATTCCTCAAAATAATTTTTTTTCATTACGGATGCAACATCCTTGTGGAGGACATAAAATCCCTCCTTTGTAATCAAACTAACCTGGGAATGTTCGCTTAATTTTACGTCATTCAAGACATCGGAAAAATCATTTATGGCAATATCAGTTGCAACGACTCCGAGAATCATTTTCAACTTGCTCATGACAACCTTGGAAATGGTTATGCAAACATCATTTGTCATGGTATCAACATAAGGATCCGTGTATGAAACATTAGGAGCATTTGAGCAGGCATTTTTGTACCAATCACGCTTGCTTGGAATCCAGTCTTTGGACGGAACCCAGTCAGTACTGTCAACAAAAAGCGCATTGTCAGAAACATTAAAGTCTTTTTCAGTGTAATAGAGTGAAAAAACTGCCGGATTATTTTTCTGCACGTTCTTCATGAACTTGTACATTGTCTTTGAATCATAATTATTCTCAATGAATCCGGCAGTGGTATTGATCATTTCTTCAGAGGTAATAAATTTTTTCTTTAAATCACCACTGAGCTTTTCAATGGTTATGACAACTCTTTCACGGATATTATCATTTATCATTCTGGAATTAACAGAATAAAAAACTACCCCCAGACCAAAAGAAACTATGACAAGAGGAACAATGCAAGAAAAGCTCATCTGAAGAGCCAGGGAAAAATGACGTTTCTTAGACATAAAAGCATCCTTAAAAATAGATTTATTAAATGTTTTTTAAATCTTATTATTTGATTGTAAACCCAATTTTCAATTCTTGCAAAGCTTTAATAATGCCTTAACCTCATCCTGGGTCAGATCACGAAACTGGCCATACTGGAGATTTCCAACACCTACACACCCGATCCTGATTCTCATGAGACTCTTGATTCCAACTCCATAGTCTTCAAATACTCTTCGGATTTCACGGTTTTTTCCTTCAACCAGAACAATTCTCATTCTGTGGGAATTCAACTCAACTGCATCCTTGCACTTATAGAATACATTATCAACACGAACACCCTTCTTGAAGTCATCAGCAAGATTACGAGGCATGGCTGTGCTTGTATCTACAATATACTCCTTTTCAAGCTCTGCACTTGGATGAGAAAGTTTTGCCGCAAAATCACCATCATTCGTAAAAATAATGAGACCACTTGAAAACATGTCAAGACGGCCAACATTATACAAACGTTCAGAGTATGCATCCTTGAGCAGATCAACTGCAATCTGCCTGTCCTGCTCATCTGAAGACGAACACACATAACCGGCAGGCTTATTAAGCAAAACATAGCGCCTGGTTTCTTCCAGGAAAATCTCCCTGTCATCAACACAAACTCTATCCCTGGATGTTACTTTTGTTCCAAGAGTAGTTACCAGCTGTCCATTGACTGTCACGCGGCCAGAAGTAATGATTTCCTCGCTGGCACGTCTACTGGCAACACCACACCTGGCCATGTACTGCTGGAGACGCATTTCTTCTTTCTGAGCATTATTACTAACGGGCAAGTTCGAACCTCTCGCTTTCCTTTTCATCAAGCTTAGGAAGATCTGCAATAGACTGAAGGTGGAAGAATTCCAGGAATTCTTTTGTTGTTCCGTACATTGTTGGCTTTCCAGGAACATCCTTTTTTCCAACTTCCTTGATGAAGTTTCTTTCTATGAGTACGCGCATCATATTGTCTACATTCACGTGGCGTATGCTTTCAATTTCTGCACGGGTAATGGGCTGACTGTATGCAATTATTGACAAAGTCTCAATGGCACTTTTTGAAAGCTTTCCTTCGTTTTTCTTGCCGTATCTTTCCTTAACAAAATCAAAGCACTCTTTCTTTGGTACAAGAACCCAGCCACCAATAATCTGTGCAAGGGTAATGCCTGAATCCTCACTCAGGTACTTTTCCTTGAGACGTTCAATGCATTCATTTACAACATCAACACTGAACTTAGTGATTTTGGCAAGGTTTTCCGAATTCTGCGGCTCACTTTCCAGGAAAAGAACAGTTTCAAGCAAGGCTGTCTCTGAATCAAGGTTCAAGTTTTCACGACGTGCCTTGAGTTCCTCGTCTTCTTCCTGAGTTTCTTCGATTATTTGTGTTTTTCTTTCTGCATTCTTTTTTGAACTGGAATCCTTGTTACCCTCAGACTCAGATGCTGATTCCAAAGTCGTATTTTCTTCTGTTACGACTGATTTCTTTTCATTCTCAGTGCTTACGCTGCCTGCATCTTCCTGCATATTTTTATATCTCCAAACATTTTATTCTGATAAATATCTGCCATCTTGCGTTTTACGGCGTCTAAGATTGCCATAAATGCACAAATAACGTCAAGTTCGTTTCCGCGGCGTGTAATCAGATCAGTGAACATGCATTCTCCCTTGTTTTCCAAAAGTTCCTGCATGAGAGCAATTTTTTCATTTGGACCAATATCCTCATTCATGTTAAGGATTTTTTCGTCCGGATTTATATTTGTAAGATTCTTGAAAATTTTCTGCATATCCTGAAGCAAAGCCCATGTATCCATTTTCTTCCACTGGGAATCATCATCATCAAAGGGAAGGATTCGTTCAATTTTCTTGCGTTCAAAGCTCCATTCACTCTGTTCTTCCTGTTCTTCCATAAGAACTGAAAGTTTCTTGAACCTCTGATATTCAATGAGCTGCTGGACAAGTTCCTCACGAGGATCTTCCTTCTTGTCTTCTATATCACGTACTTCAACAGGAAGAAGCATCCTGCTCTTTATTGAAGTAAGTTTTGCTGCCCATAAATAGAATTCACTCAAATCCTGGAGATTGAGCTCAACGGCATAATCCAGATAATCCAGGAACTGCTCCGTAATCTCAGAAATTGGAATGTCATAAATATTGATTTTATTTTCTCTGATAAGGCTCCACAAAAGATCAAGTGGACCGTCAAACTCTCCGAAGGTAAAGCTTCTTTTCTGTTTTGTTTCTGCTGATTCAATAGTTTCTGTCGTTTCCATAATCCGGCTCCGAAAAGTAATAATCTGCGAAAAACTCAAAAAAAACAAAATCTCCAGAATAACCAGAACCGGTCAATTAACTAAGCATGTCAATTCTCTGGTCACTCAGATGAGAAAGCTTTTCCTCGTAGAAAGAGATCTCCGCCTTAAACTTATCGGCATTTTTATGTAGAATTTCAAGCAAAGGTTTTAAAACAAAAGCTCTTTCCGTCATTCTTTCATGGGGAACAACCAGATTTTCAGTATTGACTCTTTCATTTCCAAAAAGCTCTATATCCACATCAAGACTTCTTGGGCCATTTCTGAATTCCTTTGACCTGTCCCTGCCCAGTGAAGATTCAACATTGTGAATATCATCAAGCAGCTGAAAGCAGGAACCTGAATAGTCTCCGCAAACAACCATGTTATAAAAATCATCCTGATCAGTTACATACATGGCCTGGGTTCTGTATATTGACGAGATTTCCAGATTTGTAACAAAAGTTGAAATTTTTTTGACGGCTTCATCAAGAATCTGCACACAAGACATGCCATTATATTTTTTGTTTGATCCAAGCCCCAGTGTAACGCGCATATTTTCCTCACACAAACAAAAAGGGATGCTTCATAGAAAACACAAAGCACCCCCTCATTTTACAAATCAATAATCGCCGGTCCTAGAACAATTCATCCGGGAAAGGCTTGTCTTCTGCAGCTGCCTTGGCAAGAGAAGCTGTTTTTGTTGCCTTTGGCTTGGCCTTTTCTTCCGGTTCAGTGTTTTCTTCTGCAGCTTTTTCAGGAGACTTGTCAGTTGGAAGAGATCCGGTTCCCACGCCCTTTTCGCGCATTGCCTTTTCGTAGGCACGAATCTGATCTTCTGTAACCACCTCGCCTTCCTTTGTCTTGAGAACCTGTCCTGGGAAGATCTTTTCGCGGAGAGTATGCTCCAGTTCAAGTCTGTAATCTGGATTGTTTTCAATGAAGTTAACGACATTTTCCTTTCCCTGACCGACCTTTTCTTCGCCACGAGTGTACCAGGCTCCGCGCTTATCAATGATTCCATGCTTAACAGCAGAATCAAGAATAGAAGCACTTGCAGAAACACCCTTTCCAAAGTAAATATCAAGCTCAACCTTTCTGAATGGAGGAGCAACCTTGTTCTTGACAATTTTTACACGGACACGGTTTCCGATTGCTTCTTCATCGCCCTTTCCGTCAATTGATTCAATTCTGCGGATTTCAAGACGGATTGATGAGTAGAATTTGAGGGCATTACCACCTGTTGTTGTCTCAGGATTTCCGAACATGACACCAATCTTCATGCGGATCTGGTTAATGAAAACAACAATACACTTTGACTTGCCGACAATTGCAGTAAGTTTTCTGAGAGCCTGACTCATGAGACGGGCCTGAACACCCATTACACTGTCTCCCATTTCACCTTCAATTTCCTTTTGTGGTGTCAATGCAGCAACTGAGTCAATTACGATAATGTCAACAGCACCTGAACGAACAAGATTTTCACAGATTTCAAGAGCCTGTTCTCCCGTATCCGGCTGTGAAACCCAAAGCTCATCAATATTTACACCGAGATTCTTTGCATAGACCGGATCAAGTGCATGCTCAGCATCAATAAACGCAGCAATTCCACCAAGTTTCTGTGCCTCTGCAACAGCATGGAGGGCAAGAGTCGTTTTTCCGGAACTTTCCGGGCCATACATTTCAATGATACGACCACGCGGATAACCACCAACCCCAAGAGCCTCATCAAGGAGAATTGATCCGGATGGAACAATATCAATTGATGTAGAATCTGTTTTTGTGCCCAGCTTCATGAGGGAGCCTGAGCCAAACTGCTTTTCAATCTGAAGACGGGCAGCTTCAAGAGCCTTCAGTTTTTCAGATGCATCAGCAGGTAATTTTTCTTCTGTTTTTGCCATATATTTACCCCTACCTTATTATTAACCGTTCATTTTCAAAAAATACAAAAGTAAATCAAATGTTTTTTTGCCATAATAATTTATACTAAACAAGTGTATCATATTCTGCTTTTTGTGTCATCATGAAGCTGGTCCTAAAAAAAAATAATTCCTGCAGCAGCCCCGAACAGAATTATGAAAACCGGATGCAGCTTTGTCTTGAAAAGGACAACCAGACTTACCACATAGACAGCCAGTGCCTTAAAGTTCACCAGAAGTGAAAAATCATAGTTAACCCTGAACAAATCCCACTGCAATACTGCCATGGAAAAAACACTTGCAAAAACTGACATGACCATTCCGCTGGTGCATGGTCTCATTGCTGAAAAGATGGATTTTACCAGAGGCTTTTCCTGAAACTTTGAGAAGAATCTTGCAATGAGAATAATAATAATTATGGATGGAAGAACCTCACCAAAAGTGGCAATGATTCCGCCGGGAATTCCGTGAAGTTCAGTTCCAATATATGTTGCAATATTGATTCCAATCGGTCCGGGAGTTGACTCGCTGATTGCAAGCATGCTGTAGAATTTTTCATCAGTAATAAGACCATACTGCTCAACAAGAGCCTGCCTCATAAAGGAAGCCGCAACAAGACCTCCTCCGATGGCAAAAAGTCCGACGTAAAAGAAAACAAAGAAAAGCATCAGCATTGACATTTATTTTACCCCGTCCTTTTCAGATTTACCTGACTTGTCACAGACATGAATGATGATGCCAAAAACAACTGCAGTCAAAGTAATGATAAGAGTGTGCAGATGAAACACGAACATTGCAACAAACGCAAAACCAAAGAGCAGAAAAGACCACCACTTCTTGAGATTCTTCCTGCACAAAGACACAACAGAATATGTAAGCAATGCAGTTACAGCAGCATTGATTCCCTTCATGGCCTTCTGAACCCATTCATAATCCTGAAAATTGGAAACACAAAGTGCAATGAAAGTTATGATGATTAAGCTTGGAGTAACCATTCCCAAAGTTGCAGAAAATCCACCCGCAATTCCCTTGAGCTTGTGTCCTACAAAAGTCGCAACGTTAACGGCAATGATGCCTGGAGTTGTCTGGGCAATTGAATAATAGTCAAGCAGATCATCTTGAGTAGTCCAGTTTTTGTCATTTACCAGAACCCTTTCAAGAATCGGAAGCATGGTCAATCCACCACCAAAAGTTACGATTCCGATTCTGAAAAAAGTGAAGTACAGTTCAAGAAGAAGTCTCATTTGTTTCCGGCAAAAGCAAAGTCTGAGTCGACAAATGCATCAGGACTTACAGCCTCACTGTTAAGTCTCATTTCCCAGTGAAGATGAGGACCTGTTGCAAGACCTGTAGCTCCGGAAAGGCCAATAAGATCTCCCGGCTTTACCATGTCTCCTTCCTTAACCTTAAGCTCACTCATGTGATAATAAAGGCTGTAGAGACCAGGCAAATGTTCAATTACAACAGACCATCCAGTTGTAACTCTTGTTTCTGCAAGCACAACTTTTCCTGCGGCACATGCATTAACCTGAGTTCCAGTTGGAACACCGTAGTCAATTCCGTAGTGAAGGCTCGTAGATGTTTTTCCGTTGGTATATTTGTAGACTCTGCGGTCAGCAAAGAATGATGTTCTTCTTGTAGCTGATGTAGGAGCCATGAACCGTTCTGTCTGATAAACTGCAGCAGGATTGATTGTTCCAAGAATACCATTCAGCTTGTTGATCTGTTCCATGCGCTTAGTGCTTGTATCAGTCTTGATGCTTGTATTTGTTGGATTAAGCTCAATTGTCTCGCTCACAAAATCCTTGTTTTTCAGTGTAAGGGGAAGCTCAAACTCCATGTTTTTCTTTCCATACAAGCTGTAAATAACCTTGAGTGAACATGGAGTATCCTTTGTCCACCATGAAGAAAGAGGAACTCCGGCCAGCATTACCAACTGAGACTGATTTGCCTTCTGAAGAAGATAGAAATCTGCTGTGCGGGCAACCTTTCCGGCAGCATAAAGCTGAAGCCTTGCCTTTGTTTCGATGAATTCCTGTTTTGAAACCTTGTTCTTTTTTCCAGCCTGATTAATAATCATTTTCACGAACAATGGATCACCCGGACAAGGATTGTCTTCATACCTTAGTTCAATGTCATAATCATCACCAGTATTATATACAGCCTGCTTTGCAAACAAGCTGAAAGATGAAAGTGCAAGCATCATCAAAATCAATGAACCAATTTTCTTCATATTAATCTCCAAATTACAATAAAATGCCTAGACTATTTTATATTTGACTCTTTATTATGTCCACTAGATAAAGCTGGGGAGTCTCGGTTCCGTTAAAAACATTACGGTCAAGATTAAACAAAATATCAACGCGATCACCAGTATCTATTCCATTGTGAAGAAGGTCGCCCCTATTCCAGAACATACACGGCCACTTTGTTTTTCCTGAATCAACAAGAAGCTTCAGGTGAAGTTTTTCCGTTTTTCCAATAACACTGGCTGAAACAACCGGAAGATTCTTTGCCATGAACAGGAGGCTGTCATTTTTCTGGCCGTATGGCTCAAACAGATCAAGAATCTTCAGAAGGTCAAGGGTCATGTAGGCACCCGGAATCTCAGCATCAACATCCATGACTTCCTCTGCCTTGCCTTCCAGAACAATTTCATTGCTGTGAGCCATGAGAAAATTTCTGAAGTCTTCAAGATTTTCCTGCAACACGGAGAAACCTGCTGCCTGCGGATGACCACCGAAAGCCTCGAACTTGTCGTATTTTGAAAGGAAGGGCATGACATCAAATTCATCAGGGCTTCTGATTGAACCTATGGCCATTCCATCAAGGAAAGTCATGACTACAACAGGAATATTATGCTTTGACATAAAATGCCCTGCAAGCAATCCGCACACTCCCTTGGCAAGTCTTCCATCGGCAACAAAGCACATTTTGTTTCCAAAAAATTCCCTGGACTTTTCAAGAGAATCAGAAACAAAGGAAATTCCCTGTGCTGTGAGAGTCTTTCTTTCCTGGTTGAGCTCGCAGATTTTTTCAGCCATTTTTTCCCTGTAGTCAGGATCTTCTGAAATAAACATTTCCACTGCATAGTCTGCATGACCAAGCCTGCCCGACGCATTAAGATTCGGAACCAAAGTCCATCCGAAATCAGTTGAATTAACGCGCTTGCCATAAAGCTTGAGCAAGGACATTAGCTCCGCAAGACCAGGACGCACAATTCCCTTTGACATAAGAGACATTGCCTTTCTTATGAACAGCCTGTTTTCGTTTTGAAGGGGCATTGCATCGGCAAAGGCAGCAAGAGCAACCAGCTGCAGGTCAAAATTTTCGTCAGTAACATCATCCGGATGCAGGAGCCTTTCATCCTGCTGAACACATGTAACAAAGAGATTGTAAAAGGCACCTATTTCCGTGGGTTCATGATTTCCGTACCTTGCAAGTTTTGACTTTGACTTCATCTGGGAAAGGGTTGAATCCTTCAGTGACGGAAAAATTCTCTGGGCTTCAAGACTATAGTCCAGGACATTAAACTGGCAGCCTGAACCAAATGCCCGGGAAAGCAGGGTCTGAACATTCTTTGCATTCCAGACAAGAATCATCTGCCCCTGAAGAAAGGAAGGAAGCCGTGTCTGTGAAATTGATGTCTCGCCGGGAATAACTGTTTCTGAGATTCTTTTCACAGGAACAAGATTCCTGACCCTGATACAATCAATTGTTATTGAATCTCCCTTAGCTGATGCATCAAGCAATGCAACATCCTGCTTGTACCACTTTGACCTGGAAAACCTGAGGGCACTTACAACTTTGTATGCAACTGCACATCCGCTTATGAATGAAAATGGATATGTTGAATCCGGGCATTCAGGATCAATTATGAGAGTATCGGCAGGAAGTTCCTGCTGTGGTGTGTGATGATCAAGGACAATGACATCAAGACCAAGCTCATGGGCACGGTCAATTTCGACGTTATTCACGATTCCGCAGTCAACTGTGATTATGAGTGAACCAAAGTCAGCGGCAAATTTTTCCACAGTCTCAACAGTAAGTCCATAAGGTTCATTTTCAACCGGAACACGATATGTTACATCAAGACCTAGTTTCTTGAGATATGAATACAACAGGCTTGTTGAAGTAATTCCGTCTGCATCCCTGTCGCCAAAGATCAGGACTTTTTCATTTTCCTCAACGGCATCAAGAATTCTGTCAACAACATCTTCCATGCTGCTGAACAAAAAGGGGCTGTGCTGAAACCTCAGATCATCCTCAAGAAAATACAAGAGATCCCTTCCCTCTGTCAGACCCCTGCGCAAAAAAATACTTGCAGAAATAGGATCAATTCCATAGCGAGAAGTAAGTTTCTCAACATCAGTTTTCAAAACATTTCTTTTGTTCCAGACTGCCAATTTTCTCCCCCGAAAAAGCATATTTCCCAGCCACTGTGCAATACCAGGTAACCGGGCAACTTTCATAAGTATACAAAAAAGAATCCATATTTCAAAGTCAGGAATAAAAAAAGCCAGGATACCCTTAATTGATATCCCGGCCCCTATGTATCTTAGCACCACCAGAAAACAAGATTTATTATCTCTTTGATTCCTTCACAAGATTCTTCATTTTTTCTGCAACCTTGTCATCAAACATTGAAGGTTTCATTCTCCAGCTCCAGTTTGAACCCATAGTTGACGGAGTATTCATTCTTGCCTCTCCTCCAAGCCTGTACACATCCTGCATTGGAATTATACAGGTATCGGCACTAGACATGAAGGCTCCCCTGATCATTGCATCACATAACTGCAAATCAGAAGAGTTTTCCTTAAGACCAAAATACTTTGCAACATTGATTTTGTACTGCGCATCAGAAGAAGCAATAAGTCCCATTGTTGTGTCATTATCATGAGTTCCCGTGTAAACAATGCAGTTTGTGTTTTTGTATGTATGCGGCAGATATTCGTTTGTCCATTCAGAAGGTTCATCTTCATGTTTTTCAGAATCAAATGCAAACTGAATGATTTTCATGCCAGGGAATCCCGTGTCATCGCGAAGCTTTTCAACTTCCGGAGTGAGAAGCCCAAGATCTTCGGCAATAATCGGAAGCTTTCCAAGTTGCCTTGAAATTTCATTGAACAAATCCATTCCAGGCCCCTTGATCCATTCTCCGCCGATGGCAGTTTCTGCACCTGCAGGAATTTTCCAGTATGCCTCAAATCCGCGGAAGTGATCGATTCTGACAACATCAACAAGCTTGAGCATGTTCTGGATTCTTTTTACCCACCATGAATAGTTGTCCTTCTTCATTGCATCCCAGTCGTAAAGTGGATTTCCCCAAAGCTGGCCTGTTGCACTGAAATAGTCTGGAGGAACACCGGCACAACAAGTCTGCTGCAAGGTGCTTTCATCATATTGAAAAAGATTTCTGGAAGCCCACACATCAGCAGAATCACCAGAAACAAAAATAGGAATGTCCCCCACAATCTTGATTCCATTTTTATTTGCATAGGCCTTTAGTTCCGACCACTGGGTCCAGAAGAAAAACTGAACTGCCTTGATCTGCTCAATGTCATCCACATGCTCACTGTCCCACTTTGAAACTGCAGTCATGTCATGGTAAGCAAGATCCTTTGGCCAGAACTGATTCCACATGCTGGCAACACCGGACACTCCCTGCTTTCTGGCTTCTTCATCATAGAATTTCTTGATGCTTGTAAAATCTGCAAAATTGTTGAGCCATGAAGAATTGTCATTCTTGAAAGCCTCGTACTTTACCCTTGATTCCTTGTCGCAGCTGGCAAGAAAATATTCGGCACATTTATAGAGCAAAGGCATTTTCCACCAGACAACACTTCCGTAATCAACATCAGTATCACACTTGATATATTCAGGAGGAACAATCATTGATTTTTCTACCCAGCCTCGTTCAACAAGATTATCCAGATCAATCAAAAGTGGATTTCCTGCAAAAGTAGAAAAACTCTGGTATGGCGAATCACCGTAGCTTGTTGGTCCCAAAGGAAGAACCTGCCACAATGAAAAACCGCATTTTTTAATCCAGTCACAGGCCTTGAAGGCTTCCTTTCCCAGTGTTCCAATTCCAGGTGTGGATGGAAGTGATGTAATATGGAGTAAAACTCCGCTTTTTCTTTCTGCCATGATGATTCTCCCAAAAGAAAATAATTCAAATGATAAGTCCCAGCAATATGGGAACGTTTCCATTATATCACAAGAACTTTATAATTCAACATAATTGAAATAAGTTTTTATCGAAAAACAATTTTTTTCAGATCCGGCAAGTGAATTTATTCATAGAATATGTAAAAAAAATACCGTGATGGTCTGCTCAACACGGTATTTGCTTTGAGTTTAATGCTGGCACAAGCTGGCGCTTGACCCTTACTCAGTTGGTCTTTTCTTTAACTTCTTCGAATTGAGCACAGCCTGGCCTTCCCCAACAGCCCTTCGGCAGGAGCCTCGGGGTCAGTTGGGTACGCACGCTGCGCGTCTCGCGTGCTCACTTGCTTAACTGCAGTTTACTCAGTTGGCCTTTTCTTTAACTTCTTTGAGTTGAGTACAGCCTGACCCTCCCCAACAGCCCTTCGGCAGGAGCCTCGGGGTCAGTTGGGTACGCACGCTGCGCGTCTCGCGTGCTCACTTGCTTAACTGCAGTTTACTCAGTTGGTCTTTTCTTTAACTTCTTCGAGTTAAGTACAGCCTGGCCTTCCCCAACTGACTGCTCCATCATGGCTCGTACTTTTAGTGGGAGACCGAAGAGTGTGATGAAGCCTTCTGCATCCTTGTGGTTATAGAGTTCACCTGTTGTAAATGAAGCAATTGATTCATTGTAGAGGCTGTACTTAGATCCTGAACCTGCACCGCGGATTGCTCCCTTGCAGAGGTAAAGTTTTACCCAGCCAGTACATGTTTCTTCTGACTTGTCAACGAATGCCATGAGAGAATCATACAATGTTGTGAATACCTTTCCGTCATAAATAAGCTCACCAATCTTGATTGAAAGCTGCTGCTTGTAGTGGTATGTGTCGCGGTCAAGTGTAAGGTGGTTCATCATGCGGTGTGCAAAATAAAGAATAGCTCCACCCGGTGTTTCGTATACACCACGGCTCTTCATTCCTACGCAGCGGTTTTCACAGATGTCAACAAGACCGATTCCGTTTCTTCCGCCAATCTTGTTGAGTTCTATAAGGAGCTTGAGTGCATCAAGTTTCTTGCCGTTGAGGGCAACTGGAATACCCTTTTCAAATTCAATCTTTACGTACTCACCCTTAACTGGAGCTTCTTCAGGAACAACAGTATTCTTGAGCATGTGCTTGTAGTTTGGTTCGTTTTCTGTCTTCTCAAGTTCAAGACCTTCATGTGAAAGGTGCCAGATGTTTTCATCACGGGAATATGACTGATCCTTCTTCATTGGAACTTCAAGTCCGCGGTCTTCAAGATACTTGATTTCTGCTTCACGGCTATCCATGTTCCACTTGTCATCACGCCATGCAGCAATTACCTTCAGGTCTGGAGCAAATGCCTTGATTGCAAGCTCAAAGCGAACCTGGTCATTTCCCTTTCCTGTTGCACCGTGACAAATTGCAACAGCCTTTTCCTGGCGTGCATATTCAACGAGAATCTTTCCAATAAGTGGACGTGCTGTAGATGTTCCAAGAAGATATTCATCTTCATAAACTGCATTTGCCTTTACAGCCGGCCAAATGTATTCTTCAATATATTCCTTGCGTGCATCAACAACATAGCATGCTGAAGCACCAGTCTTCAAAGCTCTACTCTTGATTGCCTTCCAGTCATCACCCTGTCCAACGTCAATACAAACAGCAATAACATCATAGTCATAGTTTTCCTTGAGCCAGGGAATGATAACAGTTGTATCAAGTCCACCAGAGTATGCAAGAACAACCTTGTCTTTTCCTGATTTCTTTGTAACAGCCTTCTTTACAGCAGAAGTCTTCTTTGCTACAGTCTTTGCAGCCTTCTTCACAGTTTCTTTTACAGCCATGTTACGCCTCTTCTTAAGATTTGTTTTGTAAGTTTATACAATAAAAATACACCAATATGTATATTTATGCAAGCAATAAAAACAGGCCTAGACAATAAAGGCAGCCTGAACGGTAAACAATTTTGACTTTTCTTCCAGACTCATAGAATCCGGCAGGGGAAGAGTCTGTCTTCGGAATGACCCATATTTAAAATTACCATTTTCCTTGTGGCAGCAGGTACACTCATCAACCACAAGAATGTTGTTTTCTGGAATGGCACACCTTTCAAGAACAGCAAGATTTGCCTTTGTAAGTGAGAGAGAATATTCGTTATCTCCGATTTTCTGAACACAGTCAGGAGTAAAATTTTCTGAGAAATAATCTGCACGTTCCTTCTGAATGTTATAGCAGCACTTTTCAATGTGAGGACCAATGACAACACAAATATCGGAAGGAGATGAACCGTATTTTTCCATAAGGTGTTCTATGCAAACCTGACTAATTCCTGTGCCCTTCCATCCTGAATGAAGAACACCAAATGCACGGGACTTTGTATCATAAACAAAAACAGGCATGCAGTCTGCAACAGTCACGACAGGAAGAAGATTCCTGTTTCTGGTAATGATTCCGTCTCCCTGCTTATGATCAAGCTCGGATGCATCCTCAACATCATAGACAATTTTGGAATGAATCAACTCAAGCTGTGCAATGGACTTGGCACCGGCAATGGATTTCAGAAATGAATTCCTGTTGTCGTTTGTCTCATTCCATCTGAACCGCATGGAACCAGCACCGATTAAAGTCATGCACCAGGAAGGTCCCGAAACAAGTTCCTGTGAATCAAAAACAAATTTTCCAGAAATGACATTGTTCATCATATTATTACCGCATCAACTTCCTTAAGTTCACTGATAATCTGTGCTGCATAGCGAATGTTGTGAAGAAACTTTTCAAGGCCTTCCCTGAATTCCCTGTTTTCATGGCCCATAATCTTAGTAAGATTTGTAAGAGCCCCGTAATAGGCAGTAACCTTTTCACCAAGCATGGCAAGAATAAGATTCTCAAAAGAACGCACACACTTGAAGAACAGATCAAGCTGATTCTTCACAGTCTCATTTATTTCGCTCATGACAATATTCAGCTTTTCCCTGTCACCGGAATTTTTTATCGAAGAATCATATTTCATGAACTCAGCACCATATTCACCGCCAATGGCAATCATGTTTGCAAGGTGCTCAAGTTCTGCGGAAATTGAATTCATGTCCGTAACCAAGTCTGAAAATTCTACCCTGTTTTCTTTTATGGCAAAATCACCTTCAAGAGTCACTACATTAAGAATACCTGCATAATTCTGGTAATCTCTCTTCATGTAGAAATTAAGGAATCCAAGGCTGAGATTGTAATAGAACGGTGCATCATCTGAATATTTTTCCCAGGGATGAAAGGGAAATTTCATGAAATCAGTAATTCCAAAGAATATCTTCATCTTCTTCTTAATTGATTCTTTCTTGTAGTCACAGTTCCTCATCTTCCAGCGCTGCTCAAATATATCATGCCACTTGTCCCTGTACTTCTGGAACCAGGTGTCACCTGATGAAAAGGATTCTGGAATATAAAGTGAATTCTCGTAGATGAGCTTTCCCAGATCCTTTACCGGAATGGTACCCGTAAACATGCTGATGATGGAATTTTCTGTTGTTGCTTCGCTGACACTATCTATTACTTCCTCATCATTAAAGTCGATCATCTGAAAGTCCCAGAAATTTCTTCCTGCTTTTGCAGATGTGTACAGGGCAATCATTGTTTCCTCATAATACGGAGAAACATTTGCAAGACACTTTGCCAGCTGGGAATAATCAGTTTTCAGTGAAGAGAACAAAGCAGCCTTTGAGCCGTCAACTATGGTAAACTTTGACAGAATGGAAGCCAGCGGAACATGGGAGAACATCTTGAACCAGTCAAAACATTTGGAAAAGACTTCCATTCTTGACCTCTTGTCATGGGAAGTCATGACAATCATTTCATCAAGCCTGGAAAGAAGAAAATTCTTTGTATCCTGGGAAAGTTCCTTTGTAAGCGGATACTGATACGGATCAATTGCAGTCTTTATTTCCTCAAGATATTCCGGCATGACAAGCACTGCCAGGAGAAAATAGAAAGACTCCGCCTTACCTTCAATGGCACCAATGGGTTTCTTGAAAAAATCCTGGGCAGACTTTAAGTCTGAAAGCTTGTTGTTGAATGCAGAGAGAAACATTTTCTTCTTGCGGTCAATCAAACCTGGATAAGATCGCTCAATATTTTTCCCAAGAGCAAGAACAACAGCATTATTGTAAACTTCCTCAATACTCTTGTTGAAAAAGATGGACTTAACCCAGCATAACATCTTCTTTAGGAAACTCTCGCGATTGAATCTATTTATCAAACCAGCCTTTGTATCAGCCTTATTTTCGCTGGCATTTTTTTCCATGTATGCTTCATCATCGGCAGAGGAATTCTTTTTTCCGGACATACGACTGAGCATATCCTTTCTTTCCTTTTTGGAGATATCAGCGGCCAGTACGTCAAAATTATTTTTTTTGCCTGATATATTCTTTTCCATATTAATAAAGTCTAATATCAAAAGGCATTATTTTCAATTCAAAGTTTATTTCTAAGAGTCAGTCCAATCAAAAACTTGACATCTTGAAATTTTTACTAAACAATGGATTTGTATATGCAGGGACTAATTCTAAGCGGAAGCAAAAATGTGTTTGAAGTGGAATGTGATGACGGACTTATCCGCAGCTGTTCCATAAAGGGTAAGATTCTCAAGGACGTGGAAGGATACTACAATCCCCTGGCACCTGGAGATATTGTCAACATTGACGACTCAACCATGGAAGAAGAAAAGGGACTGATTTTAAGCCATGAACCACGAAAAAATGAATTTGTCCGATGGAACATAAAGAAAAGAGAACCACAGCTTCTTGCATCAAACCTTGACTATCTTCTGATTGTTACAACCCCGGACGAGCCTCCATTCAGACCGAGATTTGTAGACAGGGCACTGGCTCAGGCCGAATATCAGGGAATAACTCCCGTTATCGTATGCAATAAATATGACCTTCCCCAGGGCAGCTCAGAAGAATTCCAGACACGTCTTGCAGTCTGGGAAGACATGGGATACAAAGTCGTAAGATCAAGCGCCAGAACCGGAGAAGGCATTGAAGAACTTGCGGGAATCATCGAAAACAAGCTCAGTGCCTTCGTAGGACAAAGCGGAGTGGGAAAAAGCAGCATCATAAACGTTCTGGACAACAATGTGGTGCTCAAGACAGGAAGCCTCTCAAAAAAATATGGAAAGGGATGCCACACTACGACCAAGGGAACACTCATTCACCTTCAGCTTAACGAATCCCTTACAAACGGACTTGCTGAGTGCACGGCAGACATAATCGACACTCCGGGCGTAAGGCGATTCATGCTCCACAAAATTGACGCAGATGACCTCGCCCTCTACTTCAGGGATTTTAAGCCATACATCGGAAAATGCGAATTCGGAATGAGCTGCACCCATGAAAGCGAAAAAAATTGTGCCATCAAGGCAGCCGTTGAAGAAGGGAAAATTTCTGAGATCAGATACGAAAGCTGGAAAAGAATCGTAGAAGAAATGAAAAACGGAACGGCAGAAGACTAGTCTCCCTGCAACTCATGAAAGCTCTCCAAACAAAGGTGACGGCAATGGACTTTGTGCCTTTACAAGCTGCCCCGTAACCGGATGCTCAAATTCAAGATACATGGAATGAAGCATTATTCTGTTTCCAAGCTCAGAAAAACCTTTGCTGCCGCCATAAAGCTCATCTCCGCAAATCGGCATGTTTTCAAGTGAAAGATGAAGCCTTATCTGATGTGTCCTTCCGGTTTTCAGGTGACAGTCAACATAGCACAGACCGTCCTTTTCCTGGACCACAACAAACCTGGTATGGGAATACTGTCCTCCCCTGCTCTCAGGAACAATACCCATTTTGCAGCCGGATGATTTTGGTGAAATACGTCCAATGTATTCCTCAACAATAAATTCACCAGACTTTCCCGGGCTTCTTTTTCCCCGAACACATTCTGCAACTGCCCTGTAAACTTTTTTTATTTCGTGGGTCTGAAACATTTCAGAAATTCTCTTGTTAACTGAACGCTGCTTTGTAAAAAGAATTGAACCGCTGGTTTCCCTGTCAAGCCTGTGCATAATACCGGCATAGGGAGGATTCCTCAGTGAAGGATTTTTTGCCCACAAATAGTCAACCACACATCCATGAAGATTTTTTCTGCCCTCAACAATAGTTTCTTCTGCAGGAAGAAAGGCGGGCTTATTTACCACAATCAGATAGTCATCCTCGTAAACCACATCCTTTTGAGTAAGAACAAAATCTATGTCCTGGGGCTTTTTTTCATAAAGGAATTTCTCTTCATCAATAAAAACTTCAATTGAATCTCCCTTTCCCATAACAAAGGCCGGAACCCTGCACTGAGCTCCATTGACAGTTACACAGCCAGCCATTATAAGCCTCCTGATTTTGCTGTTAGAGACGTCAAGAGAAAGAGAGGAAGGAATCATGGTTCTGAGGAAAGAATCAAGGCGTGTTTTCCCATCGGTTTTCCATTTGAATTTTTTCATGACCCCATTATAGAAAAATATGGGTTTCTTTTAAACAGAAGAAAAGTTTTCTCGAAGCCCCCTCCTTTCCGGACAGAGCAGTCAACCAAACATAAAAATACTGCCAGTGTCAGAAAAACTTTTGCACATAATGGATTTAATTCAGTATAATGCAGGAATGGAAAAAGAAATAAACATCAGACGCGGTATAATTTTCATTCTTATTTCATCCATGGGATTTGCAACAATGGGAATGCTTGTCAGACTTTCCGGTGACATACCCTTCACACAAAAGGCATTTTTCAGGAATTCAATTGCATTCATAGTTTCATTTTCCATTCTTCTTGCAAGCGGAATAAAAAACAAATCCGTTTTCAACCTTCCCAAGAGTGCAATTCCATATCTGTTTCTAAGATGCGCAATAGGCTGCCTGGGAATATTCGGAAATTTCTATGCCATTGGTTACATGAACATTTCAGATGCATCAATGCTAAACCGCATGGCACCATTTTTTGCCCTCTTCTTCAGTATTTTCCTGCTAAAAGAAAAACCGGGAATATTTGTAATGACAGCAATCTTCACGGCCTTTGCGGGTGCACTACTTGTAATAAAGCCATCCTTTGACTTTTCAAAGACATTTCCTTCCCTTGTTGGATTTCTTGGAGGAGCCGGAGCCGGATTCGCTGCAGTCTGCATAAGAAAACTAAAAGGTTACGGAGTAAACGGGTTCCTCATAATTTCTGTGTTCTCACTTTTTTCATGTCTTCTCTCGATTCCCTTCATTGCCGTAAACTTTGTTCCCATGACTCAGGCACAACTGCTTACTCTGATTGGAGCAGGTGTTGCAGCCGCCTTCGGACAGTTTGGTCTTACAGGAGCATATTTCAACGCACCTGCATCAAAGATTTCAATCTATGAATATTCCAACGTAATTTTCTCGGCAATACTTGGATTCCTGTTCCTTGATCAGATTCCTGACCACCTGAGTTTCATTGGATACGGAGTGATTATTCTTGCGGCACTGACCGTGTTTATTTACAACCACAAAAAAGCACAGCAAAACCAGGAACGTCCAGTCCCCTAAAATCTTTTACAAACAAACAAAATTGAAATATAATATAAGCTATGACTGATGAAAAACTTTACAACGAAATTCAAGACAATCAGGCAGAAGAAAAGCATAGCCCTGCGGAAACTGATTCATCTCAGGTAACCTGGCTTCTATTCAGTGCCGGTGGAAAAACTTTTGCAATAGACTCAGTTCTTGTAAAGGAAATTCTCCAGGACACGGAAACATACAAGATTCCATTTGTTCCATCATTCATAACGGGAATTCTGAATTTCTACGGAAAGCCATACGCAGTTGCAGATTTCGCTCAGCTTCAGGATCTTCCATCCGCAAAGAAAAAGATTTTCCTCATCCTTGAAACAACAGAAGACTACGCACTCCAGGTTGATGACGTCTACGACTTTTACTCAAGCCATGATATTGTTGAGCAGCCACTCATGAATCAGATTGACTGCGGATTCTTTTCAAAAATTATTACTTCAAATGACATATCAGCACCAGTTCTTGATGTTGAAAAAATCACAGAAAAAATAAGAGAGAACATTGACTAAGACAGACTGGTTTGTAAAGCTTGAATACGGAAAATACAACTTTCTTATTTCTCAAGACATAATCATTGAAGCCGGTGATGCAAACTTTGACAACAACGAAGAAGAGTCATTCATCGGGAACTTTGACGTGTTCTTTCCCGATCAGGTTGTCAGCAAAACAAACAACATCAGGCTCAAGGAATTCAAAATCCATATCATGCAAAGCAGAAAAATGGTTATTTCCACATCGGTAATTCCATCTCCGGTACAACTGGATCTTGGCAAACTGAAACCACTTACGGGAATTCTCAAGGCAGCATATTTCAAGAAGGGACTCATTGCAGTTTATTTTGAAAACGGGAAAATCTACTATCTGGTAAGCCCGGAAAATCTATTCAGGGGAACAGGAAACTAGGCTTATGATAAAGGTTCTTATTGCAGATGACTCAGCCGTTGTCCGCAGCATGGTCAGCCAGGTTCTTTCAGAGGATCCAAGGTTCCAGCTGGTTGGTGCTGCAGAAACAGGGCTCAAGGCAGTATCCCTCAACAAGGAAACAAACCCGGACCTGATCATAATGGACATCACCATGCCACAGATGGACGGCATTGAGGCAACCCGGGAAATACTAAAAACATCAAACCCGGCAATAATTGCATTCACAACTGACGACAACTCTTCCACCTCCTACAAATGTCTTGAAGCCGGATTTATTGACATTGAACACAAGCCAAACCTTGCAACCATGTCCAGGCAAATGGTGATAAAATTCTGTGACAAACTCTTTGAAATTGCAGTTTCCTACAGCAATGGTCACATACACAGATTCACACCTATCCAGAAAAAAAGGACGCAAGAAATAAAAAAAACAGAAACTTTTTCCAGCAAGCCCTTAAACCGCAGTTTTTCCCTGGTGCTTATTGGTGCATCCACAGGAGGTCCTGTTGCAATACAAAAACTTCTTTCCTCCCTGGATCCGTCTTTTCCGCTTCCAATACTCATCACTCAGCATATAGACGGAAGTTTTGACCAGCAGCTGGCAAAATGGCTTTCTACAACAACAAGAATTCCCGTATCAACTGCACAATCAGGAATACAAATTGAACCAGGCCACGCATACATTGCACCATCCACTCATCACCTGAAAATAAGGCGGCACAGCTCAAGGAATTCAGACACGAAATTTGTTTCCATGCTGGATGATTCTGCTGAATTGAACTTTCTAAAACCCTCAGTAGACAAAATGTTTTTGGAATGTGCAGATGTTGCCGGCAATGAAATAATTGCAGTCATACTCACCGGGATGGGAAATGACGGAACCCAGGGGCTCCTGAAAATCAAATCAAAGGGCGGATACACCATTGCACAGGACAGGAAAACCTGTGTTGTATTCGGAATGCCAAAATCAGCAATAGAAGCCGGAGCAATAGACGAAGTGCTTTCACTGGATCAAATAGGACACAGGCTAAACATTCTGGCAAAAAAGCAAGGACACTAAAATGGAACTCATAAACCAGGATTTGATTTCAATTATCAGGTACACGTCTGGAATCAAGATGACGGAAAACCAGTGTGAAAGCCTGAAGCCATTCATTGAACACAAGCTAAAGTTCTACGGTTTCACCCTTGAAGAATACTGTGAATACATCAAAATCCAGGAATCGGAACTGGAACTCCTCATAAACGAATGCACTGTATCCCAGACATACTTCTTCAGGGAAGAAAGTCAGTTTACGTGGCTTTACACCAGCTACTTTCCAAAGCACCTCAATGACAAGATCAACATCTGGTCCATGTCCTGCTCAACCGGAGAAGAGGCAGTTTCACTCTACGCCCTCACACGGCACATTGCCATAAACGCAAACATCATTGCATCAGACATAAACACTGAATCCATCGAAAAATTCAGGACGGGGATTTTTCCTCTTTCATCATTCAAGTCAGACGGGAATCTGTACCATAATCTTATTTACGAAAACGGAGAACGAACAAAAGATTCATTCATACTCAGAAAAGACGTGCTTGATAACATAAACATTACCTGCTACAACGTAAAAAAAGCAGCCGTGTCACCTGTCGTAAACGAATCCATCGACATAATTTTTTTCAGAAACACAATGATTTACTTTGATGAAAAAATCAGGCCTGACATTTTCACAAAGCTCTGGACAATGCTAAAACCCGACGGACTGCTGTTTCTGTCAATTACAGAGATAGGATGCATAGACATACCTGAAAATCTGTTTACAAGGGAAGGATCTGACGGAATCTACTACCTGAGAAAAAGAAACTACCTGAAGGAAGCAACGGGTCAGCAGCAGATCCAGAACAACTTTGACGAAACCAGCTCAAAGCAGGAAAGTGAATCATCCCAAAGAGAATCCATCAGCAGAAAAATCAGGGAAAAACAGGAAACTGCAAAAAAACGCCAGCAGGAACAATTAAAGCAGCTTGTTGTCAGCGTTAAGGAACTTCTTTCTTCCAGGGATACGGCTTCTGCTCAAAGACTTGTTGAAAAATTCCAGTTCAGGGCAGAAAACCTGGAATACAAGCATTATCTTCTTGGAATCATTTGCGACAAGAACCAGGCCTCCTCTGCTGCCAGGCAATATTTCGACAATGCACTCATAATCAATTCAAAATTCTGGCCTGCATTATTACAGCTTGGATTCATACAAAAGCGGGAAAATAACTACACGGAATACAAGCAGACTTTTTCAAGATGCCTTTCTCTCCTTAAAGAATGTGATGAAAACGAAAATATATGCTATAATTTTATTATAGAAGATTTTGACACAGCATATCTAATTGAAATGTGCACAAATTTCATAAAGGAAACTGAGCAGGGGTTTTAAATGTCTTTTGACAAAAAGGAATTCATTGAGTCCTTTCTTGAGGAATCAACAGAAAGACTTAATTCAATCAGCAGCGATATAGAAAAACTCATCAAGTCACCGGAAGACAAGGACCTTCACAACAGCATACTCAGAAATCTTCACACGATTAAAGGCTCTGCCAGAATGCTGGACTTCAACAACATAGAAGAAATTGCCCATCGATTTGAAGACCTGTTCAAAAGCATTTCCATTGACAACGCAGATATTTCAGAACACTTCATTAAGCTCACAAACTATCTTGTCGAATACTTATTCAAGATGATGGACAAAGTCAAGGAAACTGACAGTGATTCCATGGACATAAAAAAAATCAGCGACATTTGCCAGAAAGCTGCACAGGGCTACTACATAAACCCGGATTATCTTTACGAAGAAATCACAAAGAACAATGAAATCGAGTTAAGCAGCGATGAGGAAGAATTTTCAACAAGCGATTCCTTTGACAAAATCACTTCAGTCAGAATCGACATAAAGCGAATAAACGAAATCATCCAGTCATACGACAATCTCATCATCAAGCAGTTCAGATTGAAGCATCAGATTGAAAGCCTGGAAAAAAAACTCAAGGCCGGAAACCTGAAGCAGCCATTTGAACTTCCACGACAAATCAAGGAAGACATAACCATTACTGAGGATGCACTTTTTGAAACACAGAGACATATCTTCGCTCTAAGAATGTTCCCTCTTGAAATGGTGCTCTCCCCCCTAAAAAAAGAAATTGAAAACGATGCAATTCACCTGAACAAAAAAATTCAGATTGATATTCCTCCATCAAGCTTCATGATGGACAAAATGATTCTTGAAGAAGTCAGGACAATTCTCCTGCACATTATCAGAAACTCTCTTGTCCACGGAATCGAGGATGAAGAAACAAGAATCAGCCTCGGGAAAAATCCAGTAGGACTCATTTCAATTCATACGACACAGACATCAAACAAGGTAATTCTCAGCATAATGGATGACGGATCTGGAATCCAGTACGACAAGGTCCGTGAAAAAGCAATGCAGATTTTTACCGCAAAAAAAACTGAGATTGACCAGATGCAGGACAAGGATCTCCAGCAATATATTTTCTCTCCGGGATTCTCAACTTCTGACAGCACATCAAAATTTTCCGGACGCGGAATGGGTCTTGATATAGTCAGAAACTGCATGGAAAAGATCAAGGGAAAGATCAAGGTTCACACAAAGAAAAACGAGGGAACAACATTCGAGCTTACGATTCCTCTCACACTTGCAACACAGCGAGGGCTCTTTGTATTTGCAGGAAGAATGAAAGTAATGATTCCTTCACACTACATTCAGGAAATTGTTGCGGCAACAGAAAAAAGCATTCACACCCTTCAGGGACAGAACTATATCAGCATAAGGAACAAACTGATTCCGCTTTACTACCTGTCATCAATACTTGGCACAGAACGAACACGAAACATTAATTCCATAATCATTGTTGAATACATAGAAACAAGGCTGGCTCTGGTAGTTGATTCAATCCAGCAAAACGAAAATGTCATAATAAATCCAATGCCGCAGATCTTAAGGAAAATAGAAGCACTGCAGGGAGTTGTTTATGATGAAAACTATGCAATCATTCCTATTCTTGACATTCCATGCCTGATTCAAAAAACACGGGGACTTGTTGCATACGACCTCAAGAAATATCAGGTCATGAACAAAAGCATCTCAAAGAAAATCCTAATTGTTGACGATTCAGAAACCACAAGGCAGATTGAGGAGACTATTTTCAAGAGTGTCGGATATATCGTTGAAACTGCCTATGATGGAATCGATGCAATTGAAAAACTGAAGATGACACACTTTGATGCAATTGTAACAGACATTAACATGCCGCGAATGGATGGGAATACTCTTCTTGCAAACTTAAGCAGAATGGAACAGTACGATGGAATCCCGATTGTAGTTGTAACCGGTGCATACAAGGAAGACCAGAAAAGACAGTTCCTGGAAGCCGGCGCAAAGGCATTTTTTGTAAAGTCTGATTTTAAGCGAGAGGCATTGCTTCAGAAAGTGAGGGAGCTTTTGAATGAAAAATAAACGCGTACTCATTGCAGAAACATCAAAGACAATCTCCAGAATACTGGCAGAAGCTCTTAAAGAAGCCGGCTACTCAATTAAAGAATGCACCGACGGAATTGAAGCCCTCAAACTCCACTACAAGGAAAACTATGACATCATTCTGGCATCTTCTCTCCTGCCAAACATTGACGGATTCAACCTGTGCAGGATTGTCAAGGGAACCAGAAAGCTTTCAAAAACAGTTTTCATAATCTGCACACCATCCATTGTAAATGAATCAAAGTTCTGGGCAGATGCAGCACAAAGCGACGGATTGTATGAACCTTCACCGGAAAACATCCACTATCTTCTGACTCTCATTGATAAGGGACTTGCCAGAACAGCGGAAATAAAAGATGAAACCACGGATAATCCATATCGAAAAACCAAGGAAACAAATGACAAGGAACTAAATGACACAGCACTCATAAAACTCGTAACAGAAGCATTTGGAGAAGACTTCTTCAAGCTTAACCTGATAAAGAATGCTTTCAATGCTGAAAACTATATCTGGGACATAGACTCACTGCTGATCCATATATCATCCACAATTTCAGGAATCTATGCCTATGACGCTTTGGGAATCATCATTAATGACGAAACACTAATCGAATACTACGACTATTCAGATTCGCTCACAAAAAATGATGTAGACGACTTCAAGAAAATCTGCCGCTCGGATTTCACAAGCCGCATCTCAAGCCGAAAGGAATTCAACTGGAAAACAAGCATTACAATTGAAAATATCATTGAAACCCTTTCTGATGACAATATCAAGCTCAAGAACTATGAGTTTTTCCCTATTGACCCTTCAAAGAAACTTCCAATAACACTTCACATTTCAACTTCAGACTCAAGGCCAATTGATATGACAACACAGAAGAGAATCGATTTCTTTGTGGAAACATATTCAATCGTAATTGAAAAGGCAATTGTATTCAGAAAAATTGAGGGTTCCGAACGAAAAATCAGGCTGGCCTTTTCCAGATTCCTTCCAACAAAAGTTATCAACAGCATTGTCCAGGGAGACAAAACCGTAACCTCAGCAATTGGAGAGCAGAGAAAAGTTGCAATTCTCATGGCAGACATAAGAAATTTTACTGCCCTGACAGAACAGAATGAACCAGAAGCCGTAATCACATTCCTGAACAATTACTTCACGAAAATGGGAAACATCATCAAGAAACACGGTGGAACAATTGACAAATTCATGGGTGACGAAATCATGGCCTTATTCGGTGTTCCTGAAAGTTTTAAGTACAATGCAGACAGAGCGGCAAACGCAGCCGTTGAAATGATTGAGGAAGTAAAAAACATGGACACTCACCTTCTGAAGTTTCCGGAAGGACAGAAGTTTGAAATTGGAATCGGCATTCATTACGGAGAGCCAATATCAGGAACTATTGGAAGCGAAGACAAAAAGGAATACACAGTCATTGGTGATGATGTCAACATTGCTTCCCGTGTTCAGAATCTGACAAAACTATACGGGACTCCAATTCTCATTACCGGTCAAGTCAGAAGAGATATTGAAGAAGCTGAAAAGGACAAGGACCTTGGAAAGTATCTTCTTGAAAAAACTTCATTCAAAACAAGATATCTTGACAACGTCAAGGTTAAGGGAAAATCAATTCCTGTGGAAATTTTTGAGATTATGGGAACTGACAATAACTATTCAGAAAATTTCCTCATGAACTATTCAAAGGGATTGTATCAGTATCTCATGGGAAATTTCTATGGAGCACAGGATTACCTTCGCATTGCAAAAATTCTCATGCCTAAAGACAAGGCAACAAAAGTTCTTCTTGAACGATGCAAAGAATTTGCCAGATCAAAGCCAAAAGACTGGGATGGGGCAATAACCCTCACAAACAAATAGGAGCAATTTCGTGGAAAACAACACAGACAACAACTACAAAGATTTTGAACACGAAATGATGGATGCAGGCCGCCTAAAGAATCTTTTATGCGGTGCCGTTTTCCTTCTCTATATTTTCGTTTCAGCAGGATTATTCTCAACGCAGGCCCCGAAGGAACTTCTGTACTTCACACTTACAGTTGTTTCATTCGCCTTTGTAGCACAGTTTTTTGTTGCACCCTACACCAACAAAATTATTACAGAAGAAACCTCAGCACTTCTTAAGCGGGACAGAAACGGAAATCTCTCGGCAGAGGAACGAACACATGCAGTAAAGCTTCTTCTGGCATGTCCAAAAAAGATTGCAAAGGAAGTGGTTATTATTTTCTCAATAATATGCCTGGCCTGCATAATTGCACTGACACTTAGATTCACCATTTCAAGGGAAACTCTTGCATACATTTGCTTCACATCACTTTTGGGAACATATAACTCTGGAGCAAATGCATTTTTTTATGCCGAAAACCTATGCTCCAGAAAAACATACGAACTCATTCAAAAAGACATAAACGCCCAGCAACTGATTGAAGAAAAGGCAATCAGGTGTCCGATTCATACCAGAATCCTGGTTTTCTATGTTCTGCCATTATTTCTTATTGCAGTATCACAGATTATTTTCTGCTGGATGATTCACTATGATGAAGTTCTTTCACCAAAAAACCTGTACAGAACCGTATCACTGTTTACACTTAACACTTTAATTACCGTTCTCATGGGACTCTATATTCAGAAACAAATCAGGGAATCAGTTGATAACGTAAACATGACCCTGGAAAAACTCACAGAAAACATCTTTTCACCTCTGTATCTTCCAACAGACTTAAGCAATGAAGTTTCACACGAGATTTTTATTCTTGACGGGTTCATAGGCCATCTTCAGGATCTTCTCACGGACACTACAAATAGCCGTAAACAGATAATTGACTCATCGGAAAAACTTTTCAGTCTCTCAAAAGACACAGCCCAGACAGCAATATCTGAAGCATCAGCAGTAAGAGAATGTATAGCAACACTTGAAAACACAAAACACCAGCAGACAAGGCTCTCAAACTCCATCACGGAAATTCAGGACAACGCCCGGGAAACACAGGAAGAAACACTTCAGGGATCTGAGCTTCTTTCAGCAGGTATTTCTAAAATGACAGAAATTGTTCAGGCAAATCTTGATACAGTCAACGGCATCAAATTGCTTAGCAAAAAAATTGACAAAATGTGGGATGTCATAAACACAATTGATGACATTGCGGAAAGAACAAGAACAATTGCATTTAACGCAGAACTTGATGTTTTCATCAGCAATGACTCCAGCGAAAAAATTCATATTATTGCAAATGAAATCAGACGACTTGCATCTACAATTACAGATGCAACAACAGACATCAAGCAGAAGATTACTGCCATCCAGCATTCAACAGACAACCTGATTATAACAAGTGAAAGCGGAATCCAGAAAACACGTGAAGGAAGTGAATTCTATTCCAGGCTTGAAGAAAACTTCAGTGACCTGAAAATTTCAAGTGACATCACTACTGAAACAATTGAAAACACTCTTAATATCAGTCTTACTCAGTCAAAGGCATTTGAACAGATTGATGATACTCTTCTTGAACTCAATTCAGGATTTGAACTTTTTTCTCAATCATCACAACTCCTCAACACTCAGGTAGAAAAGCTCCAGAAGCTTGCAAAAATAATTGGTGAGCAGAATGGAACACAGGAGGATGAAGCATGAATCAGATTCTAAAAAAACTAAATTCACTGATTTCACACTCGAAGACTAACTCCATAAAGGAAATTTATATCAATCAGCTTCCAATTAATCTGATTGTTATGATACTGATTCTCTTTTACACATTCTTTTTGTCATCCATTCCGGTTACTCAATTCAAGACAGATTTTTTCTTTATTCTGTTCGGTGACATTATAATCTTCACAGCTTTGGATTTGATATTTAACTCAATATTGACAAACTCCTTGTCCAATGAAATCCTGCACTGGGAAGAAACTGGGCTTAGCATAGGATACAGAAAGACTCTGCTGAAAAAAGTCCTTAAATATCCCTTCAACAAAAGTGTTGGAACTCAATTCATTTACCATGTGGTTGGAGCCATTACGGTTCTTCAGTTATATTTTAATCTCAACATAGACAAAAAGATTATTGAATTTTTCATCATCAGCTACATGGCTCTCGTCTATGTATACATCATGATTATTTTCTCCAACACGGAATATGAATGCAAGAAAATCGCATGCCTGATTGTTGCACAGGGTGTTGAAATCAAGAAAACAGAATTCTTTTTTGGGCTTTCCTCAAAAACACTTTTTTTCCTGCAGATTATTTTACCTTTGATTTTCTCACAATTATTCACCCTTGCTGCAATCAAGCTCTCACAAAGCTACATCGTTGTACACATGAACGGATACGTGGCAAGCACAACACTTTCAACCCTCGAAGAAGCAGGTCTATTTGTAAAGAAACATTTTTCAACAGTTGCAGGAATTCCTAGAGTTATTTTTGTAACATTCACCAACATTACCTGCTGTTTCACTCTGATCTATTTGTACTTCAAGAATTTTCATCAGTACATGGTAAAAATGAGCAAAACTCTCAATGGACTCATTAACGGCTCACTCACAAAAAGTTCTTACAATATTGATGTTGATCTTTCAAATGAAAATTCATACACACTCTACCTGATTAAGAAAACACTCGTTTTGATTGACAGTCTGATGCTTAAAAACACAGACAACAACGAAATGCTGACAACAAGTTCATCTGAACTATACGAGCTTTCAAAGGAAACAGAAGAAAACATTATAAGCCAGACAAAGAAAATCGAAACCATTCTTGCAATCATGCAGTCCATAAGCATTATTTCAAGAGAAATCATCAAGAAAATTGATGAAGCCGTTAACGTTTCTTCGAAGTCCCTCAACAATGTTGACATTATCTTCAAGGACTTAAGCGAAAACATTTCCAAAATGCAGCAGATTACCGACGCAAACATGGAAACAATCTCAAGTCTGGTGTCCCTCTCTAAAAAAATTTCCAACATTCAGAGCATCGTCAATATCATTGACAATGTTGCCGAGCAGACAAAAACAATTGCCTTCAACACTGAACTTGAATCAAACAAAATAGATACAAAAAACACAAACTTCACTGAAGTTGCACAGGAAATCCGATCACTGACAAACTTCATAATTGACCTTACAAAAAAAATCAGGAATCAGATTCATGACATTACCCTTGCAAGTGATGAACTGATTATTTCCGGAAACACATGCATGAGAAAGACAAAACAGGGAAACAACATTTGTTCACAGCTTGAAGAAAAATTCCTGAAGATAAAGACTTCGGCTCAGAAAACTGTCCAGAGTTCAAAGCTGGTAAAAAACAATGTTTATGAACAAAACCAGATATTCAGCCAGATTATAGATACCCTCAATGAAATCCGAAACAATGTGTCCGACTTCAAGGAAGATGAAAAATCTATTTCAACAATCATAGATTCACTAAAAGAAAGTTCTCTTCGCATTCTTGCACTGAACAATCAATATACACAAGCAAACAACATGAACAACGGAGAATAACATGACAAACACTAATAAGAATTTTGAAAAGACCATTATACTGGGGAGTTTGTTTCCAAACATTTTTACATCTTTTATTATCTTGGTTTATGCAGCATTCTCTACTCAGCTGCCCATGTCATTGTTTGTTGATGTGCTCAAGATCACTGCAATCACAACACTAGTAATGCAGTTTACAGCAGTATTGCTTACTGACCATTTTGCATACAGGAAAATATCAAGACGACTTTCTTTCTTCAAGGAATTCAAGACTACAATCCAGGAAAGAACAAAAATCTTTGAAGAACTCATGCAGTATCCCTGGTATTCTGCGTTAATGGCTTTTGGATACTACACAATTGGTGCAATTATTCTTATTGATTACATTTACAACGTCAAAAACATTTCCTTCAGCACACTCATGATTATGTCATCAGAACTTGCATACGGAATTTATTTTGCATGTCTCATGAACTATACATGCAGTTTCAGAATCTGTTCAAAGTTTGCAACAGAAATTATCAATGCAGGAATCGAAAAGGAATATGTGATGAGACGAAAGACATTTTCAGCTTCACTTGGAACACAATTCATTCTGTTCTTTGCAATACCCTTCTTCTTCACATGCTTCATAAACTGCATGATTATTTTTTCCGGATACTATCCTTTCAATCAAATCGGCATGGGAGAATCAATTTCAAAGCAGCTTTCCAGAATGATAAACACTGGAATACTGAATACAATTACCGTTTTTGGATCATCCATTATTCTCTACATTAACATCCAGAGAAAAAACTCAAGTCTTATTCAAACCTTGAAAGATATTGCCATCACAGATTTAAGCAAGATTAAATTCATCGAGACTGACCTGTCTGATGAAATCTCATACAACCATTATTTAATCAACCAGAGCATTCTCCTGTTCCAGTCAATCTTTGAGCGAACACGAGAGCTTGGAAAAGTCATTGGTTCATCTATCACCGACCTCAAGAAAATATGCAATGCAACAGAATCAACTTCAGTGGAACAGTCAACCGGAATCAAGGAAATTGTTTCCACAATGGAAAATTCCACAACCCTTTCACACAACATTGAAAACAAAATCATTGAAGTAGCTGATCTGGCAAAGGAAACTGTAGAAAACGTTGTCACTGGATCTGAATTTCTTGAACGCTCTCTTGTTTCAATCAATGCAATCTCAGAATCAAACGAAATAACCATTCAGGGAATAAAAGACCTTAACGAAAAAATCAATTCCATCTGGGAAGTTGCAAATATTATTGACGGTATTTCCGACCAGACAAAGATCATTGCCTTTAACGCAGAACTTGAAGCAACAAATGCCATGGAACAAAGCAAAAACTTCAAGAACGTTTCATCTGAAATCCGCCGTCTTGCAAACAGTACCATTGACAGCACTCGTGAAATCAAGCAGAGAATCACAGAGATTCAGGAAGCCGCAATCAATCTGTTGAAGGCAAGCCATGATAACTCAAACCTTATCCAGCATGGAACAGAGCTTGCTGTTGGACTTGAAGACAGATTCACAAACATCAGCAACTCTGCAAAATTAAATTCCCAGTCTGCAAATGAAATTCAATATCTGGTTCAGCAGCAGACAAAAGCATTTGACCAGATTGTGCAGACACTGCAGCAAATCAGTACCAGCATCCAGGGATTTTCAGTTTCTACAAGAAACCTGATTGAAACCTCAAAAAATCTCCAGGACAACGTTGACAAACTTGAATCATCAAGCCTGCCAGAATCCCAGGAAAGTAAATAGATTGGAAAAATGCAGTCAACACAACTTGCATAAAACCAAAACCATCAACAGGAGAATTACAATGACAAATAGAAAATCAAAATTCAGCACAAGGATATTCTTACACAGTCTCTTATCCAATCTTCTCGTGACAGCTGGTGTTTTTGCACTAACCTCAATGTTCCTGCTGTTTTCAAAAAAACAATTGCAATATGCAGCATTTATTTCATGCGGATTATTTTTCATTTCAGAATTCACAGTTGACTATCTTTTGACGTATGCCATTTCAAGCAAAATAGAAAAAGACATAGAAAAATTCGAATCTGAAAAGATGACATCAATTGAAGAAAAAACCCAGCTTTTCAAGTCGATCATGCACTTTCCATACAAGAAAAGCATACTCAATTTCTTATACGGATTCATAGCTTTTTCGACAGTAGCATTTATATATAACAAGATTCCAGCCATTGGAATAAATGTCCGCACAGCACTGGCATCAATAATTCCTTGTGCTTTCGGAGCCTATATTTCTTCAATTCTGTCTTTTACTCTTTCCGAGAACATTACAAACACTATTGCAGAAAACCTAATTCACTCAGGAATTGATGAAAACACCATATATTCAAAAAACATCCTTGGAGTAAAAAGAGAAAGTACAGGACTCCCACTTCTTTCCAGAATCATCCTTTATATATTCATTCCTACAATATTCGCTAATCTTACATCATACCTTATTCTCAAGCAGGGCTATATAGTAACAAACAACATTGTAATTGGAATTCGAAGTCAGATTTTAAGAACCATAATGGTAAACCTTATCTACCTTGTTTCAAATTCAATTCTTGTATTTCTGCTCTTCAAGCACATTTCAAAAAGCACTGAAAAGCTCAGAAGCAGCACAACAGAACTGCTTACTTCAGGAAAAACAAACATTGAACTCAAGACATCATTGGGAGATCAGATTCAATACAACATATTCCTTCTTGACAAAATCATCAGGCATTATGACCAGCTTATAGGTTATTTTTCAGAAATCGGGAATGATATTTTCAAGTCAACAGAATCACTGAGTTCCATTTCAAAAGAAATCTCTGCAGTTTCCCAGGATCAAAGTGCTGATGTTAAGGAAATCCTGACCACAATGGAAGACTCCAATTCACTTTCAAAAAACATTTCCACAAGAATCAATGAAGTTTCAAATGGTACTGACAAGACAAAATATGAAGTTTCTGAAGCATTCTACCTGTTAAAGGAAACAATTCAGCAGCTGACAGAAATCAACTCTTCAAATCAGACTGTAATTGATGGAATCAAGGCATTGGGAAAGAAAATCGACAGCATCAATGACATCGTTGCCATTATCCGCGATATTGCATCACAGACAAAGATTATTGCCTTTAATGCAGAGCTTGAGTCAGTAAGAGCAGGAAAAGCCGGACGAAACTTCCACATCGTTGCCGCAGAAATCCGTCGTCTTGCAAACAATTCAGTTGCTTCAATTGATGAAATCCAGAACTACATCACAAACATTCAGGAAGCTTCACATTCACTCATTTCATTCTCAGAAAAGAACATGGAAAACATTGCTTCTGAAACAAGTCTTACAAAAGAACTTGAACTTCAATTTACTGGAATCATGCAGTCATCAAATGAAACAAATTCCAAGGCAAATGAAATCACAAACATTATTGAACAGCAGACAAATTCCTTTAACCAGATTGTCATTACCCTGCGTCAGATAAGCGTTGGAATCGAAAGTTTCTCTTTATCAACAAATACAATTACAGACACTGTAGATGAAATGAAATTTGTTGCAGAAAAACTGTCAAACTTTAACTTGAGCAACAATGAAATCAAAGAGGAATCTTAGAATCAGCAAGATTTTTCAGGATGCTTTCCATCACACGAAAGCTGACTGAAGTAAGAGAATCAATGCTGTCCTTTGGAGTATGAAAAAGTCTCCATGTAAGAGGCAGGTGATCTTTATAGGAATAATCTGGAACATTGCCCTCCTTCCTTTCTTTTCTTGAAGATTCCCTGTTCATGACCTGATTCTCAAGATTCTTGTCCTGATTAATCATTCGAGCATACAAAGATGCTTCCTCGGCAGGCAGCATTGTAATGGCAACTGCAGGAATCCCGCAGGCTAGAAAAGATGCATTGTCGCTGTATGGAACGGGAAGGCTCATCCATCTGCCAGGTGATGAAACAGAAAGAAGTGACTGTGTTCTTACATACAAATCATTAAATTTTTTGAGAAAAGTTTCACCTGCTTTTGAGGAAGGATTATTTCTGGCAAGGATTGGAATTTCTCCCCTTCCGCAGGCATCAAAAACATAGACATCATCATTAGTGATTCCCAGTCTCTTAAATGTTGAAGCAATGCCAAAAGCACCCTGTTCATTCACTCCCGTATTCCAGCCCAGTTCCTCACCATCAGTAAAAAAAATACGAACATTATGAAAGGACGGATATTTTGCAAGATAGCATGCCCAGTTCATGAGAAGCCAGCAGGCAGCACTGTTGTCATTTGCACCTGGCGTATTTTCTACCCTGTCATGATGGGCAACAACAGTCTTGATTCTGAATGAAGAATTGTAGAAACTGGAATCATATTGAACCAGCACATGACTCTTTCCGTCAATTACTATCTTAGAAGACTTGAGTCCACGATCAGAAAGATATTTCATAATGAAATCACTTCTGTTTTCTTTTAGAGAAAGAAAGTCATTGAATTGGGCTGGCAAAAAACTCAACTAATACCTCGAATTATCTCTGTCCCTGGAAAATGAACGGCCAGATCTTGGCATTGATTTTTTTTCTTCGGCATAGTTAACGCGGATTTTTCTTCCGTCAACTTCCTTCCCGCCAAGTTCTGCAATTGCCTTACCACAATTTGCATCATCATCAAACTCAACAAAACCAAATCCCTTAGACTGAGATGTATCTCTGTCCTTGATTACAGTTGCCGAAATAATATTTCCATAGGAAGAAAAAAGTGAACTCAAAGTTTCTTCCGTTGTAACAAAACTAAGATTTCCAATATATAATTTCTTACTCATAGTTCAAACATAATCAAAAAAAAACATACTGTCAATTATGAGAATCATACTAAAAATACTACACTTCTATTAATTTATGCCGATAATAAACACAAGGTATTTTTTTATTTACGACTATATTTAAAGGAAAGACTGAAAATGAAAAAAGCAGAATTCTATGATCTCATAAAATTTATTCCTAAAGCAGAACTTCACGTTCATGAAGAAGCAGTCTTAAGCAAAAAGACAATCAAAAAAGTTTACAAGCGAAATTTCGGGAAAGACATGACTCCTGAGGAAATGGAGAATCTTTTCAGCTACGATGATCTTCCTGGCTTTTTGACATCATTCCTAAAAATCCAGTCGTATTTTACAGAAATCAAGGATCTTCAGTATATGTTTGAAGACTTTGCAAAATATCTTGATGACAACAATATTGTATACTGCGAGACTTTTTTCAGCCCTACTTCACACTTGAAGAAGGGATGGGATTTTAATGAGATGATATGTCTTGTTGAAGAAAGCATCGAAAAAATCCGCAAAGAATCTGGAAGAATCGTTAAGCTCATTATTGACGTAAGCCGTTCTTTCGGTGTTGACAATGCAATGAAAAATCTTGATCTGGTAATTGCAAAAAAGAGTACACACATTCTTGGAATTGGTCTTGGAGGAGATGAAAAGAAAGGTCCTGCAAAGGAATTTATAAGCGTATTTGAAAAAGCTGTTGCAAACAATCTTCATGTAGTAACCCATGCAGGAGAAACCTGCGAATCATACTCAATGAAAGACAGCATTAACCTTCTTAAGGCAGAAAGAATTGGCCACGGAATACAGGCTGCAAAGGATGAGGAGTTCATGAAGGAACTTGCTGAAAAAAACTTCCCTCTTGAAGTATGTCCGACAAGCAACATATTCCTCTTGAGCGAATTCAACAAGGATATAAAGAAACACCCGGTAAAAAAACTTTACGACAATGGTGACTACATCACAATAAATACAGATGATCCAACATTCTTCAAGATTTCCCTCATCGATGAATACTGGAACATCTACAACAAGCTTGACTTTACACTTGATGACATAAAGAAAATCATCAAGAATGCATTCAATGCTGCTTTCACTTCAGATAAAGAAAAGAAGAACTACTGCAAGAAAGTTGACCAGGCCTGGGATCAGTGGTTCAAGGATCATCCGGAAGTAAAGCCTGAATAAAAAAAACAAACCCTGAACACCGGAAAATGATACTTCATACCCAGTGATTCAGGGATTTTTTATTTTAAATTCAATTTGTTGACCTTAACTGTAAAATCCATAGTTGTCACATTGTTCTTCCAGTCAGTGATTCTTGCCAATCCCTTTCCGCTCTTTCCCTTTGTGCGCACATAGAATCCTGCCATTCCACCCTTAAGGGAAACTGCCCTTGGTCCCACAAGTTCAACAGATCCCTCGCACTCAACAGTCACTGCTTCCTGGCAGAAAGACTGCAGAACTCCGTTTTCATCAACAGCACGAAGATGTACTTCACATACATCATAAGTTTCATCTTCAACCAGAGAAACCCGATTGCATCTGCAATCAACATGAGCCTCTCCACCATGAGTCAACAGAAGCGTCTTCACAACCTTGCCATCTCTGACTGCCTCAAATTTATATTCAAGAGACTGAACTCCCCAGTTGGAAACATATTTCTTGTAAAGATAGTCCATCTGATTTTTTTTCAGGGAACCAGAAACGTTCATGAGGAACAAATCAATTTTTTCTGAAAAAGAAAGTCCTCCCATTCCATGCTTTCTTGCAGATTCAAGAATTTTCTTAATCTTTGATGATGTTTTTTCTGAAACACAATCTTCAGACAAAAGCCTGTTTCCAATAAGATCCGTTACAGGGCATGGTCCACATTTGAGTGAGCTAAAGGGACTGTCACTTATTTTCACACTGCTCACATACTCATTATTGACATAGACCTTAACCTCGTCAGCATTTGTTGAAATCCACAGCTCATCCTGAACACAGGCATTATACTCACCTATATTCATCATTGACGAAACTTCAAGAACATCCCCAACATCACAAATATCGCCCTGAATCTTATAGACACTGGCAGCAAGCTTTGGATTCCTGAACATATCCATTACGCCATGATAGCAAATCCCGTCACCACTTCCAAAATCTCTCTGGGTATTGTAGTCAAAGGCACACCATCCGCTGGAACCGGCACAATCACTTTTCGAGGCAACACTATTCAGAACAGTTGCATGTCTCAGGAAAAGTTCAGTTCGCCTTGATTCACAGTCAAAAGTTTTTGTCGGGAACATGTGTCCATTATATTCTGTAACAAGATACCCCTTTCTTGAACTGGTTACCTTAATCTTATCCTGGATTCCCTCATTTTTTCCATTGTGAATAAAATCATTGAAAGTATAAACATCCTCCAGAAGACTGCTGTTCTTAATGCATCTTACGCCACCTGTTGGACGAGTTGAATCAAGCTTTCTGGCAATAGAATTTGTGCGTGCATAGAATTCATCATTATCAGCACTCTCATTTATTCTCACGCCCCACATAAAAATACTTGGATGGTTCCTGTATTGCAAAACCATATCACGTGTGTTTTCAACGGCAACATCCTGCCATTGCCTGTCACCAATAAATTGCCATCCTGGAATCTCAGTAAAAACCAAAAGACCAATTTCATCACATCTATCAATAAAATGCTGGCTTTGAGGATAATGACATGTCCTCACATAATTCAGCCCCAGTTCATTCTTGAGAATTTCTGCATCATAGTACTGAATGGATTTCGGCATTGCATACCCAACATAAGGATAAGACTGATGCCTGTTCAATCCCCGAAGCTTTATCTTGATTCCATTCAAATAAAAACCGCTTTCGTCAAAACGAATATCTCTGAAACCAAAACGAATTTTCTTGCAGTCAAGAACTTTTCCCTTTTCATCAATCAACTCAGTCACAAGATAATACAGCGAAGGTTTTTCCAGTGACCACTGCTGCACTGCCCTGCAAACAGCTGACGTAAGAACAGTCTCTCCGGAAACACCAGTATCTATCTGACAAAGAACATCACCGGAATCAATTTCTTCAACACGCTGTTCAATCATGGAACCTGGAACATGACAAGACAACTGAATCTCAGTCTCAAAAGAATTCTTTTTTGTCTTTACAAAAACATCTTTAATAAAAGCAGGATTTTTTACCTCAAGATAAACATCACGATAGATTCCGCCGTAAGTCATGTAATCTACAACATATCCAAATGGAGGCTGATTAAGTGAACTTCTGGAATCAACCTTAACAACAAGAATGTTTTCGTTACCTGAGGATTTCAAATATTCAGTGACATCAAAAGAAAATGCAGTGTAACCGCAGCTGTGACTTCCAACAAGAACACCATTCAAAAAGACTTCAGCCTTGTGAGCAACAGCTTCAAAAGTCAGGATTATTTTTTTTTCTTTCCAGGATTTCTGTGTCTTGAAGATTTTTTTATATGCAGAAATTCTGCTGAATGTTTTATCATCAAAATTATTGAATGGAGTCTCACAAATTGAATGAGGAATACGCACCACTTCTCCAGACTTCCTGAATGAAGCTGAAATCATTTTCTCATCAAACACATCAAAAAACTGCCAGTCATTGTTAATATAAATTCTTGATTCGTTCATGAGACAGTTATATATCTTAATAAAAAAAAAGTAAATAAAAATATAACGAAAAAAAAGCTAGACCAACTGAGCCTTTGCCTCTATTTCTCTGCCTTCAAGAATATTGTTCTCAATAGGCTCTTTAATTCTTACACTGACAATAGAACCCTGAGGAATGGATTTTTCTGAAACAAATTCAACATGAATAAAATTGTCAGTAACAGCATGATAGATGTTTTCGCTTACAAGAGACAATCTTTGTGCACGGGATTTTTCAACGACTGCACACATGGTCTTGCCTGCAAAGGCCTTAATGTAGTTGATTTTTTCATTACATGCATAACCATTAAGCCACTGGACTCTCTCATCCTTTATTCTTTCAGGAATCTTCGGCTTCATGGAATAAGCTGCAGTACCTGGCCTTGGTGAATATGGAAAAGCATGAACCCATGAAAAATGACACTGTAAACACAAAGCCTTAGTCTGGTCAAAATCCTCATCAGTCTCACCTGGAAAGCCCGCAATAATATCACAGGAAATAAATGGATTTGACTTGTACTTTCTGAGAATCTCAACAGCACTTATAACATGATGCATTTTGTAGGGACGTTTCATGAGAGAAAGAATCCTGTCACTGCCAGACTGAATGCTCAAATGGAAAAAGGGCTGAACCCTGTCACTTGCCAGAACCTCAGCCAGTTCCTGAGTTACATGCTGTGGATAAAAACTGGAAATTCTGAATTTCACCATCTCAGTATTTTCAAGAATGTATGAAAGCAAATCACAAAAAGAATATGTCTTTCCATCACTTGACTTGCCTGCATACTGACTCAAATTTACACCGGTAAAAACAATTTCACTGACGCCTTCTTTTTCCATTGTCTTAACTCGTGAAAGAATCTCTTGAGGCGAAAGGGATTCTGCTTTTCCACGAGCAAGATGGATTCTGCAGAAAGAACATTCATTATTGCAACCATCCTGAATTTTTATCGATGCACGGGAATGTTTCCTGAAAACCGGAGTAAACAATGAAAACTTGTCTATTAACAAAGAAGATTTTGACGAAATGAAATTATTGACATCTGACATATCAAATGAAGTTCCATTATACAAAGATGGAATTTCATTCAACAATGATTTCTGTGAACCGCGAATAATGCAAATTCTTGCTGGATCTATTTCAACAATCTCAGGCCCATCAAGTTCAGCATAGCAACCAGTTACAATAACAAGTGAACGCGGAAATTTTTCCAGAAGCAGCCTGATTATTCTCCTGGCCTTTTGCTCAGCCTTGGTCGTAACAGTACATGTATTAACAATACATAGAACAACCTGATCATTTTGCAGGGTCTTTGCCGTTACATTTTCAAGATCAGTTTCAAAACCGGATTTAAAAAAAGAATGAGCTGCCCCTTCAGTTTCATCCTGATTCAAACGACAGCCCAATGTTTCAAAGTGAACTACAGCCATGTTATTACAAATGAGACTGGCATCTTGTCTTGCCACGAGTTGCATCATACTGTGATGGATTCATTGCAAGTGCCTTATCATATGCAACAATTGCACTCTTCCAGTCACCTGTCATTTCCCTGGCATAACCAAGTCGTGTCCACCAATATGCACTGTATGTAGGTTCATATCTGACTGCAGCAGAAAACGAAATGTCTGCATGCTCAAACTTAGACTGACGAACATAAATTTCGCCCATATAAAAATAAGCTGTTCCCAAACGTCCTGCAGTTTCAGAGGCATTGGAAACATATCTCTGGAACATTGCCAGAGCCTCATTATTTTTGCCAAGATAATATTTTGCTTCTCCAAGGATTTCCATAATGCGAATGTCAGCTGCATTTATTTTTCTGGCCTGAGTTGCACGCTGTTCAGCTTCTGCATACTGCTTGTTTGCAACCAAAGCCCAGCACAAAACAGCATAAGAATCCATATTTTCAGGACGAGCTGCAATCTCAGCTTCACAAACTTCAATCGATTCCTTGTACTTGCCTTCTCTGTAGAGTTTCAGGGCATCAGGACGAGAAGCCTGAGCAAACAAAGATGAAGCTGCAAAAACAACAGCAGCAAACAAAAATACTTTTCTTGAATTACCCATCATTTTTACCTACTATTATTTTATCATTGTACACTTGCCAGAAAACTCAGAACCTGGTTCAAGAACAACCTGCTCAGAAGAAATATCTCCAATAACAGATCCAGTAGAAGCCACATACACCAGTTCCTTTCCCGAAACATTACCCTTGACCTTTCCGCGAACAAGGACTCTGTCTGTTGAAATATCAGCATTTACTTCTGCATCTGTATCAATAAGGAGATCACTTGAAGCTTCAATGAAACCATTAACCTTTCCTTTAATCATGAATGGTTTTGAAAAACGAATGGTACCTGTAAAAGTAATATCGTCTGCCATTACTGTGTCAAAATCTTCTTCTTCTGTTTCGAAGGCCTTGTTTCCTTTAATTTCGTACATAATATCCCATTTTAATTTTATTGTATTTTGAAGTCAATGAATGACTAAACTTCATCTTTTTTCTTCTTATCGAAATACCCTGATTCTTCAAGATAGCGTCTTCTTGTTCTGACCAGATCAATTAATTCCTGATACATATTATAGTCAACTTCAATGGCAATCGGAAGGATATAGAATTCAGTTTCATCACAATAGCGCTCAATGAAGTCACACTTTGTAACAAAACCAAGACTTATCATGTTGCTGATTCGGTCCGCACACTTCAAAAGCTTAGCCTTCTGAGAACCAAAAGTAATGATCCGCTTCAAGAACTCATCTTTTTTTTCACCAGGTCTTTTCGTAACTTCAAGAACAAGAGAAAGAACATCCTTTCCGTCTGAATCAGCATTCAGAATCAGATTCTCATCAAAACCTTCAATATCTTCAACTGTATCATGAACAACACTTGCCTTCAGCAAAACAGAATCAATATATCCGTAGTCAATGAGAATTCCCATTGTATCTACCTGATGGCGGAACATATTGCCACCTGCACGTCGCTGCTTTCCAATGAGCATTGTAGAAAGCTGGATATATGGCGCAAATGAAATATTAGAAAGCTGAAGCATTCTGTCTGTGTCCATTTTTTCCGGTTTCTCAGTTGCCATTTCATATTTTGCCATAACATGCCCCCGATTAATAATTCATAATTAAGAATGTATAATTCGTAATTATATGGCTATTACCATTATATAACCAAAATTTAGAATTAACATCCTTAAATTATGAATTGTGAATTATGAATTACAAATTGCTCAAATAGCCTTCAAGTTTTTCAATCTTGCTCTTTGCCTCTGCCAGTGCATCACGTTCAGCCTGAACCAATTCTGCAGGTGCATGCTCAGCAAATTTTCCATTAAGCTTGTTTTCGCTGCGACGAACATTTTCTTTTTCCCAGTCAATATCCTTCTTGAATTTTGCGGCAAGCTGTTCAACGTTAATGCTGTCATCAACAAGAAGGAATGCTTCATAACCAGTACCTACAGTACCAATTGACTTCGATGGATTTGCCTCAACAAAATCAATTTTCTTGACACCGGCCAAAAGCTCAACCATGTCAGTCTTTTCCCTGATTACCTCAGCATCTGAACCAGAAGAAATCTTCATAGCAATATTGATTTTAGATGCAGGATCAATTCCACATTCAGTCCTGATTCCACGAATATTCCTTATAAGTTCCTTGAGAACATTGAATCTTGCAGTAACCACAGCATTGTTTCTTGCCTCTGCTGATTCCGGATATGGAGCATCAACCAGAAGCTTGTCGTATGTGCTGTTGGAAACAACTTTCTGTTCGCCGGCCTTCTTGCGGTTTTCAATGATTTGTGCAAGAGGAAGCTTTGAATAGATTTCCTCAGTAACAAATGGAATATATGGATGCATAAGACGCAGTGATTCTTCAAGAACGTTAAGAAGAACTGAAACAGCCCTGTCCTTTTCCTTTTCATCACCATTCTTGAACGAAAGCTTTGTAGCTTCAACATACCAGTCACAAAGATCGTACCAGAAGAACTCATAGATTGCACTTGCTCCATCATTGTATCTGTAGCTTGCAAATGCTTCTTTTGTTGACTTGACTGCATTTTCAAGGCGTGTGTAAATCCACTTGTCAAGCTCAGAAAGATCAGCGTCAGTTACAGGAACAAGATTACGACCTTCAAGATTTCCAAGAATATAGCGGGATGCATTCCAAACCTTATTACAGAATTTAGACCCCATCTTGAATGAGTCCTTATCAACAAGAACATCCTGTCCCTGGGCACACATGTAGCTCAATGTAAACTTGAGGGCATCTGCACCGTACTGGTCAATGATTTCAAGAGGATCAATTCCATTTCCCAAAGACTTTGACATTTTTCGACCCTGCTTGTCACGAACAAGACCGTGGATGTAGATGTCATGGAATGGTGCCTTTCCTGTGAATTCAAGACCAGCCATAATCATGCGGCTTACCCAGAAGAAGATGATGTCATAAGCTGTAACAAGAGCTGTTGTAGGATAGAAGGTTGCAAGATCTTCTGTTTCCTGCGGCCATCCGAGTGTAGAGAAAGGCCAGAGCCATGAACTGAACCAAGTATCAAGAACATCAGGATCCTGCTTTAAGTTCTTGCTTCCACATTTTGGACAGCATGCAGGATCTTCGCGGCTTACGATTGTTTCACCACATTCACAATACCAGGCAGGAATTCTGTGTCCCCACCAGATCTGTCGGCTTACACACCAGTCACGGATTCCTGTGAGCCAGTGCTCGTATGTATTTTCCCATTTCTTAGGGAAGAACTGGATTTCTCCGTTTTTCCATGCGGCAAGAGCCTTGTCTGCCATTGGCTTCATCTTAACAAACCACTGGTATGACAAATATGGTTCAACTACAGTCTTACATCGGTAGCAGTGTCCAACAGAGTGAGTCATTTTTTCCTCACCCTTGAAAAGCCCTGCTTCACTAAGATCTTCTATTACCAGTTTGCGTGCCTGTTCCGGCTTGAGTCCGCGGTATTTTTCAGGAACATTTTCGTTAAGCTTTCCGTCCGGAGTAAGAAGATTGATTACTTCAAGATTGTGTCTCTTTCCCACTTCCCAGTCATTTGGGTCATGAGCCGGAGTAATCTTAACCATACCTGTACCAAATTCCTTGTCTACATAGTCGTCAGCAATGATTGGTATTTCCTTTCCAGTAATAGGCAGCTTGAGTTTCTTTCCAACAATAGAAGCATAGCGTTCATCTGTCGGGTTTACGGCTACTGCTGTATCACCAAAGAATGTTTCAGGACGAGTAGTTGCAACCTCAATCTTTCCAGATCCGTCTGCATATTCATAGTAAAGATGATACATTGCACCCTGTGTGTCTTCATGATCAACTTCATCATCAGCAAGGGCCGTACCGCAGCGAGGACACCAGTTTACAAGGCGCTGCCCCTTGTACATGAGTCCGCGTTCATAGAGTGTTACGAAAACATCACGAACAGCCTTTGAAAGTCCTTCATCATAAGTAAAGCGCTCACGGTCCCAGTCAACGCTGTTTCCAAGCTTGCGCTGCTGTTTTACGATTGTATTATGATGTTCTTCCTTAACCTGCCATGTGCGTTCAAGGAATTTTTCACGTCCAAGATCGTTACGTGAAAGTCCTTCTTTCTTGAGCTGGCGTTCAACTACATTCTGAGTTGCAATACCCGCGTGATCAGTTCCAGGAATCCACAGAGTATTGTCACCAATCATGCGATGATAGCGAACTACAATATCCTGCAGCGTGTTGTTGAGACCGTGTCCCATGTGAAGAACACCTGTAACATTTGGTGGAGGAATGACGACTGTATATTTTGAAACTTTCTTGTTATTCTTTGTTTTTTCCAGGTAGCACTGGTGAAGTGGAGACGTCTCATCACTTGCAGGCTTGAAACAATTGCTTTTTACCCACTGATCATAAATTCTGTCTTCAAAGTCTTTTGGATTGTAGGCTTTTTCCAATTCGATAGCTTTCATTTTAACCTCTTTTTTATATTGGGGGAATGCCTTCCAAAAGATAAGAATCAGCAGTCCCCAAAATTACAGGACACAATTATATACCATTTAACACTTATTAGCAATGTAACCAATATTGATAATCTGCATTTAATATATTAAAATTGATGAATAAGGCTTTGATTTTACGGCAATCCAATTTGCCCCGCGGAGGAAAATATGCCAATTAAACTAATCGGAATTCTCATTCTCGTAGTTGCAGTAGCACTTCTTACAGGATTTAATCTAGGCAACAAATGCACAATCTGGCTCTTCCATAACTTCACTGATATACCAGTATTTGGAGCACTTCTTTCATCATTCATTCTTGGAGTCCTCATCACTCTGCCTTTCACATTCGGAAAAACAAAAGTCGTGGAAAAAAAAGTTGAAAAAGAACCAAAGGAAAAGAAATCCAGATTGTTCGGAAAACTCAGGAACAAGTCAAAGTCATCTGAAACAGCTGAAACTCATGAAACATCATCTGAAGAGAGTAATTCATAGATGAAAAAAATTCCGGCACTTATTCTTGCAATACTTACACTGTCTCAGGCAGCCTTTTCGCAGGCAAAGAAATCTGCAGAAACACTGAAAAACGAAAGCCTCAAGCAGGATTCAATCCAGGATGCAATTACTTATCTGAAAAACAACACTTCAAGCGCTGAAACACCGTCAGACACAAGATCAATAATATACTACACCGGCACATTGCAGGAACTTCTGGGACTTTACTCTGAAGCAAGTGCATCATATGTCAAGGCAGCCGCAATCAAAGCCCAGGACGCAAAGAACATGCCAAAGGTTTCAAGCGAGCAGATTGTAATTGACGCCATCAGAACAAGCCTGTCTTCCGGTGACTGGGAAAATGCACAAAACTATCTCAACAGCGCTGTAAAATTTTCCAAAGACGAAAAGATACTTGCACACGTAAACCTGTATTCAGTCTGGTGCACGCTCTGCAAGGCGCAGACAATTGATGACACAAAAGATTCAATAGAACTGCTCAAGGCATACAAATCCATGTCATCCATGAAATGCATACGCCCACAGGTTCTGGTAACCCTATGGCATCTGACAGGAAATGATTCCTATGCCCAGGAACTAAAGAGAGATTTTCCTGCATCACCAGAATGCGCAATTGTTCAGGGAAAGGCAGAAATAATGAGCGTCCCATTCTGGTACTTTGTTCCACGCGGTGAAAGCAAAACTGTTCAGGCGCCAGTAAAAGCACCAGAAACCACATCAGCAAACAGCAATGCAAAAAAGGCAGAAAAAAAACTTCAGCTGGGACTTTTCAGGAATCAGAAAAATGCATCCAATCTAATGGACAAGCTTAAATCAAAGGGATTCTCATCTTACTCAATAACAAAGAAAGGTGAGGAAACGGGAACAACTTACTACATTGTTATCGTAGATGAAAACTCAAACGGAACAATGGAAAAACAACTCAAATCAGCCGGTTTTGACTGCTACCCGATTAAATGAAAAAAAAATATATTCTCCCAATACTTATTATTTTCTCAGCATTGGAAAGCCATGCCCTTCCCTTTAATTCAAATCTTTCAAAATATGAGGAAACATACCTTAGGGCCAATGGAACCGTAATCAAAAATCTTGAGGGTGCAGAAGATTTGTGCATCAGGAATTTCAATCCAGAGTTCGATGCAAGAATTCAGAAAATTAAAAACTCAAAGCCGCAGTATATTGTCGAAGTTATGCAGATCAGGAAAATCGAGGAAAGCGAAAATCCAATCGAAAGTTTCTATTCCATTCTGCAAAACATAAGACTGTACCAACAAATACCTTTCAGGTACAACGACGATGGAACCGTAGACTCTTACCTGTACTCAAAAGCCATAAAGATTTCTGACAAAACAGATGGTTCATACAGATTCATTAATGCAGACCTTACGCTTCCACCATTCAAAAGCTGCAAATTTGACATTACAATAAGACACGAAAATGAACTGATAATTTACAGTGCAGAAAACACCGTAGACCTGACTTGCATGGGATTCATCAGAATCAAAAAGGGAAGCATGAATAGCATCATCACTGCATTCAAGAGTGACGGATACTGGATTATTTATGGAATCGGTGCATTGAATGCTCCAAAGGTTCCCATTCTATTGAAGGCAATCAACGGAGCTTTTATTGCCCGAGTTGAATGTTTCTGCAACTGGGCAACAAATTATATTGATGAACGGGAGAAGAATGCAAGACCAAAACTTCCCCCATACACCGTTCAATATTGGGACAAGAAATAATCTCACCCCAATATTAAAACCAGTTTACTTTGACAAAACGATTCCCATTACAGTAAGCTTTCCAACACCACTCATTGTATTAAGCATGATTGCACTGATTGATGCCATGTTTGCTTCTTTACAACTTTCCCAGGTCTTTGGATAAATATTACCCGAAGTTTCACTCTTCCATGTAGTTGAAGGAGTTTCAGCTGCAAAATCAATCAAGTTGACTTCTATTGCCTTAAAACTATCATTTTCAGCAGAAACAAACATTACATTCATTTTGTTGTTTTCAGCATCAGAATATGTAAATCCTTCTTCAACCTTGTATACAACTGTAACCTTTTTAACTTCAGAAAGATCAATTGAATTTACACCAAGTTTGTATGCACCGTCCCAAGATTCCTTAACATCTAGTTCAAGACCATCAGCTGTATATTTTCCAATAGGTTTATCACTACCAGAAACAGAATCATAGTTTGCAAAGTCAAAGGCATCTTTTGCCTGGTTTCCAGTTCCAACTTTTCTGAAATCAATAACCTTTACAGTATCCTCTGTGACAAGAGATTCAATTGGATCCGTTTTATCCAAAGATCCAGATCCAGGTCCATAAGACAAAGGATCATCATCAGAACCATCAGAACAACTTGCAAGAACAAATGCTGACATAATAACTGCTGCAGCTGCAAACAAAACTTTCTTTCCAAAAACATTACATTTCATATTTTTCCTCCGTGATTAAAAGGATAAATGCGAACCACATAATCAACTATCAAAAAAAATATGAATTATAAAAAAATATTCGAAAAGTATGTTTTTTTTGAAAAAAATAAAAATGCCCCCGAAAAAAATCAGGGGCAACGAGCTGACAATAAAATTAAGACTATTCTGAAACCAGATCCTTGAGATCCTTGTTTGTCATTGCACAAACACAAGAATCAGAATAAATGTTTACTGCAGTTTCAATCATGTCAATAACAGCATAGATTGGGAGAATAACACTCATAACAGCAATTGGCATTCCCTTTCCGGCCATCAGGGATACAGTCAGGAAGAAGCATCCCATAGGAACACCAGCATTTCCAACTGCACTGATAATTGAAATCAAAATCCAGAAAATAACTGTAATAATATTCAGGTCAACACCACCATTCTTCATTACAAACAATGAAGTTACCAGAATGAAAGCTGCACATCCATTCATATTGATTGTTGTACACATTGGAAGAATAAAACGAGTAAACTTCTTGTCGCACTTAGCGCGGTTTTCTGCACAATCCATTGTAACTGGAAGAGTTGCGGCAGATGACTTTGTGAAAAGTGCAGTAAGAATAGCAGGAATCATGTTCTTGAAATGCTTTACAGGATTCAATCCACGGGCAAGAAGGAACACTGAAAGAACAACAAAGAACTGAATTAGATTTCCGCTCAATACCACAGCCGTATATTTTCCAATTGATTCCATGGCAATGTCAGCACTCATATCCTTAACAAGCTGAGCAGTAAATGCAATGATACCGATTGGAAGAATCTGGATAATCCATCCGATAACCTTGAAAACCAATTCCTGGAAACCTAAAACAACGTTCAGAATTGAAGTTTTCTTTTCTGACTCTGCCATACTTGAAATTGCAAAACCAAAAACAAATGATACGATGAGAATTGAAAGAACATTTCCAGACACAAAGGGATAAAGAATGTTATCAGGAATTGCACTTGTAAAATAGCTGAGGAATGAATGAGATCCCATATCCTTAACTTTATCAACAGCCTCTCCACCTGCGTACAAAGAAGTGGAAACAATTTCCGGCTTAATAACAAAGAACAGAATAGCCGCAATAGTTGAAGCTGCAAAAGTAGTAAGCAATGTGTAGAAAATTGTTCTTCTGAAGATTCTGGCAGTTTCCTTGTTGCTTCCAAGTGTTGCAAGAGTTGTAAGAACAGAAACTGCAATTGCAGGAACCGCAATAAACTTGAACAATCTTGTGAAAACCGTAGCAACAAAATCACATACACTGTGAATTGCATCCATGTTCAGCGAACCCAAAACGGCACCAATTACAAGAGCACCAATCCAAAAAATCAACTGTTTAACCTGTTTAGTCATAACAAAAGCCTCTTATTTTATAAGTTAATTCAAAGTAACAATATTTGCGCCAAAAGGCAGGAATGAAATTTTCATAAGTTTGAAGCACTGCTTGCCAAATGGAATACCAATGATAGTAATGCAGAAAATCAAACCAGTCAGAAGATAACCAAAACCTAACTCAATTCCACCAAAAATAAGCCATATTATGTTCAAAAGCAATGAACTAGTTTTTTCACTGAACATGACATCCTTTCCAAATGGAAAGAAAGAAAGCTGTGCAAACTTGAACAACTGTATTCCGATTGGAATACCAATAATCGTTATGCAATAAAGAATTCCCAAAAATAACCAGGCCAAACCTGACCACAATCCAATCAACAAAAACCAAATTATGTTACCTATAAATCTCATGGAAAAGGATTATATCATTGTTCAATGATTTTTTAAACAGTCCCTTCAGAAAATCATAACCACCCCTCAAAGGGGTGGTTTGCACTTAGCCTATAAGGCTAGGT
>JAEDCT010000037.1 GCA_016294035.1 Treponema sp. | reverse complement strand
ACGATTTTAAATTCATCATAAAAGATGACGGAAAAGGCTTTAGCGAAGAAGAAGTGATAGAGAAAAATTCCAAAGGCGGTCGCCAGCATTACGGAGTTTCAAACATTAAGGAACGTGTTGAACTTTTGGGCGGTACGGTAGATTTTATTCACGAAGGAGGAACAACAATTGCAATCACAATTAAAGATTCTGTTTGTAGATGATCATGTAGGACTGCGAGACGGAATGAAAGAGATGCTGAAAAGCAAAAATCCGGATTTTAATTTTGTCTGTGCAAGGGATTACGAAACTGCCCTTGAAGCATTAAAAAATAATCCTGACATTCAGATTGCAATCCTTGATTTAAATCTTGACGGAAAAAGCGGACTGGAAATAATTCCTGAAATCAAAAAAATCAACTCCTCTATTTCCATCATGATTTATACGATGTTTAATGACGTGATTCATGTTCAAAATGCCCTGCTTAACGGTGTTCAAGGCTACGTTACAAAAGATGCCACAATTGATGAAGTTGCTCTTGCAATCACAACGATTTCAAAAGGCAATTCCTACTACAACAAGGCGGCCACAGAAATAATGCAGTCGCTCCTGACAAAAAAAGGACGTGCCAACGACATTGCCAATGATTTGAGTTACCTTTTTGAAAATTACAAAGACCTCTCTGCCAAAGAACGGGAAATTTTCATCCTGCTGTCTCAAAATATGGAAATCATGGACATTGCAAGAAAACTCGGTAAGTCAGAGAAAACTGTAATCAATCAGCGGACGGCGGTTTACTCAAAGCTGGATATAAAAGACCGGCACGATTTACTGGAAAAAGCAAAGCTTCTGGGACTAATCTATGACAAATAAAAAATCCTATTTTTCTATTTCCCAAATAATTTTCATCGTCCTCTTTACTGCCTCTTCAATCGGAATAAATTATCTGGGTGACCTTCTTGCAGGCCTGATTGCATTTCCCCTCTATCTTGATTCTGTGATGACCATTGCAGTAACTGCCTTGTGCGGACTTATTCCGGGTTTAATCTGTGCCGTCGCTTCAAACCTGCTTTTATACATTTTTGCAAACACAGGAATCATTTTTATGCCCTGCCACATTTCTACAGCCGTAATTGCATATTTTGTTTTCCGCGCAGAAAGAAAAAATCATCTTAAGGAAAAATTGCTTTCCTCTTCCAGCTTTATGTGGGCAGGTTTCTTTGCAGCTCTTTCAAATTCAATTCTGGGAGACACAATGAGCGCATTTTTTTATAAAGCAAACACCTCAATTCCTCAGGTTGATAACGCAGTTCAGGGAATTTATGTGGTTATCCGCAATCTGAATGTCGCAGCATACATCGGCGGAACTCTAACAAATCTTGTTGATAAAATCATCAGTGCCGCAATCTGCTATGCAGTTTACCGGCTGATTTTAAGAATCACGAAAAATACTTTTCATTGACCAGGTTGAAGCAATCACCGGCTGGTGTGATTTCTGCAGCATTCCCGCCCTTTCTGTGAATATATAAAACTGTTTTCATTTATTTCCTCGCTTTTCTGGGCGTTGCGTCAGCTTCGCTGCCGCCGGGCTTTGCGGGGTTCCGCCTTTCGGCTCCATTGCTCCACTTCGTTCCGCAACAGCCCTATCGGGCTGCCCCTACAATCCCTAACGCGTTTCTATTTTTCTTACATCCTGCAAAAACAAGTCAAAGTCACTTTTTAGATTTGCAAGCTCTTTCTGGCGGAATAAATCGTATTCTTTTTCTGCTTTCTGCATTGCTTGTTCGTGAGAAATTGAACCTTTGCCTTCAAGAATTTTCCGCTGATGAGCAACAATCTGATTATCTAATGCTGTAATCCAATCCTGCATTTTCATTGGTTTCTCTTCCAATGCCTGAAATTCAGCAAAATCCAAGAATTCAGAAACCAGCAGATTTAATCTTTTCAACTCAAGCTCTGAAAGATAGTTTTTAGCAATTTTTACATCATCTTTTGTAACATAATCGCCTTTAAAATTCGTCATTCCAACAAAAGGCTTTTCACTGTCTACACGCTCATATATAAGCTCCGCCGCAGTGTGCATCGCTTCGCTAGCGAGTTTTGTGTCCGATAAAATATGCGGTTCACAAAACTCGTCATGAACCGCATAATGCAATTTATTCTGTACCGTTGCAAAAAAGTTCAGAGTCATCTTGGAACGCGGATCATAATCAGTTGCAGTTGCATAAATATCCGTAACCTGCTGGTAAAAATTCCTTTCACTTGAGCGGATATCACGGATTCTCTGCAAAAGTTCCTTAAAATATCGGTTCCGCCCCTGCTTTAGCCGCTCGTCATCCATGGTAAAGCCTTTCTGAATATATTCATGAAGCCTCTGCGTTGCCCAGCGACGGAAACGAACTGCCACATCAGATTGAACACGATAGCCAATTGCGATAATTACATCGAGGTTGTAATGGGCTATATTTCGCTTTACATTACGATTTCCTTCTTTTTGAACTAACAAGAAATCCTTGTGAGTTGAGGCTTCTGGAAGTTCTGCATCTTTGTAAATGTTATCTATATGAAGACTGATATTCTGCTGCGTAGTATTATATATTTCTGCAAGCTGATTTTGAGTTACCCAAACATCTTCATCTGCAAAGCGCACAGAAACATTTGTTTTGCCATTTTCATCTGTATAAAGAATTATTTCGTTTTCCATTCGCCCTACCTCCTTAAACCACTTGTCTGGAATCTACTGTTTTATATCTGGGCGTTGCGTCAGCTTCGCTGCCGCCGGGCTTTGCGGGGTTCCGCCTTTCGGCTCCATTGCTCCACTTCGTTCCGCAACAGCCCTATCGGGCTGCCCCTACAATCCCTAACGCGTTTTTTATTTTCCTTAGAATATTGCAGCCTGTACAATTTTTTTTGATTTTCAATTTCCTTTCGCAATTTTCATTGAGCAATCATTGCTTTCCCAATTTAGCAATCATTGTATTTTTTCTGTCAGTTTTTCGTACATCTTGAATAACTCTGCAACGCACTCAGATTCAGTCATTTTGGTGCTGAATCCATAAGCTGCCATTACCGCACGGTCGTTTGCCTGATGAGCTTTACGAAGTTCCGGCGGCATTAAGGTTTCGTCGTACAAATCGGCAAGGGAAGAATCCGGGTAAAGGGCACGGGCATCTAAAATCGCCTGGGCGGTTTGCTCGATTTTTGCTTTCTGCTCTTCTGTAGGATTGCACCAAGGAAAATTATTATAAACGATTGTGTTTGAATAGCTGTATCGCATTTCTAGGCGTCCGCAAACGGCACGCATCCAAGCATTATGAACATTAGATGTCATTACTCCAAAATGAAACAAAGATGCATTTTGCATTGTAAACAACTTATCACCAGGAATTATTTCTTTAGAAAGATAATCCATAGGAATATATCTTCTTTGTTCTGATGAAACCTTTGGAATTGCAATATAATCATTTTTACATTCAAATGGAGCTGCAAATAAAGTTGGAGTTGCAGCTGCTTTCAGTGTACTTGTACGGTCGCTTTTCTCCCTAAATACTTTTACATTCTCAACTCTTTTTAGAATTTGCGGACATTTTTTTAATTCTGTAGGATTTGCGCCTACAAGCCAAAGACATGCTCTTGGTTTTCTATCAATAAAATCCTTCCCCATCATATAAGATCTGAAGAATTTTTCTGCGTTAGGTTCTTTTTTTAGGAGTTCATTTTTTTCTTCCAAAGTCAGAACTAAATTTCCATCATCTATTGCCTGCCCACCCAGACATATCTCAGGCACATCTGATAACGGCTTCATTCGTTTCTCAATAAAGATGTTCTGTGCATTTAACAAATATCCATTTATATTATCTGCTTTTATGAATTGCGATTCATTTAAATAAATAACCTTTTGCATTTTCTTTTTTGAACAGCTAAAACCTATTATTACACAATGAACATGAGCTTTTATATTTGATTCACTATCCCATTGGAATGTTCTCCAGGCATAATCTATATGAACATTAAAATTTTCGAACAAAGGCTTCCAAAGATTTGTTACAGCCCCGCCTTGTGTTATAGAGTTTGTTGATACTAAAGCCGTTTTTATTTCTGTATTTTGAATATAATCTGCTGCTTTTTTATACCAACAACAAACATAATCCAAATCGCCAACACCATTCCATTTTGAACCAAATATATCGAGAACATCTTTCTTCTGTTCTTTTGACATCCATCTCGCTCCCACAAACGGCGGATTTCCTAAAATATAATTCAAGTCACTCTTTGGAACGACACTTTCCCAATCAATTCGCAGGGCATTTCCTTCAATGATATTTGCGTAAGTATGCAAAGGGAGGAACTTCAAATCTTTTTCGATGATTTTTGCAGTTTCCTTCATCATCTGGCTTTCTGCAATCCAAAGAGCTGTTTTTGCAACTACGGCAGCAAAATCATTTATCTCAATTCCGTAGAACTGCTGGATAGAAACCTGAATTAAATCTTCTGCTTTGTACGTAAGGGCAAGTTCACCTTCTCCGATGTTAAGTTCTACTTTTATACATTCATTTCCAAGTTTACGCAAACTCAAATAAGTTTCTGTAAGGAAGTTTCCAGAACCGCAGGCTGGGTCTAAAAATTTAAGAGTGCCAAGCCGCTTATGAAATTCTTTTACCTTTTCAATTCTGTTTGCTGTGTTTTTTATCTGTTTTAACTCTTCAAATTCAGCTTTCAAATCATCCAAGAAAAGCGGGTCTATAACTTTGTGAATATTTTCGATGCTTGTGTAGTGCATACCACCAGAGCGGCGAGTTTCCGGGTTAAGAGTTGATTCAAAAATTGCTCCGAAAATTGTGGGGCTGATTTCGCTCCAGTCAAATTCATTGGAAGCGTGCTTTACAAGAAGCTCTTTAATTTCTTCTGTAAGTGGCGGAATGGTTTTGTCTTCTTCTGTAAAAAGTCCGCCGTTCACATACGGAAAAGCCGCCAGAGATTCTTCAAGATATTCATCTCGTTCCTCTTCCTTCTGGTCTAAAACCTGGAACAAGTCAAGCAATGCACGACGCAGGTCTTTTGCTTCAAACTGTTTAAGATAATCACCAAAAATAGATTTATGTCCGAATATTCCGGCATCTTCTGCATAAAGACAGAATACAATGCGGACACAAAGCATATTAAGGCTTTTTAATGTTGCAGGACTTGGGTTGTCTGCATCTTTGTACTGTTTCAAAATGGCATCATAAATTTCGCCGATAATATCTCCGGCTTTCTTCGATACTTCAAGCTCTTTTTTCAGATGTACACTACCCTGGTCTGTTATAAACGAAAGTCTGTAATATTCTTTTTCTAGATTTTCCAGAAGTATTTCTTCCGGCTCTCCGTTGGGATTTTCCATATCGTAAACAAGGAATGACTTAAAATTGCTTGTAACAACCCAGCGTGGATGCTGTGACAATGGAAGACCAGAGATATATTTTCGTGCCTGTTGGAAAGGATTTAATAAAGTTCCATCAGACTGCCTGATAGGTTCTCGAAGGTCTTTATCTATACTTTTCTGCTCAATCATTACTTTTGTAGACGGAATATAAATGTCTATAAAATTAGTGGTTGTCTTATCCGTAAATTTTTCTTTTATCTGATTTTCAAAATATATAAAATTAGCAAAGTCTTTTATTCCAAAAACATTGCACAGCAAATCCAGCCAGAATTTCTGACTCTCCCCTTTTTCATAACCTTTATCTTTCCAGTCTTCACTGAACTTTTTTGCAGCCTTTGATTGTTCCGTTTGTGTCATAAGAAAAATATAGCATAAAAAAGATAGTTCTTTAAGGGGAGTTACTGGTTGTTATGGGTAACAATTATCTATTCTATTGCGCAAAGAGTTAGCGATAAACCAATGGATAATCTTCGGGATTTTCCAGACTATCCAGTTCTATATCTGCATCAAGGTCTTCCCAATGCAGATTTCCAGAAAAATCAGTTGTAACGGCAGCAATTTGTTTGATACTAGCCTTCTCAAAAACCGGATAATCTTTATAGCTGATAAAGTACTCTTTATCATTTGTTAAGATCCAAATTCCAAAAGGAGAAATATTTGTAACCTCTGTTTTAGTTGCAACCAAAGTGCTTGTTCCAGTCTGCTGCTTTAATTTACTTCTATAACACATTTCTTTTGTGGATGCCATCGTTATCCTCGTAATAATTATAACAGAGATTTTTGCACAAAGAACTGTTGAACAAATAAAATCAAAAACAGTTGCATTTGAAATTGATGATTGAAATGGATTATTCAAAAGATGATTGTCAAAAACTGATTTATCAAACTTTTCTGCATTTTATTTTTCATCACCAACACATGCAGCTATAAATGATGCGATTTCACGTATTGAACTTATTCTGCGTCCGAGAAGGCCGTGCTCCGTAGGAAATTCTACAAGCCGATGAATTTTGTTTTTATTGAATCCGTTACTTTTCTGTAAGGCGTTCCAAAGCGGATAGACCATATCTTCTTTTGGGGCAACGCTATCATAATCTGCTGCAATCAAAAGAAGATTTTTGCCCTCGATTTTAGAAACTGCTTTGGGAAAAGACAGATTTTCAGCATTTTTCACCACATCTTCATAAATCGAATCGATTCCGTCGGAATTTAGGATTTTGCCTTCTTGCAAAAGCGAATGAAAAAAGACTTCCTTTTCTCCCGAAAGATAACGCGTTGGGTCGTAAGGGGCAAGCATGATTATTCCCCGAAGCCAGTCTAGTTGTTTTCCGGCATTCAAGGCGGAATTTGCCCCCATGCTGTGTCCGAGCAAAAAAATTTTATCAGGATTGATTTTGTATTTTTGGACGAAATTGTCCGTGCGGGCAAACTGCGCTAGGTTTTTGGCATCCTCGATACAATTTGTAATAAGATATTTTCCACCACTCCCCCACGCTCCCCGATGATGAGGAACGATTACCACGCATCCGATTCGGCAAAGCGCGTGGCTTATATCGTCGTTTCTGGCAGAACCGGGAAAACCGTGGAGCATAATTACACATGGGCGCTCAGAAGGGAATTCCTTGCCAGGCCACATAATTTCACCGTATATGTGCGATTCTCCGCTTACGAAGTCGAGGGTCGTGTAATCGCTTAAACCTTTTGTATCCGCCGTTCCGTCAAACGAAACATCAGAATCTTCAAACAAATAATTCAAGTTCAACACGACGGTCCCTCCTTATTTTTTTATAATCTGCATTTACCTGCGGCTAACTTTGACACTTAGTCTGCAAACAACGCTGTTGAAAGATAGCGGTCACCTGTATCCGGCAACAATACTACGATTGTCTTTCCTGCATTTTCGCTTCGTTTTGCGATTTCAATTGCGGCCCAAAGAGCAGCTCCGGAAGAAATTCCCACAAGAACGCCTTCTTTTTTTCCAAAAAGTTTTCCCGTAGCAAAAGCGTCATCGTTTTCAACAGGAATGATTTCATCATAAACTTTTGTATCAAGGACATCTGGAACAAAGCCTGCACCGATTCCCTGAATTTTGTGACTTCCAGCAACGCCAGTTGAAAGAACTGCACTTGATTTTGGTTCCACTGCAACAACTTTTACATTGGCATTCTTTGATTTAAGGAACTGTCCGACACCTGTAATCGTTCCGCCTGTTCCAACTCCTGCAACAAAGTAATCAACCTTTCCGTCCGTATCTTCCCAGATTTCTGGTCCTGTGGTTTCAAAATGTGCCTTAGGGTTCGAAGGATTCACAAACTGACCAGGAATGAAGCTATCAGGAATTGTATGTGCAAGTTCTTCTGCCTTGGCAATTGCGCCTTTCATTCCTTTTGCGCCCTCGGTCAGAACAAGTTCAGCACCATAAGCCTTCATCAGCTGTCGGCGCTCAACGCTCATGGTTTCTGGCATTACGATTATGATTTTGTATCCGCGGGATGCCGCAACAGATGCTAGTCCAATTCCAGTGTTTCCAGAAGTCGGTTCGATAATCGTAGAAGTAGGCTTTAATTTTCCAGCCTTTTCTGCATCATCAAGCATGGCCTTTGCAATTCGATCCTTGACGCTTCCTGCAGGATTGAAATATTCAAGTTTTGCAACGATTTTTGCCTTCAAAGCAAATTCTTTTTCGATATGTGTGAGTTCCAAAAGTGGTGTACGACCAATAAGCTGGTCAGCGCTTGTATAAATTTTTGACATAATCAATCCCCCTTTTATCTTTATCTTTATCTTTATGATTATAGTTTAGCACATATTACCTATTACTACTTTGCAGCCTTAAAACCAGCTTCCAAGTCAGCGATAATGTCGTCAATGTGCTCCGTTCCGATTGAAAGACGAATAGTGCTTTGTGTGATTCCCTGATCCGCAAGTTCCTCGTCGTTCAACTGGCTGTGAGTTGTTGAAGCCGGATGAATTACAAGAGACTTAACATCAGCAACGTTTGCAAGCAAACTGAAAATCTTCAGATTATCAATAAATTTCCAGGCAGCTTCTTTTCCGCCCTTGATTTCAAAGGTGAAAATTGAAGCGCCCCCGTTCGGAAAATATTTCTGATACAAGGCATGATCCGGATGGTCAGGAAGCGATGGATGGTTCACTTTCTGTACTTGCGGATGCTTGCTCAAGAACTCAACAACCTTTTTTGTATTTTCGGCATGTCGGTCAAGACGAAGCGAAAGAGTTTCCACGCCCTGCAAAAGAAGGAAGGCATTGAAAGGCGAAATAGTTGCTCCTGTATCGCGAAGCAAAATTGCCCGGATGTATGTTACAAAGGCAGCAGGTCCTACAGCATCATAGAAAGAAACCCCGTGATAGCTTGGGTTAGGAGAAGCAATGTTAGGATATTTTCCGCTTGCCTTCCAGTTGAATTTTCCGCTTTCTACTATAATACCACCTAAAGTTGTTCCGTGACCGCCCAAAAACTTTGTTGCAGAATGAACTACGATATCCGCACTGTGCTCAATTGGTCGGATAAGATAAGGCGTTCCGAAAGTATTGTCGATTACGAGGGGAAGTCCGTGCTTGTGTGCTATTTCAGCAATCGCATCGATATCAGGAATATCCGAGTTAGGATTTCCCAAAGTTTCAAGATAAATTGCGCGGGTATTTTCCTGAATGGCACCTTCAACTTCTTTCAAATTATGTGCATCAACAAAAGTCGTCGAAATTCCGTACTGTGGCAAAGTGTGAGCCAGCAAATTGTAAGAACCGCCGTAAATGGTTTTCTGTGAAACAATATGTCCGCCGTTTGCTGCCAAAGCCTCAATGGTGTAAGAAATGGCTGCCGCTCCCGAAGCCAAAGCCAATGCTGCAGAACCTCCTTCCAAAGCCGCAACTCGTTTTTCCAAAACATCCTGAGTTGAATTAGTCAATCGGCCATAGATGTTTCCTGCATCTGCCAAACCAAAGCGATCTGCCGCATGCTGGCTATTATGGAATACATAAGAAGTTGTCTGATAAATCGGCACTGCCCTAGAATCTGTTGCTGGATCTGCTGTTTCCTGTCCAACGTGTAATTGTAATGTTTCAAATTTATAATTGCTCATATTAAGCTCCTATGTTTTTATTTTTTTGTGAGGTCATACCCCATAAGGTTTGTTTTTTTTCGACTACAAGCTACAACACATACAAGAGCAACACATCAATCCAAATCTAAAATTTTCCCTTACTAATTTTTCAAAATAGAATTTCATAAAAAGCTCCCATAAAAAGTCAAGAAAATTGTTTCAACAATCGATTGACTTTTTACGCTGTTCCGTAATGTAATGAGGAACAGCAGTTCAATAATACGACCGGTCAAGGCACGCTTCGCTCAAGACCTTGACTCGCTCGTTTTCAGGGGTTGTAGTAACCCTTGAATAAGTTTGCAACGCAAACTTTAGGAAAGATAAAACCGCGCTATTTTAGCGGGTTTATCTTTCACTCCTATGTTTTATTACCTATTATCCTACTAGGTAACTTCATAATAAATCTTTATACCTACTATGTCAATAGGTTTTTGTAAGTTTTATAAAAATTAATTCGACAAATAAAGGCTAAAGTATCTGCGTTTTATTTGGATGGCATTGTGGTATATAATCAAAGAAAATATATTCTCTAAACAATACAAAAAAAAGAATTGTGGATTTTTTGAAAAAAGCTTTAGATATTGATGTGAAAAATAAAGGTTCCATAATTTTGTAAACCGCAGAAAGTTTCAACTTTCGAGGATTTACAAAACCGTTCGCCTGAGCGGACACGTAAATAAATAGAGTTTTGAAAAAACTCGGGACTTAAATTAGATGACGATATTTTAGGCATCTAATTTAAACGTTTGTAAACCGTGGCAAGGATAGTAGCCCCTGCGAAGCAGTCCACTGGACTGAGCGAAGCGAGGGAAGCGGATGAGCGTTAGCGAAGGGCGAATAGCGCGAGTTTGCAATGCAAACTCGGGACGAGAAATGCTATGCATTTCTCGCTTTTTTTGCGTAGCAAAAAGCCACCCAACATTCGGTTCTTTGGTATTTGAATGAATCTGTTTCGAAATATGCCAATAAAGTTGTCGCATAAAAACAAAATTTATTAAGCACTTTTTTGCTCATCTGGATTCAGAACTTCCACTTTTCTTATAGAATTATAATATTTAAACTGAAGACCCAACTATACGCCAATAATTAAACCAGCACATCATCCTTTGTCCGTTCAATTATAATTTCGCCTTTCTCTTCAAGTCGCAAAACAACATTCAGTATAAACTGCTGACATTCAAGTGCGTCTTTAAGACGGATTGGTCCAATGAATTCCATATCCTCTTTGAGCATCGCCGCCGCTTTTTCGCTCATGTTGCGGAAGAATTTTTCGCAGGTCGGCTCGGTTGCAGCTTTCAGTGCTTTTGTAAGAAGATTTTCGTCAACTTCACGCAGAAGGCATTGGAGCGCACGGTCAGAAAGAAGCGGAATATCATCAAAAAAGAAAAGTTTTTCCTTGAATTTTGCCGCAAGCTCATCATTCTGTCTTGAAAGTTCGTCCATAAATTTTTTCTGAACAGAAATTTTTGAAAGCTGCAAAATCTTACAGGCTTTTTCTGAACCCGCAATATGATTTTTTTCTTCTTCAACTTGATTTTTAAGATATTCCTTAAAAGATTCCTCGTATGCCTTTACCACCGATGCAGGAATTTTAAGCCCTTTTGCAATCTGCTCCTGAATTTTTATCTGCCTCTCAAGCTCAAACATTGAAAAAAGACTACTTGCCAGACTTTCAGAAATGCTCGAAAGCACGAGCGCAACAAAATAGTCATCTTCTTTTTGAAGGGTTTTGAAAACAGTTTCTGGATTTTCCGCACGGATGAAATCAAAAAATGTTGAATCCGTTGAATTTGAATTCTTTTCTTCACTGTTTTTCATAAGCTAATTTCCATCTTTTTCTGCACTATGCGCAGTTTTGCATTTCGGATTTTTCTGGTTCGGAGCCTTCTCAATCGGTTTTCCCATCAAAATCGCATCGATTTCACTCTGCCAAATTACCTCACCGTCTGCACAGTAGGTAACAATCTTGTCGTCTTCGTCATGTTCACCAACATGCTCGGGAAATTTTAAAATCATATCGTCATTCTGTGAATTTTCCATACTCTTTTCCTCCTCATCTCAGGGTCTCCGCATTTAAAATACTTTTAAAGTGAATAGTATTTAAATTTTAAGAAATATAATAAGATTCTTTCAGGTGGGTAAAATGAACTTAAAAGAATCTTTGGAAACAATAAAAGACAACAGGATAGACAGATGCAAGAAGCATAGTCTTGTCGATATACTGATGATTGTATTTTTCGGGCTGCTTTGCGGATACAAAAGCATAGAATCAATACATTTATACGCAGAACTAAGTATAAATGTATTGAAAAAATATCTTGTTCTTGCAAACGGAATACCAAGTGCAGATACAATTCTGCGGGTACTGGCAAAAATCGACACCGAGCAGCTGGGAAAAGTATTCATCGAATATGCAAGATCCGTTTTTGGAAACAGAATCAAAGACGGAGATGTGGTTGCCTTTGACGGAAAGACGGAATGCGGTTCTAAATATTCTCCCGCAGCAGAAAATGGAACAGAACACAAAGCTGTTCATATGGTCAGTGCATGGGCTTCAAGACTGGGAGTTTGTTTCGGGCAGATTAAAACAGAAGAAAAGTCTAACGAAATTACGGCGATTCCAGAACTTCTTGATCTTCTTGATTTGAAAGGAGTTATAGTAACGATAGATGCGATGGGGTGCCAGAAGAAAATCGCCGGAAAAATCACAGAGAAAAAATCAGACTATGTATTCTCGCTCAAGGGGAATCAGGAAAAGATTCATG
>JAEDCT010000017.1 GCA_016294035.1 Treponema sp. | reverse complement strand
GTAAACAAACCGCCCAGCTGATTTACAATGAAAGCGATGATGTAGGCAAATCCACATTCATACCCAATGGCAAACCAGAACCATTTTGTGTTGTTCATTTCGCGCTTGATGGCACCCATGGCGGCAAAACAAGGAGCACAAAGAAGATTGAAGATAAGGAATGACATACCGGTTATGCCTGTAAATACGGCAGCCATGTTTGCATAGGCTTCTGTTCCGCCGTAAAGAATTCCCATAGTACCGACAATATTTTCCTTTGCTACAAGACCTGTGATTGCTGCAACTGTAGCCTGCCAGTTGCCCCAACCAAGAGGCTGGAAGAGCCAGCAGATTCCGCGGCCAAAGTAAGCAAGAATTGAACAGTCCATCTGATCTTCTTCCAGCATTGTAAATGCACGCATTCCGAATGTGCCGTCTGCCCATCCAAAGTTAGAAAGGAACCAGATTACGATTGTAGAAAGGAGGATGATTGTTCCCGCTTTCTTTATGAATGACCATCCGCGTTCCCACATTGAACGAAGCAGGTTTCCCATTGTAGGCCAGTGATAGGCTGGAAGTTCCATAACGAAGGGTGCTGCATCACCTGCAAACATCTTTGTTTTCTTTAACATGATTCCAGAACAAAGGATTGCGGCAATACCGATGAAGTAGGCGCTTGTTGCAACCCAGGCGGATCCACCAAAGATTGCACCGGCAACCATGGCGATGAACGGAGTTTTTGCACCACAAGGAATGAAAGTTGTTGTCATGATTGTCATCTTGCGGTCACGTTCATTTTCAATTGTTCGGCTTGCCATGATACCTGGAATACCGCAACCTGTACCAACCAGCATCGGAATGAAAGATTTTCCAGACAATCCAAAGCGGCGGAAAACACGGTCCATGATGAAGGCGATTCGTGCCATGTAACCGCAGGCTTCAAGGAATGCAAGAAGGAAGAAGAGAACCAGCATCTGAGGAACAAAACCAAGAACTGCACCGACACCTGCAACAATACCATCAAGAATCAAGCCTTTAAGCCAGTGGGCACATTCAATTGCATCAAGGGCAGATTCAATTACTGCCGGAACACCCGGAATCCAGATTCCGTAAGCATCGGGAGATGGACCTTCTTCTCCATATTTTTCAACCATTGCCTTTGCGGCAACAACATCACTTTCTGTGAATTCAATCGGTTCTGAAACTTCAAGAGTCTCTTCATCCTGCACCGTATATGTAAACTCTCCGTTGTTGAATGCTTCAATAATTGCAGGGGAATCTCCGAATTCTTCACTAGCCTCTTCGTAAGCATCGTTGCCTATTCCAAAGAGATGGTAGCCGTCACCAAAAAGTCCGTCGTTTGCCCAGTCTGTTGCTGCGGCACCAACTGTAACCATGGCTATGTAATAAACTGCCCACATTACCACGGCAAAAATAGGAAGGGCAAGCCAGCGGTTTGTTACAATGCGGTCGATTTTGTCCGAAGTGTTGAGCTTGCTTGCCTTCTGCTTTTTTGTAACGCATGATTTGATAATTGAATCGATGTACTTGTAGCGTTCTGCTGTGATGATTGATTCTGAATCGTCATCAAGTTCTTTTTCGCAGGTCTTGATGTCATCTTCAATATGAGCAAGGATGTCTGTCCCCACTGTTATTCCTTCTGCTTCCTTAAGCTGTTCAATAACCTTTGAGTCGCGTTCAAAAAGTTTTACGGAATACCATCTCTGTTTTTCTTCCGGAAGATTGTGGATCACGGCCTCTTCGATATGTGCAAGGGCATGTTCAACGCAGGATTCAAATCTGTGCTGATAGACCATGGGTTTCTTTTCTTCCGCGGCCTTTATTGCAGCAACAGCCGCTTCCATGCATCCTTTGTTTTTGAGGGCAGAGATTTCATAGACAGGACATCCAAGAACCTGTGACATTTCCTTAAGATGAATTTTATCTCCGTTTTTCTTTACCACATCCATCATGTTTACGGCGATTACCATCGGTATGCCAAGTTCAACAAGCTGTGTCGTAAGGTAGAGGTTGCGTTCAAGGTTTGTTCCGTCAATGATGTTGAGAATTGCATCAGGGCGATCTTTTACAAGATAGTTTCTTGAAACTACTTCTTCCAAAGTATATGGCGAAAGGGAATAGATGCCCGGCAAGTCCATGATCTCTACGTTCTTGTGGCCTTTGAGTTTTCCTTCTTTCTTTTCTACTGTAACTCCAGGCCAGTTGCCTACAAACTGGTTTGAGCCTGTAAGAGCATTGAATAAAGTTGTTTTTCCCGCGTTAGGGTTTCCTGCAAGTGCGATTTTCATTTCTTTTTCCTCGTTTAAATTTTTTGCGTTAGGCAATGGAAGGCCGCGAAGCGGGTGCGCAGGCACCGAACGTAGTGGAGCCTGGAACTGCCGACCCGCAGCGCAGCGAAGGGGAACGCCCTCTTATTCTACTTCAACTAATTCAGCATCAGCTTTACGAACGGAAAGTTCATAATCCCTTACCGTTACTTCTACTGGATCTCCAAGAGGGGCTACTTTGCGGACAAATACTTCAATGCCTTTTGTAAGTCCCATTTCCATGATCCTGCGTTTGACCGCGCCTTCACCTGAGATTTTTACAACCTTTACTGTTGACCCAGGCTTAACTTCCTTCAATGTCATATTTATTACCTCTTAAATAATTATTTTTCCTGCAAGTTCTTTGCTGATGGCAACCCTGGCATCCTTGACCTGAACAATCAGGTTTCCGTTCATTACTGCTACCACGCTTACCTGAGCTCCCGGAACAAAGCCAAGGTTCTTGAGGTGGTGTTTTGTTTCTTCAAGACCACCTACTTTTTTTACGAGATATTCTTCTCCAATGTGAGCCATGTAGATTGGCATGATGTTTTCCATATCCTTTTTTATGAAGATAATTAGTATACTCTAACTATAGTTAGTTTATGCTAATTATGTCAAGTAGTTAGGTATGTCTAACAATAAAAAATGACGACAAAATTAAAAAAACTTGCAGTTAAAAAAAAGCTTTCTGCTGTGCTTCCCCTGGTGTAGCTTCTGCATTGCTATACTTTCCGCAAGGGGCTTCTTCCTGAAATTTACTGAATTCTAGAATTCTGCCGGGCATGTGAATTCCATTGTCTGTCCGGTTGTGGGGTGGGTGAATTTTATGTACTGTGCATGAAGCATAAGTCTTTGACCGAGAGTACATTTTCCGTAGAGTGTGTCTCCGATGATTGGAACATTGAAACCATGTTTGTCGGCGCTTGCAAGTCTCAACTGGTGCGTTCGGCCTGTGTGTGGAATGAACAGGACTCTGGTTGCATTTGTGGTTTTTCCATGTGGATCTGTGTAGCGTTCAACTCCAAGAATCTTCCACTGGGTAACTGCTTTTTTACCGTTCACCTCATCCCAGATCTGGTGTGGTCTGTTGTCAATGTCGAGTCTAAAGTACAGTTCCATTTGTCCCTCATTCGGGATTTTGAGTTTTGGAAGAATTCCATCCAGCAGTGCAACATATTTTTTTTGCACGAGTCCTTCTTCAAATTGTTTATTGATGTTTTTGTGTGCTTCCTTCGTGAATGCAAGAACCATGATTCCAGAGGTTTCCATGTCCAGTCTGTGAACTGCAGGCTGTTGAATGCAGCCGGGGAAAATTTTTTTTACACGGTTTACGATACAGTCCTGCTTGTCTGGTCCACGTCCCGGAACGCTTAGAAGTCCGCTTTGCTTGTTGACCACAATTATGTCTTCGTCCCTGTATAGAATTTTTATTCCCAGCATTGAAGGCAGGATCAGTGAGCATCTTTCATCACAGGGTGGAATTGCTTTGATATCCTGTTCTTCGATTTTTTCATCCCGCCTGAAAAGTATTTCTGCCATGCTAAGTGGTTGAAGGTTGTTTTTGAATGCATAGTTTAGAAGTTTAGGTTCGCAGCATTCACCTGTGCCGGTTGGTGGAAAATTGTTTGTGCATATTTCCTTGAGTGAGCGTTTTTTTCCGTCTATGCAGTAAAATGAATAAAGGTTAAAAACATTTTTCTGTGATTGTGAAGTAAGCTCAAGTCTTTTCTTTTTCAATGATTCCAGGACTTCTGTGGAACCACTGTAACTGTTTATTGTGTTTGTAAGGGCATGAATTTCATCATCATTTTTTTCGAGAGCCTTTTCAATTTGTTCTGCTGAAACTATTGCATCAACAAAAATTAAATCGTCATCCTTATTCTTCTTGATTTTTTTTGTTGAACCGGAAATTGCAAAAAGCTTGACTTTTTCATTGTTTTTGTCTTTGCATATTAGGGATCCAAGCATGACCGGGAAATTTTTTCTTTCCACACTTTCCATTGAGCTTGAATAAATTGAGTAGGATCCGTTCCTGAGGTTTTCTGAAATTTTCAGGCAAAGAGAATAGGCTTCTTTTTCATCAAATGGTGGAAACATGGTTGAGTTGAATACTACTGATTTTTTTTTTATAATTCAATAACAGTTTTCGAAAAAAATCGTTATGTTTTGTTTTGAAAATTTATTTCAATACTTATTTTGAGGATAGCTCTATGGCAGAAAATTGTGGCGGAAAATGTTCGTCTTGTTCGAAGGATTGTTCTTCAAGGCCTCTTCATGAAACTTTGAGAAAAGATTCTTCAGTAAAGAAGGTTATTGGCATTGTTTCTGGAAAGGGAGGGGTTGGAAAGTCTCTTGTAACAAGTCTTCTTGCGTGTGCAGTTTCCAGAGATGGAAAAAGATGCGCTGTTCTTGATGCTGATATTACAGGACCTTCAATTCCTAAGTCTTTTGGAATGAATAATGCAAGAGCAGAAAGTGTTGCTGAAAAGAAAGAAGATGGAACTGACGGTGGATATCTTAAGACTGTAAAAACAAAAACTGGCATTCAGCTTATGTCAATGAATTTTCTTCTTCAGAATGAAACTGATCCTGTAGTCTGGCGTGGTCCTGTTATTTCTGGGGCCGTAAAACAGTTCTGGACAGATGTTTGCTGGGAAGACGTAGACTATATGTTTGTTGATTGCCCTCCTGGAACCGGAGATGTGCCTCTTACAGTTTTCCAGTCTCTTCCTGTTGATGGAATTATTATTGTTGCATCTCCTCAGCAGCTTGTTCGTGTTATTGTTGAAAAGGCAGTAAATATGGCAAACATGATGAACATACCTATTCTTGGTCTTATTGAAAACATGAGCTATGTAAAATGTCCTGACTGTAACAAGGAAATCAAGATTTTTGGTGAAAGTAATATTGACAAGATTTCAGAAGAATTCAAGATTCCTCTTCTTGCAAGAATTCCTATGGAACAGAGAGTTTCAAAGTCAGTTGATGATGGTGATATTGAAAACCTTCAGGTTGCTGAAATTGCTGATGCAGTTAAGGCAGTGGAGAATCTCAAGTAATGATTTCTCCAGATGAAGCAGCAAGACTTTCCTTGCAAGGGATGTTGTTTCAAATTCCGGAAGCTCAGTGTCTGAAGAAAGAACTGCAGAGTATTACAAGAAGCGGCCATGCCCAAAATTGTGTGCAGATAGTGCAAGAATTTTTGCAGAGTATTTGAATGAAGTTTATATGCGGTCCAATGGCCACAATTAGTCACGAGGCTTTCAGACGATGTGTGGAAGCCTTTGGTTTTTGTGATGAATATTTTACAGAAATGATTAATGCCTCATCCCTGCTTAATATGGGTCCATTTGAAAAATTTTATTTGATGAATGGGACTGTTGAAGATAAAATTGTCTGGCAGCTTACAGGTTGGGATGGAGTTACCATGGGAAAAGCTGCTTCCTTTCTGTGCACGCAAGGTGGTCTTGGAATAGACATAAATATGGGCTGTAGTGCTCCCCAGATATATAAGCTTGGTGCTGGAATTGGCTGGATGCTGAAACCCATTTCTGAAACAGCTCAATGTGTCAGGGAAGTTAAGAAGGCAATCCTGGAACATGAAAAATCTACTGGTGAGCATTTGCGCTTGAGTGTTAAGTGTCGTCTTGGAAAGGATGATTTTAAGGACAATGATTTTTTTTCTTTTACAGATATGCTTGTCAGTGAGGGTGTTGAGCTTATTACCCTTCATGCAAGAACAATCCGGGAAAAACCAAGAACATATCCCAGGTATGCCTATGTTCAGGAACTTTGCAGCCGCTACAAGAATGTTGATGTGTATCTCAATGGCTTTGTGAAAGACGAGGCTTCATATGAGTATGCAAGAAAAATGGCGCCTGATGCTAAGGGCATGATGATTGCAACTCAGGCAGCAGTTGAGCCGTGGATTTTCAGGAAACTTTCAAACATTGAACTTAATGACAATTTCAATAGAATCACTGTAGACAGAAAGCTCGTTGCTCACAAGTTTCTTGAAGACATGGTTGAATGTCAGCCTGAGGAATTCTGGAAAACAAGGGTACAGAGATTTTTTGCCTATTACTGCAAGCAGTTTGAGTTCGCTCATTACTTTGGATCAAAGATGATGAACTACTTCGGTATGGAAGACAGTCATAATAAAATTGATTCCTATTTTGATGAAATGCCGGGTGAGCAGTTTATTGAAATCTAGTTCTGCAAAAAATTATCTTCCAGAATCCCTGAATTTGCCTTCCACATAGTTTTCATCTTTTGTTCTGATTAGGGAACCTTCTGAAACTTCCATGTTTGTGTAAATTACGCAAGGGTGTCCGTTACATACCCAGTTGTAAAGTTCACCGTTTTCCGGGTTGATGAGAACAAAATCTTTTTTGAACTTAATGTCTTTTCCAACAATGTTCGGGCTAACAAGCTGCATTTCTGTTGATTCATTGAGCATGTTGAGGGCTTCAAGACTGTACATCCTATATCCTTCGATTTTTGTTGCCAATGGAAGGTGCTTGTCTGGCTGATCCTTAACGCGCTTGTCATAAGCTGCTTTTGCCTGGTCGCATAAGGCTGCATATTCATCATCCTGCAGTTTCTTGTAATCTGCTGCCTTTTTCAGAATTTCATTTTCTTCTAATTCTGAAAGCATTTGCCCGATTTCTGCAGCAAGCTCGTATGGACTGTCACTTGCACCGCTTACTGTAACGTCTGCATCTGATTTGTTGAAATAAAATGCAGTCGTGAATGGTCTGTGACTTGCCTTGTAAAGTTCATCAATGAATGGAGAAGCTTCATCCTGCGTGATTTTTCCTTCCAGAGCATCCAATGCTTTTCTGTATGCACGTGTAATAAGTGCAACATAGTAAACACTTTTCATGCGTCCTTCGATTTTGAGAGAGTCAACACCAGCTTCCTTGAGTTCCTTGAGATGGTCAATCATGCACAGATCTTTGCTGGAAAGGACTGCCGTAAAATCATTTCCCTCGTAGATAGGAAAGTATTCGTCTTGTCTCTTGTGCTCGCGAAGTACCAGTTCTCCGCTTTCTGCAATTTTTTTTGCAGTAAGAACATCATAGTCCCAACGGCATGTGTGTGAGCAGAAGCCTTCCTGTGCGCTTCGTCCTGTGAGGTATGAACTCATCAGACAGCGGCCGGCATATGCAATGCACATGGCTCCGTGGATGAAACATTCGATTTCCATATCTGGAACTGCATTCTTGATTTCTGCAATTTCCTTGAGGGATGCTTCACGCCCCATGACTACTCTTGAAAACCCCAGGGACTTGTACATTTTTACGGCTTCTCGGTTCATGCAGCTTGCCTGTGTTGAAAGATGAAGCTGTGCATCAGGAAAGTTTTTCTGGATTATTGGAACAATTCCCAGATCCTGAATGATAAATGCATCAATAGGATACTGCTTGAAATATGGAATGTTTTCTATGAGTCTGTCTATTTCATGATTGTGAAATGAAATGTTGAGCGCACAGTGGAGTTTTTTGCCTGGAAATTTTTCCTTTAGCTCAATGACTTTCTTGTATTCATCCTGATAAAAGTTGTCTGCCTTAACTCTAAGGGAAAAATTCTTGAGTCCAATATAAGAAGCGTCTGCCCCATAAAAATATGCGTACTTTAGTTTTTCAACATTGCCTGCAGGTGATAGAAGTTCCATGTTTTATTCCACTGTAATATTATTTTCTTTTATGAGTCGTTTTCTTTCTTCAATTTCTTCTTTTGTTTCTCCGCCACGGAAGTTTATCCAGTCACCGATTCTGGTAATTGATTCATAGGCTTCCATGAGGCTTTCATCTGCCAGCTGGAAAAGAAACATCATATCTTCAACTATGTCGAGAGTGCATTTAACACCAGAGCGTGCAAGCTTAAGTTCAAACTGCTTGTTGTAAGGAAGCATGAGTTCTTTTGCTCCGCACTGAATGTAGAATTCCGGAAATCCTTCGTAGAGTGAATCTTCAGCTTTTATGGGTGAAACTGAGTAAGAAGAAATGTTTGATTCGTATGTGTACATGCAGGCGCATTGTCTGATGCTTTCAGCATTTGTAACTTCGTCCTTGAGTTTTTTTAGTGCTACAGTTGCATCATCAAATGAATATTCAAGGATTGGAGAAAGAAGAATAATTTTTGAAATTTCTGAAAGGTATTTTTTGTCCAGTCCCAAAAGGAATGAAAGTGCAATGCTTGCTCCCGTAGAGTCAGCTGCTATTATGATTTCAGGTTTTTCCTTATCTTCTTTTATATCTATATCATCAGTTGAATTCATTTTTAGGTTGATTTTTTCGCTGAGAAGAACTGATTTGAATACGTTTTCAATATCTTCGGCTTGTGCCGGGAAAGGGTGTTCTGGAGCGAGCCTGAACTCAGGAAGAATAATTTTTGTTGAAGTGGCAGTTGCAAATGTTGAGCAGAAGCTTGTCCAGCTTTGTCGTGATCCTGCTATGAAATTGCCGCCGTGAATGTATATCATTGCCCTGTTTGCAGAAAAAAGCTCCGGGCAAATTATGCTGCAGCTTACTCCACCGAATTCCTTTTCTGTTATTTCAACTTTTCCGGGAATGTAATCTGTTGAGAAAGTTTCTTCGATTTTTTTTCTGAATGATTCTGTGTCAACTTTTTGAGAATATGAAAGTGTTTTGATTTTTTTTAATGCGGCTTTTCTACCCTGCTTAATTTCCATATTAATCATTGTAGCAAATAACATTTACTTTTGCTATAATACATATATGCCAATTAGAATTGATTCAGATTTACCAGCTCGTACTACTTTGGAAAATGAAAATATATTTGTTATGACTCATGAGCGTGCAGTTTCCCAGGATATTCGTCCGCTGAAAATTGCCATTGTAAATTTGATGCCAACTAAGGAAGTTACAGAAACCCAGCTCTTAAGGCTTTTGTCAAATACTCCGCTTCAGATTGATATTACTCTTGTTCAAATGGAGGGTCATGTTTCCAAGAATACAAGCCAGTCTCATCTTGACAGGTTCTACAAATCTTCAAGTGAAATCCTGAATGAAAAATTTGACGGAATGATTATTACAGGTGCCCCAGTTGAACAGATTCCATTTGAAGATGTTGATTACTGGAGTGATCTGTGCAAGATAATGGATTATGCCAAGAAAAATGTTTTCTGCTCTCTCTATATTTGCTGGGGAGCTATGGCAGGCCTCTATCATTTCTATGGAATAAACAAGCATGTTGTTGAAACAAAATTTTCCGGTCTGTTCTATTCAAGGCTCATTGATCCTACTGAACCATTGATGCGTGGCTTTGATGATTTTTTTCCTGTTCCTACAAGCCGATACACATATATTGATGCAAGGGATGTGGCAAGAAACAATGACCTGATTCTGCTTGCTGAGAGCGAGGAAACCGGTACAACTATTGTAAAATCAAAGGACAACAGATGCATCTTCATGACAGGTCATCTTGAGTATGACATTGATACGCTGGCAAAAGAATTTAAGCGCGACAAGGAAAAGGGAATTAATCCTAATCTGCCGGTGAATTATTTTACTGATGATAATCCGGAAAAGCCTATTCATTCAAAATGGAGAAGTACTGCTCACCTGTTCTTCTCAAACTGGCTCAACTACTATGTTTACCAGGCAACTCCATATAGAATTGAATCAATCAATAACCAGTGATTTTTTATTCCACATGAATGAAAGTAAGTTCGTGCTTGTTGTAATTTAAGTGCACGATTCTGCTGTTTGGAATCCTGGAAAATTCTTCGACCAGTGGCCAGTTGATTTCTCCCTGCATTTTTATTGTGCAGATCATTTTTTTTGTCTTGCCGCTTTCAAGCCATGTTTTTATCCATTCAAGAAGTCTTTCCGGGTAGCAGATAACATCACTGAATACCCAGTCAAATTCTCCAAGTTCTTCCGGCTTTAGCGTAAATGCATCGTGTGCTAGAAATTCAATTTTTGGATTTTTCATCAGGCTGTCTGCTAAAGGAGCCCTGTCAACTGCAAAAACTGATGATCCAAGGTTTGCAAGAACCCAGGTCCATCCTCCGGGGCATGCACCTGCCTCAAAGCATCTTGAATTTTCATCGGGCAAGTCGATTCCAAAAAAAGTTCTGGCAAGGGTCAGACTTTCCTGGATCTTGAGGTATGCCCTGCTTGGTGGATTTTCGTGATCTTCTTCAAATTGAATTTTTCCGACCGGGAACAGACTGTTTGTTTTTGCTGATGCAATGAGAGTGTGCTCGTCAATGAGTGTGTACAATCCGATTTCGCCCTGAGGAATTTTTGGAGGAAACTTTTTGGGCTTAAGGTTTACGTATGGCAGTTTTTCCTGAAGCAATGACTGTCTTCTGAAACAAGTGTATGAATATGGAGCCCAGGATCGTTGTATTTTTTTGAGTTCATTTGCTGCATCACCAATAGAATCAAAGTGCAGCAGAAACGGCTCTTCCATGCAGCATCGGCACCAGTAAGGAATGGCATCCATCGGATATGATTCAACGTAGATTAAGTCTCCATACCGGTTTGTAATCTGCGGAGTGTATGAAAATCTTGTTTTGAATTCGGAAAGAAGAAGGTCTGTCATTTCTTCGTATGGGAGAAATGCTTTTCCTGGTAGTTTCTCGATTGTGGCTGCCATTTTTTATCCTATAAAGTCTGCGTTTGAAGGAATCAGAATATTTGAAACGTCTTCTGTGTCTTTGTTTGTTTCAGTCAGATTTTCAATGAAGTCGTTGAAAGCTCTTGTGTCTGGAGAGCAGAGAATTGAAAATCCTATTTCAGTTTCGCTTTTGTCTTCATCAATCCATTTCGGTTCACACACAAGATCAAATTCTCTTGTTGTGGTTGCCTTTGCAATTGTGAGTGACAGGTGATATTCTTTTTCTGGATCAATTGTCACCGGGTTAGGAAAACGAGTCCTGAGCCCGGTAATGCTAATGTCGTCCAGAACACCGGGAAGAGCGCATATTTCAGATGATTCGATTCGCCCCATCTCAAAAAAACGCTTTCCCTGTCTGACTGTTTTTTTCATTTTTGAATTGTTATGACATAATCTCTTCGCTGAGAGACATGATCATATCATAGATTGGTTTTCCGCCTGGAACCATTGGAAGAACCATTTCGTCAATGTCAACTTCAACATCGATTATGGCAGGCTTCTTTGCCTTGAATGCTTTCTCGAAAACCTTTTCAAATTCCTTTGCGTTAGTTGCCCTGTAGCCGTCAATGTTGTATGCAGCTGCTAGCTTAACCCAGTCTGGTCCAAAATCCAGAGTTGTCTGGCTGAATCTTTTTCCGTAGAAAAGTCTCTGCCACATGCGAACATTTCCCAATGCATGGTTGTTTACTACAACTATTACTATTGGAAGATTGTAGTGCTGGATTGTTGCAAGTTCGTTACAGTTCATGCGGAACGATCCGTCTCCTGCAATATGAACCACGCGACCCTTAGGATTTCCGAACTGTGCTCCCATTGCTGCTCCAGTTCCGTATCCCATTGTTCCAAGACCTCCTGATGTGAGGAATGTATGTGGTTTTGTGAAAGGGTAGAACTGAGCAGTCCACATCTGGTGCTGACCAACTTCTGTTGTGATGAATGTGTTTTCTCCTGCAACCTTGTTGATGATTTCACAAATGTGCTTTGGATTTACTGAGTCCTTTGGATTTTTGTCATAGATTGATGGATATTCTTTTTTCCATTCACCAATCTGCTTTATCCATGATTTTCTTGAATTCTCCTTTACCATTGGAAGAAGTTTTGCAAGAACCTGCTTTACGTCACCAATAATAGCCTTGAAAGTTGTTATGTTCTTGTTGATTTCTGCAGGGTCAATGTCAATGTGAAGAACCTTTGCTTTCATTCCGAATTTTGAAGGATCTCCAATAACGCGATCACTGAATCTTGAACCGAGGGCAATGATGAGGTCACTTTCTGTTATTGCCATGTTGCTTGCCTTTGTTCCGTGCATTCCTACCATCCATGTGCAAAGAGGATGGGTTGCTGGAAATGAAGCGCGAGCCATGAGACTTTCGCTTACCGGGATGTTTGCCTTTTCTGCAAGTGCAAGGAGTTCCTTTTCTGCTCCAGACATTCCGATTCCACCTCCAGCGTAAATTACCGGACGTTCAGACTTATTGATGAGATCTGCTGCTTCCTTGAGGTCTGCTTCTGATGGCTTTACGGTTGTCTTTTTTGCTTCCGGAATCTTCTTGAGTGGAGTGAAATCAAATGTAGTGTTGAGTGCAGTTGCATCCTTGAGAATATCAATGAGAACTGGTCCTGGTCTTCCACTCTTTGCAATGAGAAATGCCTCGCGGAATGTTTCTGCCAGGTCCTCTGCTTTTCTGACCAGAAAGTTGTGCTTTGTGATAGGGATTGTTACGCCCTTGATATCAATTTCCTGAAATGAATCTTTTCCGAGAATGTTTGATGGCACGTTGCAGGTAATGGCAACCAGAGGAATTGAATCCATGTAGGCAGTGGCAATTCCAGTTACAAGGTTTGTTGCACCAGGACCAGAAGTTGCCATGCAGACCCCGACCTTGCCAGTTGAACGAGCATATCCGTCAGCTGCGTGTGCTGCAGCCTGTTCATGTGCTGTTAGAACGTGCTTGATTCTGCTGGAGTTCTTGTAGAGTTCGTCGTAAACATTGAGAATACATCCTCCCGGATAACCAAATACAGTATCAACACCCTGTTCAATGAGACATTCAATTACAATTTGTGAGCCATTAAGTTTCATATACTTTTCCTAAAAAAATGATGGGCAAACCAGAAGGAAGACCTTAGACTTTGCCTGATGAATGATGAAAATTATATAAAATAATTAAGAAAACCTCAATGAATGGAATTGTCATTCAGGCATTTGAGCAGGAAAATTAAAGTCCATCTTCAATGTATTTTGACAGGAACTGGTCAACTGCTTTCCAGTAGGTATCCTCGTCAACAAAGGAGGCTTCCGCGTGTTCTGCTCCTGCTATGTGAATGATATCCTTTGGACAAACTGCTGCATCATAGAGTTCCTGGCACATGTATGTTGGAACATAAGTGTCCTGGCTACCATGGATGAAGAGAGTAGGTGTTTTTGATTTTTTGACTGCTTCAAGAGGTGAATATTCTGTGAATGAATATCCATGCCTTATCTTGCTCATAATGCTTGTTGCATATACAAGTGGGAATGGAGGAATGTGATATTCAATGCGGCTCCTGTAACATACCTGGTCCCAGATTGATGTGTATCCGCAGTCTTCAATACATGCAACTACATAATCAGGAAGATCATCAAGGCCGGTTGCCATTGTTACTGTAGCAGCTCCCATTGAAACGCCAAATATTACTATTCTTGCATTGCCGTCAATTGAATGGATTAGTTTTGCCCATGTAATAACATCGTGGCAGGCGGATGATCCCATGTCAATGCAGTCACCTTCACTCCAGCCGTGACCTCGCTGTCCTGGTATCAGAACATTCCAACCGTAGTCAAAAAAATGTGATGCCTGGGTTGAAATTACTGACGGGTCGTCACGGTACCCATGCATTGCAATTACGTATTTATTTGTTGGATTTTCATGGCAGGCAAAAAGTGCATTTAGCTTCAGGTTGTCATGGCTTTGGGTTGAAATTATTGTTGATTTTTCTTTCATGAAATTGAAATTTTCTTCGTTTCTGGCAGCTCTCTTGCGTCCAATTTCAGTGTCTTCGTTATATTTTTTTTCACAAGGAACTTCATTCCATGCATAATCTTTTTTCAGTTTAAGTTTTGAAAAGGCCTTGAGTGCAATGTTGGCTCCTATAACGTTTGCTGCCAGAAATACTGAAACAACAGATATGCCGGATATTATCAATACTTTTTTAATTTTCATGGATTTATTCTAAAAAAATGGCGTTGAAATGTAAAGGCTTCTGTAAAATATGGAAACTTAAAAATAAGTTATTTTGTAGCGTTCATTGAATTCTTCAACAGGCTTATGATTTTACCTGCTGAAAATTAATGCGGTGATTTCGACAGACTCAACCACCGCATTGTATGTTTTACTTATTCATGCTTTGCCTGAAATGGATTTTTTGCATGTGCTAAAAAAACGGCAAAACTCAACGAAATCAGGACTGTAGAGCAGTTACGGCAACTGTGGCAATAATGTCGTCTACATTGCATCCGCGGCTAAGGTCGTTGAGAGGCTTTGCGAATCCCTGGCAAACAGGACCAATTGCCATCCATCCGCCCATGCGCTGGCAGATCTTGTAACCGATGTTTCCTGCGTTGATGTTAGGGAAGATGAATGTGTTTGCATGACCTGCAACCTTTGAACCTGGAGCCTTGAGTTCTCCAACTTCCGGTGCGATTGCTGCGTCAAACTGGAATTCTCCGTCCAGAGCAAGTTCCGGTGCCTTTTCCTGAGCGATCTTTGTTGCTTCCTGAACTTTTGTTACGCTGTCTGTGAATTTCTTGTCGTTTCCAGATCCCTTTGTAGAGAATGAAAGCATTGCAACACGTGGTTCAATTCCTGCAATCTTCTTTGCTGTGTCTGCAGATGCAATTGCGATGTCTGCCATTTCTTCTGCAGTTGGCTCAATGTTGATTGCGCAGTCTCCGAATACGGAAACGCCTTCCTTAATGTATGGGTTTCCAGATTCTGGAGCAACCATGATGAAGCAGGAAGATACTGTCTTGATTCCAGGTGCTGTCTTGATTACCTGGAGTCCCGGGCGGAGTGTGTTTGCTGTTGAGTGGCATGCACCTGAAACGAATCCGTCTGCGTCTCCTGCCTTGAGAATGAGTGCACCGTACATTGTGCGGTCCTTGAGAATGTATTCCTTTGCTGCAGCAACATCTGCATATTCTGGAGCATTTGTCTTCTTGTTGATTTTTCCTTCGCGAGCCTTGAACAAAAGTTCAGCATACTTGTCTGCCTTTGAATCTGTTGTTGGGTCGATGAGTGTTACTCCGCTCAAATCCACACCAGGAGCAACCTTTTCACATTCTTCCTTGTTTCCCAAAAGGATAATCTTTGCGATTCCTTCCTTAACGATAATTGAAGCAGCTTCTACAACGCGCTTGTCTTCACCTTCGCAAAGAACAATTGTCTTTCCAGCTTTCTTTGCTTTTTCCTTGAGTTCTGATACAAAATCCATATAAACCTTCTTTGTATTTGTTTGGTATAGAAAATGCCAACATTCAGGAACGGATGCTCCCAAAAATCAACATATAAAATCTGTTATGACTAGAATATCACTTGGGAAAATTGTTTTCAATCATGAATAGTGGAAAGTATTTTTTTAGTAATTGTTGCTGAAAAAAAAATGCCCCGTCTGAAATAAAATAATTTCATCAGGGGCAATTGCTGGAATTTTAGCGTGTGTTAAAACTGATTCAATGCGCTGACTATTGCGTCAATACCGGCTCTACCAACACTTGTAGATTTTCCTACACCCCAGTATTCGTTTCCGTCTTCGCATGTAAGCTGAACATAAGCTACGGCACTTGTGTTGTTTCCTGTTCCAACGCTATGCTCATGGAATGCTGTTACGCTGAATTTCGGGGCCGGTGTTGAACCAAGGGCTGCGGCAAAGGCATCCAAAGGACCGTTTCCCTTTTCTCCGATTGAGAACTGTTCTCCCTTCCATGTAACTACACCACGGCAGAGAGTTGTCTCTGGATTTTCAGTGTCATTCTTTGATTCAATATGAGTTTCTGAAAGATCAAGAATAACAAGGTTGTCCTTTTTCCCGAACCACTGCTTTTCAAAAATTTCATAGATTTCAGAAGTCTTGAGTTCGCGCTGTGCTTCATCTGCTGCTTTCTGGATAACTTTTCCAAGTGCCGGATGCATTGCCTTTGGAAGGCACAGACCGTAGTCGTTTTCAAGAATGTATGCGGCTCCACCTTTTCCACTCTGGCTGTTGATTCTGATAATGCCTTCATACTGGCGACCAATGTCATGGGGATCAATATAAAGATATGGAACATCCCAGACTGCATTCTTGTCCATTTTTGTGCGTGCAGCCATTCCTTTGCGGATTGCATCCTGGTGGCTTCCGGAAAATGCAGTGAATACAAGTTCACCTACGTATGGTGTTCTTGGGAAGATTTCCATTCCTGTGTATTCAGTGTATCTTTCTCCGATTGCCTGAATGTCTCGGAAATCAAGTTCCGGATCAACTCCCTGTGCATACATGTTGAGGGCAACGTTTACTATGTCCAGGTTACCTGTTCTTTCACCGTTTCCAAAAAGACATCCTTCAGTTCTGTCTGCACCTGCAAGAAGTGCAAGTTCTGCTGATGCAACTCCGGTTCCGCGGTCATTGTGGCAGTGGGTTGAAATGATTACTGCATCGCGGTTTGAAATGTGATCACCAAAATATTCGATGGCATCTGCGTAAACATTTGGTGTGTAGCATTCAACTGTTGTAGGAAGATTGAAAATAATCTTGTTTTCTCTTGATGCTCCCCATTCCTTCATTACGGCTTCGCAAACTTCAACTGCGTATTCGATTTCTGTGTGTGAGAAACTTTCCGGGGAATATTCAATTCTGATTTTCTTTTTTTCTTCTTCGGTAAGGCAAGACTTGATGCACTTGATTCCGTCAATGGCAATCTGCTTGATTTCGTCTTTTGTCTTGTTGAATGTGTATTTTCTCTGGGCTGGGCTTGTTGAATTGTAGAGATGGAAAATTACATTTGGTGCGCCCTTGATTGCTTCAAGAGTTTTCTTAACCAAAGCTTCACGGGCCTGACATAAAACCTGAACTGTAACGTCAGAAGGAATTCTGTTTTCTTCAATAAGACGACGCATGAATTCAAATTCAGTATCGCTGGCTGCAGGAAAACCAACTTCAATTTCCTTGAATCCAACTTTTACGAGAAGATCAAAGAATGCAAGTTTTGTATCAACGCCCATTGGGTTTACAAGTGCCTGGTTTCCGTCTCTAAGGTCAACAGAACACCAGACAGGTGCTTTTGTGATTTTTTTTGAAGGCCATTTTCGTTCCTTCATTTCAATGTCACCGACTCGACAATACTTTCCGTTTGGATTCATTACGCTCATGATATCTCCCATAAAAAAAAGACCTGCTGCCATAAGCAACAGGTCTGTAATTTACTTAACAATAAAACAACGACTTGCTACCTTAGTGGCTTCCAAATTGAGAAACTGGCAATAGTAGAAGTAGTGTCTTGTTCATGTTTTATTTATACTTCTAAAAAGTTGTTCTGTCAAGTTTGCCTGTTTTACTTTCCGTATTGCTTCTCAATATCAAGAATCTGGTCGCGGTAAACTGCAGCCTGCTCGTAATCAAGACGTTCTGCTGCCTCGGTCATTTCCTTTTTCAGCAAATCAATAAGTTTCCTGCGTTCTTTATTGTTGAACAGGTTGAGGCTTTTTTTGACGGCATCAATTGTTGTTGCGGCTGCTTCTTCTGCATCTTCTTTCTGATGCTCAAGAATATCATTTACTGCTTTTATGATTGTCTTAGGAGTTATGCCGTGTTCCTTGTTGTATGCTTCCTGAATTGAACGCCTTCGCTTTGTTTCCTCGATGGTTTCTTTCATGGCGTCGCTCATTCTGTCTGCATACATTACAACCATTCCTTCGGCATTGCGTGCTGCTCGTCCAACAATCTGAATGAGGCTTGTAGTGCTTCTGAGGAATCCGATTTTGTCTGCATCCAAAAGTGCAATGAATGAAACTTCCGGAAGATCTATACCTTCTCGAAGCAGGTTGATTCCAATCAGGACATCGATTTCTCCTGTTCGAAGTGACTTGAGAATTTCAACACGCTCAAAGGTGTCAATTTCCGAGTGAATGTATTTTACCTTGAGATTGAGTCCGCTCAGATAGTCCGTGAGATCTTCGGCCATTTTTTTTGTCAGCGTAAGAATCAGGCTGCGCTCATTTTTTTCTATACGCTTTGAAACTTCGGCAAAAATATCCTGCATCTGGCCTTCACTGGGACGAACTTCAATTATTGGATCCAGAAGTCCTGTCGGGCGTATAATCTGCTCAACAATTTGACTTGACTGCTTGATTTCCTGGGGTCTTGGTGTTGCAGTAACATAAATTACCTGATTCATTTTTTTTGTGAATTCTTCAGCTTTGAGAGGCCTGTTGTCCAATGCACTTGGAAGACGGAATCCGAAGTCAACAAGATTCTGCTTTCTGCTTCTGTCACCTTCGTACATTGCACCAATCTGCGGAACCGTTACGTGGGCTTCATCAATGAGACAGAGAAAATCATCAGGAAAGTAATGGAGCAGTGTTGCCGGAGGTTCTCCCGGTTTTCTGTTTGCAATTACTGCAGAATAGTTTTCAATTCCTGAACAATAACCCATTTCCTTCATCATTTCCATGTCATAGATTGTTCGGGTCTTGAGTCGCTCGGCTTCAAGGATTTTTCCCTTGCTTCTAAGAGCTTCAAGCTGAATGTCCAGTTCCTGCCTGATTCTTTCAGTAACTTCGCCCATCATATCCTGTGGAACAACAAAGTGCTTGGCAGGGTAAAGGTATAGTTCATCCAGTTCTTCTATTGTGTTTCCATTGAAAGCATCGACTCTGCGGATTTTCGATACTTCATCAAAGTCAAGTTCAATCCTGTAGGCTTCGTCAGTTTCCATGTATGGCGGGAAAATTTCTATGACATCCCCGCGGATTCTGAAATTGCCACGTTCAAAAACCATGTCATTTCTTTCGTAGAGAATGGCAGTAAGTTTTATGGCAAGATCATGTGTGTCCAGCTGTTCACCCTTTGTGATGTGAAGCCTCATGTCCTTGTACAGGTCCGGCATACCAAGACCATAGATGCAGCTTACTGTTGCAATGATGATTACATCACGGCGTTCCATCAGTGCATATGTTGCGGCCAGTCTCAGTTTGTCGATTTCTTTGTTGACTGAAGAATCTTTTTCAATGTACAAGTCTCGTGCCGGAACATAGGCTTCCGGCTGGTAGTAGTCATAGTAGCTTACAAAATATTCAACTGCATTGTTTGGAAAAAAAGTCTTGAACTCACGATAGAGCTGTGCGGACAATGTTTTGTTGTGACTGATTATGAGAGTTGGTCTCTGGACTCTTTCAATAATCTTTGCCATGGTGAATGTTTTTCCTGATCCTGTGATTCCTTTAAGGGTTTGATATTTGTCTCCCCGGTTGAATCCCTCAACAAGCTTTTCAATTGCCTGCCCCTGGTCTCCGGATGGCTCGTATTCTGAAATTACTTTGAATTCACGCATGGCTAATCCTGATCTTTTATTTCTTATTTATATTCAATCAATTTAGTATGAACTTGTATCACTTGCTTCAAGCACAACCTTGAGAGTTTGTTTTTTTCCTCTTCTTATGACTGTGACGTTAACTGAGTCACCTGGAACTTTTGATTCGAGTGCACTGTAATAGTCAGCAAGTTTTGTTATTTCAATGTTGTCGATTGCAACAATAATGTCACCGCCTAAATAAATTGTCTGCGGATTAAATGTTCCATATTTTACAGCCTGGGTTCCACCCTGAATTCCTGCCTGGTCTGCGCGGCTTCCGTTTCGAACTCTGGAAACTATCATTCCAGTTGAAATGTTGTATCCTGCATAATTTGCAATGCGTGCTGTGTTCTGAATAAGATCAAGTTTCATTACACCGCGGTTAACTTTACCGAACTTGAGAAGATCAGAAACAACGCGTCTTGCAGTGCTTACTGGAATTGCAAATCCAACGCCTGAAGAAGATCCGCTTTTTGAATAGATAATCGTATTGATTCCAATCATTCTTCCCTGGCTGTCAAGAAGAGGTCCTCCTGAGTTTCCCGGATTGATGGCGGCATCAGTCTGTATCATGTTTCTGATGATTACGTTCTGACTTTCCTGTATTGGTCTTCCAAGCCCTGAGATAATTCCGGTTGTCATTGTTCTTTCAAGACCGAATGGGTTTCCGATGGCAATTACCTTCTGTCCTACCTTGAGGTTTGTTGCGTCACCAAATGAAATAGTCTTAAGCACAACGTTTTGTGGAACTTCGAATTTAAGGACTGCAATGTCACTTTCTTTGTCCTGACCTACGATTTTTCCTTCATATGATGAACCGTCTGAAAGGGAGATTGTAATTACGCTGGCGTTTTCAATTACGTGCACGTTTGTTACAACGTATCCTCTTTTATCAATGATTGAACCTGATCCTGAACCGCTTGATGTGTACACCGGCTCGTAGAACCAGTTGTATCCCATGACCTGAGTCGTAATGTTTACTACGGCTTCGTTGCATTTTTCGTATACAGAAATATTCTGCTGTTCATCAAGAGTGAACCTTGCTGACGAATCATCAATCTTGAGAACAGGTGTGTTGGTTTCAAGAATCAAATCTTCGGATGTCTGGCTTGAGGAATCAGATTCTTCAGTGACTGTATCTTCAGAAAAAATATTGCTGTTTCTTGAAGTGAATTTTATTGTTGCCAGACAAACCAGAAATGCTGTTGCTGCAACTGAAAGAAAAAGTGTTTTTTGTGAGTAAAGTTTCATGATTCAAATATACAACTTTTTTCTGTTATGGTCATCACGGTGTTTTCAAATTTTTGTTAACGCACTATAATCTAGGCATGAAAAAATTTGATGAATATGGAATTCTGCTTCCAGAAATTTTATTGCCAAAGAACAAGGATCTTTCCAGATGGAGTGTAATTGCCTGCGATCAGTATACACAGGATTTTGATTACTGGAAAAAAGTTGAGGAATCATCCTCTGGTTCACCATCAACTTTGAATTTGATTCTCCCGGAAGTTTATCTTTCATCTCCGGATCGAAAATCAATGATTGAAAAAATCAGAAGCAACATGAAAAATTATATTGAAAATGGTGTTTTTGATGCTCCCGAAAATGAGTTTATATATGTAGAAAGAAAAACTGAATATGGACGCATCCGTCATGGTCTTGTTTGTGCCATTGATCTTGATTCCTATGAGTGGAAGCCTTTTTCCAAATCACTTATTCGCGCCACAGAGGCAACTATTGTTGACAGAATTCCTCCAAGAAAGGAAATACGAAAACATGCACCTCTTGAACTTCCGCACATTATGCTTCTGGTAAATGATCCGGATAAAACACTGGTTGAGGCTTGCGGTGAAGAATCAAAGAAAAACAGTCCGGTTTATGATGGTGATTTGATGATGAATTCTGGCCACATTTCTGGATGGGCAGTCAAATCTGATTCGCAGCTTGACAAAATTTCTTGCGCACTTGAAAACCTGAAAAAGTCTGGAATGGACGGGGAAGGAAATTCCTTCCTTTTTGCTGTTGGTGACGGAAATCATTCTCTTGCAACTGCAAAGGCTGTCTGGGATGAGTACAGGGAAGAACTTAAGGCAAGTGGAGCAGATGAAAGTAAAATTGCTTCATCACCAGTCAGATATGCTCTGGTTGAGATAGTAAATATTTATGATTCTGGTCTTACATTCGAGCCAATCCACCGCGTTATTTTTGATGCAAACAAGAAGGATTTGCTTAGTTTTGTTGAAAAGAATCTTGATGGAAAACTTTCGGAAGTTGATAGTGCTGATGTTCTTGAAAAAAAAGTTCATGATTCAAGAAACAGCTTCGGGTTTGTTTTTGTTGAGAACTCAAAGGAAAAATTTGTTCTTCTTGAAACAAATGTTTCTGAGCTTGCCGTAAGCAGACTGCAGCCTGTTCTCGATGAATTTCTCAGGGGTTCTTCTTCAGAAATAGACTACATTCACGGATCTGAAGAAGTGTTCAGGCTTGGAAAGAAGGATAATGCAGTTTCAATTCTTCTTCCTCCAATTGCCAAGGATTCTTTCTTCGATACAATCTCTGGCCGTGGACCTCTTCCTAGAAAAAGTTTCAGCATGGGAGAAGCCAGCGAAAAAAGATTCTATCTTGAATGCAGAAAATTATTCCAGGATTAGCTTAAGAAAACGAGGCGTAGTTTTCACTTTGCCTGATAATTCGCTTCGTTTTGTTTTCTTCGTATTTACTCAGCTCAGATTCAATTTCAGATTTTGAATGTGTTTCCCCGCAGTTTATTCCCGGGCAGAATGATTTTTCTTTTTCCCAGGAATTTCTTGTTTTAAGAATTTTTGTCCAGAAAGGATATGTCCTGCATTGAACCGGACGGCCTTCATATACTTGGCATCCGTGCTCACAGTCCCAGAAAACGCACTGGCTTTTGTTTTTGTCTTTGAGACACAGGTATTGTTTTCCATCTGAATTCTCAAGCCATCGGCAGTATACTTTTATGAATTGTTCTTCCGTGAGATCAACATATTTTGCCAGTTGTGAAAGATCACTTGAGCTTAAAATAACTGCTCCTCCGTCAAGAGTGCAGCAAGCCTTGCAGTTAGTGCATTTGAATTTCAATCCATTGTCATCGTAAAATTTTTTCATATTTTTCTAGAAAGATATTATTTCGTTGTAAACAGTGATTGCAAACTGATCCGTCATTCCGCTCATAAATTCAATTATGCATTTTTCAAAACTTTCATTGTCATTGACATCGAATACATTTTTTGTGTTGTATCTTAGAATCTTTTTCCTTTGTTCATCATAGCTTGTGTATTTTGTGAGCCATGAAATGAATGTCTTCTGCAGGTTAGGCATGTATCTGAGACATTGCTCCATTCTGTGGTTCTGTGCATAAACTTGAGTTTTTAGGAGCGTGTTGAATATTGTGCTGAGAACTGTTCTTGCATATTTTGTGAATTCGACGAGTCTCCAGTTATTGTAAATATTTGCAAAACTGAATCTTTTTAGTTCGTGGATGAATTTAAAATATGGCTCGCTGAAACAGATTCCGCGTTCCGGTGAGCTTTCCTGGCAAAGATCAACAATCATGTCATTAATGAGTGTTGTTGTGTTTACGGCTCTTCCGGATCTGAATGCGCCATTTGTTGTGTGGGTTGAAAAACTTTTTTCCGGCCCAAATCCCAGTGTTGCTCCAACTATTTCTCGCAGCTGTCTGTAGGCAGCCATGTCAAGTATATGGTATGCTCTTGCGTCTTCAATGTCTCGGCCAAGAAATGCAATTTTGTCGCTGGTCTTTACAATGCAGCCTTCCCATGTGTATGGCTGAACGTATCCGGGTCTTTTTATTTCGTAAAGGTCTATTGCTTCATTTCGGGGTTTTAGTCCCTGCTGGTCAATTTCTCCGCAGTGGCAAATAAGACCATCTCTAACAGCATAAGTAAGGTCAAGAGTTTTCTCGATTCCATTTGGATCCTGCAGTGTTTCTATGAAGTCTGCAAAGAACAGGCTGTTTCGTTCGTGCCAGAATTTTTTTGGAACATTTACTGCTGTTGGGTTTTCATTTTTTTCCGTGACAAGTGAATTGAGAATATCTTCTCCGGTATGGCCAAAAGGTGCGTGTCCTATATCATGTCCAATGGCAATTGCCTGTGTGAGTTCCTGGTTCAGTCCGAGGTGTTTTGCAATGGTTGATGCAACGCTTGCCACATGAGTCACGTGTTCCATTCTTGTACATACATGATCATTGCTTGTTGCAAAAAAAACCTGGGTTTTGTGCTTGAGTCTTCTGTATGCCTCGCAGTGAAGAATGCGGGTGTAGTCCCGTTCAAATTCCGAGCGGATGCCATTCCCCCTGTTGTAGAGTGAACTCTGTCTTTTTATGCTGTTTTCCCATTTTGGATTTGATTCGTCTGTTCTAACCTTAGCAAAAGAATTTTCCATGAATAAAATAATATATTGCAGATTTCAAAAACTCAAGAGAAAGAGTTGATGTGTGCATGCATGCAGTTTTTTGAAGCGGCTATTTTTTTGAGTCAGCAGAATATACTTTCATCAGGCAGTTTTCTTCAGGAAAGCTGTCCTGCATTATCTTAATCATTGTCTGGGCATCTGCATTGGCAACGCTCATGTATGAATCCAGATACTCGTGAGGGTTTGAGTGTGCAATTCCACGTTCAATTAATTCAGCTGTTCCCATGCTGTCTTTTGTGAGTGACATGTGGAGTGCAGTCCATCTTGATTTTATTTTGACAAGAACCTCATCTTTGGTTTCGCCGTTTTTCAGTTCGTCGTAGAGTTTCTTTCTCTGGGTTTTGTATGAATTAGTAAGCTGGGAAATTCTCTTGAGACTGTTTGCCTGAATGAATGCAACTGGAATGTGTGCATCAGCTTCCTGAACAAGACATGTGTTTTCCCGTGAAAGGCTTTCCTGAATTCTTGCCTTGAGTTCAAGAAGCAATGCATTGAATATATCAGTGGTGCCTGAATCCTGCGAAACAAAATAGAGTTGTGCAGGATCAAAGAATTCTTTTGTCGGGACAAGCACTGGAACTTCGGTTCCTGCATATTCAGCCGGAATGTTTGTGGTGAATGTGTGCATAAGTTTTACTGATCTTTCTTTAGCCTTGAATGATGGTGGTGGAATTTCGATTTTTTTTCTTGTGTTTTGTTCTTTTAATATTCCAAGATATTGCTGAGCTGCTTCTTCGATTTTTTCTGTTTCAATGTCACCGGCAACAACTGAAATTGAGTAAAGGGATGCATCCAGCAGCTTTGTGTAACCAAGCAGAAGTGAATCGTAGGATGGATTTATTTTTTCTTCTTTTAGGGCATAGTGTTTTTCCAGTGGAGTTCCCCTGTAAAGGTATGAGAATGCATTTGACTTAAGCTGGTATCCAAGATCACCGTTCTGGATAAGTCTTTCATAGTTTTCCTGATTCATGATAATGTCTGCACCTACAGGCGTAATGTCACGGTAGATCAGTGCCTCGCTGATTTTTGAGAATCCCTCTTCAATTTTTTCCGAAGGGACACAAATTCTTATTCCGGAGTGATAGTTTGAGCTTGTAAATGTCTTTACGTCTTCAAGATCAATGTTCCTTGAAAGTGCATTAATCAGAAGTGAATGAGGAGCCTTTCCCTTTGTGTATGAATCAAGTTCCTGTGTGTTGATTATAAGGGAAATGACAGCTTCCTGCCTTCCAGGTGTTTTTTTTATCACAAGGGGAATTCCGTTCTGCAGTGTAGTTTCGCTAAGTTTCTCCAGGTTTGCATAATAGAATTTGTCTGCATCAGAAATTTCATCTTTCCCAGTGAATTCTGCAATCTGAAGAATAGAGTTTTTTTCATCAAGTTTGAACTTTTTTTCTTCTGCTGCAATTTTCCTGTTCATTTCATTCATGTACCATGATCCGGTTTCTTCTGTTACCAGTTCATATCCTTTCTGGATGAACAATTCCTTTTGGGAATCGTATGTTTTTCTGCTGACAATTACAAACACAAATGGTTCTTCGCTCAAAATTTTTTTTGCAACGGATTTCTCGTCTGTGTTGTATATCATGTGAACTTTGTCTGTTACTTCGTCAAAAAAATCATTTGGGTTTCTTGCAGATGACTGTGCCCAGAAATTTGCAAGTGTGTAAATGTATGATGATGGTGTTCCGCAAATTTTCTTGTAGTCACTGGTCATTGCTTCCTGGGCTTTGATAAAGTCCTGACGTCGGATGATAGCAGCCTTTTTTATGGCAAGAATAAATTTATCCAGGTTAAGGGTAGTGTCATTGTTTTCTGTCAGAGAAGGCTCAATGAGAGTCTGGAATATGAGTCGTGATGAATTCTTGTTCTGGACACTTGATACATTGATGTATTCCGTGCTTCTGATTCCCATTTGGGCATCTTCGGCCAGTTCCCGCTTGAATGTTGAGCTGTCCGAGTTGAAAATCTGTGAAAGCAGATTTGCCTCAAATGGTTCAAATGTTTCGTAATCAACCACAATCTGAATAAATTCCGGAGAAAATAATTTTGAAGCCAGGACAAATTTTTTTGCATCGGATTTTGATTCAATTGTTTTTTCTTTTTCTGAAAAATAATGCTGTGTCGGAATGAAGCTCCAGGATGCAAAAGAATGTGAGCACTTTTCAACAGCTTCCTTGACTGTAATGTTTCCGCTTAAAAACAGTGCTGCGTTTTGCGGTGTAAAATATGTGTTCCCTATCTGGTAAAGGATTGTCCTTGCTTCCGAAGGTTTCCATGACGAAAAGATTGAAGGGTAAATTCCAGAGTCATGTTTCCAGGGCTGCTCGGAAAAAATCCGTGATTCAATTGTTCCGTTTATGAAAGCTGCAGGTGACTTGGAATATGATATGTTTTCGGTTTTCATTGCATCAAGCATTTTTTCAATTGCCTTGTCTGAAAACTGATTTTTTTCCAGGCACATGCTGAATGACTTTAGGAAAGTTTCAAGCATTTCGTTTGGAATGTTGGCTGAAAAAGTTGTCGAGTCCTTGTTGCACTGGCTTTTCATGGAGCATATTTCAAAGATGTCCTGCTTTTCTTTTGGAATGGATGTTGTGAAAAGTGAAAGATACAATGGAAAGAATCCGGCTGTGGATGACGTCTGGTTTGAAAAGCCTGCCTTGAATGCAATTTCTGCATGAATTGTTGCGCTGCTGTTGTCGGGAATTACGTATACCGTCAGTCCGTTTTCAAGAGTGAAGGAGTTTAGGGTTGAATCTGAGAATTCAAGTTTTCTGGAGAAAAAGTCATCTCCAAAAGTCTGGCATAGAACTGCAGCTGCAGCGGCAAGGACAATAATCAGCTTTTTCATGGAATCATTCTACCATAAAAATATTTCATGAGCAAAATCTTGTGTCGTGGGAATTTATACTGTAAAATTGTAGTGATATGCCAATGATAAAAATTTTGACTGAAGAAGAAAAAACTTCGGTTGTGTTAGATATAAATTTGATTAAGGGAAAACGGCTTCTGACCCGGGATGAAATTACTGTTCTTGAACGAAATGGCAATTCTTCTGACAATGACTGGAAAGAATTCTATGTTTCTGAAGTTCAGGGGGAGTTTAATCCGTCTTTGATCAGGAATTCTGATTTTCATGGATTTGTTGTTCTTGGCTCAGTAGGTAAATTAACCCTGAAATATCATGACCTTGAGCTGCCTGTTGGAATTTCCAGATCTGTTATCAGAAATTCTGTCATAGGAAACGAATGCGCAATCCAGAATGTTAGTTATCTTGATAATTACCACATCGGAAATCATGTAATGCTCTTCAATATCTCCGAAATGTCATGTACCAGGCATTCAAAATTCGGTGAGGGACTTCTCAAGGATGGTGAAAAGGAATCTGCAAGAATCTGGATTGGTATTGGCAATGAAAATGGAAACAGGTCAGTTCTTGCATTTGAGGACATTATTCCGGCTGATGCCTATTTGTGGTCCCGATACCGGGATGATCAGGAGCTGATGGAAAAATTTGTTCAGCTTACTGAGTATGGCAAATCAAAGGAACTCAATACTTTCGGTATTATTGAGGATGATGTTGTTATCAAGAACTGCAGCATTATTAAGGATGTTCGCGTTAAATCCTGCGCTTACATAAAGGGCGCACTCAAACTCAAGAATATTACAGTTCTTTCTTCAGAAGACGAGCCTAGTCAGATTGGAGAAGGCGTTGAAATGGTCAATGGAATCATGGGCTATGGAAGCCATGTTTTCTACCAGGCAATTGCCGTAAGATTCATAATCGGAAGAAATTGTCAGTTAAAGTATGGTGCAAGACTTTTGAATTCATTTCTGGGCGACAATTCTACTGTTTCCTGCTGCGAGCTTTTGAACAACCTGATTTTTCCTTTCCATGAACAGCATCATAATTCCAGCTTCCTCATTGCTTCCACAATCATGGGACAAAGTAATATTGCATCTGCTGCAACTATCGGTTCAAATCATAATTCCAGAAGTCCCGATTGTGAACTGGTTGCCGGACGCGGATTCTGGCCTGGTCTTTGTAGTGACTTTAAGTTTGACTCAAAATTTGCTTCGTTTGTTCTAGCTTCAAAGGGCAGCTATCAGAATGAGCTTAATATAACTTATCCGTTCTCGCTTATTTCTCCCTGTCCCCAGGATGGAACAGTGCATATTATTCCGGCCTACTGGTTTCTCTACAATATGTTTGCCATTGTACGCAACAAGTTTAAATTTAAGTCACGGGACAAAAGATTCATAAAGATTCAGAATATTGAGACAGATCCCCTTGCTCCTGATACCATTCAGGAAGTCGTTGATTCCGTCGGCAGACTTATTACGCTTACTGAAAGGTATCTTAAGCTTCCGGTTGAAGACTGTAAGAATATGACATTGTTCAATCCAAATCCGCAGCTTCTTGAAGAATTCAGGGACAAGGCAGTTCACGCATCATCACCTGAGGAATTGCATCAGATTGCCAAGGATTATCTTCATCAGAATCCGGATGCAAAATTCATGCTTTCAGATGACAGGTGTCAGAAAAAGTTTGGAGCCATTATCTATAAGCCTGCTCAGGGGTACAAGGAATACAGAAAGATACTTAAGTATTTTGGCGTTCAGTGCCTCATGGAATGGACTCTCTCAAAAAACAGCGAATCAATAGACAAGGAAGATTTGAAGACAATTCATTCATTGCCTTTGTACACAAAATGGATAAACGCCGGTGGGCAGGTTATTCCAGAAGAAAAGATAAATGAGCTTTTTGATGAAATAAAATCTGGAAAAATTTTTGAGTGGAAGCAGGTTCACAAATTCTACGATGTGTGTGAATCAGAATATGTTGATTACAAGGCACGTTATGCACTTTTTGTGATCGAAAAGCTTTACGGCAAGAAAATCCGTGACTTTGACACTGAGGATTTTGAGGACCTTTCAAAGGATGTTGCGTTTGTTTCCCTCAATATGCTTGAGTCGTCAATTTCGGCACGAGAAAAGGATTATACAGATTTCTTCCGTTCAATTACTTTCAGAAACCAGAAGGAAAAGGATGCTGTTATTGGAGCTCTTGAAAACAATGATTTCCTGAAAAAGCTTCAGGCCTCAACAGAAGAATTCACCTGTGCCCTTGATAAACTCATAAAACCATTGAGGAAAAACCAATGAAACTTGTTTTGACTGGAACTGGTACAAGTCATGGTGTGCCTGTTATTGGCTGCGACTGCAAGGTTTGTACTTCAACTGATCCCCGCGACAACAGAATGAGATGCGGCGCCTGGATTTTTGAACCTGCCAGCATTTTGATTGATGTTGGCCCGGAGTTCAGGCTTCAGGCATTAAGGCATGGAATCAGGAATCTTGATGCAGTTCTAATCACTCACTCACATGCAGATCATCTTCACGGAATTGATGACTTGAGGGTCTTTTCACATACAAGATCCTTTGATGGTGGAAATGTTCCAAAGGATAATGAAACAAAAGGTGATGGCCTTAGAATATATTCAACTTCAAAATCAACAAGAGACATAACTCACCGCTTTGACTATATCTTTAAGCCTGTGAAGGAAGGTGGCGGAAAACCAAAAATCAAGATGGATTCCATTGAGCAGTTCAGTGAAAAAAATCCTCTTGTAGTGAAGGGTGTTGAAATTGTTCCAGTAATGCTTAAACATGGTTCCCTGGATGATGCCGGCTACATGTTTACCCAGACTTACGGCGGAAAGAAACACAGCATTGCCTATTTGACTGACTGCAGTTTTATTGATGAAAATTCTTTTGCCCTTCTTGAACGTAACAGGGAAAACCTGGAATATCTTGTGATTGACGGACTCCGGGAAAAAATGCATTCAACTCATTTTTCTTTTGATCAGGCTCTTGAGGCTGCTAACAGAATTGGTGCCAGAAACACATATCTGATTCACATGAGCCATGATTTGAGCCACGTGGAAATTGAACGTTATGTTGATGATAGAATTGAAAAATATCCAAACCTGGCTAAGGCAAGAAAATCCGGCGGATATGTGGGGCCTGCATGGGATGGGCTTGTTCTTGAAACAGAATAGTTTTCTGCGCTTTCATGAAATATTGAACCGAAATTTTTATTCCTTGCCGATGATATAACCCTGACTGTTATGTAAAAACATCAGTCTGTTTAAAAGCAGGAGTTGTTGAATTATCCCTTTATCTCAAAAATCCTTCATCCAGCAAAAAGTCCTGGATGCCGATGTACTGAATGCCTTTTTCGTCAATCCATGGTTCAATGTCATCTTTGACCACTACAATTTTTTTGAATGAATCGTCTATTCTTTGCAATGAATTGATTTCCTGATTTTTCTTTTCAGGACTGTCAATGTTCAGAGCAGACTGTATGTAAAATCTTTGATTCCCTTTATTTGCTACAAAATCAACTTCAAGCTGTGTGCGCTTGCTTTTTCCTTCCGCATTTTTGTAATTGTATTCTACCACCCCCACATCAACATTAAAACCACGGATTTTCAGTTCATTGAAGATGATGTTCTCCATAATGTGGTTTTCTTCCTGCTGGCGGAAATTCAGGCGGGCATTTCTAAGTCCCACATCTACAAAATAATATTTGAGCGGCGTGTTTATATATTTCTTGCCTTTGATGTTGTAACGGATTGCACTGTCAATTAAGAATGCATCCTTAAAATATTCAAGGTATGAAGATATTGTTTCTGAATCTATTTTCTTGTGTTTTACCGATTCAAAAGTATTCGCAAGATTCAATGGGTTTGTGAGTGAACCTATGGAAGATGAAATTACATTTAAAAGTTCTTCCAAATCTGAAGCGTCTTTATTGATTTTATGGCGTTCAAGTACATCTTTAATATAGGTGCCTGTACAAAGATCCTGCAGATATTTGCTTTTTTCTTCCGGCGTTTTTTTTGTTGCAGCTAAAGGCATTCCTCCGTAGGTATAGTATTCGCGCCAGACCCTGTTTTTGTTTCCTTTAAAAGAATCGTAAAATTCCTTATATGAAAGAGGATATACACGGACTTCATCGCCACGGTCACGGAATTCTGTGATGATATCGGAAGACAGCATTTTTGAATTGCTTCCTGTAATGTAAAGGTCAACATTTTTTAATTTCATCAAGCCGACAACTGTATCTACAAATGAGATTTTGGAATCTGAATCTGGTACAAATAGATTCTGGATATCTTCAACTTTTTGAATTTCATCCAGAAAAACATAATAGAAAACCGATGTGTCTTTTGTCAGTTCACAGATGTATTTGTCCAGCTCAATAGGATTACGATATTTTGCGTTTGCTGTTTCGTCCAAAGCAAGTTCAATAATCTGGGAATCCTGAACTCCAATGGAATTCAGATATTCATGATAAATGTTAAAAAGCAGATAAGATTTCCCACAGCGGCGGTTTCCTGTAATTATTTTTATGAGACCATTCTGTTTTTTTGAGACCAGCTTTGATAAATATCTTGGACGTTCTATCATTTTTTTTCGAATATTTTGCGTAAATACGCAATTTTTCCGATTTTTATTATAATACTTATTGTACTGGTTTACAAGAAAAATTTACCCTCGGATTACCAGTTCCGTCTCCGCTGTTTGTTGCGGATAAATTTTTCCTTACAGAATTCTACATTTGATTTAGGCATTCTGTAATACTGAAGGGATTTCTTTTTTTCATGGAAGTATCTCTTCCACGGATGTGAGACATGTTTGTATGACGCTGAAATTGTGTGATGGTGTCATGGGGCTAGTATTATTAACTTGAGTTGTCAAATTAAATGCAACGTTATGGTTGATTTTATGGGTCTTTTTATTTGTTGAACTTAGATTGTAAATTCATCAATAAAAAAATCCCGTTCTTGAAACGGGATTTTTTGACTGGTTTTGAAACTTAGTCTTTCTTTGCACCTGCATTAGCTGGAGTAACGTTGATTTTCTTTGTTACGAAACCAGAGCGAAGGCACTGTGTACAAATGTTGATTGTACGTGTAGTTCCAAAAAGTTCTGTCTTGATCTTAAGAAGATTTGGTCTCCATGAACGGCGTGTATGATTGTATGACTTACTTACCTTGTTACCGTGCATTGATCCCTTTCCACAAACATCACATGTTCTTGACATATTTCTACCTACCTATAAATTTCTTGAATATGTTCATAAATACTAAATAAAAATTGAACTATTGTCAACTTGCCGATACTGCTTTTGCTCTTTCCAGGGCCGCATTGATATTGGCACAGATGTTTTCCTTTCCAAGCTTCTCTGACATTCCGGATTTTTCGCATAGCAGATAAGGCTGTGTGTGGATTCCTGAAAGAATGATAGTAATCCCCTTTCTGTCACATGCTGCCTTTGCCTGTTCGAGAGCCTGAATTCCGCCTGCATCAAGATAAATAAGGTTTCTCATTCTGAAGATGATTGCCTTGCAGTCAGATCCGGCACGTTCGATTGCATACTCAAATTTTCTTACTGTGCCAAAGAAGAGAGATCCTTCGATTTCGTAAACCATTACACCCTTTGGAAGGTCAATTGTTTCTGTTGAACCGTCACCGCGGATTCCAGTAATGATTGTTCTGCTTCCATGCTGAACTTCTGAAAGGTCGATGATTTTCTTGATGAAGAAAAATGCTGCAAATAACAGTCCGATTCCGATTGCATATGTAAGGTCAACGAAAACCGTGATGAGGAATGTAACCAGCAGGACTGTAATGTCGGATTTCTGTCCTTTGAGAAGTTTTCTGATTGAAGGAATTCCTGCCATGTTCCATGCAACCTGAATGAGAACTGCTGCAAGTGCTGCCATTGGAATGTACTCAACATACTTTCCGAAGAAAATCATAATCAAGAGAAGAACCATTGCGTGAATGATTCCGGCAACTGGTGTGCGTCCTCCGTTGTTGATGTTTGTTGCAGTGCGGGCAATTGCTCCTGTTGCAGGGAGACCACCAAAGAGTGGCGAGAAAATATTTGCAATTCCCTGACCAATAAGTTCGTTGTTTGAGTCATGCTTTGCACCGATCATACCATCTGCTACAACTGCAGAAAGAAGGGATTCGATGGCTGCAAGGATTGCAATTGAAACTGCAGTTGGGAATACAGTCCTGATTGTTGTGAATGAAAAATCAGGTGCAGATGGTGTTGGAAGACTTGAAGGAATCTTGTATCGGTCTCCAATGAGCACTGTTTCAAATCCGCAGGTCTTGTTAAGAATCAGGTGAATGACTGTTGCAAGAATGATAACAATAAGTGAACCTGGGATTTTCTTTGTTACCTTAGGCCACATGAAGAGTGCCACAAGTGAAATCAAGGCCATTGCTGTTGAGTATGGATTGATTGTGTTGAAAATCTGAGTGTATGCAATTATTTTCTGATGGAATTCACCAGGCATCTTTTCAAATTTTTCTCCGAGGATAACAACTGGATTTTCTGAAGTGATTGCAGCAAGACCAAAGAAATCTCCGATCTGTCCCGAGGCAATTGTAACTGCGATTCCGGCTGTGAATCCAACTACAATAGTATATGGAATAAACTTTACAAGTCCTCCCATCTTGAATGCGCCGAGAAGAATAAGCATTACACCTGCAAGAACTGTTGCAGTTGCAAGTCCTGAAACTCCAAGCTGTTTATTGTTGACGATTGCATAGATGATAACTGTGAAGGCTCCGGTTGGACCACCTATCTGGCATTTTGTTCCACCGAATGCTGCAATGCAGAATCCAGCAATGATTGCTGTGTAGAGTCCTGTTTCAGGACTGCATCCAGAAGCAATGGCAAAAGCAATGGAAAGTGGAAGAGCCACAATTCCAACGATAATACCGGCAATAGCATCTCTTGAAAAAGCCGCTGCCGAGTAATTCTTAAATGTATTCAATAACTCTGGTTTGTACATAATGAGGCGTATTATGATACTTTTACAAGAATTAATAAAGTGAGCTTTTAAAAAAAGATTTTTCGGGGAATCCTATTTCTGAGTTTTCATCTTCAGGTATTTTAGCGGTGTTGTTCCGCAGAATTTTGTGAAATCCCTGATGAACTGGCTCTGGTCATAGTAACCAAGACTGATTGATGTTTCAGTCATGTTTTTTGGCCTGCCGGAATTCAGTGTTTCAAGTGCCTTCTGGAACTGGATAATCTTGCAGAAAGTCTTTGGTGAAAATCCCATTTCTTCTATAAAAATTTTGTTTATGTACCGTTCCGTGTATCCGGTTTTTTCTTCAAGATCGTGGATTTTTATCTTGCCGCTGGATTCATAGATAAATTCCTTCACGGCCTGGAGAAGTTCTTTTTTACCGAAATTGTGCTGCCTGTTTATTTTTCCTGGAATTGGAAAGTGTTTTGTGAATACATTAATTCTTTCACTGAAACTGTGCTGCCTGGCCATTTCTTCAAGAAAGTTACTGTCGCAGTTGAGTACCTGCTCTGTTTTGTGTTTTGTGCCCAGCAGTTCCTTTGTTTTTGTTGAAAGAAATTCCGGATGTTTTCCAGGCATGAACCTGATTCCAAAAATTTCCCGCGGTTCCCTGTATTCTTCAGTTTCAAAAAGAATCTTCGTCCCTGCTACGTAGGATTCCATTTTGCCTTCTGGGTCATATTCAAACAGAATGTCGATGCATCCGTCTGGTACGAGTCTCAGTTTTTTTCCGGGAATGGTGCAGAATTGATAGAAGTGGCTTATGCCGTCTCGCAGGTGATCTTGCTGCTTGTAGTTGGTAGTGTCGAACGAGAAGTATGGTTGCGTGGGCCGTAGGGCATAGAATGATTCATCTGTCATAAGGTTTCTCCGGGCAAAAAAAAAGCCGGACCCATTTCTCATGAATCCGACTTCATTGTCTTTATTTAAATCTACTTGCAGATGTGAATTTAGTCAACAGGTCAACTTCATCTGATGAAGGCCAAGGCATAATATCACCGAAAAAACCATAACTAATTGAAAATTGAAAAAAAACATGGTACTTTGGAAACATGAAAGTTGCAATTTTTTTAGGTTCTAAATCAGACTCAGAAACAATGAAAAAGGCCTGTGATGTTCTTCGTGAATTTAACGTTGACTTCAAGGCCTTTATTATTTCAGCACATAGAGCAGGTGACTTGCTTGTAAAGACTATTAAGCAGGTTGAAGAAGACGGATGCGAGGTTATTATTGCCGGTGCAGGACTCAGTGCCGCTTTGCCTGGTGTTATTGCCAGTCGAACAGTTTTGCCTGTTGTGGGCGTTCCACTTGAATGCATCAATCCCGGAAAGTCAAATGGTCTTGCAGGAATGGATGCCCTGCTTTCCATTGTACAGATGCCACCTCAGATTCCCGTTGCAACAGTTGGAATCGGAAATGCAAAGAATGCAGCCTACATGGCACTTCAGATTCTTGGAATCAAGTATCCTGAGGTAAAGGAAAAACTGCTCCAGTTCCGTGCTAAAATGACCAGCGATGCCGAAAAAGCTTGTCTGGAAGCTGCAGATCTCTAGAAGAGTAATATCTCTAGAAGAGTAATAATAGAAATCAGTTTCTTCAGGCACATTGTATGAAGGGGTCAAATGTGCTTCTTAGAAAAATTAATTTATCTTGCAATGTATTGAATCAATTAAGGAAGAAAGTATGGATTGGGATTGCTTTTTGGTTGAGGAAGAAGAAGACAAGCTCCGTGATGAATGTGGGGTTGCCGGTGTTTTTTTGAACACTAAAAAAGACACTGAAAAAAAGAATGCAAAAAATCATGAGGAAAAGAATGCCTATTCCTCAAGTGATTTTAATGCTGCAACCCAGGTTTACTATGCATTGTACGCCCTTCAGCATAGAGGCCAGGACAGCGCAGGAATAGCCGTCAGCGATGGAGTGAATGTCCAGCTGCACAAGGCTATGGGAACAGTTGCTGAGGCCTTCAAAAAAGATGATCTTTTGAATTTGACCGGATACATTGCTTGTGGTCACGTAAGGTATGCCACTGCAGGAAGCCAGTCTCTTGAAAATGCCCAGCCTATTCTCGCACAGACAAAGCTTGGTTCAATTGCCGTGGCTCACAACGGACAGCTGATCAACTACGAGCAGCTTCGTGAGATGCTTGAGGAAAACGGATGTACTTTTGCAGGAACAAGTGATACTGAGGTAATCGTCAAGCTTATGGCCAAGTCATACAAAAAGGGACTTGAGCGTGCACTTACAGATACAATCCAGATGATCAAGGGGTCTTTTGCCCTGGTTGTTGCCACTGAAAAATATCTTATTGGAGCCCGTGATCCAAACGGAATTCGTCCCCTGTGCCTTGGAAGGGTAGAGAACGGATGGATTCTTGCCAGCGAAACCTGTGCAATTGATGCTGTTAACGGAACGTATGTCCGTGATGTTCAGCCTGGTGAAATTGTAATCATAAACGAAGATGGCGTTATGTCATTTGAATTCGGTGAGCATACATCAAAGCGCACATGTGTTTTCGAGTATGTTTATTTTGCCCGTCCTGACAGCCAGATTGATGGAATTGCCGTTACAATGGCACGTGAAAAGATGGGGGAATGTCTTGCTCGTGAAAGTGCCGTTCCTGCAGATGTTGTTATTGGTGTTCCAGATTCAGGACTTGGGGCTGCCCAGGGATATTCAAAGGCTGCTGGAATTCCTTATGCAAGCGGAATCATAAAGAACAAGTATATTGGCCGAACCTTCATTGCTCCGACTCAGAAAGAACGGGAGAACATGGTTTTCGTTAAGTTGAATGCAGTACGCGCAGTTGTTGAGGGCAAGAGGGTTGTTGTTATTGATGACTCTATTGTTCGCGGAACTACAAGCCGCAGGCTGGTTCAGATTTTGAGAAGGGCAGGTGCAAGGGAAGTCCATTTCAGGATTTCATCGCCGCCTGTAAAATTCCCATGCTATTTTGGAATCAACACGCCTACACGGGGAGAACTTATTTCAAGCAATCACAACGAGGAAGAAATCTGCAAGGAAATTGGTGCTGATTCACTGGCATTTATCAGTGCCGAGGGAATGCTTGAAGCCTGCCGTGCATGTAATCCTCACAGCTACGGTTTCTGCAAGGGATGCTTCACTGGTGAATATCCCATGAGCGTTCCCGGAGAGATAAACTTCAAGAAAACAAACTAGCTCACCCGTTCCCTTGATGCCTGTAATGACCACGCTTGTGCAGTGAAATGAGCGTGGTTTTTTTTATTTATTTTCGGGAATATCCCTTACGGACAGTAGTCAAGTGTTTTATACTTGAATTATTGTTCTGTCCGTGAGGGGATATTTTCGTTTATTTTTATGCAGAAAATTTCATGATTGAGGGGAATTCCACTAGACATACTCCGTGATATTTGATATAGTTTAGGAACATTGTGGGGTCTTGCCCAAGTGGTAAGGGACTGGTCTGCAAAACCACTATGCATCGGTTCGATTCCGATAGACCCCTCTAGCAAATGAAAGATGTTCAGTTTCTGGGCATCTTTTTTTTTGCCTTACGGACCTTTCGAGCAAAGCTGGGGTTCGATTACATATAGGACATCCTGAAATCTTTTTAGGATGTCCGCATTTGCCTTCAGGCGGTTTTATGCTCACCTGGGGGCTTTTTTTTTTGGATTCTGGTAAATTGCGTTTGCGTTCCTGGAAGGGCCTGGTGCCTGCACTGAGGCGAGGAGCCGAACCCTGGAAGGACGTTACTGGTTATTCTCCAACCGAAAAATATTCTTGTTATACAAAACTTTTTACTGTAAAATTAAATTCCCATGAAAAAAACGCTTTTGTGCCTGGCACTCATTTCTTCAATGATGACTTTTTTTGTTCACGCGCAGAAAATTTCTGGTGACGTGGATTTCTGGAGCAACTATCCTCATGATCAGCTTGCAGATGAGCTGGTTTCAAGAATGAGTGATGAGGAGCTTCTGGCCCAGATTCTTATGTTCGGATGGGCTGGTGCTGAGCCGAGTGATATTTTGAATTCCTGGGTTGTTCAAAGGGGACTTGGAAGCGTTAAGGTTTTCGGATGGAACACTGATGACATTAAGAAAGTTGCCTATTCTGTGCGTACATTGCAGAAAGAAGCTGCTTCAAGAAAATTCAAGATTCCGCTGTTTGTTGCAACTGACCAGGAAGGTGGCTGGATTCGGCACGTAAAGGGAGAAACTTCTGACACACCGGGAAACATGGCCATTGGTGCATCCGGTTATCCCATTGATTCCTATTATTCTGGATTCTACATTAACCGCGAAATCCGTGCTCTTGGCATAAACATGAATTTTGCTCCTACAATTGATATTTACACAAATCTTGATTCAACAGTTATTGGGCCAAGATCTTTCAGTGATAATCCTGATAATGTTGGTATTTTAGGAGAGGCTTTTGCCAGGGGATCAATTGATGCCGGCGTGATTCCAACTGCAAAGCATTTTCCGGGGCATGGTGATACAAGCCTGGACAGTCATGGTAAGCTTCCTCAGATAAAGATTGATGAGAAGACTCTTTATTCCAGAGAGCTTGTTCCTTTCAAGTACCTTATTGATGCTAAGATTCCTGCCATCATGAGCGGACATCTTTCTTTTCCTCTGATAGAAAGTGACGGAACTCCTGCCAGTCTCTCAAAGAAAATGCTTACTGATATTCTCCGCGGTCAGCTTGGCTACAAGGGACTTATAATTACGGATGACATGATGATGAACGGTGCAACTATTTTTGCAGGTTCCTTTCACAGGGCTGTGACCATGGCAATAGAAGCCGGCAATGACATTATTATTTCTTCAACTACAGCCAGCCTCAATGACAACATGTGGACACAGAACATTCACAAGATGAAGACCAGTGATGAGTTCAGGACTATTGTAAAAAATGCCGCAAGAAATGTTATCAGGGCAAAACTTGAATACTTCAAGAGTGAAAACCATGCTCCCCTCTATCCTGATGAGAATACAATTTATGAATTCATTCCAGACAGGGATGGTGAAAAATTCTTCCTGGAACAGGCATGCAGGGGATTGAGTGCCTACAAGACTGGTACTGCCTTTCCATACAGGGAAAGCAACAATGACAGGCTTCTGATTGCAGGTCCATTCCTTTCGTTGTACAGCGAGGGAAGAAAGCGATATCCAAATTCCTCAACATTCCATTTCAGCTACGAGCTTAGGCATGATGACAGCAATCTGGACAACTGGAACGCCGTGAATCTGGTTTCAGTTGCCAGGGGATACGATACAATTATTATTACAGTTTACGACAGGCACACTGCAAATATTGCAAAAAGGCTTAAGGGGCTTGGAAAGAGGATCATAATATTTTCAATTATGTCTCCAGTGCATATTCTCAAGGATTTTGAATGGGCAGATACAATCCTCTGCGGTTACAGCTATTCCAGCTATTCTTTTGCAGCTCTTTTTGGCGCTCTTAACGGGGAAATCCCGGTAACAGGAAAGATTCCACTCAATGTCAGGTAGGTATGTTTTGTGGATTTAGTAAAGTCATGCTAAAGGCGTAACAATAAAACAGTTCTTTTGTGGGTTAACAGACAGGATGACCTGAAACACGGAAAGAAATTTTCCATGCTTCGGGTCATGGGATGCTGACATGGATTTTGTCCGGATGCCAGCGTAGTTTTTTAGATGCGATGCATTTCTGTGAATACTTTTTCGTTCATTACGTTGACTTCAATGCCAAGAGTTTCAGCTTCCTTTGTAAGGTCTTTTCTTGCAGCATCAATGTCGATGTCAGCTGAATCAAATTCAACCATCATCATCATAACGAAGTTTCCGCTCAAAATTGTCTGAGTAATGTCAACAATGTTGATCTTGTGGCTTGCAAGGTATGTAGAAACCTTTGCAATGATTCCGACCTTGTCACCGCCGACTACTGTAATAATTCCTTTCATAATGTGTCCAATTTTACTGGAAATAGTAAAACAATTCAACAATCACTTGTATTGAGTTTTAATCAAGTGGGGATGTTGACTTCATTGATTCTTCTGAATCCTCATCTACAAGACGGGTGATTCCGGATGAGTTTGAGATTCTTCTGGAAAATCCAATGTAGTCAATTTCAATTCCCGGCTTTATGTGGTTCAATTCAATTTTATAGAAACCTTTTTCCAGTTGAACTTGAGTTGCATTTGCACCAATATGCTTTCCGTCTGTTGACCTGCATTCGAATGCTGCAGCAGGTTCTCCATCAATAAGAATATTGCATACGGACTGAGACATTGTTCCATCGTTTTCCTTTGAGTACATTCCAAGAACATTGTACATTCCTTTTTCTGCAATGTAGAGCCATCCTGATTCCTTTTTGCCGCACATCATCTTGAAATTTTCCTGGTAGACTTTTTCACCATTTGGCGGCGTTAAACCCTGAGAAATAAAACTCTTGAATTCTTTGAGCGACCTTAGCTTGCGTTTTGAAACCAGGGCCTTTGTGAGGAACATTATTACATGGCGGGCACATTCCTGGAGTTCTGCAATTGTAAGCTTTCCTTCAGCCAGTGCTTCTGCAATATTGTCTCCGTTTCCTGATATTTCTGCCTTGTCGTTTGGAACAACCATGTAAACATCGTTCTGTGAGCGAACCATGGCTGCCACGTTTTCAATTGATCCTTCTCCGCCTTCTGTGCAGTCGTTCATGCTTGCCCACCAGTCACTCATAACAAGACCTGTGTAGCCCCATTCCTGTCTGAGAATTGTATTGTCCAGGTCAAAATTTGAGGCAGCCCAGTGTCCGTTGATTCGGTTGTATGAAGTCATGATGGACTGTGTGATTTCCTTTTGTGCTACGGCAAGTTCAAAGGCCTTAAGGTAGATTTCTCTCAAGGCTCTTTCGGAAACAATTGAGTTGTGCTTTCTGCGGTCTGTTTCCTGGCTGTTAGCAGCAAAGTGCTTGATTGTTGCGTATATGCCGTGTTTGTAAAGTCCACGGAGTTCTTCAATTACAAGGCTGGCAGTAAGAAGAGGATCCTCGGAGAAGTATTCGAAATTTCTTCCGTTCAGTGGATTTCTCTGAATGTTGATTCCTGGTCCAAGAAGGGTGTCAATCTGATGGCGTTTCAGTTCACTGCCTTCAAATTCCATGAGCTCTCTTGTCAGTTCTTTGTTCCAGGTGCAGGCAATTACTGTTCCTGTTGGCATGAGGGATGCTTCTTTTCCTGTGTCCAGTCGAATGCCGGAAGGTCCGTCTGAACATCCTGCAACGGGAATGCCGTAATTGTAAAGTGCCTCGCTTACTCCACCAAATGCACTTGCAATTCCGGCTGTTGTTTTCTGGCTCATCATTCCTTCACCGCGAACCAATGTTGCAAGTTCCCCTGGTGTTAACTGAGCTATGAAATCATTTAGTTTTGAATGGTCATTCTTTACGTCGTTGAATTTGATTCCTTTGTTTCCGGTATATGGAATTTCTTTCGGCATGTTTTTTCTTATTCGTTCTTCAAGACTGTAAGTTAGTTTTGGAGTCATTTCAGTTGCAAAAGAATATGTTCCGTCCTGAAGCAGTTTTCCCGGTCTGAGTCTTTCAAATGATGTCTCTGGAGACAATGCCTGCGTGCATTTTTTGACAACTGCAGTTTTTATAAATTCAATTGATTCTCTTTCTGATATGGGAATTTTTTTTGCAGACTCAACGCTTGTTCCCAGGTACACGTAGTATTTTCCTTCTTCAAGCACCCAGCATGATTTATTGCCTGTTACTCCTGAATCATCATAGGAAGCCAGATCCAGCATGTCGAAAGTCATTGTAAGAACCTGGGATTCACCGCACCTGAGTTTCTTGGTCTTTGCAAATGCTGCAAGAACCCTGACAGGTTTTCCAAGTTTTCCCTGTGGACTTTCAACGTAAATCTGAATTACTTCTTTTCCCGCGTATTCAGATCCTTCGTTTTTTACTGAACATTTTACTGTTACGACAGTTCCGTTATATGAAGATTCAAGCAGTGTGCATGAGAAATCTGTGTATGACAAACCAAATCCGAAAGGGAACAGAACCTTGTCTCTTGCAAAGGTTGAGAAATATCTGTATCCGGTGTAAATGTCTTCATGGTAAATGCACTGGTCAATTTCACCGAATCCCGGAGTAGAAGGGTAGTCCCCTATGTCCCTAGCAATGGTAGCGGAAAGTTTCCCGCTTGGATTTGTTGTTCCGCAAAGAATTCTTGCAATGGCTTTTCCACCTTCCTGTCCGCCTTGCCATCCATAGAGTAGGGCCTTGATTTTTCCGCCGAACTTTTCGTCATATATGAATGAAGTTCCGATTATTCCGCAGGTATTGAAAACAAGAATTACGCATGAAAACCTTGAGCAGATGAGTTTAAGATTTTTTTCTTCCTGTTCATTGAGATACCATCCGCCTTTTTCTGCCTTAAGGTCCTTGTCTTCTCCGGCATTTCTTCCGATTACGACAATTGCTTTCTGTGAAAATTGAGCAGCCTGGTCAACTGTTGATTCGTCAAGGTCAATGTCTTTCTGGAAATATGGTTCTGCAGCCCAGGCACCGCCGCCGTTGTCAAATGGATTGTGCTGAATGAAATCGGCATATTTTTTCATCAGTGTTGAATTAAGTTTTGGGCCGCCTGCCTGTTCCATTTTCATCAGTTCGCTGGCTATGTTAGTTATGTAAGGTGCGTGAACTGATCCTCCTGAGCCAAGTCCGCATTTATAGTAATCAAACTGATATCGTCCAAAGATGCTGATTTTTTCACCGGATTTGAGAGGAAGTGCATTTTCTTCATTTCTTAGAAGAACACATCCTTCTTCGGCAACTTCAAGTATTTTTTCTTCAAAAGTCATGTCATTCTCCGTGCAGTGCTGACTGGTAGTATTTCTATAGATAAGCGGATTTTTTTTTCCGTTAGAAAATATTTTTGATTTTTTTTCAATATTCTTCCGCAGTAATAATGGAATACAAAATGTGATTTGTCAAATAGTTGATGTGTCAGATTCAGATGAATTTATGCTGTTATTTTCTGAACATACCGGGAGTTGTTCCAGTTGATTTCTTGAAAACATTGTTGAAATAGGAAACCTGAGAAAATCCGCATAGCTCTGAAATATCTGATATTGATTTTGCCGAATAAATCAGGAGATTCTTTGCTTCTTCAATTCTGATCATTGTAAGGTAAGTCCATAGTGAAATTCCCATCTCGGAAAAAAATATTCGTGTCAGGTAGTCATCGGCTACTCCCATGTGAGCGGCAATCTGTGTTCGTGTCAGTTTTTTATGGAAGTTCTTGTTCATGTAGAGAATTGAATACTTTACGATTCTTGAGGTTTTTGACGGCAAGGGATTTATTTTCTTTTCCAGGAATTCATTCAGGTGGGAAAGAAAATCCTGTGTCTTTGCGATGGATGTGTTGCAAAGTATGACATTCTTGAAATCTGAAATTGTATTGATGTTTGCAAAGTCCCTGAAGTTTTCTTCAGTTACAAGGATAAGTGCTTTTTCAAGATTCTGAGTTTTTCTTATGGCCAGCACGTCGCATGTCTTGATTCCGTTGAAGATGATAAGCTCAGGAACAAAACGCATGGCCAGCATTGGAAGATATGATATGGACGAAACAACCTCAGTCTCGTTTTCTTTTGAAAGATACTTGAGAAGAGGATTGTCTGTTCCAACGAAAATAATTTTTTTTTGTTTTGAATAAATCACAGGTCTGAATCTGGGACAATGATTGAATAAATCTTGTTAAGGTCATCGGATGTAAAGTAATCGATTACAATGGAGCCTTTCTTGAAGTTTCCCTTAAGCTGAACCTTTGTTCCAAGCCTGTCGATCATTTTCTGTTCAAGGGCAATGAAATTCGGATCCCTGTTGTCTTTCTTTGGTTCAGAATTTCCTCCCATTGCCGGAAGCTTTCCTTCCTTGAGAATTTTTGCCTCAGCTTCTGCCTGACGAACTGACAGCCCCTGCCCGATAATTTTACCGTAGAGGAGTCTCATGTCAGAATCTGAGTCAAGGCTAAGAATTGCCCTGGCGTGTCCCGATGATATTTTTTCGGCAACAACTGCATTCTGAATGTCTTCCGGGAGTTTCAAGAGCCTGAGACAGTTTGCAACAGTTGATCTGTTTTTTCCAACTTTGTCTGCAACCTGATCCTGAGTCAGGTTGGCAAGTTCCATGAGCCTGTAGTAGGCATTTGCTTCTTCAATTGGATTCAGGTCTGTACGCTGAATGTTTTCGATGAGTGCAACTTCCAGCTTTCTTTCATCTGAGTATTTTCTGATTTGTACTGGAATTTTTTCAAGCCCTGCATCTCTTGCGGCTCGTGTCCTGCATTCACCTGCAATGATATAGAATGATCCGTCGCCGGCATCTTCAATGATGACAGGGGAAAGAACTCCTTCCTGGCGAACTGATTCAGTCAGTTCCTTGAGACGTTCCTCGTTAAAGTATGTTCGTGGCTGAAATGGATTTGGTTTGAGAAGATTTGGATCAACCCACAAGGTGCCGTCTTCATCTGATGTGATTCCATTTGGAAGTTTTTTCTGTGCAGAAGCCTTTACCACAACACCAGTTGGGTTTGATTCCTGGTCTGCTTCTTCCATAAGGGCTCCAAGGCCTTTTCCAAGTCTAGCCACGGCTCATTACCTCTCCAGCAAGTTTCTGATAGCTCTTTGCACCAATACAATTTGCATCATAGAGGCAGATTGGTTTTCCGTGTGAAGGGGCTTCTGAAAGCCTGATGTTTCTTGGAATAATTGTATTGAACACAACGTCCTTGAAGTAGCTTTTGACGTTCATTACAACGTCCTGTGCCAGCTTTGTTCTTGAATCATACATTGTGAAGAATATTCCACCGATTGCAAGTTCCGGATTAATTGATTTCTGAACATCCTTTACTGTTTTGAGAAGAAGTGTGATTCCCTCAAGGGCAAAGTATTCGCACTGCATTGGAACAAGAACTTCATCTGCTGCGGCAAGTCCATTGAGGGTGAGAAGCCCAAGTGATGGAGGACAGTCAATCAGAACGTAGTCGTATTTGTCTCGTGCTGGAGCCAGTGCCTTTTTCAGAAAGTATTCGCGTTCCTCCTGATCAACAAGTTCAATTGCTGCTCCGGACAAATCTGTGTTTGCAGAAATAACATCCAGTCCCTTTATGGCTGTGTGCTTTATGGTCTGGTCAAATGTAGCTTGTTCTGCCATGAGTTCATAGATTGTTGGCTTGTCCTTACTGACTCCAACTCCACTGGACATGTTACCCTGGCTGTCAAAATCAACCAGGAGAACTGATTTTCCTGCAAGAGCAATGTATGCACCGATATTGATTGTTGATGTGGTTTTTCCAACTCCACCTTTCTGGTTAACAAAAACGATTACTTTTCCCATGATCCTATTTTACCATTTTTAATATATTGCTTACAAGTCGCTGTCTTCAAATTCAGACATTCGTGACTTCTTGTTTTTTGCAGCATAGATGGAACTCATTACTGCTGCCGTGAGAATTGTTGCCGCAACTATTTCAAGAAATCCGTTTGATAGAAGTGTTGAAAAAAGAATTGCAAGATATCCGCCGAAAGCTGAAAGTTCTGCTGTTTTGTATCCGATTTTTTCCAGGGCACCCGAAAGCATTCCCAGAAGCATATCGCCATAGAAAATGTAGATTGATCCCATTACAAGAACCGTGTGAATCAGTGTTCCTGCAGCAGCAGAAAATGATCCTGAAATTAACTTTGGCATTTTAGGAATGGCATTGAAACCGTTGTATATGAGCCACACAAAAATCGGAAACAGGATTCTTGGCAAAACTGAAACCATTGGATTGAGGAAGAAAGGAACTGCAGCTCCCATCATTGATGCCTTTATAAGGGAAGAAAGTCCGAAAATCAATCCTGTAATCATTCCCGGAACAAGTCCTGCAAGAATCGTAACAAGGATTACCGGAATGTGCATCAGTGTTATGTTGATGAGCCCTGCAAGCTGAAGGTAACCCAGTGGAGTAAAGCTCATAATGATTGAGAGTGCTCCAAAAACTCCGGTCATTGCAATTTTGTAGTTTGTTGAAAGTGTTTTTTTGTTCATTGTAAATCTCTTGTTGTGAAATTATATTTTTTGTTTTTTTAGAATTGCTGAAACAAATGGTCTTCCAATCAGAACTTCCTTTACGCCGTAGCTGAATGCTTTCTGAATCTGATCTTGATTTCTGATTCCGCCGTCAACCCAGACTTCCCCTGAGTTTTCAAGAAGAATTTTGTGAAAGTCCGCAAGAAATTGTGCTGTGCTTCCATGTCTTTGAGGAACTCGTCCTCCATGGTTTGAGACAAGTGCAATGTCAGGCTTGATTTTTTTTACAAGGTCAATGTCCTCGTCCGTGAAAATTCCTTTGATCGCAAAGGGGCGTCCCTTTGAGCTTGCCAGTGCCTTTAGTTCACGGAGACTTGATTCATCTTTTTTTTCAAGATGAACTTTGTTTCTCATGGTTATAATGTTGAAGGCATCTGTATCGATTCCGTAGATTTCGGCAATGTTTTCGGCCCAGGCCATTCGCTGTTTAATCTTGTTGTTTTCATAGGGTTTTATAAAGACAGCGGTTTTTTTGCCTGCGTTTGTGACGGCTTCGATTCCCCACAGCAGTTTTTCGTCCGGGCAGCCATCACCGATTGAAAGTGCAACCTTTTCATTTACACAGTGGTTTATAAGATCAAAGTAAAATTGTTTTTCGTCGTGGTATCCGCAATTTTCAATGCCACCGGTCATGGGAGCAAGCCTGATTTTTGCATCGAAACTTTGTTTTTGTCCCATGGGAATTTCCTGCCACTGGTCATAGTTAAGGATGAAGTTGATGTTTTCGTCGATTCCACCCATTCCAGGCAGCTGTGATATGCATCCGTGACCATTGCAGGTTTCGCAGAAATTGCATTTTTTGTTGCTCATGCTGTAATTATAGAATAAACCTCAAAAATGAACAATAAACCGGTTTAAGGGCAGAGTACCGCTTTCTTAAAGATCACAGGTCTGGATAATGTCACGTATCAAAAAACTTTCCAGTTCTCTGTAGCGTTCCCTTTTTTTCTGGTTGATTTTTTCATTTATGTGAATAGCAAGTGTAAATGAAAGAAGAACGAATGATGCAGCAAAAATGAAAATATAGTAAGCCATAAGCAAGCCTCCGAAAGGTATTTGTAAGTTCTTTATGGCTCAAGTATAGAATGATTGGTATGACATGAAGTGTCATGGTAAATATATTTTGTAAATATTTTTCGGATATCTACAAAAACGGGTTAAACGGTGGCGCGGCTCGACCTGCTGTCGGCTACGAACCTCTTTTTATGCTATCTTTTATTTTCTTCTTCCAAAATTATTCTTATATTTTCTTTTTCTATTTCAGATAAAGACTCTTCAGAAAAACTAGATTTGATTCTTTCAGTATATGTAGGATTCCAATCTTTTCCAACAACGATAAATAGATTTTTTAAGTCTTCAGATTTGAATTGATAACCGTGTAAAGCGTATATTGTATTTCTGATAATTCTCAATTGAGCTTTTGTATACCATTTTAATTCATCACTATTTGTAATTTTTTTTATGAATGGAAAATAAGCTGGAAAATATTTTGGACCTGAGTCGGATAATATATTATCAAAGCAAATATAAAAAATATCAGTATAATTAGGTTCAATATTTGTAAAAATTACTTCATAAGTTTTTTCATCGATTTTTGATATTTTGTTTTTTATGGATGTTCCTCCAATATCTTTACCCATTCTGACTGTTTCAATGAATCCATATGGTAAATTATTAATAATTACCAGTTTTATTTTACCTATTGAATTTTTCCAGCTGGAACCTGTTCCGAATAAATAATAACCATCCCAATATGCATAAGACATACCTGATTTTTCTGTATCTAAATCTCTAGAATAGGATGATTTGTATTTAACTTTTGTAGTAGTTACATCCTTTTTGTTAAACCTTATTTTTCTTGTATATGCATTTTGTAATTCTGGTTGTTTATCGGTTTCGGAATTCCAAATAAGCGGTATATCTTCAAAAGAAGTTTCTTCTCCATTGGTCCAGCATTTAAAATCATAAATTTTACCTTTACCTAAATTGCCTGGCGCAAAAAAAGGGAAGCCCACAGAAAGAGTTTCCGTATCCCCTGAATTATAAAAAGTAAAATCTACTGTAACTTCATAAAAGTTTTCCTGAAAATCTAATGTTATGGTTTCTTCTCTCATTTCTATTGAAACTGATTCTTCATTCACAGGTACAAGATTTCCACCACTCAATGAAAAGAAAGTATCATTTGCAAAAGAGAAATTGTCAATTGTTGTGGATTGAAGTTTGAATCGGCATAAGTTTTAAGCAG
>JAEDCT010000016.1 GCA_016294035.1 Treponema sp. | reverse complement strand
ACACGAAGGATGCCTTGAAAAAGTTGTAAAAAATATATAATGCGGAAGCCCTGACTTTAGAAAGGTTTTGTGCCGGGAAGAAAAACATCATAAAATTCTTCTGCCTGGGACATTCATTATTAAGTTAAATGTACAGCTGTTTATGGTCGGACTTTCACCAGCTCAAAAGAATCTTCAATAGCCTTCTTGAATTCTTCCATAAAATGTTTCTGAGAAAACTTTTCTGCCTGATTCACCATGGCCTGTTTAATGAAGGTTCCCTTTGCATCTTCCTTCTCAAACTGTTCAACACCTTCCATCAGGCTTTCAACAGTCTGCCTTGCAAAATGTATGCCGGTTTTTCCATGGACAACTGTTTCAACAGCTCCGCCTTTTCCATAGGCAATTACAGGTGTTCCGCAGGCCTGGCATTCAATTGGAGTCAGCCCCAGATCCTCTTCGGCGCAGAAAATCAGTGCTTTTGCCTTCTGAAGATAGGTCCTTACTTCCTCGTCACTTATTCGGCCTGTGAATACAATGTTTTTGTGTCCACGTGCCATATCCCTGAGCTTTTTTTCCTCTCCACCAGATCCAATAACAATGAGTTTTTTACCGTTTCTTGCAAAAGCTTCCACTGCAAGGTCAACTCGCTTGTATGCAACCAGCCTGGAAAAGGAAACATAGTAGTCTTCTTTTTCATCATTGTTAGCAGGAAAGAATCTGTTGTCTGTGATTGGGCAGTAGATTACACGTGCGTCCCTGTTCCAGAATTTTTTGATTCTTCGGGCGATATATGCTGAATTTGCCACGACCATATCAATTCTCTGGCTGGAAATATAGTCCCACATGCGAATTTCATGCATCCATTTTTCCATGAAGTGCCTTGTAAGCTTTCCCGAGCGTTTTTTGTAGTCAAAGTAGAGGTCCCATGCATAGCGCATAGGTGAATGAATGTAGGCTATGTGTGGAATTGACGGAGGGGTAATTATTCCTTTTGCGCAGCTAGATGATGAGCAGATAACAAGGTCATATCCGGTAAAGTCAAAGGATTCAAAGGCCTTTGGCATGAATTTAAGGAGTTTTGTGTATATCCTGGTTGCAAAGGGAATTTTTTGCAGGGATGAAGTGAAAATCCTGTTGTTTTCAAAGTGGCCCTTCATTTTTTTTCTGTCATATACCAATGTGTAGATATGGGCCTGTGGGAAAATCTGAAGCACAAGCTCCACGAATGTTTCAGCTCCGCCGTAGTTTACAAGCCAGTCATGGCAAACGGCAACTTTTAGTTCCTTGTTGAATTCCATGGGAAGAAGTCTATCAGAATGGAGGGCAACATTCAAGAAATCCATCAATTTGACACATCCTTTATTTTGTTGAATAATCTAAAGAAGTTATGGCACAGGGTAAATTCAGGCATGAATTTAAATATGTCTCACCAGAGTATATTCTTTCAGGATTGGAAAAGCGAATTTCCAGTCTTCTTGAGGCAGACACTCATGCCGGTGAGAATAACACGTACAGTATCAGAAGCCTTTACTTTGATGACATGTATAATTCATGCTACTACGAAAATGAAAATGGAACAGATCCCAGGGAAAAGTTCAGAATCAGAATCTATAATTCCAGTTCTGGCAGAATCACCCTTGAATTGAAGCGAAAGGTTAAGGGAATGTGCATGAAGACATCTTGTCCCGTCTCAATTGATGACACGAACAGGATTATTTCTGGAGGTATTCCGGATTTTGATTCTGAAACACCTTTTTTATTGAAGAAACTTATCATGGAAATGAGATCCCGTGCCCTTAAGCCCGTTGTCATAGTTTCCTATGAGCGTGTGCCCTTTATTTATCGCGACGGAAATGTTAGAATTACTTTTGACAGGAATATCAGGAGTTCATGTGATTTCAAGGGTTTTTTTGATCCCGATCTTTCTTCAAGGCCGGTCATGGAAACTGGAATAAACATGATTGAGGTAAAGTATGATGAGCTTTTGCCTGGCTTTATCAATGAGTCTCTTCAGACAGCAAGGTTGAATCAGACTTCGTTTTCAAAATTTTATATATGCAGAAAATTCAATAGGATTGGAGATTTGTTCAGATGAGTTTCAAAGACGTTTTCAAAAAATCATTTCTTGAGGGCTTTACAAGATACGATGCAACACCGGAGAATATTCTCATAGTTTTTGCTATTTCCTCGTTCTTTGCCCTATATATTTTCTTTGCATACAGGATTCTTACCAGAAGAACCTTCTATTCAAAGAGCTTTAATATTTCATTGCCGGCTCTCGTTTTGATTACAGCTGGAATTATCCTGACCATTCAGTCCAGTGTTGTTGTTTCACTTGGTATGGTCGGTGCACTTTCCATTGTTCGATTCAGAACTGCCGTTAAGGATCCAATGGATCTTGTTTTCCTTTTCTGGGCTATTTCCACCGGTATTATTTGTGGTGCAGGTCTTGCCCAGATTGCCTGCGTTTTGTGCTTTGTTCTCACAATTGTTCTTGTGGTGTTTGACAGAATCCCTGTTGGACGTTCTCCAAAGGTTCTTATGGTAAGCGGTTCAAGCCATGATGTTGAAGCCAGGGTTGTTGATACATTGGAAAAATACTGCAGGTTCTACAGCGTTAAAAGCCGTGCCTTTGCTTCATCAAGAATTGACATGGTTGTAGAGCTTAGGACAAACAAAGAAAGTGAGCTTATCCGTGAAATTGCCGGACTTGAAAATGTAACTTCATCAACTTTGCTTGCCCATGATGGTGAGATAACTTACTAGCAAAAACATTTTGCCTGGTACGGTCAGTTCTTGAATTTTGCTTCGTGGATGTTTTTTGCCAGGGAAAGAAGAGTTTCTCTTTCATTCATTTTAGGAGAATCTGTTACTGTCTCAAAGAGTTCCCTGAGAATCATTCCCAGTTCTTTTCCTCGTGGTATTCCTTCCTGCATGAGGTCGTTTCCGTTGACCTTAAGATCCTTAAGGCTTAATGCGGAATTTTCACTGAGTATTTCTTCGATTCTTTTTTTCAGCTCGACTATGTTGTTCCATGAGGGGCTTCCTTCTATAACTGGAGTGTTGTGCATTCCGTGAGTGTCGGCAAGTCTTAGGAGAATAAGGTCATGAAGATTTTCTGTGCCGATGCGGATTATGAATCTTCGTACAGCTGCATTAGTCCAGGAACTTTCATAATGGAACATGTGCTCCTTTACAAGATGGGATACCTTCTTTATTTCATCATTTGAAAATTTCAGGTTTGTCATTGCACGTATGGTTTTCTTTTCCGAGATCTTTTCATGTCCATGAAAATGAACGACTTCATTTCCGCTGATAATTTCAGTTGACCTTGACTCAGGTTTTCCTATGTCGTGGAAAAATGCTGCCAGTCGCACTATGAGGTTGTCTTTTGGAGCTCCGTCGCAGGCATAGAGATTGTGATCGGCAACATCAAATTCGTGGAACCCCCTTACGTCTTTCTGAATGCAGTTTCGGCATGGGGTGAATTCAGGTATGAACATGGAAAGAATCCCTGTCTGCTCTAGAAGTTTTAATCCAACGCTGGGTTTATTTGTTGAAAGTATCTTGCAGAATTCATCGCGGAATCTTTCAGGTGAAATGCTTCTTGTTTTTTCAAGTACGGCTGGAATTGAAATGGACTTGAATGTCTCCTCTTCAATGAGGAATCCAAGCTGGCTTGCAAATCTTAGTGCCCTTACAGGTCTCAAACCGTCTTCCGTGAATCTTTCAATGGCATTTCCGACAGTTCTGATTGTTTTGTTTTTGATGTCTTTTTGTCCTTCAAAGGGATCCACGATTTTTTTGTTGAGTATGTCGTATGCTATGGCGTTCATGGTAAAGTCGCGCCTGCTTAAGTCTTCTTCGATGGTTGCTGCAAATTCGATTTTGTCAGGATGCCTTCCGTCTGAATAATCGCTTTCAGTCCTGAATGTTGTTGTCTCAAGTTCCATTCCGAATATATGGACGGTAACTGTTCCGTGGGCGATTCCTGTTGGAATTACTTTCCTGAAAATTCTCATGACATCTTCGGGCTTTGCATCAGTTGCAATATCATAGTCATGGGCCTTGATTCCCATAATCATGTCGCGAACTGCACCTCCTACAAGATAGCATTTGAAATTGTTATCATTGAAAATCCTTGCAAAATCTGTGAGTTTCTGTGGAATGCTAAGACAATTGTTCAAAAACATAGTAGAATCAGAATATCATAAAAGAACAGGAAATGCCATTATGAAGAATGTTTTGATTTTTACAGGCGGTGAATATCCCAATCCTGATGAATGCCCATATGTCTCAGACAATTCCTTTGACTTTGTTTTATGCGCCGATTCTGGTCTTGATGTATTTGAATGCTACAAAAAATATTTCGGTGAGAAAAAGTTTTATTGTCCTGATATCATAATCGGAGATATGGACAGTGTTTCAGACAAGAGTCTTATTGATAAGTATAAAACTTCTGTTCTGAAAAAGTATTCCCATTACAAGGATTTTTCTGACACGGAACTTGCTTTGATGGAAGCCAAAAATATATTTCCTGGTGAAAAAAAGAATGTTGTTCTTCTTGGAGCTTCAGGCGGACGGATTGATCATTTCCTCCATGTCTATTCCATGTTTTCCCGTGACTTTTATCCAGATGTGTGGCTTACTCCCGGAATGAAGTCATTTGTTCTTTGTGAAAAACAATCCTGCAGGATTCACGCTCTTTCAATTGAAGACAGGATTTCTTTTCTTGATCTTGAGTGCGGGATGCTTTCTGTCAGGTCTCAGGGACTTGAATGGGAAGGTGACAGGTTCATGGGGGGATTAGTGCCGAGTCTTTCAAATCGTGCTTCTGACAGTAATTACAGGAATTCCAAGCCTGTAGAAGTGACTGTGGAAAGCGGCAGGTGTCTTGTCTGCGTTCCTTATGAATCTGTTTTTGAAAGGATTTAGTTCAGCTTATTCCCTTTGAAAGATAAATAACGCCTCTTGAAAAAATGAATATGAATGCAGAAATCAGTGCTGACATGAAAAACAGTGAAAAATAAATCCAGTATCGCTTTAGTCTGTGCAGAAAAAACAACACAACACTTTCAACAAGACCGTAGATTGAAATCAGAACAATGGTAACGGAAAGCATTGAGCAAACCAGAAGAATGAATGTCTGTGTGCTGTCCAGAAATTCCTGGATATTTCCGGTTATATAGAGAATAAAGCTTTGTGTCAGCATGAGAAAAAGAAACAGTGATGTTCTGCACATAAGCTTGAAGAGTAATGATCTGTCTATTTTTTTCAGTTGTGGTTTGATTTTCACCTTAAAAGACATTATAATGGGCTTTGGCTTGAAATTCAATTTTCTTGCGGGGATTTTTATTGGGTGGTTTATCAATGAATGTTAAGAAATTTTTTGCAAACCTTTTTGTTTTGCTTCTTTTTGCCTGCGGTGTTTTTTATGTTGGCTGGATACAGTTTCAGGTAAAGCCTGGCCATTGTGCCGTCATGACTTCCAGAACCAGCGGTTTGTATGAAAAGCCCATTGAAAACGGAAAATTTGTGTGGAAATGGGAAAGACTTCTTCCAACAAATGTCAGCCTAGAACTGTTTGATCTTAATCCTGTGAAATTTTCCCAGACCTGCAGTGGAAAGCTGCCAGGAGCAGACTTATATGCCAAGAAACTTGGTGATAATGTTGATTTTTCATATTCTGTGAATCTTGAACTTGAAGTGAAGATTAGTGCCGAAAACATTCATTCCCTTGTGAAGGAAAACAAAATAAAGAATCAGGAAGACTTGAATTCTTATCTTGAAAACAAGTCAAAGGTTGCAGCCACAATTATCACAGATTACTTTCTTGAAATGGCATCAAAACCGCAGGTTATGGCTGTGAGCGCATCCATTCCCGAATCTGACCTTGAGAAAATTCTTGCATCATCGGGTGAACTCAAGAATATTGATGTTGTTTCCTGCCAGATAGTTTCGTCCAGAATTCCAGATGTTTCACTTTATAAATCATGCAGAAAATCCTATGAGGATTATGTTGCCGTTCTTTCTCTTAGAATGGAAGAGCTTGCCAAGACTCAGGCAAAGAGCATGGTTGAGCAGGAAAGACTTCTTAATCAACTGGACAAACTTGGTTCAATTCTTTCAAAATATCCTCAGCTTGATAAATTGTATAAGGAAGGGGATGTTTCACAGCTTTTGAATCTAATCAGGACTTTTGAATAGGAGAAATCAATATGGCTAAGAGAATATACTGTATCCGTGGTGCCGTGTGTGCTGAAAATACTGAAGCATCAATCAGGGAAAATGTCGGGAACATGTGCCGTGAGATTTTTTCAAGCAATAAGATTGACAGCAATGACCTTGTTTCGATTCACTTTACAATGACCAGGGATCTTGATGTTCTCAATGCGGCAAAGGCTCTCCGTTTGAGTGATGTTGGAATTGACGTAACTGGAACGGCCTTGTTCACATCTCAGGAAGCTGAAATAAAAGGAATGATTCCACGCACAATCCGTGTCATGGTTTCTGCCTATCTTGAGGAAGGAACTCAGCTTCATCATGTGTATCAGAATGGAGCAGAAAAACTTCGTCCTGATTTTGCGAATAAATAATTGGAGTTACAATGAACATTTGGCTTGTTTCTAGGGAATATGCTGGAATTGCAGAGGCTGGGGGAGTAAAGAATGTTGCCTGCTCCCTTTCGGAAAATCTTGTTCGGCTTGGTCATGATGTAACCTTGTTTATTCCTTTCTATGGATGTACCAGTCTTTCTAAGATTGATGATTATGATGATTCAAAGAATCTTACTGCTTCTGTTCAGGTTAAGTCGAAGGAAGAGCGTGTTGAATTTTCCCATGGAACAAAAAAAGGTGTTCGTATTGTTTTTGTTCACCATCCTTCTTTTCTTGAAAAGAAGGCAGTCTACACATATACCCAGGAAGAGGAACAGTGTAATCCTGCTCACAAAAAGGGACATGGCCATGAAGACTCTATTTCCATGAACATTATCTTCCAGAAGTCTGTTGTTGCATACTCGAAGTTTGCCGTTTCATGTCCAGATGTTATTCACTGTCAGGATGCCGCTACTGCCCTGGTTTCTTGTTTTGCAAGGCAGATTAGTTATTTTGACGGAACGAAGTTTGCTGTCACCATTCATAACGCAGGTCCTGCATATCACCATGAATTCAAATCTATTGATCAGGCTGCAGAATATACAGGCCTGGACAGATCCCTTTTGGAAACCGGATTGAACGGCGGCTGTGTGGAACCTTTTCTTCTTGCCTCCAGGTATGCATGCCTTACGACGGTTTCCCCTGAATATGCTGATGAAATTCTTTCCGGAAAGACTGATACTCAGGGACTTTCTGAATGCCTTAACAAACTGGGTGTCAGGATTGTCGGCATTACAAATGGAATAGAATTTGAAAACTATGATCCAGTGGACACTTCAAAATCCAGGCTTCCCTTTGCTTTCAACCCTTTCATGAAGGATTTTGACGGTAAGATTGAGAACAGAAAATTTTTCCTTGAAAACTTTGCAGCTCAGTCCTGCCTTAAATCCAATGCATCTAAGGGTCTTGAGCAGTTCGGATATATTGATTTTTCTGACGGCGAAAAGATCAGTGACTATGTCTACATAGCATATCATGGTCGTGTTGTCAGTCAGAAAGGAATTGATGTCATGGTCACAGCTGTTGATCAGCTTCTTTCGAATCATTCGGACCTGAAGCTTAAGTTTCTCTTTGTTGGGCAGGGTGATTCCTCACTTGAAGATTCACTTGCAGGCCTGGCAGGCAAATTTAAGGGCAGTGTGGTATATCTCAAAGGTTATGAAAAGCTTTCTGCCAGACTTTGTGTTGCTTCTGCTGATTTTTCCCTTCATCCAAGTTATTTTGAGCCTTGCGGTCTTGAAGATTTTATTGCCCAGACCTTTGGAACAATTCCGGTTGCTCATTCCACAGGCGGATTGTGCAAGATAGTTGATGAGGAAACTGGATTCTTATATTCGCCTAACACGCCTGATGTTTTGTCATCACTTCTGGCTTCTCTTGTTAAGCTTATGAATTACGGTGGTAGGGAAATGTTTGTCACCATGATTTCCTATGCATTTTCTTATGTCCACAAGAATTATTCGTGGACTAAAATTGCATCCAAGTATATTGACTTGTTTAACAGCATTAAATTGTGATTCTCAGGAAATATTTTTCATCTATAATTATTCATAGAGGTTTTTTTTTATGAAAAATTCTGTAGTTTTGCCCTCTGATTTTAACGGACTGCGTGTTCATTTTGTTGGTATCAAGGGAACGGGCATGGTTGCTCTGGTTGAAATTCTAAAGGCTCGTGGAGCTGTCATTACCGGCAGTGATGTCAGTGAAAGATTCTATACTGATGAGATTCTTGATAAGCTTGGTATTTCTGCAATGCCTTTCGGTGAGCAGAATGTAACTTCTGAAATAAATCTTGTTGTGTATTCATCTGCATATTCTCCTGATAAGAATCCTGATCTGGCTCAGGCTGTTAAGCTGAACATTCCAATGATGCTTTATAGTGAGGCTCTTGGTGCTATTTCTTCCACAGCCTTCAGCGCAGGCATTTGTGGCGTTCACGGAAAGACAACGACTACTGGAATTACAGGAACATTGCTTAGGGAACTTGATCTTTCAAGCCAGGTTCTTGCGGGCAGCATTATTTCGTCCTTTGGAAATTCCTGCACAATGACAAAACTTATTGATGAAAGGAAAAATTTCTTTGTTGCCGAAACCTGTGAGTATCAGAGGCACTTCATGGCTTTTGATCCAAAGATGATTATTTTGACTTCCGTTGAAAGTGACCATCAGGATTATTATCCTACATTCGCTGATATTCAGAATGCCTTTGTTGACTATATCTGCAAGCTGCCTGAAAATGGAACATTGATTTACTGTGCCGATGACAAGGGGGCTGTTGAAACTGCAGAAATTGCAAGAAGTAAGCGGCCTGATATAAAATATATTCCTTATGGTGAGAATGCCGGCGGTGATTATAGGATATCATTTGGAAAGGTTGAAGGCGGCAGGCAGTATTTTACACTGAGCGGTATTGGAGAATTCTGCCTTTGTGTTCCTGGAACCCATAATGTGAGAAATTCAGCTGCTGCAATTGCATTGTGCATTGAGCTCCTTAAGGAAGATTCTAAAAATCCTTGTGACTATTATGAGGCTCTTGCCAGGGGACTTGAAAAATTCTCCGGCGGAAAAAGAAGAAGTGAGATTATTGCCAGAAAAAATAATTCTTTCGGCGATGAAATTGTTTTCCTTGATGACTATGGCCATCATCCTACGGCAATCAGGACAACTCTTAAGGGGTACAGGGATTTCTACAGGAATCATATGATTATTGTTGATTTCATGAGCCATACCTATACGAGAACTCAGGCTCTTCTTGAAGAATTTGCATCAAGTTTTGAATATGCTGATGTTGTTATTTTCAATAAGATTTATGGCAGTGCCCGCGAGGATGCAAGTGCTGCCAATGTTACTGGAAAGACTCTTTATGACAGGGCTTTGAAGTATGCCAAGACTTATGGAAACATTGTTATTTATGCCGAGGAATTTGATGAGGCTTCCAAAGTAGGCCTTGAAATACTTTCGAAGAAGTGTGATTCCCGATTTGGGGACGGCTATCTGTTTGTGACTATGGGAGCCGGTGATAACTGGAAAGTTGGAAAGAAAATCATAGATTCAATCTAAAAATCTTCATAACTAACGATAGTTTGTTGCCATTGTTTTGACTTCCACTCGTTAGTTGTTTTGTGAGGTATATATGAACAGCATGACTGGATACGGCTTCAAAGAAGCTGTTGTGGAAAATACTCAGGTTAGTGTTGAGATAAAAAGTGTCAATTCACGTTTTCTTGACCTGAACATAAATATTCCTTCTTTTTTGAATCCTATTGAAGCAAGGCTTAGAAAAGCAATAACTGAAAAAGTTGTCAGGGGAAAGGTTGATGTGTCCGTGAGGGTTCATGACAACAACTCAACAGCTAAGGTGAGTGTTGATACCGCTGCAGCCAGAATGTATGCAGATGCCATTCGTGAGGTTGCAAGGGCTCTAGGCAAGTCTGAGGATGACATTCCTTTGTCTCTTGTTGTTTCCCAGGATGGTGTCTTGAATGTTACTCATGAATACAATGCTGAGGCTTACTGGGAAAAAATCGAGGGAATCTTCAATGAGGTTCTGACTTCTTTCCTGCAGGATAGGGTCAGAGAAGGTGAGAATCTTAAGTGTGACCTTCTTGAAAAAATATCTGTCCTTGATGAATGTGCCTTGTTTTTCAAGGAATGGCAGCCTAAAATGGAGGCCAGATTCAGGGAACAGATTACAACCAAATTCCAGGAACTTCTTGGTGACATGGCTGATGAAAACCGCATAATGACAGAAACTGCAGCCATGCTGGTAAAGTATACAATCAACGAGGAAATTATAAGGCTTCACAGTCACTTGAAGGCAATGCGTGATGAAATCAATTCCAATCCAATTCCCGGAAAGAAACTTGATTTTATCTGCCAGGAAGCTAACAGGGAAATCAATACAATCGGAAGCAAGAATCAGTTTACTGAGGTGGGGGCCAGGGTTATTGCCGCCAAGGATGCCCTGGAAAATATCCGTGAGCAGTCAAAAAATGTAGAGTAATTGAATCATAATTGATTTTTAAATAGACGAGGTATGCAACATGAAATTGAATGGTGAACTCAGAATTGCAATCAGCGGAAAAAGTGGATGCGGAAATACAACTGTAAGTACTTTGCTTGCACAAAAACTTGGCGTTCAGCTCATAAATTTTACATTCCGTCAGCTGGCCCAGGAAAAGTCACTCACACTGGCACAGGTAATTGAAAATGCAAAGACCGATGACAGCTATGACATTGCAGTTGATACAAGGCAGGTTGAACTGGCTCGTGCCCAGTCATGTGTTCTTGGAAGCCGTCTTGCAATCTGGATGCTGAAGGAGGCAGACCTTAAGGTTTATCTCATGGCAGACGATGATGTGCGTGCAAAAAGAATCCTTAACAGGGAAGGCGGAGACCTTGAAGAAATCAAGAGCTTCACAACCATGCGTGATTCCGAGGATTCAAGAAGATACATGAAGCTTTATGGCATTGATAATTCAAGCTATGATTTTGCAGACATGAAGATTGATACTGCATTGTATTCTCCGGAACAGATTGTGGATCAGATTATTGCTGAGCTGAAGAAAAGATCTTTGGTTTCTTAAACAGGGTTTTAGGAGAATTTTATGGCAGAAGAAAAATACGTTAGACCTACATGGGACGAATATTTCATGGAGGTTGCAAAGACTATTGCAAAAAGAGCAACTTGTGACAGGGGAAGATCCGGGTGTGTTATTGCAAAGGACAATCAGATTCTTGTTACCGGTTATGTTGGAAGTCCGGCAGGTTTGCCTCATTGTGATGAGGCTGGGCACTTGCTTAAGAAAATGCTTCATGATGATGGTTCCATAACTCAGCATTGCGTAAGAACTGTTCATGCAGAGCAGAATGCAATTTGTCAGGCTGCAAAAAGAGGAATAAGTATTGATGGTGCAACTGTATACTGCCGAATGACTCCATGCAGGACTTGTGCCATGCTTATCATTAACTGCGGCATTAAGCGCGTTGTCTGTGAAAAGCACTATCATGATGAAAAGGATTCCCTTGATATGTTTAGGGAGGCCGGAATCAGGATTGAGCATATTGAAGATAGCGTCCAGACATACGAAAACATGTAGAATATGTTGAAGAATTTCATGGTCAAGTACAAACCCATGCTTCTCTATGTCCTTTTCGGGGGACTTACGACTCTAGTCAATATTGTCGTGTACTGGCTTTGCTATGAATTTTTTTGCATTGCAAATATTCCCTCAAATTGTGCTGCCTGGATTGCCAGCGTGGTTTTTGCTTTTTTCACTAATAAATTTTTTGTCTTTGAAAGTCATGACTCATCTTGCCTTGTCATGGTCAGGGAATTCGCTCTTTTTATGGCTGCAAGACTGGCAACTGGAGCACTTGATGTTCTTATCATGTATGTTTTTGTAGACATTTTGTCTTTGAATCCTCTTGTTTTTAAGGTTCTTGCAAACATTATGGTCATAGTCCTTAACTTTGTCTTTTCAAAGCTCTTCGTTTTTGCTGCTGGAAAAAACTGATTGTGGGGAAGTTTCATTTTGTGCAGGTTACTGTTCTTGACTTGATAATTATCACTCACTAAAATATTTAGACTTTATATGTTGGTACGTTATTCTACAGATGAAAAGGGGCGGCCGGTTCAGAAGGCTGTAGTCTATACCAGGACTGAGCACAATATCGAGAAAAAGGATATTGACCCTGATGCAATTTATGTTATTGAGTGTCTCAAGAAAAATGGTTTTGATGCTTATCTTGTTGGCGGTGCAGTCAGGGATTTGATTGTTGGAAAGACTCCAAAGGATTTTGATATTGTTACTGATGCAACTCCCAGCCGAATCAAGAAGATTTTCAGGAATTCCCGCATAATCGGCAAAAGATTCCGTCTGGTTCATGTGTTCTTTGGACAGAAAATTTTTGAGGTCAGCACATTCCGTTCAACTTGTGATGGTTCTGTCGGAAATGTTTTTGGAACCATGGATGAGGATGTTATGCGCCGCGATTTTACCCTCAATGCCCTTTATTATGATCCGGTGAAGGAGCATATCATTGATTACGTGAATGGTGTTAATGATATCAAGAAGGGGGTTGTGACTCCGGTTATTCCGTTGGACAGAATTTTCATTGAGGATCCTGTCAGAATGCTCAGGGCCATAAAGTACAGTTCTACAACGGGCTGCCGTCTTCCCTGGAGGCTCAAGCGCAGAATCTGCAAGTCATCCCAGCTTCTTTCACCCATTTCTCCTTCAAGACTTACGGAGGAGCTTCTCAAGATTATAAATGGTGCCCATTCCTATGAAATTGTCCGTGATGCAATGGAAACTGACCTGTATGTCTATCTGCAGCCGGCAGCAACAAATCTCATGCTTGAAGACAAGGAATACAGGAAAAAGTATTTTGAAAACCTGAAGAAACTTGATCAGTTTACGAAAGAGCATCCAGACTCCAGGTTGGGAGAAAAGCTTTACTTTATTCTCACTGATTTTGTTGAAGGACTCACTGACTGGAAGATGGAGATAAAGGAAACATCTCCAAGCGAGCTTTACAAGAGAACCTGGACAATCTGCAGAAATTTCATTCTTCCAATGAACCCTCAGAGAATTGAGCTTGATTTTGCAATCAGAAAGATCCTGCAGAATTTTGGAGTAACAGTCAAGCCCAAGAAAAAGAAGAGACTTCCCAACAAAGCAGACCATCAGGACCGGTAGCTGTTTTTAGGGGCGTGCAGGATTTTTTTCCTGTGCCTTTTATTATTTTCCCTGGATTGTAATCTTGTCGATTATTATGCTTACTTCTTCAATGAGAATGCCTGTGTATCTTTCAATCTTTTCGATAACATATTGCTGCATTTTGTGAACTTCGCCTGTAAGCTGTCTGCCGAATGGAACATCAATTGTCAGCACGATTCTGTATCCGCGGCTGTCAGTCTTTATGGCAAGTTTCTTTATTCTGATTTCAGGAGAAAACTCTGTCACACAGTGCATGGCCATTTGGCTCAGGGCTGCCTCAGATATTTCAATTCTTCCTTTCTTGCTGAATTCCGGCGTAACGATGGATTTTTCCGACATGGATTTCTCTTTCTTGAATAGACTCAGCTTTCCTTTTTCTATGAGCTCCGTCACTCCATCGTGGAATATTTTTGAGTAGCTTTTCTTTACTTCGATTGATGGAACTGGAATTACGTGCTTTCCCTCAATCTGGCGGCTTCTTATGGCCTTTTCAATTTCCTCACGATTTGCAATGTCTTCTATTTTTATGATTTTTGATGGGGCGGGAATTTGAAGTCTTGACGTGATTTTTCCAACCATTTTCTCACTTGTTCCAATAATGAGGAGTTTCTTTATTTTTGCCTTCTTTAGTGTCTTTGCAACATCATCCCTGTGCTTTTTGTCATCAAAGAGGGCGATTCTTACGGCTCCCATGTATGTTTTTTCATGCTTTGCGGTTTTTCCGGCAAGAATTTTGTCATCCTTGATCAGTAGTCCGTCATCAATAATGGCATCAATTCCGTTTTTTTCGGCAATCAGCTTTGCCCTGAAGCTTTTTCCGGTTCCGCTTTCACCGACGAGTGCATAGACATATATTCCGCTGTGAAGAAGTTTTGATAAGAACATGACTAAATTATAAATCCAAAATCAATGTTTGTAAAAGATTGTTTGACAAATTGGATGAAATTTTCATCAGGCTGGCATTCAATTGACTCTGGAACGCCCAGGCTGTTGTCAGGGAGAGTCATCCGGAATGCATGGAGGAAAAAAGTCCTGTTCTTTTCGGCAAATGCCCCGTAGGCTGTGTCAAACAGAAGTGGATATCCTGCATGTGAACTTTGAGCCCTGATCTGATGCTTTCGTCCAGTTTCAATGTTGAACCGGCAAAGTGTAATGTCCTTTTTCCCGTATCTGCCGTATGACAATGGAGTGATGATTGTGACGGCTTTCTTCAGCATTGGACCGTCTGTGTTTTCGGAATAGACACCTACAGTCTGGAACTTCGATTCCCTGCCGCTGGTTTCTATGGTTTCAATCATGTTTACGAGCCTTGTTTTTATGTTCAGCTTTCCGAATTTTCCCTGGATGATTCCCAGATATGTTTTTTCAACCTTGTGTTCCTGAAGAACCTGTGAAAACCACCTGGCTCCTTCCATGCTTTGAGAAAAAACAACAAGTCCAGAGGTGTTCCTGTCGATTCTGTTCAGGGGACCTGGGGTGAAGGTGAGGGAATTATCTTTTTTAGTGCAGGCTTCCTCAACAATCTGGTTCAGGGCTTTGTCAGTTCCGTTTGCCTTCTGCACGTTCATTCCCGATGGTTTGTTTGTAATCAATATGTGGTCATTCCTGAAAACCGTTATTTTCTCAAGAGTCTTTGTGCTTTCATCGTGGTCTGTCATGCCCGGCTGATTTTCCTGTGTGCCTTCAAGTAGGAATGATGCAATCTTTATTTTGTCATTGGTTCTGATTATCTGTGTCTCATCTGTTTTTTTGTCATTGACCTTAACTAATCGTTTTCTGATGATGCTGTATGGTGATGACTGCTGCTTTTTTGATTCCAGAATGACTCTTATTATCTTAACCAGCTTTTTTCCGTCGTCATCTGGACCTGCAGTGAATTCCTTGAATTCCATGGGCTGATTATAGAATAAATTGTTTATATGTGCTATAATTTTTCCATGAATTTCAAAGAGCTGATTAATTCGTTTTTTACACAGCCTGCACTTTTAGCATGCGTATTCAGCTGGCTTTCTGCACAGCTTATCAAAACATTGATAAAACTTTTTTCAGGAAAGGTTCACAGTATCAGCGAGCTTTTTGAGCTTTTGTTGTGGCGTACCGGCAGCATGCCTTCAAGTCACGCTGCCCTTACATCGACTTTGCTTACAATGATCGGTTTCCGTTCAGGAATCGGCAGTGATGTTTTTATGATTACTCTTGGATTCTATCTTGTGACTCTCAGGGATGCTGTTGGCGTTCGAAGGGCCAGCGGTATTCAGGCTACCATGCTCAACAAGGTTGGAAATGAACTTGCACAGAAGGGTCTTATTGACTACAAGCCCATTAAGGAAGTTCAGGGGCATACTCCTGCTGAAGTCTTAATTGGTAGTTTTGTCGGATTCTTTATTGGATTGGCTTTCAGTGTGTTGAAGTAGATGTCTGTCCCTAAAACAACAATTGTTTCTGCTGCAGTCATATTCCTTACATTCCTCCTTTATTTCTTTCTTAGAAGCATTCCTGTGGCTCAGATATGGAAGAGTTACAATGTTGTATATGTAGAAAATACAGTCGATGAAGAAACTGTCTTAAGATATTTGTCTGAATCTGGTTGTTCCGGCGTGATCTCATTGGGCAGTCAGACAGTTCCCTTTGTTTCTGATATTACCCCTGTAGTTCCTGGATCTGTCAATTCCTATTTGACTGAGCGTCTTGCATATTTTACCGACTATTCCAACCAGTACAGGCTTTTCTATGTTCCCAAATCTTCTGGATCTCAGGCTGTAAGGGCTCTGGAAAATCTTTCGCGTGAACGGGATGCAGTGTCTGGAATTGACGGAAAGCAGCAGTATCCCTGGCTTGTCTTTGTGATCACGGCTTGTGTTTTTCTTTTCTTTTCATTCATCAGCAAAAATTCCCGTGCTTTTATGGTTTCAAGTGTTTTTGTTGTTTTTCTTTCAGCCTCACAGCCATTCTATCCTGTTGCCGCAGCGTCAGTTCTGTACATGCTTTCCTCTTATCTTGCACAGCAGGTATGGAACAGAAAAAAGGCACGTCATGTGCTTTCTCGAAATCTGTATTTTTTGATTCCCCTTTCCATATCAATCATTATCTTCAGTATTGTTACCTGGCAGTGTGCCGTGCTCATGGTCTTTACTCTGGCTTCGTCATATTTTGCCGTGAGACTCCTGCTGGATCTTGAGGCCTTCATTGAGTCAAAGAGGCCCTTCAAGTTTGTCAAGATTTTTTCTGCACGTCAGATTAAGATCATGTATGACCGCACGGCTTTTCATACACTGGTTTGCCTTGTTCCACTCATTGTGATTCTTGCTGCATTTCTTCTTTCGGCAAGATTTGCACCTGCAGGAGACACAAGCATCACTCTTCCGTTGCCTGTTGATGAGAGCATGGTAAAGGACTCAAGCATTCACAGCAAGGCATGTCTTCCTGTCATGAAGGATTATTACAGGTGGGTATGGAATATCAAGACCTTCCCATACAGAAGTCTAAATGAAAGTTCAGATCTTTCTTCAGTTGAGGATGGGGATTGCGTTGAGATTCTCCGCTATGAGTCAACTGAAGAAGGAATAAAGACTTCCAGCAGCAAGGTTTTCACTTATGATGCTGAATTCAGGAAAGTTTGCGACACAGAAATTGATGGTCTTGGTGAGGGGGCTATAGAAACTTTCCTCAAAAAACAGGAAAATGGAATTGCAGTTGTCTATGGAAACAAGGGAAAGTCATCCGGGCAGACAGATTCTGTCAGTCTTGTGCTGATTTTGCTGTGTCTTCTTGGACCGGTAGTTCTTCTTTTGATATATTCACTTTCAAGGAAGGGTATCTCTAAAAGCGAAGGCAATTAGGGATAATTAAAAAAAAACAGTTAGGAAAAAAATAATGGGGCTTTCTGATTTAATTTCTAATAGGAATAGGAAGAGGCTTTTTGAATCAAGCGTCAGGTCATTCATTCCTCGATATACTTATGTGCCTTTTTCCGACAGCACAGATTCATTGGGGGATACGTCCCTTTCTTCAGGCGATGAGGTTAAGGAAGGCCAGACTATTGCAATTTCCAGGGGATTTTCCACAGAAGGTGCGAACATGCACTCATCAACTCCCGGAAAGATTGATTCAATAGGCACATGCACAATGCCAAATGGAAAAATTGGTAATGTAGTTAAGATTATGACTGAGGGATCTTTTTCATATCTTGGCAAGAGCTTGAAGAAGTCTGACTGGCATTCAATGTCAAAGAATATATTACTTGATACTTTCAAGACAAAGGGTGTGGCAAATTCCTTTGATCTTGAGGATGTTCCACTGTCAACACAGATTCATGAGTGTACTCTGTCAACTAACAGGTTTCTTGCAGTCAGAATGTATGATGAGGATCCATCGAGGGTCACTGATACATTTGTTGCTGAAAAGTTTTCCAATGAGGTAATAGAGGGTTCCCTGATTATAGCCAAGGCATTTGAAGCCAGGGGCATTGCCTTTGCCGTTTCAAAAAAATCTCATGTTTCTGCTGATGAGTTTGAGAATATAAATTTGCCAAGCATTGTTGTCAGTGTGGACTCAGATGATTATCCCCAGGGATTCAGGCAGAATATCATAGATGCCGTGAAAAAGGCTTCAAAGAACCTGGAAAACTCTGAGTTTAACGGAATAAACAGCCAGTGCCTTTTCATTGACCCGGAGACGGCATTGTCAGCTTATGAGGCTGTTGTTTTTGGAGTTCCTGTCATGGAACGCTTTGTCCATGTTGGTGGTGACTGTCTTAATTCAGTTGCAATGTTCAAGACCAGAATCGGAACACCTGTTTCCTTCCTTGTGGAGCAGTGCGGTGGGTTCAAGATGAAACCACAGAAAATCATTATCAATGGTATTAATGTGGGAAACAGCATATCAACATGTGATGTTCCGGTCACAAAGTCACTTAAGTCTGTTTCCTTTATACCTCAATCACAGATCAGCATTCAGAGCGTTGTTCCATGCATCAGATGCGGAAAATGCAGGAATGTGTGTCCTGAAAAACTCTTGCCTGATTTGTATTATAAAGCAATCATGGAAAATCTTCATTTGTCCCAGGAAATAAGGGAAACTACAAAACTCTGCATTCACTGCAATTTGTGCAACAGTGTGTGTCCTTCCAGACTATCTTTGAGTCAGGCAGCCATGCTTTTGTGCGGTAAGGATGATAAAAAATGATAGACATGACTCTCGGCAAAAACAGCCATAAGATTACTCTCAAGCCTTTTTCGTTTTTCTCATATTCACTCGTAACGACTACCTATGTGTTTATTGGACTTTTGCTGTGCCAGGTTGCAATGCTTTTTGTAACACAAAGTTACAATGCTCTTGTAAATGTTTTTACGTCTGTATTTTCATCAGTTCTGGTTGAAATGATTTTCTATTACATCAACAGAAATAATTTCATGTACAGGGAATCTTGGAAAACTTGTATCATTCATGGGCTTATTGTGGGACTCATGACTCCAGCTTCCTATTCTGCAATGGCTCTTTTCTTTGTTTCTTTCTTTGTTCTGATGATTGGCCGCTATGTAATAGGTAGCTTCTACAATTCATGGGTTAATCTTTCTGCTCTGACAATCTGTGTTTTGTATTTCCTCAATCCGGAAGCATTTCCGGCAATTGCAATAACATCCCAGGAACTTCAGTCAAGGAATTCTGCCCTGTACCTTATTAGAAGCGGTGCCGTAGACATAAATGCCTATGATTCGGCCATCACAGAATTCTTGAACAACCATATTTTCAGTTTCTTCGGCGTATCAATTCCAGACGGATATGTATCACTTTTCTGGGACAATGGATTTGATATTCCTGCATTCAGGTTCAACTTTATTACATTGATTTCTTCAATCGTGATTTTTTCACTTGAACTTGTGGACTATATTATTCCTGTCTGTTTTATTACGGTTTATCTTGTTCTGGTTCGAATCTTTGCATCATACCTTTCTGGAGGACCTGCCTTCCAGGGAGATGTGCTTCTTGCCTTGCTTACGGGGGGAACTTTGTTTTCAACGCTTTATATTCTCCAGTGGTTTGGAACGACTCCTGTTACAAGATCTGGAAAAATATATTACGGTATCATTTCTGGAATAATTGGTTTTCTGATTATTGGTTTTGGATTGTCTCCAGCCGGATTTGTGTTCATGGTACTGGCAATGAATCTCATATCAATTGTCATTCAGGTTTTGGAAAACAAAAAGGTTGACATGCATGTTGAGAGAAATCTTATGGAAAGACTCAGGTCTCAGAAGGATGATTTGAAATGATAAACAAGGAAAACAGAGATTCTGCATTTATTTCTTATGAGCAGAAGCAGTTATATAAAAAACTTTTTATAAGGGCTGGAATTCTTTCAGGATTTTTTTGTGTTCTTTTTGGACTTCTTGTTGTTTTTTCCGTTATGGCTTCAAAGTCCTGGAGAACATCTGTCAGGAGTTATCTGACATCTTATCTGGATGCGGATGAAAAGCAGTCCTATGAATTGGGTGATTCCATTCATATTTCATCTTCCATTTCATATAACTGTGTTTTGTTTCCGATTTCATCATCAGGTACACCCAGTGAATATGAATATGTTGCGGTTGTCAGAATCGCTTCTATCTATGGTCCTCTGGCTGCCGTATATCTTTGCAGGGGAAACCACGTGGTATTCAATGGATTCCTTGGAATGGAAGAATCTGTTTCCAGAAAAATTTCACATTCCGTTGAATATTCGCAGGTTAAGTTCTGGGGAAACAAGGTGATGAACATTCTTGATTCCAATTTAGATAAAACTAAGGAGGAGGATGAAAAATGAAAAAGAGTGAACTGAGTTTTTTCATAACACTTTCTCTGGCCATGCTTGTTCCTGTTCCTGGACGACTTGCTTATGGCATAATATTGATTCTTTTCTTGAATATTCTTGTGCTTACAGGAATCCTGTTCAAGAAATTAATTTCATTTTTCTTTTCTGGTGAGCTGCAGAATGTCATATTGTGTGCCCTCATGATAAGCACCTGTGTTTTGTTCAGGCAAATTTTCCTGATCCTGTTTCCGTTGCAGACATTTATCCTTGGCATAACAATTTTCATGCCTGTGCTTACATCTTTTGTTTTGGGAAGACTTTATGTGAACAGGAATCTTAGCGTTGCTGCTGAGCTGAAAGCATCTCTTAAGAGTTCAACAGGATTTTCCTTGTTTTCAATTTTGTTTTTTGCACTCAGGGACATAATTGGTTATGGAACTTTGAGCTTTCCATCTGGTATGGGGATCACTGAAATCAAGTTGTTTGATATTGCATCTTCAGAAATTTCTTTTTTAGGAATGTTCTGGGCTTCAGTTCCCGGTGCATTGATTCTTATTGCAATAGAAATTCTGGTTGTTGCATCAATAAACAGAAATCTTAACATTATTGAATCTCTTAACAGGCGTGGAGGCGAGTAAAATGACAATGATGAATATTTTTTACTACGTTTTCTTTTCATCTGTTGTTTTCATATATGGAATAGGTATTGAGAGAACTTCCATTCTTTGTCTGAAGAGACGAAGTATTGTCCTTAAAATGATTAAGATGCTCATATGTGTGACAAGCACAACTTCATTGACATATTTGATTTCATCAAAGATTCTTGTTCCACAGGAGTTGGGAGAGCTTTTCCCTTTTATTGCCATTTTGATTTTTCTTTCAATTTCTGTTTTTGTTGAGTCAATTGTCAGGATTACATTCCATGTAAGTGCAGCTGAATTTGCCGTAGCATTCCTTTTTGTTCTTGTTGGATTGAGTGAGAGCACTTCTCTTGGAGAATGTGTTTTTATTTCGCTTCTTTGTGTATTGTCTTTTTTTGCTGCAATACCATTTTTGTATGCCATCAACAAAAGAATTAACTACAACGAGCGAAAACGTCATTTTGAGAATTTTGCATTTTTTCTTGTAAGCTTTGCGGTCATAATAATTATCTTGCTAAGCTGGAATACATCTTATTTGCAGACACTTTGATTTGGGAGCTGAATTTTGCTGAACGTAATTTTGTTTACATTTTTTTTCATAATAGTTATTTCCATAGTTTTTATCTTCATATTTGATATTCTTGATCCGGCATTGAAGCAGCAGAATATACTTCTTGACAAGGCAATTTTTGCTGACAGTGAGATTAGCGTGCGAAATTCACTTGTTCCTGATTTGATTTCGGATACAAATAAGATTGCAGTTGTAAGGTGTTCCTGTGAAAAGGATTTTTCATCGGCCAGATTCAAGTATTCGGGGCCAAGGAACTGTTCTCTTTTTAACGCGAATTTTGACTCAGAAATAGACTGCAAGTGGAGCTGCATAGGATTTGGAGATTGCGTGAAGTCCTGTGAGTATCATGCAATAAGTATTGTCAATCAGACCGCTGTAATAAGCAGCTTGTGCAATGGTTGCGGCAAATGCGTTGAAGTTTGTCCACGTGGTATTATAAGACTTGTTCCAGAAAGAACTTCAAGATATATTTTATGCGGAGCATCTTCTGGTGCCAAAACTAAGTGCAATATGTATCTAAAGGAATCTGACCTGGAAACTTCAGGTGGTATATTCAAATTCTGGAAAAAATGTTATAAAATATTCAAATAGATTCTGACGCTGTATGAGTTACAAATACTTTGTTCTTTTGCGTTTTTGTTGTACCCGATAAGCTTTTGTTTTTTGGGTAATATTAAAAAGTTTTGGGGTTCTTTATCTTAGGTATGGAAAGTTTTTTCATTAGTCTGAAATTGTCAGCTGATTTTGACAGCTATGATGATGAGGTTCTTCTAGAAAAGAATTATCAGTCATTTTTCAAACCAATTCTGACATTCTTATACTCTCATGAAAATTTTCTCTTGACCATCGAATTTACTGGATATCAGCTCCACTATTATTCAAGAAAGCATCCGGAATCCATTGATCTTTTGCGTGAACTATACGGCAGGAAGCAGATTGAAATCCTTGGATCGGGGTACTATAATCCTGTTTTTCCTATTCTTTTTCCAGTTGACAGAAGTGGACAGATTGAAAAAATGACTTCTGAGTTGCGTTCCAGTACGGGGAAGCGTCCATACGGAATGTATCTTTTTGGAAGCATTTGGGATCCATCTCTAATTACCACAATTCAGTCCTGTGGCCTGGAGTATATTGTTCTTGACAGCACTCTTATTCCTCGTAAAAATTTGAATTGCTATCCTCTGATTGTCAGCGAGCAGGGAAAGAGCGTGAAGATTCTTCCTGTTCATAAGGAATTGTCTCCTGCACAGACTGAGCCTTATGAAGCATGGAAAGATCGTGTTGGAAAATTCTTTACCAGAAATGCAGACAAGAAAACTGTCCGGGGGAATTCAGATGCACCAATAGCATGTGTTCCTTTTTCCCTTGAAAAGCTGGAGGCCCTCATATCCGTTTCTTTTTTCAATAATCTTGATTATTCGAAGCTTGCTCTTCCTCACAATTATTTCAGGACTTGCAGGGCTTATTTTTCTTCGTATATTCCTGCTGGAATGGAATGGGATATAGCGCAGTGGTCTTTGGAGCCTTTTGTTCAGACTGAAAACAACAGTCATTTTCCCCTTACAATTTATGATTATCTTAATTTGTATCCTCAGAACAGGCGACTTTATGAACGCATGATGTATGTTAGTCTCCTTGTCAATCAGTGCAAGGGTGGTGACAAGATGCGAAAGAACGCTGCCCGCGAAGAGTTGTGGAAAGCACAAAGTGGCGGAAGTTATATCAGTCTTTCTCTGGGACTTCCTGCCGTTGCAAAAAATCGTCAGATGGCATTCAGGCTTTTGAATGAGGCAGAAAAAAATATCCGTGAGTCTCAGAATGAGATGGTAGAAAGTCTGGGATCCTATGATTATGATAATGACGGTCTGAATGAATATGTTGCAAAGATGGAAAAATTTCAGGCTGTTGTATCACTCAAATCCGGTCAGATTTCTGAGTTTAACGGAATTCGTTCAAGTGCAAACTATACTGCAAGTCTTTCCCGACTGGATAAATTTGAAAACTTTGAGGATGGATACAACAGGGGATTTTTCATAGAGCATTTGATTGATGAATCTTCTTTTTCATCACTTGTATCATCTGCAGTTACATCTCCGTTTTTTTCAAAGGTTCAGTTTACTGAAAAGAAATTTGTGCCAAAAAGAAATGAAATCCATCTTGAGGGAACTGGTCTTTTCATGCAGAAAATTCCTGTTCTTCTTAAGAAAAACTATACATTTTCCTCAACGGGTATTACTGTTCAGTATATTGTCAGGAATGACAGCAATTCTGACTTGAAGGGAATTTTTTCATGCGAGCTTAACTTTGCCCAGACTAGATTCGAGAAGAATTTTTCCAAGGATAGCCAGTATTCACTTGAGGTTATTCTTAATGGAAAGCATGAGGAATTTTCTGGTGACAAGAGCATAGATTCCAGGGCGGGACTTTCATATCTTCAAATAAAAGATTCTGCCGACAAGAAGGCTTTTGTGATTGAACCGAATGAAGAGTGTGGAATTGCAACTTCAATGATACTTTTCCGCAGGCCAGACACGTCTCTTGAGCCTACTGAAACTTCAAAGACTTTGTGTGCAAATTTGTTCTGGAACATTGATTTGTCTGCCGGCATGGAAACAGAAAGAACCGTAAACTTGACTTTTGTTGACATGAAAAAATAAAAAAACACCACTTCAGCTCTTGAAATGGTGTCAGTATAACAATTGGTTGTACCGCACACGGCCAGACCGCGTGTCGGAGTTTGAAAAGCTTGTTATGTGATTATTTTACTTCATATTGAGAGGCTATTTCTTGCCATCTTGGAATGTCCAGTTTAACACCGTAAAATTTTCTATAACTATCGATAAAATTCTTTTTCCAAGTTGCAGCAGATTCATGTGTTTTTGGATTTTGATATACTGCTTCTTCAATTGCGGCAATGAAATGCTCCATAGTTTTAAACATAGGAATATTTCCAGGTCTATCGCTATACCAAACTCCTGGACGAATTTTATGTACAACGCCTTGCTTTACCTGCAGATTTATAGACCAGCCTTCCATTCTGCGGGTAATTTCCCAGACTTTTTTAAGCCATAAATCTTTTATTGTTACAACACCTTCATCACTCATATCATAACCAAAAATCAGATAATCGACATTAAGCATATAAGGTTTTTCAATAATTTCTTCTTCGTACATTCGAAAATCCGCAATATCAAATCCCGGAGTTGCAGAGCGGTTAAAGGCTTTTACTTCAAGCAAATCAGTCGTTTTATCTTTTGGACTTAAAAAGAAATCTGGAGGCATTTGTGTATTGTCATTTAAAGCATATTCAATTCCCCGTTTGTCCATCCAGCCTTGTAACCACTCTTGAATTATATTTCCAACAACATCTTTTTGTTTGACGATTATATCTACATCACCCAGAAAGAATTTTATTTGTCCTTCAATTTCGAGCAATTTATCTTCATCAAGTAATTTTTCATATACTTTAAGCGCATTCACTTTCATTCTTTTTTTCCACTGCACAAATTTTTAAAACTCGAAGAGCAACTTGCTTTATTACAGGAACTACAACTGTATTGCCAAGCAAATCATAACCGTCTTGTTGTGATACATTAAATTTAAAATCATCTGGATAGCCGAAAAGTCGTAAACCTTCTCTTAATGACAATTTTCTAATTCCGCCATTATCACCAACAAACAAATGCTCCATATCCATTGCTACAAGAGTAGGGGCAATTCCGTTTGGATCTAAAACTTTTGCGACTTCATATGACATTTTACCAGCAACAATATTATAACCAAGTGGCAAAGATTCATCTTGAACTCTTTTGTTTCCAACTTTCCTTTTTGGATGCTCTTTCTTAAGATATTTTTTTGAAACTAAATCTTCAAGCATGACTTCAAGATTATTAGAATTATAAAAAGTACGAATCATATCAAGAGTAAGAGGCATACCATCCATCCAATCTATACCATACTCAACAGCCCATTTCTTTTTTCGTCGTTCTTTTAAAAGTAAGTTTAAGAATTCTTTTTCCTGCTTTGTTGTTTTACCTTTATAATCGATATCCCAGCTGTGAATATTATTTTCTCCGCCTCGTTTATCCTTTATAGACATTCCATAAAGCTGATTTACAGAATAGTGTGAGAGAACAAGATTTACAAATTTACTGTTAGCCACAGGCAAACCACATTCAAGGACTTCCGAGAGTTTTGAATTTACTGTTTCAAAACCTTGTAAATCAGGGATTTCTGAAAAAGTTCCTGTAATATAAATACGTTTTCTATCTTGAGGAACCCCAAAATCTTTTGCATTCAAGACTCGCCAATTAACTTTGTAACCAAGAGCCGTTAAATGTTCCAAGATTACAGAAAGTGTTCTTCCGATTTTATCTTTTGGATTCTTTCTATCGTGGTTTACTAACCCCTCAACATTTTCAAGAATAAATCCTTTCGGTTTTTTATCGCGAAGGATTCTTTCAACTTCAAAAAAAAGAGTTCCGCGAGTATCCTCAAATCCAAGCCGTTTACCAGCTGCTGAAAATGCCTGACAAGGAAAACCTCCAAGCAAAAAATCAAAATCTGGAATTTTGGAAGTTTCTATTTTTGTTATATCGCCGTTAATACATTCATTTGGATGATTTTGTTTTAATACTTCAACTGCATAAGTTTTTATTTCAGATGTAAAAACACATTCTGCTTCTATCCCCAGGTCTGAGCATGCGAGTTCAAAGCCTTTGCGAATTCCACCGATTCCAGCGAATAAATCTATAAATTTAATGGATTTTGTAAACTGCATTTTCCCACCTAAAAATAAATTTTATAAGTAAAATATAGCATTTTTTTAGCATTTTTGACTATTTAGTAAAAACTGATAGCATATTTTAGCAAAGAATATACGTAGAATTTTTACTAAAAAAACACCACCTCAGCTCTTGAAATGGCGTCCACATAACTCTTATTCTATCTTCCGGCTAGTTTTTTTCTGAATACCCTGTAGTACCAGGCTCTAAGTCTTTCTGCTTTCTGGTACAGACTGTAGTCGCCCCTGTTAAGGACCACGTCAAAGCTTCCCGGCCTGTGAACAAGCTTTCCACCGAATCCTGTCTTGAACAGGAACAGTCCATGCATGGGGTGTTTTGGATCGTCGGTTGGAGGGCATCCGTAGAAATCATAAACCGGGCATCCAAATTCCTTGGCGTCCTGCATAGCGGTCCACTGAAGAAGATATGCAGGCATAAGGTTTCTCTTTATATTTCCTGATGCTCCGTAAAGATAGACTGCCTCACGACTGCAGAAAAGTGTTATTATTCCTGCCAGGTAATCATTCTCGTGCTTTGCCAGGTAAAGCTGTACATACGGCTGGTCACAGTCAGGGTTTGATCCTCTTTCCAGAAGGTCCAGATAGTATTCCTTTGCATGGAACTGAACACCGTCTCTCTGGCTTGTTTGCTGGAAAAGAGAATAGAATATGTCAAATGCCTTTTCAAATCCTTCCATTCCAAATGCCCATTTTTCTACCTGTACGCCTTTTTTGGCTGCCAGCTTGATATTGTATCTCCACTTGTTCTTCATCTGGGAAAGAATTTCTTCTTGGGATGGAGTGAGAGGTACCAATACTGTGTCTGGCGGTTGCACGGCAATTCTGTTTGCCTTTACTTTCGGATTGGACTTGACTGATCTTGTTTTTCGAACAAAATCAGTTCTTTCATCATCACTTTCAATGTCCATTGCAGGGTCAAAGCGTATGCAGAATGTGTTGGGAGGAAGACAATCCTTTATTTCTTCTGCAACCTGGGAAAGTTTTGTCACAAGGTTTTCTGGCTGTGTATTACTTTCAAATTCAGGATACATTGGAACATAGGCAATGGAAATTTTCTTGATTTTAAGGCTGAGTTCCCTGACCATGACTGAAATGCCAGATTTGTTCTCGACTTTTTTCCATCCATGATTGCTTTTGAAACAAGCCCAAAAATCTGTTTGGAGAAATCTTTTTTTCATCCTAGTGAATCTCACCGTTTACAGTTTTTACTGTCTTGATTGCTTTTCCGTCACACATGAGGTTTACGCCACCAATCTGAACGTTATTGCTGCAGGTCTTGATTTCAACTGCAAAGAAATCATCAGCTGAAATTTCGGCTGGTTTCTGGACTCCTGCATCAGCTCCTTCAAGTATGATCTTAGTTCCAGGTGCAGCCCATGAAACTTCCAGCGGCTCAACACAATCCTTTCCGTCAGCATCCTTGTAGTCTGCAGCAAGAAGCATTCCACGGCTTTCAATTCCCCTCATTTTTCTTGGGGCAAGGTTTGATGCAAGAACAATGTGTTTTCCAAGAAGATCTTCAGGCTTAAGGTAATCTCTGAGACCAGACTGGATAATGCGCTCAGTTCCGCTTCCATCATCAAGAGTCTCAACATAAAGCTTGTCGCTTTCTGGATTGTTCTCGACCTTGACTATCTTGGCAACTGTAAGTTCAATCTTTGAGTTGAAGTGTGCTGCCTGCATTTCAAAAGGAAGAACCTGAGGTTCGCTCTTTGATTTCTTTTCTTTCTTCTTGTTCTTGGAAGTTTCCTTGCTGTCATTATTTCTGTCTTTCTGGTTTCCGGAGAATTTTGCACGGAATTCATCTGCAGTTTTCTGGTCAAGTGGAGTGAAGTAAATTTCTGTTTGTCCAACTGAGCAAAGGCCTTCTGTCTGACCAAGATTGTTCCAGTCAAGCTGGTTTTCTGTTTTTGCCTTATCAATCTCATTGAAGTGAGGCTCTGAAATTGTCTTGCCGAAGTAAGACATGATTGTTTCCGTGAACTGTGGCATGTATGGATGTGCCATTATCATGAGATCCTTTATCATATATGCAAGAGTCCTGATAAGGGTTGCTGCTCTTTCAGGTTCTGTTGTTCGTGTCTTCCATGGTTCAGTTGCCTGGAAAGCCTTGTTTCCCAAGTCTGAAATTTCAAAGATTCCGTGGAATGCATCCTTAAGGTTAGACCATTCAAGGTTATCTGTGATCTTTGCCTCAAGTTCCTTTACCTTTGACCAAAGGTCTTCATCAATTTTAGCTTCAGGAATCTTTGAGTCGTAATATTTCTGGATGAAAAGGAGAGTTCTGTTCACGAGATTTCCAAGGTTGCCGATAAGTTCTCCATTGTACTTTTCGCGGAATTCCTTCCAGGTGAACTGGTAGTCCTGCTTTTCCGGTCTGTTGAAGAAAATGTAGAATCTCCATGCATCAGCCTTGATTCCGCTTTCCTTTGCATCTGTTCCGAATACACCGACACCGCGGCTTTTGGAGAATTTTCCATCCTCGTAGTTGAGATATTCTGTTGAGCTCATGTGGAACAGCTTTGTCCAGTTGTGTCCGCTTCCCATGAGCGTGCAGGGAAAGATAACCGTATGGAACGGAATGTTGTCCTTTCCAATGAACTGGAACAAGTCAACCGGAATCTTTGCATTTGCGTCCTGAGACTCTTCTGGAAGCCACCATGATTTCCAGTCAAAAGACTTTTTTCCCTGAGCCTTGAGTTCATCCTCAAGCTGCTTGGTGATGGAAATATATCCGATTGGTGCATTGAACCATACGTAGAATACCTTGTTTTCATATCCTTCGCGTGGAACTGGGATTCCCCACTTGAGGTCTCGCGTAATGGCTCTTTCCTTAAGACCATCACGAATCCATGCCTTTGTCATGTTAATGGCATTGTCTGACCATCGTCCTTCCTTGCTTGTCTTTGTAACGTAATCATCAAGATTCTTGCTTATGGCTGGAAGGTCAATGTACAGATGCTTTGTCTCACGAACTTCAGGTGTTGATCCGCAGACTGAGCATCTTGGGTTCTTGAGTTCAATAGGGTCGAGAAGGGATCCGCATTTGTCACACTGGTCGCCACGTGCATCCTCAAATCCGCATTTTGGACATGTTCCGTTTACATAGCGGTCAGCAAGATATCGGTTGCATTTTGGGCAGAAAAGCTGCTGGTTTGTGTGTTCCTTGATGAACCCGTTCTTTTCAAGATCTTTGTAGAGTCCCTGTGTGATTTCTGTACACTCATCATTTGATGTTCGTCCGAACTTGTCAGCATCAATCCTGAACCAGTCATAGATCTGGCTGTGCTGGTCATAGTAATAGTCGCAGAGTTCCCTTGGAGTCTTGTTTTCTTCGATTGCCTTTGTTTCTGTTGCAGTTCCGTACTCATCAGTTCCGAAAATAAACATTGTTTCGTAGCCACGGCTTCTGCAGAATCGTGCAAAAACATCTGCTGAAAGCATCTGGATAAGGTTTCCCAAATGGGGAATGTTGTTTACATAGGGAAGTGCTGAAGTAATCAATCTTCTGTTCATGATAGTCTCCGTTTTTGATATGTTATTTTGACATGTATAGTCTAAAATCAATCAACTTAATTGTGCTATTATACGGGATTTCAGGTTAAAATTCAATTGGAGCAGGGGAAGGCTAGAGCTTGCTTTCCTTTATTTTCTTGAGTGTTTCCCTGGCTTTCTGTCGGGTTCTTTCGTTATATTGCGGGTACAGAAGATATCCCAGAATAGCCTGGCCCTTTTCAAAGAAGACTGGCCGTCCCATGTACCTGCAGATTTCATACACGGCATCACAAATCTCATCCAGTGTTGAAAGATCTGTGTTCTGTACCCTGTTTTTTATAAGGTATTCCATGGTGTCAAGGAAAACTCCGTCCGGGTCATAGGCCTGTTTTTTGCATGCCCTGATGAGGCATATTTTCATTGACTGATCCTCTGCTTTTTTCAGCAGGGTTGCAAGTTTTTTCCTCTCAAATGAAATTCCCACTGATGATGCAATGTCTATAACTGTCTGTGTGTATTCGATGTTCTGCCTGAAATACGGCTTTTCCTCACCGCTGATTCTTGCGGTCATGGTCCAGTCAGAATAAAGATGGTTGAGCTCACTTTGAATCAGGCTCATCCACTGTATTTCCTTTTCGCCGTATCCACCCTTGGAAAGTCCTGCCCGTATTTCTTTTTGTGTCTTTTCATCAATTGCCGGTCCAAGGAATGTGCTTGATGTCTTGCTGCATGGAGGGTATGGATAGTTTCTTGTCTTTTTTTCAGAGAAGGATGATGATTTTGTTCCTGAAAGGTTTGCCTTAGTCCTGTATGCCTCAAGAATCCAATCATTCAGGCAGAAGCATAGATAGCCTGAATCTGTTGCATAGACAAAATTCCATTTCCGCTTGGGATTGAATTTTACGCTCCATTGTTTTGAGCCTGAAATAGTGTAACATTCTCCCTTTGTGGAATCACAGATGGCAAGTCCCTGTACCGTATGTCCCATAAATCTGGTTGTCTGGGCGTTTGAAATGCGTGTCTGGAATGAATCGCGTATTTTCCCCGTTGCAGTCTCAATGTAAGTTACTGTTGCCGGTTTTCCCCACACGAAGGCACAAAGTCCTGCCTGGCAGTCGGTAAGAATTTTTGCAGCTTCGGTCATCTGGCTTTTTTGAGCGGAAAGAGTCCACTGTGAGACTGCAGATCCATCCTTCACTGAACAAAGTCCGCAGGCTCCGTCCGTGAAAGAAAGGAGAACTCCATCAGTGCATGATGCAGCGTCACTGACAGTTCCTGCAAATTCAATTTCTTCAGCCAGCTTGCTTCCGAAGGGACTCATTATCTGGGCATGAGTCTTGGAATTATCGTTTTTTGCAAGGAAAATGAGATATGACCCGTCGTTTAGTTCCTGTGGTTTTATGAGGGCATTCTGCATTTCAGTCTTGATGTTCCATCTCATTATTCCGTCAAGTCCGAAGCAGGCAATGTTATGGCGGCCCCTTACAAAGACTCTGCCGTCCCGTCCCGTAAAGGGAGCGTCTATTGCTTCGAATGGAAGTTTTGTGGACCAAAGCACAAGTCCTGAAGAATTCATCATGTTGAGATAGGAATTCTTTGTGATCATGTACATCATGTCCTGAGGACCGATTGTAAGGTAGGGCTTTAGTGTTCCGTAAAAGGATCTTTGCCACAAAAGATTACCTTCGCTGGTGAATCCGTAAAGCTGCTTTCCTTCACCGACAGCCGCATATCCATAGCTGGTTCTTATGGGCTGGCATATTACCGTGGCTCCTAAAACTGAAACAAGGTCTGGATCCCTTTCTTCCAGCTGGATTGTTCTTTCGAAAACCTTTCCACCGTTTTTATCCGATTGATTCTGGGAGAATGCTGAAAAAACGGAAAATAAAGCCAGAATAAACGTTAGTATGTATATTTTTTTATATAAACGAACGTTAGTTATACTCATGCTAATCACGTTTTTCGAGAATTGCCAGGCTTTCAATGTGGCATGTCTGTGGATAGAAATCAAGAAGGTAGAGTTTTTTCAGCTCATATCCTGATCTTGAAAGAAATTTAATGTCTCTTGCATGGGTAGCAATATCACAGGAAAGGCTTCTGATGCTTGGAATCCCGGACTTCTGCAGCCACTGGCATACTGATTTTTCCATTCCGCTTCGTGGGGGGTCAATGACGCATGCATCGAATTTGCCAGATGTCTTCATGCAGTTTTCTGAGTGATATTTGATCCATACTTCCCCGGACAATCCGTAGCTTTCGTGTTTTTTTCCTGCCATGTTTTGTTCTGCATATACGATGGCATTTTTGTTGTGCTCAACCAATGTGACGTTTTCAAATTTATCAGCAAGGAATACTGAGAATGTTCCGCTTCCTGAGTACATGTCCAGCACATTCTTTCCTTCAAGTCCTTCAATAATGAGAGGGATGGCTTTTTCAAGGAGTCCAAGGTTTGACTGAAAAAAGCCCTGAACATCAAATGTGAGATTCTTGCCGAGAAGTGAAACTGTACAGCTTGTCATGGCATCAGATACTGTACCAGAGTAGCGGGCCTTGATCTTTTTCTGTTTCTTTAGCTTGCTTCCCCCGGGAGTTGTCATCTGTTTTCTTGCTTTCTCTTTTTTTTTCCTTTCTTCTTCAGGTATTTCTGCAATCACAATCTTGTCATAGCCTTCTGGAATTGAGGAGATTCTTGAGCTTCCGAATACGTGTACACGACCTTCTGGTCTGTGCTCAAAGGGAATTTCGGAAAGATAGTGATTGATTTCATCTGTTGCACAGGGGCAGCTTTCAATTGGAATGATTTCATTGCTTCTTTTTCCCATGAGGCCACCATTATGGAACTGGAACCTTGATCTGTATCCTTTGTCTGTATCCCTGATTACTTCAATTTCTCCGACAGTTACGCCCTCTCGTTCAAAGGCATCCCTGAGAATCTGTGCGCGAAGCTCAGCCTGATATTCCTGGTCAATGTGCTGCATGTTGCAACCGCCACACTTGCCGTAAAGGCTGCAGAATGGCATTACTCTGTGTGGAGATTTTTCAAGAACGTTTACTATGGAAGCAACGCAGTAATCTCTTTCATCTCGAGTGATTTCAACTTCAAGCTTTTCGCCTGGAATTGCATAGGGTACAAAAACAGTCTTCCCGTTGAATTTTCCTATGCAGTCCCCGCCGAAAACCATTTTTTCTGCTGTGATGGTGATTGTATCAGACATTATCTTGCGCTGTAGTTTTTCTCAATCCAGTTGAGGTAGTCACCAGACTTAATGTTGTCAATCCAAGCCTTGTTTTCAAGATACCATTTTACAGTCATCTTGAGTCCCTGCTCGAATGTCATTTTTCTTTCCCATTTGAGCTCGTTTTTGATTTTTGAGCAGTCGATTGCATATCGTGCATCGTGTCCTGGTCTGTCCTTTACGTGAACGATTGTCTTTCGTACTTTATTTTCGTCTAGACCGGCTTCACTTGATGTGAGTTCAATGAGCTTGTCCAGAAGCTTGACGTTCTGCCATTCGTTTTCACCGCCGATATTGTATTTTTCACCGGTTTTTCCGGAGTTTACAATCTGCCATACGGCTCTGTTATGGTCTTCAACATAAATCCAGTCGCGTATGTTTTTTCCTTCTCCGTAGACTGGGAGATTCTTTCCTTCTTTCATGTTTGTTACCATGAGAGGAATGAGTTTTTCCGGGAACTGATATGGTCCATAGTTGTTGGTGCAGTTTGAAAGAGTTATTGGAAGTCCATATGTGTGGAAATAGGCCATGACAATGTGGTCAGAGCTTGCCTTGCTTGATGAGTATGGACTTCTTGGGTCATAAGGTGTGGTTTCAGTAAAGTATCCGGTTTCCCCAAGGGAACCATATACTTCATCTGTTGAAATGTGATGGAAAAGAACGTCATCACGGGGATTATCAAGAGATACATTCCAGTATTTTCTGGCAACGTCGAGAAGCGTGTATGTTCCCATTACATTTGTCTTGATGAATGCTTCTGGTCCAAGAATTGATCTGTCTACATGGCTTTCTGCAGCAAAGTGAACTACAGTATCGATGTCATACTGCTTGAATATTCTCTCAATCTGGGCTCTGTCACAGATATCAATCTTTTCGAAGAAATATCTTTTTCCGCCGAATTCCTTATCAACTTCAGTAAGATTGTAGGGGTTTCCAGCATACGTAAGGCAGTCAACATTAACAACATTTCCCGTGAATCCGGAATCCATGAATTCCTTGGAGCCTGTTGCACTTTTGTTGAAAAGGTAGTTTATGAAATTTGCACCGATAAATCCGGCTCCACCTGTAATCAAAACATTCTTAATCTTTCTTGTCATTTTTTTCCCCTTATCAAGTTTAATGTGACCAGCGGTTATTTAGGTTCAAATCTGTTAGACTTGATGAATTTTTCAAGGCTGTCTTCCCAGGCAGGAATCTTGAATTTTAGAAGAGACATAATCTTGTCCTTGCTCAATACGGAATATGCAGGTCGAGTTGCCTTTGTTGGATATTCTTCTGTTGTACAGGAATTGATTGTGCAATCCTGGGTGATTCTGGAATATTTCTTTCCGAATTCATAGATTTTTCTTGTAAAATCATACCAGGTTGTCTCACCAAGATTTGTGAAGTGGTATATACCATAGGGAAGAGCAGAGTTCTTTCCGAAGAGAGACTTTGCCTTCTGGGATGTTGTGATGATTTTTATGATTGCACTTGCCAGGTCCACAGCGCAGGTTGGAGTTCCTTTCTGGTCTGCAACAACCTTTACATCTGGCCTTGAATTCATTGCCTTTGTCATTGTGTATACGAAATTCTTTCCGTCAAATCCATAGAGCCAGGCTGTTCTGAGGATGTAGTACTGAGTCATTTCCTTTGCAACAGCATCCTCGCCATTTGCCTTTGTAATTCCATAGATACTTTTAGGGCACTTTTCTGTTTCTTCTGTGTATGGTACTGATGCACTTCCATCAAAAACATAGTCTGTTGAGATATGGATGAGCTTTGCTCCCAGCTGTCTTGTGATGCGTGCTATGTTCATTGGGCCGTCTTCGTTGAGCTTCTTTGCAAGTTCCGTGTCATCCTCTGCCTTGTCTACTGCCGTGTATGCAGCACAGTTGATTACCCAGGTAATCTTATCAGGTACAGATCCCTTGCTTACAGAAAGTCCTGTTCTTCCGGATGATGAGCCGTGTTTCATCGTGAATTTCTCAAGGGCCACAGGATCTGTGATGTCAACATCCATGTCTGTGCCTATCCAGCTGATTTTGTTTTCTGTGAGCTGTTTGGCAATTTCACTTCCAAGCATACCTTTGCTGCCAATTAACCAAATCATTTTCTATTCTCCAATCCAACTTGCATTAATGTCAAAATAATTCTTGCCAAGATCAAAAGCAGGGTGTTTCTTGTCTTTTTCAGACAGAAGCGGCTCGACTGTTCCTGAGATTTTTTTCCAGTCAATTGCAATAGTCTTGTCATCCCACATAAGTCCGCCTTCATCTTCAGGATGGTAGAAGTTGGTGCACTTGTAGGCAAAGACTGCCTTTTCTGAAATTACATAGAATCCGTGGGCAAATCCCTCAGGAATATAGAACTGGTTCTGATTTTCGCTGTCAAGAATGACGCCGTAGTATTTGCCGAAAGTCTTTGATCCCTTTCTCAAGTCAACTGCAACATCGTAGACTTTTCCCTCAACTGCGCGAACAAGTTTTCCTTGAGGATTGTGTTTCTGGAAGTGGAGGCCCCGCAGAACACCCCTGGAACTTGAAGACTGATTGTCCTGCACAAATCTCATCTTGAGCCCGGCTTCAAAAAAGTCCCTTTCACTGTAGCATTCAAAGAAATATCCTCGACTGTCCCCAAATACCTTAGGCTGTATTTCGTAGAGACCGCAAAATTCAACTCCGTCTTCTGAGACGCATTTTTTGAATTCAAATGCCATTATTTTATCTCCGTAATATATTCAAGATATCGACCGTATTCAGTCTTGTATGTTTTTGCAAGAGCAAGAATTTCTTCCTTTGTGATCCATCCGTTGCTATAGGCAATTTCCTCGATGCATGAAACATACATTCCCTGTCTTTTCTGTATGGTTGCAATGAAGTTGGATGCCTCAAGAAGACCGTCGTATGTTCCGGTGTCAAGCCAGGCCATTCCACGTCCGAGAAGCTCCACATTGAGCTGCTTCTTTTCAAGATAAGCATTGTTTACTGCAGTAATCTCAATTTCACCCCGTGCACTAGGCTTTACGTTCTTTGCTATTTCAACGACTGAGTTGTCATAGAAATAAAGTCCCGGAACCGCATAGTTTGACTTAGGGTTTTCCGGTTTTTCCTCGATTCCCAGAACCTTTCCTTCTTCTGAGAATTCAACTACACCGTATGCCGTAGGATCCTTTACGAAATATCCGAAAATAACGGCCCCCTTTGAATTGTCTATTTTCTGCCGTGCATTCCTGAGGGTTTGGGTGAAGGACTGACCGTAGAAAATATTGTCGCCCAGAACGAGTGCAACACTGTCATTTCCGATGAATTTTTCACCGACGATGAAGGCGTCTGCAAGTCCTCTTGGCTTGTCCTGAACTGCATAGTCGAATTTCATTCCCAGCCATTTTCCGTCGCCGAAAAGCTCCTTGAAAAGACTTATGTCCCTTGGAGTGGAAATAATGAGCACTTCTCTTATTCCTGAAAGCATCAGAACGCTGAGAGGATAGTAAACCATTGGCTTGTCGTAGAGTGGAAGAATCTGCTTTGAAACTGCCTTTGTGATAGGGTACAGCCTTGTTCCTGATCCCCCGGCAAGAATTATTCCTTTCATGTTTTCCTCCGTGATAATGAATTAAATCATCCTGCATGCTTAAGTGGAATTCATGCAGGATTCGTGGATTGAAATATCACTGTTCTTGGATAATGGCAACAGAGCTGAGTTTTTTAAGAAGCCTGCTGCATTTTCCTGCGGTTATTATAGTGAATTACGGTAAAAAATACTAGCATCATGATAAATGTGGCCGACAGAAGTAACTTTGCTCTTGTTCCTTTCAGTGCCATGGACAAAATTACGCTGATGCAGATGAGGATTTGTATGATGTCAAGGAACACAACTGCAGAAGTCTTGGTGAATCCAATGTTCAAAAGCTTATGGTGCAGGTGCTTCTTGTCGGGAGACATTATTCCCTTGTGATCCCTGAGCCTTCTCCAGATGGCAGCGAAGCAGTCAATCATTGGAATTGATACAAGGTTCAGGATGATGAAGAACTTGTTCTGCTCGTAGTTTCTTGTTGTTTCAAACAGTGGAAGGGTGGCTATCATGAACCCAAGAAACTGGCTTCCGCCGTCACCCATGAATATCTTTGCCTTGGGCTTGTTGTAGATAAGGAATCCGAGAATTGCCGCACACAGAAGGAGGCAAATTACTGATGATCCTTCGGACGAAAAAAGGAATATGAAGCTGTAAGTAAACAGTGCAAGGAAAGAAAGGCTTGCACAAAGTGCATCCAGGCCGTCAATGAGGTTGTATGCATTGATTATTCCGATTATCCATAGGAATGTTAATGTAATGCTTAGGAAAACCGGCATTTCCCATTCAAAAATGAATTTGAACCTGAATCCGGATGCAACAACTATGACTGTTGCAACAATCTGCACGAAAAGCTTGTTTCTTGCCCTCAGGTTCAAAAAGTCATCAATGATTCCGAAGGCAAATATTATGGCTCCACCCACAGCTATTGGAATGAATGATGCCGAGATTGCCCTGTCATGCAGGGTGTAGAATATGCCCGTCAGTATGAATGCCGTCACGAAACCTATGCTGCCAAGGCGTGGAATGTTCCCGGTATGGGCTTTTCTTGAGTCCAAGGTATCATACCAGTGTTTTTTCCTGCAGATACAGATTACAACAGGGATTATTATTGAACTGATAAGTAATGAAGCAAGTATTATCCACCATTTGAATGGGTTTGAGATCATGAAATTCCTGAAAACCTGAATAGGAGAAACAAAACCCTGCATTATAGTACATCCTTGGTTTTGTTCAGTTCAACAAGCTTCCTCATGTTTTCTGAGGATCCTTTCTTCATGACAAGAATCTTTCCATTCTTGCATACGACTACCAGGTTACTTGCACCGCATATTGACACGGGGAGGTCAGAAAGAATGTAGTTTCCGCCGGCATCAACACATATTCCTTCATCTCCTGAATCCAATGATGATATGGCATCCCAGCTTCCTGCATCGTTCCAGGAAAATGAAGCCCGGACTGCAGCCGCCTGAGTTGTTCGCTCGGCAACGGCCTTGTCTACTGCAATTGACTTGCAGTTTTTGTATGCACAATCCATGGCATTCCATTCACGGATAATCTTTACCTGGCCATATTCGGAATATGGAACCGACTTTTCACCATCAAGGGACTTGAACTGGAAAGCCATTTCCTTTTCGTATTTTTCTATTTCTTCCTGGAAGACCTTTGAGTCAAACAGGAACATTCCGCTGTTCCAGGTGTATTTTCCTGTTTCAAGGTATTCCATGGCAGTCTTTGAGTCTGGCTTTTCCCTGAAGGAGTCAATTTCAAACACGCTGCCGCTTGCGTCAATGGAGTTTCCTTCCTTTATATATCCGAATTCAGTGGATGGAGACAGAGGCGGAATTGCAAAGAGCACGAATTTTCCCTTTTTTGCGTGGAATGCGGCTTTTCTGGCATCCTCGACAAAGTTTTTGGCAGGAGAAATCACATGGTCAGATGCAAGAACAAGAATCCTGTGTTCTTCTGACGGTGCGAATATTTCTGCAATTTTACATGAAAGGAGTATTGGAGCACATGTGTGTCGGGAGCAGGGTTCACAGACGATGTAAAGATCCTTTCTTATCTTGTCATATTCCTTTTCCGTGACTTTTTCCCTGAGCATGGAAACCTGACTTTCAATGGTTTCTGCAATTTCAGGTCTTGTGACTATGAGTATTTTTCCGGAGGGTTCAAGCAATACGGCCCTGATTATTGAAGTCTGGAGGAATGAAAGTCCGTCTGAAAGGGTAATGAACTGTTTTGGGCATAGAGCCGTAGATGCAGGCCAGAGTCTTTCTCCGAATCCTCCTGCCAGTATGACAATATCTGTTATTGTTTCTGTGTTGCTGATATTAGGCAAAATATGCTCCCGTTTTTTAGACGTTGTGAAAAACGTGTCTATCAATTATAATAGCATATTAAGATTTGTCAATTCTTTCAAAATGTAAGCCTATGGAAACACTGAATAAATCCTATTGAGGATTTTTCAGTGTTAACCTTGAATGTAGCAAATTGTCCGTAAATCAAAGACTTACGGCAATTTGACGGAAAGTGCTGATTAATCGCTTCAAAGTGTTAATCAGCACTTTCCTATTTCTTGAGATTCTGGAGTTTTTCGCAGTAATGGGAGCAGAATGCCTTTATTCGGTTCATGAACGAGGTTTCAATTCTGCTTTTGATTCCGATTATTGTAGGTGCCTTTACAGCTCCTATGCCGTAGAGAACCCATTTGTCGCCATTCCTGAAAACAACTATGAAGGACTTCATGTTTCCCTCAGAGACAATTGGAATTCCGTCATATTTGATTTTCTTTGCATTTGTTGACTCATAGAAGAAGCAGTCATTTCCATTGATTCCGGTGATATTTGTGTTCATTACCTCAAAGGGTCGCATCTTCATGTCTGCATTGATTATTGTTGTGTTTTCGCTTTTTGTTGTTGAGAGAACCTTTGTCCAGCTGTAAAGATCGAAGGTTGTCTGAATTCTCTCTGAATAGTATGGTATTCCTGCATAGCTTGGTACGTCCATTACCAGTCTTGAAAAGTCATCAATCAGAGTCTCGTTTCCCTTGTATGGGTATTCCTTGATGATTTCTGCAAAATAGGCAGGTTTAAGCTTTTTTACCTGGGACTGAACGGATTGAACCATGGGATTTGAGGATGTTACGCACATTTCCTTGTAGCTTGAGGATTTTACGACTGTCTGTCCCTGGAGAATTCTGTTTATTTCCTGCTGGTTCATGTTGGAGTTGTATATGCTTTCACCGTAGGCAGAGAATGATAAAAGTGTTGCAGACAGCACAATTGCGCTGATCATGTTGAAATATGTTCTTTTCATAGTTTTCTCCCGTAAAAACAGCATCAGCGGTGAATTTTATGAAATTCCGCCTGAATTTGTGCCTGAATGCCGGATAAAGTGGGTGTTTCGACCATTCATAAGTACTACTGCCGTTTCATAATAATAAAAAAACGTCTTGCATACAAGTTACAATTCATGAGGGTTGAAGTTGAATCAGGATAATCCTGCGAAAAAATGAGCTTGCGTGTCATTCGTAAGGGATTTGGTCCAGGGAATTCGTAAGGGATTTTGTGCGTGGGAAAATTTGCCTGTAATATGTTTTATGATTATATTTTTAGTATCTGGCTTTTTTTTGATGCATAAAAATTTTTCTAAACACAAAAGGGTGTAAGATAAAACAGTCAAAAATGGCGTCTGTTTTTGTCTTTACTTTTTAAAGGAGGTAGTTATGAAAAAAACTCTTGTTTCTTTTGGAGCGCTTGCTCTGGTTGGAATGGCTGGTGTGGCTGGTTTTGCGGAGGAATTTCCTGACGCTCAGAAAACCTTGCCCGGTTCAATGGGCTGGATGCAGGGATTTCCGCCTGCGCAGGAAAAAACGCTGCATGCTTCTGACGGTTCTTTTTTTGAATTTCCGGCTCTGCGCTACAGTGTAAATCATATTAGGGAATTTTATCCCACACGCAATGTTTCTTCTGGAAAAGGCAAAAAATATTCGGTGAAGCAAAAACTTGACCCTAAAATTGACAGTGTTACTTTTACTCCCTGGGATTCCGACAAGACAATGACTTTTGAAGAGTCCCTGGATGCGAACTACACAGACGGAATTATCGTCATGCATAAGGGAAAAATCGTCTACGAAAAATATCCTGCGGGACTAAAGCCTGACGGTCTGCACGCGGCTATGTCGGTAAGCAAGTCGTTTACAGGAACGGTGGCTTCGATTCTTGTGGCAGAAGGAAAGCTTGATCCTTCTAAAAAAGTAACGGACTATATTCCTGAATTAAAGGATTCTGGTTATGCAGATGCCACTGTCCGCCAGGTTATGGACATGACAACCGCCATAAAGTACAGCGAGGACTACAACGATCCTAATGCAGAAATCTGGGCTTACTCGGCCGCAGGAAATGTTTTCCGCCCTATAAATTACCGTGGTCCGCAGAACTACTACGAATATCTTGCGACTGTAAAAAAACTTCCTGATTCAGAGCACGGAGAATCATTCGGGTACAGGACAATCAACACTGAGCTTTTGGCGTGGATTTGCTCCCGGGTAACAGGACAAGGGCTTGCGGAAATGGTTTCCGAAATGATTTGGAAGCCTTTAGGTGCCCATTATGACGGTTACTATCAGCTGGATCCTTCCGGAATAGCATTTGCTGGCGGTGGATTTGACCTTAACTTGCGTGATATGGCAATGTTCGGCGAGATGATGCGTAACGGCGGCAAATTGAACGGAAAGCAGATTATTCCTGAAGAAGCGGCAAAAGACATAGCATCTGGCGGTTCTTCTGAAGAATACAAGGCGGCGTTTGCAAAAAGCGACTATACAAAGTTAAAAGGCTGGAGTTACCACAATATGTGGTGGATAACAAACAATTCCCACGGAGCATACATGGCGCGGGGTGTTCACGGACAGGCAATATACATCGACCCTGCGGCGGAAATGGTGATTGCGCGGTTTGCTTCAACCCATTATGCTTCAAACAAATACATCGATCCCCTTTCAATTCCGGCGTACGAAGCGGTGGCTGAATATCTAATGAACAAATAATTTTATAGTGCAGGGCGGCTGGCGGCAATTGCTTGTATGGCACCCTGCCTGCGGTTTCCAAGAATCAGAGTTTCTACTCCAAGGTTTTTCAGCCTAGTGCCACATCTAGCATCATCATTATAGAAAAACCAATCATAAACATAATCGTTCCAAGATTTGAGTGAACGTTTTCTTCTTCGGCTGCCATTTCTGGAACGAGTTCTTCTACAACTACATAAATTATAGTATTGCATTTTACTTTTTTTTTACTTTCAATAAACAAAGAATTTACATGCGGGCAATATATTGTCGCATATGAATATACAACAAATTTTAGAGGAAAAAGAGATTGTTCCAGTCTTTCAACCAATTGTTTCTTTGGAAAATGGTGATATTTTAGGATATGAAATATGTTCACATTTAAACGACAAACCAATCACAAAATATTTTGAGCGCGCTGAAGAATTTGAAAAAATCTGGAAACTTGAAAAACTGTGCAGAAAATCAATCATAAAAAAAGTTAAACAAATTGGTTTGAAAAAAAGGGTTTTTATAAACATAAATCCAGATATTATTTTTGATGAAGATTTCTATCAGGGGTATACGTTAAAACTTCTTGAAAAGTTTTCGCTTGAACCAAATCAGATTATTTATGAAATTACAGAAAATTGTTCCCAAAAAAATGAAGAAACACTTTCCAGACTAATTGAGCACTACAAAAGCCAGGGATTTAGAATTGCACTTGATAATGTTGGTACAGCTTATTCTGGCCTGGAAAGAATCTGCGTTTTGAATCCTGATTTTATAAAGATTGACATGCAAATCATCAGAAATATCGAAAAGGATTCACTAAAACAATCTATGGTAAAAAGTCTAACTCATTTTTCAAATGAAACAGGTATAAATTTAGTAGCTGTGGGAGTTGAATCTGCCAATGAACTTGATTTCCTTTTGTCTCTTGGAGTTCAATATGCACAAGGATATTACATTGGCTATCCAGCAGAATTTCCTGGAAAAGTTACCGCTGAATCTTATGCAAGAATTATTATAAATCAAAAGAATAATGAACAGGTGAATAAGAAAAATGAAAAAAAATTGATAAAATCAGCTGAAACAGAAAAAAAAGAAAAAACAAAAGACGCTGCTTCAAACTTTAATTTTCTTGAACAAAAAAATGAAACAAATTCCCGAAAAATTGAAGAACTTGCATTTGAAGGAGTTACAATTTTTCAAGATATGGGAGTTCCTGACTTAATGAATTTCTTTACAGCAAACAAAGAATGTAATTTTGTTTCTGTAATTGATTTGGAATATAACATTCTGGGAGTAATGACACATTCATTTTTATCAGAACTGCTTGGAGGAAGATTTGGTTTTGGTTTGAATTATCGCAAAACTGTAAAAGACATAATGATTACAGATTTCTTTTCAGTGGATGGCATGGAATCAGTAGAAGATGTTGCTTCAAAAGCCATGAAAAGGGACGAAAAAAATCTTTATGAACCAATTGTTGTGTTAAAAAATAATCATTATTTTGGAATTGTTACCATTAAAAACCTGCTTGATACAATTGTTTCTGTTGAAGTTCAGGAAAAAACACTCGAAATCACGCGAAAAAATAAATTGCTTCAAAATCAGCAGAAAATCCAGGAAAGGGATATGAAAATGGCGGAACTTGTCCAAAAAAGTTTTTACACTTCAAAAGCGCCCTGTCAGAATAACTGGAAATCAGCTTTTGTTTTTAAGCCTATGGCGTCCGTTTCCGGCGATTTATATGATTTTTATTTTGATGCAGATAAAAATTTTGTGGGAGCAGGTCTTTTTGACGTTTCAGGACATGGAGTTGCATCCGGTTTGATAGGAATTCTCTCGAAATATCTGGCAGAAAAAATTTTCATTCAAAATATTACAAAACCTTTGAATAAAGTGATTCAGCTTTTTAGTGAAACATTGGCAAAAGAAAAGGGCAGTGTTGAAAATTATCTGACAGGAGTTTTCTTGAGATTTAAAGAAAACTTTGTTGAATATGTAAATGCAGGTCATACTGATGTTCTTTATAAAAACATGCAGAGCGGTAAAACAGAAATTCTTGGAGATAAAGACGGAAAATTCCGTGGAATGTTTTTGGGAATGGAAGGTCTTCCTTCTGATGGCTGCAGTACAGTCAGTTTAAAAGTTCAATCAGGTGATTTTATCGTTTTATACACAGACTGTCTTTTAGAAAGCAGAAATATAAATGGTGATGATTTTAGATTGGAACGCTTGAAAAATGTACTCGATAATAGCAATGCAAAAAATCCAAAAGAAATGATTGCAGAAATATTAACGCAATTTAATCAGTTTACAAAAGGAGTTCCGCTTCGTGATGATTTAACAATCATTGTATTGCAATATTCTGATTCTAAGTAAAAAATCTTACAGCAAGTAATCAGTTTTTTTTTCAATATTCGTACAATCTGTTATTGAATGTCAATTACTTTGTATCCCTGGTCAGCAACAGCTTGTTTTAGAATATCGTCAGCAAAGTAAAACCACTAAAATCGAAATAAATATTTTCTGTTTCACAATAAAGTTCTCTTAATCCTTGGAACGAACTACACGGAATCCCGTACTAGCAGTAGAAAAGGAATCATTATTAGCTGGAAAAGAATGAACAATAGCACTACCAGCTCCAGAATTCCAACTTCCACCATAGGACGGTCTATCATTTCCTGTTTCATCAATACGAACAGGGTTTATTTCTAATTCGCCTGTGTAATTTGGTTCTATAGTCCAGTCAATTTTTCCATAACAATATTCTGAAACATTTCCACTCATATCAAATAATCCAAGTCTATTTGGCTTTTTTAATCCAACTTCATGAGTTCCTTTGTAACTATAATATGTATTATTTTCTTTATCAGTGTCGGAAGTTCCTGAAACACCTGTTTTATTATTATATTGATACCAACCAACTGGGTCTAAACCTTTATTAATAGAATATCTTTCTTTACCAGGTTCTGAATCAGCACCACTAAAAAGATAATCCCAATCTGGAGCATTTGGGTCTCCACCACGCATGGCATATTCTGCTTCACATAATGTTGGAAGTCTGTATCCATTTGCACCTGGAATCATTTCAACTTCTGCATCTGTAATATGACTAGAAAAATTTACAGAAGTTACTTCTGATACTTTAATTTTATACACAGGTTCCAAGCCTGTTTTTCTACTTAACACATTGCAATACCAAAGAGCATCATAAAAAGTAATTCCTTCTACAGGACGACGCTCTTGATTTTCACCTTCAAAACAATGATAAGGAGGATTATCTGGTTTACAAAAGGAAGGTCTGCTATCCATAAAAAATTCCGCAGTTCTTTCACCAACTCCATCAACATAAGCTGTTACAGATACAACTTCATCTTTCATAACACTGTAATATTCTTCTTGTGTTACTTCGTATTTTCCAATTGCAAAATCACTTAGCTGAACACGTCTTCCTTTTGGAAAATTACCTTTTGGAGGAGCCCACGGATAATCTTCACCTTCGATTGTTCCACCTTTTACAAATACCATTTCTGGAATAAGTGGTGCCTCTATTTCAGATTTGGAGTCAGCATCGCAAGAATTTAAAACTAAAACAAAAACTAACATTGATAAGCTTATCATTACTTTTTTCATACAATTTTCCTTATAATGACTTTTACGATATAAAAAATTTTTTCATAAATATACTAAACATGCAATACAAAATATTTAAACATTCACTGATTTTTTTATTTATTACAAAATTTTATTATCAATAACAAAAAAAACATCACAAGAAACGATTTATGTCATCCGCAAGGGATTTTGTCCATAATAGACATCAAAAAATCACCTCAAAAAATCAAGGCCTTTTTGTTTTCATGATTAAAAAAGGTGTGTTATAATTTTTTTTAAGATTTTAATTCTGGAGGCTCATTATGTTAAAAGGAAAAGTTTGTGTTGTAACAGGCGGAACTCGTGGAATCGGTTTTGAAATCGTAAGAAAATTTCTTAAAAACGGTGCAAAAGTTGCTCTTTATGGAAGTAAAAAAGATTCTGCGCTGGCGGCTGTTGAAAAATTAAAAAACGAGGATTCATCTTACGAAGTTATAGGTCTTTATCCGGATTTAACAGATGAAAAACAGGTAAAAGATTCCTTTGAAGAAGTAAAATCTCATTTTGGAAAAATCGATGTTCTTGTAAATAACGCAGGAATTTCTTCACATTCAAAATTAGAAGAATTCTCTGTTGAAGAATACGACAGAATTGCAGATTTAAACATAAAGGCTGTCTTTATATGTTCAAAAGCTTCTGTTCCGTATTTAAAAGAAACAAAAGGCGTAATTTTAAATACAAGTTCTATGGTAAGTATGTACGGTCAGCCATCTGGTGTAATGTATCCTGCAAGTAAATTTGCAGTAAATGGAATTACGGTTTCACTTTCCCGTGAACTTGCTCCATTTGGAATCAGGGTTAATGCCGTTGCTCCTGGAATTACAGAAACAGATATGGTAAAAAATCTTCCAAAACAGATGATTGAACCGCTTATAAAATCAATTCCTCTTGGCAGAATGGGTACTCCTGAAGACATTGCAAATGGATTTTTGTTTCTTGCAAGCGATTTAGCGTCTTACATAACAGGTGATGTTCTTCATATTGACGGAGCAGCAAGGGCATAGTCTAAAAGGGCGCAGCTTATTACAAAAAGATTTCGTATGCCTGACTATTATTCTGAAATTGATTTTTATAGATTTGACGAAAAAGCGAGTTGGTGGTATATTAAAAGGAAGGAAGTGCCCGAACATTTGGTCATCTCCACAAGTTTCTTTTTGTCCTAAAAGGACGCAAGACCGCTACAGTGGGTCAGACTGGGCGGTCATTTTTTTTTCTCTTCTACTTATAAAGGTAGGAAAGAACGGCAATAATTGTGCAGATTACTGTTACTACGCATGCAACAACAGCAATAAATCTGTCAAAATTCATTGCACGAACCTCCCGTAAAGTTAATCAACCAGTTTTCTGGCTGTCAGAGTCGGGAGACAACCGCCTGTAAGGGCACTTCCAAAAATCATTATAGTATATATCTTTTATTTTGTATAGGTTATTGTTCAGAAGCGTTTGAGTTTTTTATTCTGAGTGAATTGCAATAGATTTGACGAAAAAGCTGGTTGGTGGTATATTAAAAAAAAGGAAGTACCCGACTCCGTCGGTCGTCTCCGCTATTTGGTTATAAAGCCGTCCTAACTTCGAAAACTTAAAGGGCGGCTTTACTTTTTAACTCTTTCTGTCTTTTAAGTAAGAAAGGGCTGTCAGAATGAGAATGGCTAAATCAATAGCCAACGAAAGAATTTCGTATAAAGTCATTCCGCAAAGCCTCCCTAAGTCAAATTCCAGCATAAACTGGTTGAGTTCGGGAGCCGCCGCCATAGAATCAGGCACTTCAAAAATCAGTATAGCATATATCTTTATATTTGTATAGGTGTATGTAAAAAGTCACAGTATCAGTCTTTTTTTATAAGTGCGTCTGGAAATTTGAGCCAGTGTGACGAAATCCATCACTTTTTGCACTCACATGTTGTTATCCGAACGGTAGAAAAAATCATAAACAGTGGCTGGAATTAGTAAAATCATGCACTTCCAAAAAATCATATTTGTATTTCCACGAAATATGAGTTATAATACTTAATTATGCTATTGACACAAAAATCGGAAAAGCGTAGCGTTTCTCAGTTCTCAGTTCTCTAGGCGAAGAATATACAGACAACAAGAATACTATAATAATAGAAGATTTTAAAAGGCACAGATTTCTGCTTTTTGGCGGAAACTTGTGCCTTTTTTGTTTCTTTAAATAATTTTTACTAAGAGAGGTTTTTATGAAAAAACACAGATGGTTTGCCGCACTTGCGGTAATGGTAATGGCTTTTGCAGTTGCAGGATGTTCAGATGGTTCATCAGGAAACGAATTTGCTTCTGGTTCATTAGGGGGAAGTGGAAATTCGTCTGGAGCAGGTAACAGTGGAGTTGATTGCAGCAAATGTGCAGTAGGAGATTTTGTCTTAAAAGACGGAACAATTTTGTCTAAAGATAAGACTCCAGAAAGTGGTACAGTTGCCGCAGTAATCGTACGTGCCGCAGCAGACGGCAAGCCAGCCCTTGGCGTAGGAATTGTTCATAGCACAAGCCGTCTTGCATGGTGCACAGAAAGTGCCGCAGGTTACAGCACAGACATAACTTCTTTGCACTCCACCTACAAGGACGGAAGGGACGGCTGGGAAAAACTAAAAGCAGCCTGTCCTGATGCAGAGAGCAATCCTGAAAATTACCCTGCATGGAACTATAGCTTAACTTATGCTGAAACAAACGGTCTTACAGGAGACCTTGCAACAGGCTGGTACTTCCCAACTTTGGAAGAACTGTACACAATCTACAAGAACAAAAATGCAGTAAATGAAAGCCTTTCAAAAGCAGGCGGAAGCACATTTGGAACAAGCTGGTACTGGTCTTGTTGTCAGTACCCTTCCGACTATGATGCTGATGGCGCCCGGGCACTGAATTTCGACTATGGCGGTATGGGCACCCTCTACAAGCACAACGATCTCGATTATGTTTGTAGTGTTCGGGCTTTTAACTAGTGCTGCGTAGCGGAACGATTTAACTATTTAACTATTTTATAATTTCCGGCTAGCCGGAAATTATATCGGAAAAATTTATGGCTTTGTATTATGACTTACCTGTTTTTAAAGATGTATACCAGATGACTTTAAGAATATTCCAGGTTACAACAAACTTTACAGGTGATGCGTAAGCTCTGTCCCTGGCTCGTCTCTGCAGTTTCCACACTTACAATTCCCCAAAAATATGTTATATTAAAATTATGAACAAACCGCGATACCTGCCAATCGGCATTCAGACATTTGAAAAAATACGCGTGGACAACGCTGTCTATGTGGATAAGACTCAATTTATCGAAGAACTGACGCATTACAAGTGCCCATATTTTTTAAGTCGTCCCCGTCGCTTTGGAAAATCCCTTTTTCTGTCCACATTGCGAAGTTATTTTGAAGGCCGCAAAGATTTGTTTGAAGGGCTTGCCATTTCCAAAACCGAAACTGAATGGAAGCAGTACCCGGTTTTTTATTTTG
>JAEDCT010000036.1 GCA_016294035.1 Treponema sp. | reverse complement strand
TTCTAAAGATTTACGCCTTTTTTGTAAATTCTACTTAAAACTCGAAATTTGACCTTTTAATTATTCTTGGCAAAAATCGAGATAGACTGTTTTTGTAGATTTGATTTAACACAAGTTAATACAATTAATTATTTTGAGGAATGAATAAATCCATTGTATTTTGAAAAAAAATGTGATAAATTTTTATACATTGTAAGAATTTAAAATTGGCAAAAACAGGATAAATATGGAAAAATTTAAGCTCATTTCAACTTTATTTATTTCAATTCTTCTATTTTTTTCAGGCTGTACTGAAGAAACAGATACTATTCAAACAGGTCAAATCATAAAGACAGAAAGTCAAACCGTAACTTTCAGCAACACAAATGCCAATTTTACCATGATTGACATTTCTTTCATTGATGGAAGACCCTCAGACTTTATTATTTTAGGTAAAGATTTACTTGAAATTCCCTACACGACCAATGTAAAACCATTCCGACTTGCAATGTACGAAACAAGTTACAATACCTGGTATGAAGTTTTAAAATGGGCAAAAAACAACGGCTACACGATTGTAAACGAAGGCGTTGAAGGAGTTTTTGGCGAAGTTGAACACGAAAATAATATGTCAGAGCCAGGAGCAGAACCAAAACTTGTTGAAATGCCTGTTTGCCGTCTTACCTGGCGCGATGTAATGGTATGGTGCAATGCATTAAGCGAAATGAAAGGTCTTGAACCAGTTTACTGCACAGATAAAGATTTTAAAACACCTTTAAGAGATTCAACCGGAGTTGCTTTAAATGATTTAAAAAATTATACGATAGAACCGGGAGAAGTTGACAATCCCTATGTAAACACAAATGCAAACGGTTTCAGGCTTCCTTATGTAAAAGAATGGGAATATGCTGCACGAAAGCGCCTTGATGCAACTGCAATTTCTGGAAGAAATGTTTCTGGAGATGAAACTGGTTCTGCAATTAAAACAACAGCCACAGAATTAATGAACGGATTATCGTTTACTTTGTCTTCAAAACAAAACGAATATTGCTGGCAAAGGCAAAACAGCGCTTCAGACGGACCTTCAAAAACTTACACAGGACAAGATGATACAAACACAACGCTTTCAGCAAAAACAGGAAAATCCATCTCTGGAAGAAGAATGCATCTTTCAGGTGGAAAACTTCCAAATCATTTAGGATTTTTCGACATGAGCGGAAATGTTCCTGAATGGTGTTTTGACTACGATGTTCCTTACGGTTCAGTTTATAAATTTTCTACCGCACGAGGACTTAGGGGCGGAGACCATTTAAATGAAATCGTAGGTTCACGATGTTCCGGAAATAAAGGCGGTGCTTTAGTTGGGCTCTCATTCGGTTTCCGTATTGCACAGAATCATTAAATGAAAAAACTGGAGAAGACTCAAAGGATTTGAGAAACTCCGACTTGTCCAGCAGGACGTATTTGTAGATGGATTATTAGCGGCTTAGCAAATGGTCAATTTTTCATCCACAAGGTTTGGGCAATTTCTCATAAGATCCTGAAACAAGTTCAGGATGACAGCTTAAGCTTACAAAATATTCCAAAGTCCTTTATTACCCAAATTTCTTAATCAGATCTTCATGATTTTTGCAGCCGGTTTTCATGTAAATTCGGGAAAGGTTGTTTTCAAGAGAGCGTTCAACTTTGTTCAGTTCTTTTACATTCAGTCAATTTTATTCCACTTATATGGATTTCTATAGTCATTAAAGTTAATTATAGTTTACTATATTTATGTAAAAATATCTTGACAATCTTCTGATTTTATCATATGATTATAATTATGAAGGAATCACTAAAAGCACTTCGGGAAAAAAATAATTATTCTCAAGCTACTGTTGCTAAATATTTGGGTATTTCGCGTCAGATGTATATTAAATATGAAAGTGGAGAAGCAGAACCTCCGGTAAAAGTTATTGTAGCTTTGAGTAAATTATATAAAGTTGATTATGCGCAAATAATTGATAATGCTGCTGGTTCTCATATAGCCAAAGAAAATATTTATGACAATTCAAAAAATTCCGGAAATTTATGTGTGGCAAGTCCTTCTGTTGCTTATGGTAGTTCAAGCTCTGTCGTTATGAATAATAACTTTGAATTGATAAAAACTATAATCCCTAAATTGAATATTTTTGAGCAATTGCAGATATTGTCGTTACTGGCATCTTCAATTGAAAAAAATGGTGCTAATGAAATTGTCAATTTGCAGTCAAAAAAATTGTCGCCTAAAGAAAAATCAAAATTAAATAATCTTTCTAAGAAAAAAAAGGATGAATTGTTTCAAAAGTTTTCAGGATGTTTAAAAGGAGGGGTGGTAGAAGATCCAAAAGATGCTCGTCTGGAACATATTTACAAGAAATATAAGATATAATTTAGCAGGTCATTAATGGATAAAATTCTTTTTGATACAAATATTATTTTAGACTGGTTACTGGAACGCAAGGATTTTTATGAAAGTTCAACAAGATGTATTGAGTTCTGTAAAAATTCTTTGATTCAAGGATTTCTTACACCACATTCTATCTCTGATATTTTTTATATCATGCGTAAAGAAAAAGGTTTGACGGAATCTAAAGAATTCATGACTTTGCTGGTTAATTTGTTTTATGTTTTAGCAGAAGATGAGAATACTATGATTTCAATTGTTGATTCAGATTTATGGAAAAATAATTTATGGAATGATGTTGAAGATGCAATGCAGATGGTTTCTGCCAGTCTTAATAATATGGACTTGATTCTTACAAGAAATTCAAAAGATTTTAAGAATTCTGCTGTAAAATATTTATCTCCTGATGAATATCTTGCAAATATTTATCTGATCCAAGAAAATCCACTCCTGATAAACAGAAAACGGTAATCCGGCATCCTGTTAAAAAGGACAAATAATCACAAAAATTGTCGGGTAGATCATCTGAAAAAACAATAACATGTATTTCAGAAAGATGATAAAACAAACCTGCTCAAATAGCGCAGGTTTGTTTTATCTTGAGTTTTCGTTGAAAACTCAACAGTTTCGAGTGTTTGCTCACGCAAACGAATTGTATATCCTCAGATGTTGAAACATCTTGCGGTATACAATTTGAAAGAAGGTAAAAATGAGTTGGTTAGAAGCTATCACATCTTCCATAAAATACATGGAAGAGCATCTTACAGATGACATAACTGCAGAACAGGTTGCTCAAAAAGTAAACATCTCACCTCTGTATTTTCAAAAAGGGTTTTCTATTCTCTGTGATATTTCGGTTTCGGAATACATCAGGAACAGAAGATTATCTCTTGCCGGCAGAGATTTGAGAACAGGTGACTGTAAGGTTATTGATGCGGCCCTTAAATACGGTTATGACTCCCCAGATAGCTTTACCAAGGCTTTTACCAGATTTCACGGAATTACGCCAGTACAGGCGAAGTTAGGCGAGGGGGAACTGAAAGAATTTCTCCCTCTGAAATTACATGTTTCAATGAAAGGTGGTTTTGATTTGGAATGCAAAATTGTTAAGAAGGCAGCATTTACAGTAATTGGAAGTGCAAAGATTATTAAAGGTGCGGATGGTTTTAAGGAATGCCCAAAGTTCTGGGATGAGCATAATAAGATGAAATCTGATTGTGCTCAAACGGCTGAGTCAAGGGCGAAGAACGAAGTGTCCCTTGACCAGACGTATGATCATTTTGCCTGTGGTGATGACAAGTTTATCTGTGGAATGTATGGAATCTGTATTGATTCAGGGAGTATGATAGAATCAGACTCCCTGAAAACGGCTGAGTCAAGGCCGAAGAGCGGAGCGTGCCTTGACCAGACGTACAAGATTCCAGAAGGACCAGGATTCTTCAAATACATGATTGCAGATGATTATGTTCCTGGCCGTGAGTATCCAGAAAAGTTTACAACTGAAGTAATCCCTGAAAACACATGGGCAGTGTTCCCATGCAAAGGTGCAATGCCAAAAGCCTTACAGTCAGTAAATGAAAAAATTTATAAGGAATGGCTTCCACAGAATCCTGATTACGAGGTAGCAGGAAAGTACAACATTGAAATGTATACTGATGTTACTAAGTATCCAAAAGGAACAGCAGACGAAAATTATTATACAGAAATCTGGATTCCGGTAAAAGCAAAATAAAAAGCGGAGTTTTTAAAGTAGGCGTGATAAAAATTACGTTCTTTAATTTTGTAAACCGCAAGTTGTTTCAACAACTGAGGATTTACAAAACGTTCGCGCAAGCGAACACGTAAATAAATAGAGTTTTTGTAAAAAAACTCGGGACTTAAAATAGATGGCGAAATTTTAGCCATCTATTTTAAACGTTCGTGTAATTTTTATCACGCGGTGTTTTAAAAGGAGGTGTAAGATAAAACCGCTAAAATAGCGCGGCTTTATCTTACCTAAAGTTTGCGTTGCAAACTTATTATTCAGGGGTTAATACAACCCCTGAAAACGAGCGAGTCAAGGCCTTGAGCGAAGCGTGCCTTGACCGGTCGTATTGAACTGCTGTTCCTCATTACATTACGGAACAGCGTAAAAAGTCAATCGATTGTTGAAACAATCTTCTTGACTTTTTATGGGAGACTTACATGGATAAAGACTGGTCAGATAAAAACAAAGAGTTTCAAAAACTGATTACAAAAGAAGCAACTTTTAAGGATGGAATAAAAGTGCTGCTGGACCTGCGTGATTCACTTTTTGAACAGATTACTCAGATTGTAAACAGTTATCCAAAAGATGCTTTTTGGAAAATGCCTTTTGCGGGAGTTGAGGGATATCACAGTAAGACTTTGGCTTATTCTATCTGGCACGTCTTTAGAATTGAAGATATTGTCCTTCATACTTTGATTTTGAATAATTCTCAAGTTTTAGAAAGAGGGGAGTGGCAGAAAAAAATCGGAGCGGAAATTATTACAACCGGTAACGAACTTTCAGGTCAGCAGATTGCAGAATTTTCAAAAACCCTTGATGTAAAAATTTTATATGAATATGCAAAGGCAGTAAAAGAATCTACCGACGAATATTTGAAAGGTCTGGATTTTGTTTCGCTTAAAAACAAGTTTTCTGATTCAGACAGACAAAGAGTTGCAACTTGTGGCGGAGTTAGTTCGGATGAAAAAGCTGTGTGGCTCATTGATTACTGGTGCGCAAAGGATGTAGCAGGACTTTTGAAAATGCCTTTCAGCCGTCACTGGATTATGCATATTGAAGCAATGCGACGAATCAAAAATAAGCTGTGTAAAATGGCACGAAAAGGTGTAGATCCAGTTGCTTACTGCGGATTTTCATGCAACCACTGTTTTTTGGGCCAATGGTGTGGTTCCTGCAGAACGGAATATAACACTTGTTCTTTTGCAACCTGTTCCCCAGATGGAGTATGCCCTAACGCAAAATGCTGCAAGGAAAAAGGTTTTGACGGTTGCTGGGAATGTTCAGAAATTAAAAGCTGCAAAAAAGGTTTTTACACTCCTGAATGTGACGGTGCAAATGCGGCTAAAGCTCAGGCATTGTTTGTAGGAAAATACGGAAAAAAAGAATTCCTAAAAATGCAGGAAAAATTTCATGAAAAGTATGAATTTACAAAAACTCAGGAAATCCTTGGGCAGGATTTAGAAGAAGGTTTGAGAATTTTGGAAGAAATATGCTATAATTCGTAAATAAAACAATGGACCAACGTCAATTGTGAAAAAAAATATTAATATTTTAAGGAATAAACTATGAGTAAGTACGCAGGAACAGAATCAGAAAAAAACATTTTGGCAGCTTTTGCTGGTGAATCACAGGCAAGAAACAAGTATACATATTTTGCTCAGGTAGCAAAAGATGAAGGTAATGAAAAAATTGCCGACATCTTTACAAAGACTGCCAAAAACGAAGAAAACCATGCAAAAATGTGGTTGAAAGAACTGGAAGGCATTGGTGATTCAAAAACTAACCTTACTGCTGCAGCAAACGGTGAAAATTATGAATGGACCGATATGTATGTTAAATTTGCTGAAACAGCAGACAAAGAAGGATTCCCTGAATTAGCTGCAAAATTCCGTGCAGTAGCTGCAGTTGAAAAGCGTCATGAAGAACGCTATCGTGCATTGTTGAATGAAGAAGATGCAGCATCAGCTCAGCTTAAAGACAGCTCTGTAAAAATCTGGGAATGTTTAAGCTGTGGACACATTGTAGTAGGACCTGAGGCTCCTGAATATTGTCCAACTTGTGATGAACATAATGCATATACTCAGGTAACAGAAGAAAATTACGATTTGATCCGTACATGGGGTTAATGATAAATTCAATAAAGATAATAACAGCTACAATACTGGCGGTATTAACAGCCCAGCTTTTAAAGTTGATTTTGCAATATCGGCAGGGCATTGTAGCCATTATATTTTTATATGTTACATTTAGGATATTGGTAGACAGAATGTACATTATATGAAGTAATATATCCTCTTTAAAGTTAACGTTTTGGTCAGAATGAACCGAACTTGAAATCAGTTCACAATCCATCTAATTAAAATAAATCATAAATAAAACAATTATACATTTGATTGCTAAATTGTGATATAATATTAAAGCATAATGAAAAGAAAATTATCTTCTGAAAAAACTCGTTTATTTCTCTACTTTTTTTTTATAGCTTTACTGGGATCAATTCTTTTGTCACTTCCACAAGCTTATAAAAATGGAATTCCAGTTAACTATATTGATGCATTATTTACTTCAGTGTCAGCAATTTGCGTAACAGGACTTTCAACTTTATCTATGGATGTATTCAGTCGAACAGGACTTATTTTTATTCTTATTTTGATAGAAGCTGGCGGTCTTGGAATTTTAACCTATATTTCTTTTCTTATGACAGTATCTTCAAAAAAAATATCTGTTGTTAATGGAAATCTTATTAAAGATTTTTACATTGATGACATTGATTTTAATCCTAAAAGTATTCTTAAAAAAATAGTTCTGTTTACACTGCTTATTCAAGTTATTGGATCTATTCTTTTAATACCAGGACTATATAAAGCCGGAGACCAGCACTTTATTTTCAATTCTATTTTTCTTTCGATTTCTGCTTTCTGTAATGCAGGTTTTTCCCCTTCATCAGATTCCTTGTCAGGTTTTTCCGGCAACTGGTATGTTCTTTCAATTATAATGGGGCTTATCATTCTTGGAGGAATCGGATTCGTTGTATTTACAAATATTGCACAAAAAATTCAATTTGCAAGAAAAGGCCAGATTTTTTATCTTTCCCTTCATGTAAAAATTGTTCTTATTTCAACTGTAGTATTAATTGTATCGGGATTTGTATTTACATTTATATCTTTTTATAAAACATCACTTTGGGAAATTCCTTTAAGTAAACGGATTCTTACTGCTCTTTTTGAATCTGTTACTTTAAGAACCGCTGGCTTTGAAACAATTCCTCAAACTTCATTTACTTCCTCCGCTTCTCTATTTCATCTGATCCTGATGTTTATCGGTGGCTCTCCAGGCTCAATCGCAGGTGGAGTTAAAACAACAACTGCATTCATTACATTATTGTATCTTCTGGATGGAAATGAACAGCGTACCACAGTAAGTTTCGCTAACCGAAGAATTCCTTCAACCATTATCAATAAATCAATAACTATTGTCAGTAGAAGTGTTCTTATTTTACTAATTTCTGCAATCTCGCTTTCTTATGTTGAAAATCATTTGATTTCCAATGGCACTATTTCTTTAATTGATATTATTTATGAATCAGTTTCAGCACTTGCAACAGTGGGACTTTCCAGAGGTTTAACGCCTCAGCTTAGTTTTTTGGGAAAACTAATTATTATAATTACAATGTATATTGGACGAACTGGTATTTATGCTATGTCAATAAAATCAGGCTTTACAGGTTCTGATAACGAAGATTTAATTTATCCTGAAGAATCACTTTTAGTTGGTTAATAAAGGATTATAGGAGTATAGATTTATGTTACAGATTGCAATTCTTGGACTTGGTTCTTTTGGTATTCGTATGCTTGAAGAATTATCAGCTGTTGGTTGTGAAATAATTGTTGTTGATAGAGATGCTGAAAAAATTGATAAATACAAAACACATGCTCGTGCTGTTTACATTACAGATGTCATAAATAAAGATTCCTTTATGAAAATCATTCCATCTAATATTGATGCTGCAATCGTTGACTTTGATGATCTTCTTGAACCTGCAATTCTTACAACACATTACCTTCATCAGATGGGAATTAAAAACATTGTTGTGCAATGCGAAAATGATACTCATGGGGAATTATTAACACTAGCAGGTGCATCTCAAATCGTTTATCCTGAATATGAAGCTGCAAAACGAATAACTCCACTCCTCATTTCTAAGCAGCTTAACAGTTACATCCAGCTTTCCACAGATTTCGCAATTGCTGAAGTAGAAATTCTTGATGAACTTGAAGGAAAAGCTTTAAAGGATTGTGGCCTGAGAAATAATTATGGAATTAATGTCATTGCCTGCCGCAATAAAGATGCTACAGAATTTACAACAATTTCAAGTCCTGATTTTGTCTTTTCTAAAGACTGTAATATTCTTATTGCTGGAAATAAAATCAGCATAGAAAAATACATCAAAAAAGACATTAAAAAAGAACGCTTTGGTACAAAACTCCTGCTTGATCGATTCATAAGAAAATCAAAATAGTTACTTTGCAATTTTTTCATGTTTTTCTCCTTCTCCTGTTATGGCAGTTTTACTTTACCGAAATCCAGATTTCGCAGATATTTTTTATAATATGACATACACTTGTCATATTAATAACTTTATAATAAAGCCATAAATCAACCACACAGGAGTTATTATGAACTACGAAATTATTGAAATGGAAGAAAAAACTGTTATTGGCATTGCAACAGTTACAAACAACGCTTCACCGGATATGGGATCAAAAATCGGACAGCTCTGGCAGAAGCTTTATTCGGGAACTGTAGAGAAAATGATAGGCCGTGTAAACGGAAAATGCATCGGGCTGTATTGCGATTACCAGCAGAACGGCGACTACACAGTTCTTGCAGGATGTGAAATTGAAAAATCAGCAGCAGAAAAAAATCAGTCTACCGAAACAATTGTTAAAATCATTCCAAAAGGAAAATACGCAAAATTTGTTGTAAAAGGCGATGTTCAGAAGGCTGTTGCAGAATCATGGGGTGCAATCTGGAACACTCCCCTTGAACGCACTTTTACAGGAGACTTTGAAGAATATCAGGAAGACTGCGACGGAAAGAACGGAACAATTTTCATCTACATTGCAATAAAATAAGGAACACCATGCGAAAAGTCTATATCTATTTACTTAATACAACTGCTGACTGGGAAATCGGTCACCTTTGTGCGGAACTGAACAGCAGGCGCTTCTTCAAAAAAGATGCGGAAGAAATTAATCTGAAATATGTTTCCGCTTCAAAAGAAACTGTAAGAACAATGGGCGGTTTGACAGTTACTCCAGAGTGCCTTGCGGATGATATTTCCATTGATGAAAAAACAGTTTTGATTTTGCCTGGAGCAGATACCTGGAACGATGAAAGCAAAAATAAGGTTCTGGGAAAAGCAGTTGAAGTCTTGGATGCAAATGGAACAGTCTGCGCAATCTGCGGAGCGACCGTTGCCCTTGCAAAAAAAGGCCTGCTTGACCAGTGCAGCCACACCAGCAACGGCAAAGGCTTTCTTGAAATGTTCGTTCCAGAATATAAAGGAACTGAATTTTATGTTGACTCCCCTGCTGTTGCAGATAAAAATCTTATCACTGCTGGAGCCACCGGAAGTCTTTTGTGGGCAAAACTCATAATTGAACGGCTGAATGTTTTTTCAGAAGAATCTTTGGAAACGTGGTATAATTATTTCAAGACAGGAAAGGCTGAATATTTCTTTGCGTTAATGCAGCAATCAGGCAGATAGAAAACAGCTGAAAAACTGATTTTCAAAAAAATATCCGTGCAGACAGAAAATTTATTTGAACTGACATACATTCTTCTCGAAAAAAGGCAGGTGACCGCAGGAGAAATGGCGGAACACTTTGGCGTAAGCCAGAGAACCATTTACAGATGGGTTGATGCCTTAAACCTTGCGGGAGTTCCCGTCTATTCAACAAAAGGAAAAGGCGGTGGAATCCATGTAAGCGAAAAATATGCATTGGACAAAACCGTTTTTACAGATGCCGAAAAAGAAGAAATCCTTTCCAGCCTGAATGCCCTGAATGCCTTAAGCGGACAGACAAATTCTGCTGTGGCAAAATTTCGGAATCTTGTAAGTTCAGATAAAAACACCGACTGGATAGAAGTAGATTTTTCTCCGTGGAATCCAAAAATGGAAGAAATCAGGGAAGTATTTTCGCTCCTGAAAAAAGCCGTAATCGATGGCAAAAAAGTCAGCTTTGATTATTTTCCTAGGGATGGATTTTGTACAAACCGCACAGTTCATCCATGGAAAATTGTTTTTCGTGGGCAAGCCTGGTATCTTTACGGTTACTGCGAAACAAAATGCGTTAACCTTTATTTTAAGCTGAGCAGAATGATGAATCTTAAAATACTTTCCGAAAAAGTTCAGAGTGAATATTTCACAAAAATTGAGGACAAAGAATACAAAGGCTATACCGAAGAATCCTCCCCTCTTGTAACTTTAAAAATGAAAGTCAGCAATGAAGACCTTTCCCGTATCCTTGATGACTTTATGGCTGACTCCATTGAAGAGGACACTCCTCAGACAAAAATCCTAACTATGACAGTTCATAAAATGCCATGGCTCGTAGATTATCTTTTAAGCTTTGGAAGCCGCTTAACCTTGCTGGAACCAGAAGAAATTTTCAAGGAAATTAAAAGCGAAATTCAGAAAATGTGCAGTAATATGGAAAACAGAAAGATTTAGCCGTATTTTTCCGTTCTTCAGCATATTCTTTTTGTGCTTTTGAAAAGGCCTTAAAAGATTTTTGTATGTTCCCTGCTCTTTTGTCAAAAACATATCTTCCTGCAGACAAAAAAAACCGGCAATCAACTACAGCTTTAATTGAAGTTGATTGCCAGTGTATAAGTTTTATTTTTCCTTTACCGCAATCCAGATTTCGCAGGTGTAGTCCGGGTTTGAAATATCCTGTGACGGATAAACTTCCAGTTCAACACCCCAGCCGTATTCATATTTTGTGCTTTGAGGGAAAAACTCCGACACGATTTTTCTGTAAACCTCATTAAAGGCTTCTGGCATTTTTCCTTTGCAGGTAAAAACAACAAAAGTGTGAGCAGGAATTTCTACAATTTCAAGATCTGCATCTTTAATTTCCCTTCCGTCATACTCAACGCCGATTCCATAAGGAAACTTATTGCCGTTCAATTCGCTGGAAAAACTTATTCCCAACAAGCCTTTGATTTTCTTATTAGGGAAATAACTGATGATTTTTTCAGTGGTGCCGTTTTTTCCACATTCAGCCCAAAAATCTGTAATTTCTTTGACGGCATCATTTTCCACCCCCATGGGCTTCTTAACATTTGTGCGTTTACATAAAACCTTAAATGCGTCCAATTTTTCAATTCTGTAATCCATAGAACTGCCTCCAGTTAAAACTAATTTTACAGAGAGTTTAGAAAAAGATTTTACTCGCCCTCCCCTTTTTGCTTCCTTGGGAGTAATCCCATGAAAACGGGTAAAGGCTCTGGTAAAACTTTCAGGAGTTTCATAGCAGAATCTGAATGCCACATCAATGACCTTTGCATCGCTGTTTGCAAGAATTTCTGCTGCCCTTGAAAGCCGTCTGTTACGGATATATTCACCAAGACTGATTCCACAAAGTGCCGTAAAGATTCTTTGAAATTGAAAGCTTGACGAACAGGCCTCTTCCGCCACCTTTTCAAAATCAATCTCTTCTTCAAGATGCTCTTCCGTGTAATCAATTGCTTTTTGAATTCCCGTAATCCAGTCCATTTACTTTTCCTTACCTCTTCTGTTGTGATTACAGATTAGCAGACAAAAAAAATTCATTCCTGACATTTTATGCACAATTTTGTCATTTTGGGCACTCCCCATTAAAATTGTAAATGCTAAAATTTCTCCAAGTTTTCGCAATTTGTCTTAACGCATTTTCGATTTTAATAGGGTCGGGCTATTCGTGGTTCCGCTGTCGCTACATTGGACGCAGCAAAGCTGCTTACCAACGCCTTCGGCGCCACTACTATCCCTAGCGCGTCTTCTTGCAATGGGCTTTAATCTTCTTGATTGCCCATTCATAGTGGCTGGAACAGGTACTTACAAAATAGGCACCTAAATCCGTAGTTCCCGTCCAGTTGTAATATTTTTTTGTGAACAGTTCTTCATTAGTAAAGCCCGCTGCCATCTCCATCACTTTTCTGTGACTTTCTGCCAAGATTTTTTGAATTTACAAGGGAAATTTTATTAAATCGCATTTATTTTTCTGGCTTCAGATTAAACACAAGGTCATTCTTATCTTTTCCATACGCATCAAATACTTTATTTAATATTCTAATTTTTGCATTTGTTGAGTTATGTGTGTAAAGGTAAATATCTGTATCTATTTTAAACCAATCTCCTTGTTTTTCAGTAGAAGAAATAATTATGTTTTCATAATTTTTATCTGAAGCAAGAATGCGAATTTGACTTGGATCTTTATCATAAATCTGTTTAATAACATCTTTAAACATTTCTACCCAAATATTTGTTTCATGTTCTTTTACATTTCCGTAAGAATAAGAAATTAAAGTTCTGCCTCTTAACGATTCATCATCTTCTAAAGTTACGGAGTCTATTTCTTTTTTAGGTGGAACAAAATTCGTTTTTGGATATGGCCACAAACTATTTGCTTGTAATAGTAATTTGATATGTTGTGCCTTTGTCAATAGCGAAATATAAAAAATGAAAGCAACAG
>JAEDCT010000004.1 GCA_016294035.1 Treponema sp. | reverse complement strand
CCTGTATGCCTTGTATTCTTAAATACGGCGGATTTCCAATCACTACATCGAATCCGTGCTTATTTTCCCCTCCCTTGTCGCGGCTGTTGCCGCCGAACACTTCCGGGAATTCTTCTTCCCACTTAAAGGCTTTTTCGCCTGCGACGGATGGGTCGTCTATCAGACTGTTTCCGCACTTTATTTTTCCGTTCAGTGTTGTTAGCTTGCGGTTCTTTTTGGCGGTGTGGAGCCACAGGCTCAGTTTTGCAATTTCCACACTTTCTTCATTTATATCTACGCCGTAAAGGTTGTTTTCCAAAATTGTGTTTTCTATTTCTGTAAAGTTCAATTCTCCGGCGTGAATGTTTGACCAGTAATAATCAATGAGAGTGTGTTCAATTTTAAGCTGCTGTAAGGCGGCGTTCAGAAATGCACCGCTTCCGCAGGCCGGGTCAAGAATCTTCAAATCCAAAAGCCACTTTCTATAATTTTCCAATCGCTCATCAAGTTCAGCAGTAATTTTCTGTTTGGCGGCAACAGTCTTTTTATCATCACCTGTTTTCACGCTTCTTTCTGGAGAAAATTCTTCATCATTAATTTTAAGTTCTTCTCTCTTTTCTTCGCAAAGCTTTCCAATGGTGTTTTCTACAATGTATTTTGTAATGTATTCGGGAGTGTAAAAAACTCCGTCCTTTTTGCGTTTTCCAACATTGTTGTTTTCAACTTTTTCACCCGTTTTTTCAGCTTCAATTTCTTTCTGCACTTCTTCAATTTCTGTAAGGGAATTTTCAAAAATGCGTCCAAGGATATCAACGGAAATCTGGCTTTCAAAATCATAGTCGGCAAGGCGTTTTGAATGAATATATAAAACATGGTCACCAACTTTTATATTGTCCAGAACTTCATCTGTCTTAAACAATCCTCCGTTGTAGGCAAAGACATTTTTTGAACTGTCGCTTTCGTTTTTGTAGCCTTTATCAATTCTGTCAAAATAAGTTTTAAAAACATTGTACAAAGGCTGGCCGTATCCCATTTCCTTCAACTTTTGATAGTCACTAATGATTCCCGCAATGCTGTTTGGCGGCAAAAGATTTCGGTCTTCGCAGAACAGAATGAAAAGAATTCTGTCTAAAAGCTTCTGTGTTTTTTTGAACAGCACAAGTTTGTCTTCATCAGGATTATTCTCGCACAAATCTTCAAACAAAAGACGCTTGAATGTGGAATAGTCTGCATAAAAATTATCTGTAATCTGTTTTTCTTCGCTTAAAGTTTCGTGCTTTAGTTTTAATGGAATATCTGATTTGAGTTGATTAAGTTCCAGAAGCAGATACAAAATGCAGAACCGTTCAAAGCTCAAGGTGAACAAATTGAATTCTTCAAATTCAATCTGAGTTTCTACATAAAGACGCAGACGTTCAAAATTAGAAACAATTACATAATTACATTCATTGTGAAAATTCTTGTAGCTGAATGCCTGGAACGCAACTTTATCCAGATCAACTGTATCTGTTCCTTTCAGCTCGATTACAGCACGCACCTGGCTTTCGTTGTTTTCTTCGCAGATTGCACCGTCGGATTTTCGGGCATTGTTCTTGTTTTTTGTTTCGTTTTTAAGTTCTGTCAGAATGTTGTAATCTGGCTCAGGTTTAATCGTGTAGTTTAAAACAGAGCAGAATACATCGCGGATAAAGCCTTCCTGATACTGTTCTTCCTTTACCGTCCGGATATTTGCAATTTTAGTTTCGTTCTTAAAAATGGAGCAGAATAAATCGTATTTTTGTTCAAGAAGTTCTTTATCTAATTGTGAAAGATATTTTTCTACAATTTTTTTCTGAAACATATATACTCCAGTGCCATAATTTTTTCCGCCACTGAAATAAGAGTTACTGAATTTTTTCAGCAGCCTCTTCCCATCTGGCATTCAGTTCATCAAGCAGCAAACAGATTTCATCAATTTTTTTCTGAACGGACTTTGCTTTTTCTCCGTTGGAATATACTTCAGGTCTTCCCATTTCAGCTTCAAGAGATTCTTTTTTTTCTTCAGCATCCAGGATTTCTTTTTCTAGCCGTTCAACTTCCTTAACAAGCTTTCTTTTTTCAGCATCCTGCTTTTTCTGTTCTTCCCAGCTTAACTTAGTTTCAGACTTAGGCTGAATCCTTGCAGTTTCACTCTGAACCAGAGAAGATGAACCACCAGCAAGACCATTTGCCTCATCCTCAAGACGCTGCATGTAATATTTGTAGTCTCCGGGGAACTCCCTTGAAAGGCCGGGATGAAGCTCAAGAACTTTTGTTGAAAGATCCTCAATAAATCCACGGTCATGGCTTACAAAAATCACAGTTCCGCCAAAATCTTTCAATGCGTCAAGAAGAACATCCTTTGAATGCATGTCAAGGTGGTTTGTTGGTTCATCAAGAATAAGAAGATTCACGGGCCTGAGCAAAAGCTCAAGAAGTGCAATGCGGGACTTTTCACCACCTGAAAGAACATTTATGCTCTTGAAAACATCATCACCCCTGAAAAGGAATGCTCCAAGCATATCACGCATTTTAGGAATAAGTTCAAGAGGACAATGTTCCTCCAGATATTCAAGAATCGTCTGGTTTCCACAAATCTTTTCTGCACTATCCTGGGAAAAGTATCCCACGTCAACACCTGCACCATATTTTACGGTTCCAGAATAATTTGAATCAACACCAGCGAGAATTCTCAGGAGAGTAGACTTTCCTGCACCGTTTCGTCCGGCAACAACAAGCCTTTCATTTTTTTCAACTACAAGATTCAAGCTGTTGATAACGTTTGGACCACCATCATAGTTCTTGCAAACATTTTCAAGAGTAAGCACAATCTGCCCGGAATGAGGTGCCTCAGGAAAAGCAAAATGAATTTTCTTCAGATTTTCAGGAATTTCAATTTTGTTTTCAAGAATCTTATCCAGCATTTTCTGGCGTTCCTGAGCCTGAGCTGCCTTTGTTGCCTTGTACCCGAATCGATTTATGAATTCCTCAAGATGATGAATTTCCTGCTGCTGCTTTTCATATTCAGCAATGAGAGATTCAAGCTCAACCTTTCTTACTTCCTCGTAATGTGTAAAATTTCCAGGATAACGCTTCAAATCACCGCCAAAAAGTTCGTAGACAATGTTGACAGTGTGATCAAGAAAATACCTGTCATGGCTTACCAGAAGAAATCCTCCCTTAAAATCAGAAAGGAATTTTTCAAGCCAGTTTCTGGCCTCAATATCAAGATAGTTAGTGGGTTCGTCAAGCAAGAGAATATCTGGACCACACATCAATGCCTTTGCAAGGGCAATGCGCATCTGCCATCCGCCAGAAAATTCTTCCGTTCTCTTTTCAAAATCACTGCGGGAAAATCCAAGCCCAAGCAATACAGATTCACTGAGCATTTCTCTTCTATACCAGCCCGATTCCTCAAGCCTGGCAATAAGCTCTGAATGCTCAACAGCAAGTTTGTCAGAATTTGATGGATTTGATTTCAAAAGCTCGCCAATTTCATCAGCTTTTTTCTGAATATCATACCCCCACTGGAAGGCCTTATCGGCTTCTTCTTTAAGTGAGCATCCAGAATGAACAAGTCCGCTTTGTGGCAGATATGCAATTCGCGAATCCTTTTGTGCAATGCGCTCACCGGAATCAGGCTCTACAAGTCCAGCCATAATCTTAATCAAAGTTGACTTTCCTGCTCCGTTGGCACCAGTCAATGCAGATTTTGTACCAGATTGTAAATTGACTGATACATCCTTGAGAATATCACGATCACCAAATGCGAGACTTACTTTTGAAAACTGAACAAATGCCATATTTATTTCTGGAAGAACATAACTGTGGAATTTGCAGGTGGAAGAATTGTAACTTCATAAAGGCCAGTTACTTCATCCAGTTCTTTCTTGACACGTGCAACTGCAAGTCTGAGACCTGAAGCTTCTGTCTTGAAGAAAAGATTTACTTCTTTCTTTGAACCAGCAAATTTGAATGTGGCAATACCATCCCATGACTTTTCAAGATTCTTTGGAAGGAAATACTTCATGGAAACAGTTCCGTTTTCAGCAACATTTGAAGGAATAACTTCAGGAACAAGCCTTGAATAATTCGTCCAGCTGAATTTTGAATTTTCTGAGAATGTAAGGTTACCGTAGTTACCGCTTCTGAAATCTGGACCAAGAGATGCAATGCTTCTAAAAAGCTTTCCTCTTCTTTCCTTTTCATTCTTAACAAGATCATCAACATTCTGGTCCTTTTCAAGAGTCACAAAGTTAAAGCTTCTAGGACGTCCATTCTTTCCCGTGTACTTAACTACAATTGCCTTAGGATTGCGAATTGTAAGCTCAATCTTTGTATTGTCAAAATTATATTCACGCTCAGAAATTTTTGTCGTACCGGAATATTTTGCAGACACGTTGAAATTTGGAAGGCTGATAAGAATTTTTCCGCTTTCAATACCAGAATCAAACCTGAATGCCTTTCCAAAATTATCAAGATCAATCTGTTTCTTGGAAATCATATCAATATAATATTCTGGCCACCATTCAGCCTTGAGAATATCGTCAATCTTGTCATCGCGAACCATCTCATCGCCGCCAACATCCTCAAGAGTATATGTTCCATCAGGATTCATTTCAAACACATTGAGGTTTGCAGAAAAGCACCAGCCCTGAGTTCCCTTTGAAGTAAGCACCTTGATCCATTTACCTTTAAGAGTCTCAACTCCATTTGTGGGAGCTTCACCAGAACCTTCATAAAGAGTCTTCACGATTTCACTTTTTCTAAGTCTGTAAACCTGTTTTGACGTGTTGACTGATTCAGCACGAATTGGAAGTCCGTCAAGTGTACATGCGGCATATTTTCCATTATATGCCTCATACATTTCAGCAAGTTTTCTTGCCTTTGACTTTGACTCCGGCTTGGAAAGTTTCCACTGTGGAACTTCAATTTTTTCTTTGGAATCAGGAATCCCTATAACATAAACACCAGAAATATTTGATTTGAGGTAAACTGGAACAACAGTACCATCTTTAAGTTCAACCTCAGGAATATTCCACAATAGAACGCTGTAACCAATTACGCGAGAACATGACGAGAGAACAACACTAAACAAGCAGGCAAAAAGTGCCATGAATAATCTTTTCTTCATAATATGTAATTTTACCTAAAAAAATATGAAATTACAATGACAAGCTCTTTTCCATTTCTGATGAATTTTTGAATCAATTATGATATGATTGGACTATGAGTAACGAAAAAATTCCATTGAGAAAAGACGTTCCACAGGAATTCAAGTGGGACCTGACAAAACTTTACAAAACAGAATCTGACTGGGAAAAAGACCTCAGCAAAATTCCAGAATTCACAAAAAAGTTCGTTGAATTCAAGGGCAGGCTTTCTGAATCCAGCGACACCCTTCTTAAGGCACTCAAAGCCGACGACGAACTCAGTCTTCTTGTAGAAAAAGTATATCACTATGCAAGTCTCATGAATGAAGCTGACCAGAGTGAAAGCGAAAACCAGGAAAGATACAACAAGGTCATGATGGCATACACACAGATGAGTTCACAGTGCAGTTTCTTTACTCCAGAACTTCTTGCAATTGACGATAAAAAAATCAATGCCTGGTGTGAACTTCCGGAATTTGCCGATTACAAAATCAGCATAAAAAAAGCACTCCATGCAAAGCCTCACATTCTTTCAGAAAAGGAAGAACGTCTCATGGCACTTCAAAGTGAATCCGGACAAACTGCCTCAAATGTTTTCAGTCTTCTCAATGATGTTGACATGAACTTTGGAACAGTCACAGTTGACGGACAGGAAAAGCCCCTCACACACAGCACATGGAGCAACTTTGAGGAAAACCAGGACCGCGAAGTACGAAAGGATGCATACACAAAGTTCTACAAGGTTTTCGACAGCCATGCAAACACACTGGCTTCCCTCTATGCCGGAAGCGTAAACAATGATATTTTCATTGCACGTGCAAGAGGTTACAATTCATCTTTGGACGCAGCTCTTTATGGGGACAAAGTTCCAGAGTCCGTTTACAGAAATCTCATTGAAACAGTTCACAAAAATCTCCCAGACCTGCATCGCTACTACAAACTCAGAAAAAAGGTTCTTGGAGTTGATGAGCTTCGACACTACGATGTTTATGTTCCACTTGTTAAATCAGTAAAATCCCATGTGACTTACGAGGAATCAGTTGAAATATGCCGAAAAGCAATGGCTGTACTTGGAAAAGAATACACAGATACTCTTTGCGGCGGACTTTTGGGCGGATGGTGCGACAGATTTGAAAACAAGGGAAAGCACTCAGGAGCATTCTCAAGCGGCTGCTACGAAGGATATCCATACATTCTCCTGAACTACGACGAAGACACATTGCGTGATGTTTACACAATGGCACACGAAGTCGGACACAGCATGCATTCATGGTACAGTGTTCACAACAATCCTTTCAGCTGCTATGACTACACAATTTTTGAGGCAGAAGTTGCATCCACATTCAACGAGGAGCTTGTATTCCAGTATCTTCTCAAAAACGCAAAGGATGACGAAATGAAGAAATATCTTCTTGCAATGAGAGCAAATGATATTCTTGCCACACTACATCGCCAGACAATGTTTGCAGAATTTGAACTTAAATGTCATGAATCAGTAGAAAACGGAACACCATTAAGCACAGAAAGCATCAGAAAAATCTACAGGGAACTTCTCGAGCAGTACTTTGGACCTGAAATGCACTTTGAAAAAGAAAGCGACATGGAAGGACTTAGAATTCCTCACTTCTACAATGCATTCTATGTGTACAAATACGCAACAGGAATCTCAGCTTCACTTGCACTTGCAAAGCGTGTTACAGAAGGTGGAGACAGGGAACGCGAAGACTACTTCAAATTCCTCAAGAGCGGAGGAAGCCGATATCCAATTGAAAGCCTCAAGATAGCAGGTGTAGACATGGAAAGCACAGAACCAGTTCAAGCAGCACTTGATACATTCAGAGATCTTGTTGATCAGCTTGAAAAACTTTTATAGGACAAAGAAATGAACATAGAACTTGAAAAAATTCCATGTTTCGGAGTTGCAGGAAATTTCACCGGGCATCTGGAACAGGCAGGAGAAGCAAGCGACTTTTCAAAGATTGAAACAAAAGAAGCCAATGCCCCAAAAGCAATGTTTCCAACCTACATTCCCGGTGGAAAAGATCCAACTCCAGAATTTCTTACCGTATATCCATTTGATGACAAGAAAATTCTTTTTCCGAAGGATGAAGAGAAACTGCAGATTGAACCAGAATGTGCCCTTATTTGCAGTGCATCATGGAACAATGGAAAACTAGTTGATTTGGTACCTGAACTCTTTGGTGCTTCCAATGATTGTTCGATAAGAAATCCAAAAATTGCCGAAGGAAAAATCATCAAAATCAGCCTTAAGAAAAACTGGGGAAAATCAACAAAAGGACTTTCATCAAATCTCATTGCAATCAATTCATTTAAGGAAAAAGGAATTCTCGATTCCTACAGAATTGCAAGTTTTCTTGTGAGAGATTCAAATGTATTTGATTACGGGGAAGATTCGCAGATAAAGGGCTACAGCTACTTCTACAGAAAGCTCATAGACTGGTGCATTGAAAAAATCAATACACAAAATGACACGGGACCTCAGGAAAATATTTTATCATACCTGAATTCCATGAGTTCACTTCCAGAAAAAATCATGATAAGTGTGGGCGCAACAAGATACACACAATTCGGTGAAACTAACTTTTTGAAGAACGGCGACCATTCAGTTGTTGTCCTGTATCCTGAAACCATGACTCACCAGGAAATTGCTGATCTGGTAAAAAAGAATGATTTTTCAAGAAAAGACATTTCAGTTCTTTGCCAGAAAATTATGATGTAGTTTTTCTGATTAAACAAAAAAAAGACTGTCCGTTGACTGGAATACATTTCAAAAGAGCCATATTCCAAAGGACAGTCTTTTTTATTTAACAAGGATTACTTTTCAAGGATGAATTCAACGCGTCTGTTTTTCCAGTTTACTGAAGAATCCTTTCTGTCTGCCACAGGTTCAGTTCCACCCTTACCTTCTACAGAAATTCTTGACTTTGAAATTCCCATCTTTGAGATTTGTTCCTTAACATACTGAGCACGAGCCTGTGAAAGAGGAATAAGAGCCTTTCCCCAGCTTCCTTCAGTTGTTTCTTCTGAACTATTGTCAGACACGCGGTTTGCATGACCAACGACAGTAATCTTGTAATCTCCGAACTTCTTCAAAACTTCAGAAACTCTTTTCAAGACTCTCTGGTTATTGTCAGCCTGAGCCTTTGTAATTCCACCTGGGCCAGTCTTAAAGTCTGCCTCATTGCTGCGGAAAATAATTGAAGGAATTCTCATCTTAAGCTTGTTACCGTCACGAATAACAAGAATATCAACATTAATTACACCGTCAATTTTTGATGTCATTCCAAGTACATCAGTCACAACAAATTCATAAGGATAGTCTTCTGCAGACTGAACTGTATCTCCGTTGTTTCCGCGGCCATCCCAGATAATTCCAGGAGTAATCGTTGATTTTCCGCTTGTCTTCCAGAACTGCTTTCCATTACGATCCTTGATCACATAGCTCCAGTTCTTGATTCCTGCCTTTGTAATGGCAGCAAGCTTAACCTCAAGTTCATCATCCTCACCATCATTATCAGGACTGAAATATTTAGGACTTGTAACTACATATAGTTCAGGAGCCTTTGTTGAGCAAAGGAATTTTGACGAAACTGCATCGCAGGAATTTCCCTTTTCATAATCAATGTGAAGACTTCCTGTAAAATAGCCTTCACCAACCGATTCCTTTGATCCGTCCAGCACACCATTCCATGAAATTGAAGATGGAAGAGCTGCCGAAGAATCTCCGTGGAATTTCTTTACCACTACATTCTTTTCATTAAGAATGCTGAATGTCCATGAAGAAATTCCATCCTTGATCTGGGCAATAATCTCAAATTTCTGCTCATCAAGATATCCATCACCATTTGGAGAAATTCCTGCATACTCAGCAGTTACGATTGCACTTGCACTTCTTGTATCAAGATTGATATTTGACACAACCTTTCTGAATGAGTTTCCTGCTTCATCCTTGGCAAAAATGCTCATTGTGTATTTTCCATCAGAAACCTTTGTTCCGTTGTCATCAGTACCATTCCACTTGAAATCTGTCATTGATGAATTGTTCCAGGCAAATGTTTTTACAACGTGATTCTTTTCATTTCTGATTTCGCAGGTCCATTTGTCTTCCTTTGTTGAATTTGAAACTGAAACCGGAATATCCTGTCTTGAGCTGCGTCCATCAGGCGAGAATAAAAGATAAGGAACATTGATATTTGCATTTGGAGCAACCGTATCAATTATGAAATCATTTCCCTGAGCCTCTGAAACTGTTCCGCTCACAGCCTTAGTCTGAATATAAGATGAATATGTACCATCAGCACACTTAGATCCGGAATCAGAGAGACCATTCCATGAAATCTGTGACGGCTTACCCTTTCCTGCAAAAATTCTTACTGTCTTCTTATCTTTTGAAAGGATGCGGATTTCATAGCTTTCAATTCCAGACTTTGCATTTGCAATTGGTGTAAGAACAAGAACATCCTGAACTCCGTCTCCATTTGGACTGAATGCCGAAGGACTTGCAGAAATTGCAATCTCTGTTGAACTTGTATCAAGCTTAAATTCCTTTGACGAAAATTCATCCATGTTTCCGGCAAGTTCTGAAACTTCAAGAACATATCTGTACATTCCATCCTGAACAAGATTTCCATTGTCATCAAGTCCGTTCCATGATGCATTTGCAGGAAGCGAACCAGCATAATTGAAAGTACGGATAACATTGTTATTCTTGTCTACGATTTTTCCAACCCAATTCTTTTCACCAGTGTAACCAGGTTCCTTTTCAACAATTTCCTGTGGAAGGATCAAATCAGACTTTCCATTGAAAACCTGAGTAGAAGGATCCTTGACCAATGCCTTAGGAGCAGCATTATCAATTACAAATACAGGAGAATATACTGGAGTTGGCTCATATCCGTTCAAATAACGTGCAGTAACCTTTGTTCTGTATTCACCATCTGAAAGAAGAGAACCAGATGAAGATTTTCCATCAAAGACAAAAGTGCTGTCAGGTGGATTTGTTTTTCCAGACTTTGAAAAATATACCTTATCATCATTTTTTCCAACAACACTAATTTCCCATGAACTCAATGAGTTTACGCTTGCCTGTGGATTTGGAACGGCAACTTCAAATGTAATGTTCCTGCTTGCATTTGGAACTGTTTTTCCTTTTGGTGCTGAAGCAAAAAATCTTGAGCCTTTTACAGAAACTGCAATCTCAGGTTTTTCAGCAGAAAAAATAATATTGGAAATAACAGCCCTTTCACTTTTGTTTCCTGCAAGGTCAGTTGATTCAATTTCGTAGCTGTAAACGCCATCTGCAACAATAGACTTATTGTCATCAGTTCCATTCCATTCAACAGATACAGGAGCTGCATTTTCAAATATGTATGTTTTTACAGCATTTCCCTTTGCATCAAGAATTCTTGCATTCCACTTTTGTTCGATGGAACCTGACTGAGTAATCTTAAAAACAGCTTTTGAACCTTCACCAAAAATTTTGTCAGAAACATTTGCAAGATTAATCTGTGGAGGTGTATTGTCCACGATTACCTTGAACTTGGATGTGGTTGCGGCATTTCCGTTGTCATCAGATGCGGTAAACTGATAGTAGTAAACTCCATCAGGAGCAACCCTACCATCATCAAGAAATCCATTCCATGAAACAGAAGAAGGAATCTCTACTCCAGCCTTAGGTGTTTTCACAGACTTAATAAAAGACTTAACGCTGAAACTTGTTGGAAGAGAAATCTTGTTGCCGATGGTTCTAACAACCTTTCCATTGGAATCAGAAATAATGAGAGACCATGAATTTACATATCTTTTTTCCTTTATTTTTAGAGGAATGATAAGTTCATCCTTGACTCCATCATTGTTTGGTGAAATATACTCTACTCCGTGGTCTGCAAAAGCCGGAACTCCAAGACCAAGGGCAAAAGCACAGGTAAGTGCAGTCTTTGATAAAATATTCTTATTGATTTTCATATTTACTCCGTATCTAACGACTACTCCTCATTCCAAATAATAATCTCTGGAGGAGTTGTATCTTTTAAACCAAGATTTACACGTGCACCAAAACTGGCAGCATGGATTCCCGAATACAAATTCTGATATGCCACAGATGGAATAATCTCGCTCTGTTCCCAGTCAGAATTCTTTTCCTTGATTTTTGCTGAATTGAAAAGGAACTTCATGGAAACTCCCAATGCAGGAACATTAAATCCATCAGATCCACCTTCAGCAAGTTCACGGGCATTTCCCTGCCATGACAGTGAAACATTAATAAGCTTGTCAATAACAACACCAAATGAAAAGTCTGCAATAAAATTCTGGAAAGAAGGAACGGCAACATCACAGCTGAAACCGCCCTTTACCTTGCTCACATCAAATACAGTTGCTGCAAATGAAGCACGAGGAGTAAGGAATCCAGGATATGATGCATCATCAAAACTTCCATCAATTCCCAGAGTTTCATATCCGGAAAGAGGCTTTCCCAAATTCAGGAGAGCAAATCCATAGCGTGGATTCTTGAAACATGCAAAATCATCACCCTTGTACAAGACACCAACATCAGCACCAACCGTAAAATCTGCGCCGCTTCCCATGTAGTAACCAAAATAGGCATTTGCACCAACAGCCAGGTTCCTTGAAATTTCCTTGGATGCTCCACCATGAGCTACAATTGATTTCCTCAAATTCATTCCGTAAAAATCACTTGCAAGGAAACTTGTTGTTCCAGTAAACACAAACCATTTTGTTGGAACCATCAGACCAAGTTCAGCACCAAAGCCGGCAGAAGAATCCGAATCCTCGCCCAAAATTGAGATCTTGTTTGAATTGAACATAATTGTTCCGCTGGCATCTACCTCAACTCTCTGCTCCCATGCAGGCAAAGCCGGATTGTAAACAATTGATGAAGGAAGAACCGTAAAATTAGCTCCACCTGTAGCACTGGCTGCACCTGACATAAGCTCAGGATTTGTGAGCCTGAACATCTCCTCACCGCCAAATGGTGGATTGTATGCAAACAAAGTTGATGCAAGCAAAGCTGTTCCCGCCAACAATAAAATCTTTTTCATGGTAAAATTAAACCTCCCATAATTCAATAAATTATTTAATGAATGCATCCAGAATAAAAGATGCAACAATATTCAAGTTAATCTGCAGGATCTGTTTTCCAGAAATCTTCATTGCAAAACAGATTCCCTATTTAAGTTTGTCCTAAAATCAAAGCATTTTCAACTGCATCAATCGTGGAATCCGGTGTACTTGCACCTGCCGAAATTGCAACCCTTTCCATAGCCATAAAACAAGCTGGAATCTCAAGTTCATTTTCTACCAGATGGCATTTTGAAAAATACCTGGTTCCACTATCATAAAGCCTTCTGGTATTTGCAGAATTCTTTCCTCCAATAATCAACAGGCCATCAGCCCTTCCCTCAAGTTCACTAAGTGCATTCTGACGCTCCATTGTTGCTGAACATATTGAATTAAAAACCTGAAGCTGACTATTTTTTCTTTTCAGAATGGTACATATCTTTTCAAACTCAACGGGACTAAAAGTTGTCTGCGCAATCAAAACAGAATTCTCAGGAAGAAAAAGCTTCTCTGCTTCCTCTGCGCTTTCAATCACAGTGACAGGCGTTTTTGCATAAGAAGAGATACTTAAAACCTCACCATGATTTCTGTCACCGGCAATAATTATGTCAAAGCCTTTTTCACTCCACTCCCGGGCTCTTTTCTGACTCAAATGAACACGGGGACATGTAGCATCAAGAACAGCAGCCTTTCTGCTTTCCAGCCTGGACAAAACACCTGGTGTCGTTCCATGTGCTCTAATAACAACAACGCTCGATGAATCAACCTCATCCATATTATCTGCATCCAGAAGTCTCAAGCCTCTTTCTTCAAGAGAAGCCAGCACAGTTGGATTATGGATCAGTGGCCCAAGAGTGAATATTTTTTTTGTTCCGTCCCTGTTCTGATCAAGAGCATTGACTGCAGTTTCAACAGCCCGTCTGACACCCATACAAAAACCAAGAACTTTTGCTCTAATTACCTGCATATATATAACAAAAAAAGCCGCAACAAGTTTCTGTCACGGCTTAAAACTATCTATTTTTCTGGAACCTCTAAAAAATCAATTTAAAAAAATGTCCGGTTTTAGTTTGCTGGCATTGAAATCACGTTCTTGTTTTCATGTGGTCGAACATGATTTGCATGTACACCTGGTTCCCAGTGACGGCGGGCAAGAGCAATTACACCACCAGAGATGAAAATAGATGAATAACAACCAGAAATAAGACCTACCGTAAGAACAACTGCAAAGTCACGGATGCTTCCTGTTGTGAACACAAGAAGTGAAATGGAAGCAAACAATGTTGTTACTGTTGTAATAATAGAACGGCTCAAAGTTCCAGTAATTGCTGTATCAAGAATATCCCTGAAATCCTTTGTCTGAACAACGCGGATGTTTTCACGAACACGGTCAAGAATAACTACAGTTGCGTTGATTGAGTAACCGAAGATAGTGAGAACTGCAGCAAATGTTGTTGTTGAGAATTCAATCTGTGACCATGAAATGAATGTGAACATAATGAGACAGTCATGAACAAGAGCTATGATTGAACCAAGAGCAAAGTCCCAGTGGAAGCGAATTGTTGCGTATCCCCAAATGATAAGGAGTGTTACCAGGGCAAGTGCAATTGACTTGTATGCAAGGGAATTTGAGAACTGAGATCCTACGAAATCAGTCTTAACAATTGCAACGTTGTCACTTCCAAACTTATCGTGAAGGCTGGCCATGATTCCATCCTGAAGTTTTTCTACAGAAACTGAATCATCAGAAATAGCAGCACGAATCTGGAAACTCTTGTTTCCATCAACACCAAGTTCCTTTACAACAACATTCTGTGAAGAAAGAGATGCACGCACAGTATCAATATTTACAGAAGGGTCTTCCTTTGCAACATAGAGCTTCAGTGCAGAATCTGAATAAAGTCTGGATGTAGAAGCACTGTCAAGATACAAGCCGTATGAATCACTTGACTCTCCGCTGAGCAAGACTGCATTAATTCCTTCAACAGAATTAAGAGCCTTTACCATGTCACCTACAGTTGGATTCTGACCAAATGTAAATGACTTTGTTTCGTTTTCTGCACCTGCACCACTGATGATAACGTCAAGAGCAAGGTTAGATGCCTCAATACTTGCAGTTGCAGTTCCGGAATATGTAACAGAAATTGCAGGAGGAGCAATTCTTACTTCATCAACCAAACCAGGAACAAAATCAATTCCGTAGTTGATTCCCTTAATAAAATAACCAGCAACACCAGCAGCAATGATCAGGAAACTGATGACTGCACAAACTGGAAATGCCTTGCTGAATTTCTTAACTGTTTTCATTATTTAATCCCCCAGCCAATGCTGATGTTCTTCTTTCCAATAACTTCTGTCTGGAAATCAAACATAAGGCGTGAAACAAAGAGTGCTGTGAATACTGTTGATACAACACCAATTGCAAGGCTGACTGCGAATCCCTGAACGGCACCAGAACCAAGCTGGCTCATAAAGATTGCAGCGATGAATGTTGTGATGTTAGAGTCCATGATTGCCCAGAATGCATTGTTGAAACCTGCATTTATTGAAGATGCCCTGTCTTTTCCAAGACGACGCTCTTCCTTGATGCGTTCAAAAATGATTACGTTAGCATCAACTGCCATACCAATTGTAAGAATCATACCTGCAATTGTTGGAAGTGTGATTGTAAGGTTAAAGGCACTAAGGATACTGAACATAATGTAAAGGTTAAGAACCTGAGCAACACAGGCATTGATACCTGCTCCATGATACCAGATAAGCATGAAAACCATAATGGCAGCAAGACCAACGAAAATAGCCATGATACCCTGATTGATTGCAAGATCACCAAGGGAAGCACCAATAACCTGCTGGCTTTCAACTGAAAGAGGAACATCAAGCCAGGCTGTCTGCAAAACCTTTTTCAGGTTCTGGGCTTCCTGAATTCCAAAGCCTGTGATTGCAACGCTTCCACCTGTAATTGGTCCGTTGATCCTTGCATTTGACTTGATCTTGTCATCACTTACGATACAGAGATATTTTCCAACATTGTTTGTCGTGAATGTTCCGAAGATTTCAGCACCCTCACTATCCAATGTGAAGCTAACCTGTGGACGTGAAGAAAATTCCTCTGTTCCGATATCAGCAGACTTAACATGCTTACCGTCAAGAATAATTTCTTTCTTTACAACGAGATACCCCTGTCTCTGATCAAGACCGTATTCATCTGTTGTGTAAAGCCCCATAACTTCGCAGTCTTCAGGAATAATTGTAGGATCAATAAGATTTCCCTTGCTGTCGAAAGTGTTTGTCATGTTTTGAAAATAATATTCCTGGAACTTCTGAGTTGCCTCCTCATCTGTAAGGCGGAAGTTCAAGATACCACGACCCTGAATGATTGAGTTAATCTGATCAGCTTCTGCTGAACCTGGAAGTTCAATATAGATATGATCTTCACCCTGCTGACGGATTGTTGGAGAAGAAAGACCAAAGCGGTCAATGCGGCTTGTGAGAGTTTCAACAGCCTGAGCCATTGCATCTGACTTCAATGTAAGCTCGTCTACATTCTGGCCGGCCTGATTTGCAAGAACTGCATCAAGGTCTGCCTTAACGATAACATTCATACCACCGGAAAGGTCAAGACCAAGCTTTACGGAATTCTTGTAAGCATCCTTAATCTTGAGAATGCGCTTTCTGTAGATACCTTCAATAAAATCTGAAAGTTCTGCCTTTGAATCAAAGGAAGAAACTGCATCTGCCAGAGTCATCTGCTTCTCAACAGGTTTTCCGGCAAGCTCCAGATTCTTTTCTGCCTGTTTTCTGAGCCATGCCTGATCCTTAGTAAGAAGAGTTGAAGGAGCATTCTTTATGGTCTGGATAAAAGTCTCCACATCTGCGGCAGCCTTTGCACCAGAATAATCCTTGATTTTTTCCAAAGAGCTCAGGGCAAGAGCCTGCTCCTCTTTTGGAGTAAGTGCATACCAGCTGATTGTTGGCCAGAGAAAGGCGAAACATACAGCCAATACTGCAATGATCGTAATAAGACGACTTTTTTTACTCATCTTTTTTGTCTCCAGATTCGGCAGCTGATCCTGCCTTGTCTTCTTTATTTTTCTTGTCTGAAATTACTGCAGCAATTGCCTTGCGGTCAAATTCAATCTTTGCACTGTCATCAACCTTAACAACTACTGTATTTTCCTTAACAGAACTAACTGTTCCGTGAATACCACCGATTGTAACTACCTTGTCACCCTTCTTGAGTGCATCAAGCATCTTCTGAAGTTCCTTCTGCTTCTTATTCTGTGGGCGAATCATGAAAAAATACATGACACCAATGATAAGAATCAAAGGCATGAACATTGAAGCTCCACCCAAAAGTCCTGCATCTGCCGGAGCTGCTGCTGTCAACATAGAATAAACCATATCATCCTTCCTGCGATAAAATTTTTGTTTAAAATACTAACCGATTATAACAAAATACATGAGTGCTTTCAAGACAAAGAATCAAAGGCGTGGACAAAAAAATTTAGCGGCGCAAAAGCTTGTCCAGTTCTGCATTTCGCGAAAGATAGTCTGGATTTGCAGGATCGATTGCAACAACCTGCTTTAGATAATACTGGGCACGACGCCAGTCACGTTTCCTGTAATAAATTTCATACAGGCGGAAAAGAGCATCCTTGTTTCTAGGATTTGCAGTAAGACTGGATCTTAAGTCAGAAAGCACATTTTCCTCTGTAGCCCCGAAATAACTTCTCTGATAATAGAGAAAACTCTTCATCTTCTGGTTTGATTTCGGAAGAAGACGGGAAATCATATCAAGAGACTGCTGTCTGTGAGATGCAGCAACAAGAGCCTTCAGGTAGCACTGCTGGTTTTCTTCCGAAGAAGAATCATCAGAATACAGCTTCTGGGCCACATTCAACGCCTCCGGGAACAGCTTGAGCCCAATGCACACATCCACATGGTTTCTCCAGGATCTGTCATCAACCTTAGGACGTGAAATTATGACGCGGCTCAAGTCATAGGCCTTTTTCCACTCACCTGTTCTTGAAAGCTCCACCACATACACTTCCATTGCAGGAATATTTTCCTTATCTGCCCCAAGAACTTTTTCACACAATTCAGCAGCCGTCATGCCGTTTACCTTTGAAGACACTGCAGATGCCGTTCTTGCAGCAAAAACCATCACGTCAATATCATCAGGATACAATGAAAGAGCCTTTGAGCAGGTTTCAATGGCTGCAGAAGAATTCTTGTTCCATTCACGCTGAAGCTCAGACCTGAGCATGAGATAGTTCTTGTTTTCAGGTGCGATTCTGGAACAGACATCAAGAAGTGATGACGTGCGGATATAATCCTGACGCCCCATAAGAATCCTTGCCCTAAGGAGAATGTAATCAACACTGTCCGGCTCACTCAAAAGAACACGGGCAACATAGGATTCAGCTTTAGAATAGTCACCCATTGCATAGGAAGCATCAGCACAAACCTTAAGAAGGGAAACATTGTTTGTAAAATCAGACAAATATTTTTCTGCCTTTTCAAGGGAATCCTCAGGCTTTCCAATCTTGAAGTCATTTCTGGCAATGGCAACGGCTATTTCAATACTACCGGAAGCAGCCTTTGAACAGGACTTGAAATACCTTGAAGCCTCAAGAAATTTTCCTTCACGGTCAAGCAGGCATCCCTTGAGATAATTGGCAAGAACAGAATCATCCCGGAATTTTAAGGCGGCATCAATCTGCATGTGGGCATGCTGGGCATACTCGGAAAATTCCCTGTCAGAAATCCTGATCATGGAAAGCACAGGAAGAATTGCAGACAGAAAATCAGAATTGCTGGTACTCAGGTCATAGATGCCCCTGAGAGAATTTCCCGCAGCCCCCACGTACTGGTTTTCATTTTTCATGTCGGGAACATACCAGTTCACACGCTCTGAAGGCCAGACAAGGGACGAAATTACGGATGAAACATAGAGAACAGTCTTTTCACTTTCAGAATAGGAAGACACATCTGACTTATGAATTGCAGTCACCGCCTGCCTTAAATTCTGATAGGTTCCATTGCAAACCAAATCCATGTTTTTTGAACTTATATCTGAAAAATATCCCCTGTTCCTGGGTGCAATCTTAATGACACTCTCACGGGGTTCTTTGGCATCCGGCTCCGTGGCGGCAGGAACTTCTGGAGATTCCTTTTCAGGGGAAACATTTTCTTCAGAAGACGTTTTTTCAATTACAGCATCAGTTTCTGCCATAGAAGGATTCTGGTCCGGATCAGGTGCTGACCCGCAGGAAATGAGAGCAAGTGGAATAAATAGAAAACCAGGAAACCTTCTCATGAAAAACTAATCGCCCGATGTAATATCAGAATCATCTTCCATGTAGGGAAAATCTTTTTTTCTAAGCTGCTGGGCAATATAAATACCAATAAGAACAATACCAACAAGAATAAGAAAGAAAGGAGCTGCCATAACGGCAAATTCCATGAAAGAACACTGAATAACGTGACAAGAAAACATGAGGAACAGAATCCCCATTCCCAAAAGGAGAATTGCCGGGAAAAGAAAAATCGTTCTCAGTCTCTTATGAATGAAAAAATCTGCAGGAACAAGAGAAAGCCCCGCATTGATGACAATTACCGGCCACAACTGGGAAATTGTATAGTCAGTGAAACCAAGAGAAATAACACTGAAAAGAACTCCATCAAAAATAAACATGAAGCCAAGGGAAATGAGAAAGGATTTTCTGGACAGACAGAAAGCCACATAGAGAAAAAATTCACCGACGACAAATAAAGTCACAGGCAAGAAAATACCCTGCCTGGTTCCGTCATAAAGAGCGTTCAGGCACAGAGCAATACCCAAAACCAGAAGAATAAACCCGGCACCAAGAATAATCCTTGACCGGCCACTAGCATTGATTCTGTTCATTTCATCCATGTCAGAAAGTATACCACTATTACAGCAAATAATTCAAGGAACAGAAAAAAGTACATGAAAGACAAGATACTGTATCTTTTTTTATACAGTACTCTAAGTCACTGTACTAAATATCATACAGTGTATATTTTTATGCACAAGGATTTTTTGTATTTTCCAATAAAATTTACATTTTTGACATAAAATTCAGTCAGTCGTGACCAAATTCACCTGATTGAATCTCTATTTTCTCTAAATGAATTAAAATTTCCTAATCAACACGTAATGACCAAATAGGAAATTTCACCACTTGGCATAATATATGCATATATTTAGTGCCATGAACAATCAAACTATTAAGGCTTACCTTGCTTCCATTAACAAATACCCTTTGCTGAATGAAGCAGAAGAAAAAGATCTTTCTGTAAAAATCCAGAAAGGAGACAAAGCTTCCCTTACAAAGCTCATCAACTCAAATCTCAAGCTGGTAGTCAGCATTGCCACAAAGATTTGCAAGGATTCGGAATTCCTCATGGACCTTATTCAGGAAGGAAACATGGGTCTTATGGTTGCCGGAGGAAAATTCAGCCACACATTTCAGACTCGTTTTTCAACCTATGCCTATCCATGGATTACCCAGTACATTCTAAGATATATAGACAATCATTCTTCCCTCATCTCCATTCCTCACAGAAAGGAAATGATGATAAAGAAAATTCAGAATGCCCAGGCTTACTTCTTCCAGCAGAACGGACGAGAGGCAACAGTCAGTGAATTGTCTTTGTTCACTGGAATTGAGATGGACAAGATTATTTCCACAATGGATTATTCATACACTATGGCATCTCTGGATGTAAAGGCCGGGGACGATGCAAACTCATGCACTATCGGAGATCTTATTTCAGACACAACATACAGTCCTGAAAACCTCCTTGTCACAAAGGAAACAAAGAAAATTGTTCACGAGCTCATGGACTCACTTCCGGGAAACGAAAAGAAGGTTCTGTGGTATCGCTACAACTTTGATGAGGAAATGTCAGGAAAAACACTCAGGGAAGTTTCAAAGATTATTGGTGTAAGTCCAGAAGCAGTAAGACAGACTGAAATGAGGGCACTGAAGAGACTTGAAAAGGCTGCCAGAAAGACAGTCTGAATCAAATCTGACACTACTCATAAAAAAATGCCATGAAAAAGCCTTATTACCATCAGCTGATCCATGGCATTATTGTTTTCAAGAAGAAACTAATCCCTCACCTTTGGGGCAAGCTTTCTTGCAAGATAAATAAACGGTGTATCAAAAAGTGATGTAAACACATAAATCACATAGCTTGATATTGCAATTGAAATCAATGTCTTGAAATCATAGGTTCCTGCAAAAGCAAGGAATGTAAAAATCAGTGTGTTAATAAGCTGAGAAGAAAGAGTCGAACCGTTGTTTCTAAGCCAGAGATACCTTGACTTGTCACCTGTTGATTTTGTGCTCTTTTCCCATATCTTGTGATAAACCCACACATCGTAAAGCTCACTCACAAGATACCCGAGAAGACTTGCAGCCATTATTCTTGGAGTAACAGCAAAAACCTCGCGAATACTCTTTGAGCAAAAATCATTCTCGGAAACAGTGAAGAACTGCCAGCTTACACTGATTACAACAAAAATAATAAGTGACGTGATTCCAACCCAGACAGCCTTTGAAGCTTCTTTCTTTCCGTATATTTCACTGAGAATGTCAGTGGCGAGAAAGCTTGATGCAAAAAGAACATTGCCCAGGGTCTGTTCCATTCCAAATGCATTCACAAGAATGAGAACTTCAATGTTTGCGGCAATTGCCTCAAGAACGAGCCAGGCATAAATTCCAGTCTTCCCAAAAACACGGAAAAGAAAAACCAGGAAACCAAAAAAAACAGGGATTGAACAGGCAATCAGTATTTCATTAATAAATGACATGAGGGACTCCTTTTGTTTTATGTCAGGTTGGTAAACTAACTGACAGCTTTATATATTCTTCCCGAAACAAACTAATGGATCAGGGAAGAACAGCATACTACTAAATGGAATTTCTCTTGTCAATCATCTGACTCAAGACATTCAGAAGATCTGAAATTTCAAATGGTTTTGGAACAAAGGAATCCATTCCGGCATCAAGGGCAACACGCTTGTCCTCGTCAAAGGCATTTGCAGTCATTGCAACAATCGGAATATTTGCCTTCTTTGCATCAGGAAGCTCGCGGATTATTTTTGTTGCCTCAATACCATTCATTACAGGCATCTGAACATCCATGAGAACCACAGAATAATAATCCCCGGAATGGCTTTCAAGCTTTTCAATTCCAATGGATCCGTTTTCGGCTTCTTCAACTTCGATTCCAACCTGCTTCAAAAGCTCGCGGGCAATATCCCGGTTAAGCTCATTGTCTTCAACAAGAAGAATCTTGACTCCCTTGAATTTTTCCTTTGAGAAGTCATGGGACCTTTGGGTAACAACAGGATCCTCCCTGGAATTTGTGTTTTCAAAATCAAGGCAAATGAGGAATTCAGTTCCATGACCTTCCTCACTATTTACAAAGATTGACCCCTGCATTATATCAACAAGATTCTTTGTGATGGCAAGACCAAGACCTGTTCCCTGAATCTGAGACTTAAAGCTGTTCTCGTCACGCTCAAAAGGCTGGAAAAGACGCTCCTTGAATTTCTTTGTCATTCCAATACCGTTATCCTTGATTCTGAACTGATAAGAAGTAAATCCTTCAGCAACCTGAGGAGTTTCTGAAACAGTGAAGTCAATGAATCCACCATCTTTGGTATATTTTACAGAATTACCTATGATATTGATAAGGATCTGGTTAAGGCGCAGGTTGTCGCAGAGAATCTGCTTTGTAAGATTACCGTGCCTTTTGATGGTAAACTTAAGATTCTTAATCTGCATCTGAGACTGCATTACGTTTTCAACATCCGTGATAATCTTTTCAATGCTTGTTGGCTGAAGCTGCAAGGTGATCTTTCCGCTTTCAATGCGTGACATGTCAAGAACATCATTTATGAGTCCAAGAAGATGGTTGCTTGATGATTTGATCTTTGCAAGATAATTTTGAGTCTGTTCCGGATTGAATACAGAACTCTCCGCAAGAGTCGTGAAACCAACAATGGCATTCATTGGAGTTCGGATATCATGGCTCATATTTGAAAGGAACAGAGTCTTTGCGCGGTTTGCGTTTTCAGCCATTGACAAGGCATCCTGCAGCATCTTTCTCTGCTTCATTTCATGCTCTATGTCATCATCAACATTCATGAATCCCAGAAGGAAATTCGAATAATCCTTCGATTCACCCATTCTGACAACCTTGAGCTTCATGTAGGAAAGCTTGTTATTTATGTAGGAACGGTAATTGACATAGAAACTTTCTTTTGAAGAAAGCTGGTGAAGAATATTCTCGCGGGAAAATGCCATTCGCATCATGTCACGGTCACCTTCATAAACCGAAACACTGATATAAAAATCCATGGCATCCTCATAGCGCTGGTCTCCAAAATCCTCGGAATAGAAAGAGCCAATCTTGTCATTTACACGAATAACCCTGATATGACTTGAAAAGAGATTGACCATATAAACGTTGGAATAGTCATTTGAAAGGGCATTAATAACATCAAGCTGATAGAGCATTTCCTGTTTGCCGGCATAATTCTGCGTAATGTCCTTTACAACTGAAAGACCGATTATATCGCCGGATTTTTCATCCTTAGTGAGAATAACAGTATTCCTTGACCAGAAAGTATCCCCAGAAAAATTTACCCGCTGGAAATCGAACCACAATTCATAGCGGCCGGAAATGTAGCTGTCAGTAAGATAAAGTATGTCCATATTAGAGCGGAAAGTCTTTTTTTCTTTTCCACTCATGTCCCAGCACAGGTTATCAACAAACTCAGTGTACTTGCAGTTTTCTGAGAGGCCAAAGGAATCAATCAGTTTAACAATAGAATTATTCACCCTCTGAATTGGTTCACCTATGATCTGATTCTTTGTAACGTTAAACTCAAAGAAAATATTTGCATCTGTTACAATGGCTCTTTTGTATGGGTCCATATAAACCGGAGCATCAGTTTCAGAAAGATTATTTACATGAATGGAGCTGACATCATTTATTGAAGTCGTGAAAATGGCAACTGATCCTTCATAGGTCATGGATGACTCAACCAGAGAGTAACTGTCATCCGTATTGAACTGTTTTGTGCGGTATGTAAACTCAGATTTCTTTCCCTCATCATTCATTTGAAAATGAGTTACATCTGTGCCGGAAAAGAAAACGTCAATATCATCAGCATAAACATCTTTAGAAATTTTCTTGCAATAATCAGGCCAGTTTTCCTGCAGTGGACTTTCAGTCAGAACACCATTTTCAAGAGAAAGCTGAACAACGGAATAATCATCATCCGTGTTGATCTTGAAAATCTGGGAACAGGAAAAAAGCTTTGAAATACCAAGGAGTTTCTCGTAAAAATCATCTCTTTTCTTTATTCTGTTCTGCAAAATCTGATTCTGAGCCTGAGTAGTATAGTCACAGACAAGGAAATAGGCCATGACAGAATTATTGTCACCAACAAATTTCAGGGCTCTAACAGTTACCCAAAAATATTTTCCGTCCTTACCCTTTTTCTTTGTTCTCAATGGTCCAAAATCAAACACTTTGCCTGTACCACAGGAGCAGAATTCTTTCCAGCCCTCGTCAATTTTTTTTACATAAGTCCCGGCAAGTGATTCCTTGAAATTTGCAATGAATTTGTCAACTGCAAAGGTAGAATTAGTGCTGTCATTTTCAAAAGAAATGGAACAAAGCACGCCAGAATTGAAATTGAATTCGTAAAGGGAATATTTATCATTTATATCCAACCCAGAGAACAACGGCTTAACTTTACTAAACAAATCAATCTGACTCATATCAACATTCCTTATGGCAATATTATAACACAAAAAAATTCATATTACGACTGGATTTTGCAAAGGAAATAAATTCAAAAAAAACTGATTACAGGATATCAATGATTTCACCAGCAAGAGCCTTGTTCATGCTGCGTACTGCACAGAATTTTCCGCACATGGAACAGGTATCATCATGCTCGGGAGCTCGGCTGTCACGGATTGACCTGGCTGTTTCTGGATCCAGGGCACATTCCCACTGTGCTTCCCAGTCAAGCTTTTGTCTTGCAACTGCCATTTTCTTGTCCATGTCAATGGCACCCTTTACACCCTTTGCAATGTCAGCAGCATGTGCCGCAATCTTGGATGCAATGATTCCCTGCTTGACGTCATCAACATTTGGCAGTGCCAGATGCTCGGCAGGTGTTACATAGCAAAGGAAAGCAGCTCCATTCTGGGCAGCAATGGCTCCACCAATGGCAGAAGTAATGTGATCATATCCAGGTGCAATATCAGTAACCAGCGGACCGAGGACATAGAATGGAGCCCCCATGCAGATTGTCTGCTGTATTTTCATGTTTGCGGCAATCTGATCCATAGGCATGTGACCAGGCCCCTCAACCATTACCTGAACATCTTTTTCCCAGGCACGCTTTGTAAGTTCCCCGAGACGAACCAATTCTTCAATCTGGCAGACATCACTGGCATCGGCAAGACATCCTGGACGGCATGCATCCCCCAGAGAAATTGTAACATCGTGCTCACGGCAAATTTCAAGGATTTCATCATAATATTCGTAGAATGGATTTTCATTTCCAGTCATGGACATCCATGCAAAAACAAGTGAACCGCCACGGCTTACAATATTCATGGTTCTCTTATGCTTCTTGATCTGTTCAATAGTTTTTCGAGTGATTCCGCAATGCAATGTTACGAAATCTACTCCATCCTCAGCATGAAGCCTTACAACATCAATAAAATCTTTTGCAGTAAGTGAAGCAAGATCTCTCTGATAATGAATCACACTATCATAAACAGGTACGGTTCCAATCATGGCAGGACATTCCTCAACCAGTTTTCTTCTGAAAGGTATTGTGTTTCCATGACTTGAAAGATCCATAATTGCCTCAGCACCCATTTCTACGGCAGCCATGACTTTCTGCATTTCAACATCATAGTCCTTGCAGTCACGGCTCACACCAAGATTAACATTTATTTTTGTTCTGAGCATTGAACCAACACCTTCAGGGTTTATACACTTGTGTTTTTTATTGCATGGAATTGCCACTTTTCCCGAAGCAACCAGTGGCATGAGTTCCTCAACTGACATTTTTTCTTTTTCTGCAACAATCTTAATCTGATCCGTTACAATGCCACGTCTGGCAGCATCCATCTGAGTTGAATAGTTTTCCATTTTTGATATTTCTCCTTAAAATAACTACGTATTAAATAAAAAATCAGCTTAACTCATTAAGCAGATAGTTGTGCATGAGTGGTCCAGATCCTTTTCCCAAATCCAGACTAGCCTCAAGACAATGTGATATATAATCCTTTGCAAGAGCAATAGATTCCTCAACATTCTTTCCCTTTGCAAGACCTGCTGCAATTGCACTTGATAAAGTGCATCCAGTTCCGTGGGTGTTTCTGTTTTCAATTCTTTTTCCCATGAACCATTTTGAAAGATTTTTTTTGTGTGAAAAAAGAAAATCATTTGCATCATTGAGACTATGGCCGCCCTTTATGAGAACATCCACATTGAACATGGAACCAATTTTTCTGGCAGCATCCATCATATCTGTTTCATTTGAAATTTTTTTCCCGACAAAAACTTCTGCTTCTGGAATATTTGGCGTTATCAAATCCGCAAGGGGGAAAATTTTTGTGCATAAAACATCAACAGCTTCATCTTTGATCAAACTTGCCCCGCTGGTTGCAACCATGACAGGATCAACCACAACATTTCTTGCCTCATAAAACTTTAACCGGTCAGCAATCACTTCAATAAGTTCAACACTTGAAACCATGCCTACCTTGACTGCATCCGGAAAAATATCCGAAAAAACACAGTCAATTTGATCCCTTAAAAAATCAGCAGTAGAATTCAGAATGGATTTAACACCAAGTGTATTTTGTGCAGTAAGAGCCGTAATAGCGCTCATTGCATATACCCCGTTCATGGTCATTGTTTTTATGTCAGCCTGTATACCGGCACCACCGCAGGAATCACTTCCAGCAATTGTCAGAGCTGTATTCATCAAATCCTCCTCCCATAAAAAGTCAATCTTGAAGAACAGTCATAATGTCATGCCAGAATTTTCCGTGAACATGGGCTGTTTCCTTAATTTCTTCCCAGTCACACTTACTGGCTTCATCATAAACTCCGCAGGTTTTGAATCCAAGGTTTCTGGAAATTTTGATTGCATACAGAGCGTCTTCAAAAACAAGAATATTTTCCGGTGTCAAAGAAAGAGCTCTGCAGGCCTCGTGAAAAATCTTAGGATCTGTTTTTTTACCACAAAGAATTTTCTTAAAATACTTTCCAAGATCAAGCCTGTCAAAAGCAATGTCGATTAATTTTCTTTCACCGGAACTGACAACCACACAGGGAATTTTTCTGTCAATAAAATTTTCAAGGATTTCAAATACACCATTTTTTACGGTAACTTCATTCCTGTAAAAATCTTCAACAACATCCATAATTCCTTTCTTGATTTCGTCTATGGAAAGATCAAGGCTATATTCTGATTTTAGAAGTTCTGCCCCAGACTGCAATGTTGCCGTAAACAACCTTTCAGGTAAATCTGGTTTTCCAGTAATTCCCAATTTCTTGAGAAACACAAAAGAAGAATTTTGCCATATAGGCATGGAATCCAGAATAGTTCCATCACAATCAAATATTGCGCCCTTAACTTCAAAAATCATATTCGCACCCATCAGAAAAATATCAGCTAAATAATCTTTGAAACTTCTTCCTTAAGTTTCATTGCGGCTGACTTTATGTCATTCTGTCCAAAAATGGCACTGATCAAACTTATGCCAGAAAAACCAAGTCCACTGAGTTTGCTTATGTTTTCCAGATTGATTCCACCAATTGCAACAACAGGAATGGTGACAGCACTGCAGATTTCCCTGCAAAGATCATGGGACAAAACCCAGCAGTCATCCTTTGAGCCTGTTGGAAAAACAGCACCAACACCAAGATAGTCAGCTCCCATTTTCTGTGCAAGAAGAGCTTCCTCAACAGTTTGGGTTGAAACACCAAGAATTTTATCTGGCCCGATTATTGCCCTTACATCCTGAGCTGCCATGTCATTCTGCCCCACATGAATTCCATCAGCATCAACTTTCTTTGCAAGTTCAACATTATCATTGATAATAAAAGGTACATGGAATTTTTTGCATAGCTCTTTTATTTCAATTGCTTCCCTGTAAAAACTTTCTTCATCAAGATTTTTTTCACGAAGCTGAATCATTGTTACTCCACCCTCAAGTGCCAGCTGCACGTCGTGTATCAAAGGTCGACCGTTGAGCCAATATCTGTCTGTAATTCCATACAAAGATAATGCATCTTTATTCATGTTGATTTTTCTCCAGTTGTTCATTGAGCCTTGTTATTTTTCCTTCCATTGTATTTGTAAAACCAGGACGTACATCAGCCTTAAGTATTACTTCCGTTCTGATTCCTTTTTCTGCAAGAACCATAGTTGCTTTTTTCACACAGTCCATGACATCATCCCATTCACCTTCAATTTCAGTAAACATTGATGATGTCTTGTACTTTAGTCCTGATTCAGCAATCACCTTGCAAGCCTGAGCAACATGTGAAGAAAGTTCATCCCCAACTCCAAAAGGGGCAATTGCCAGAGCGATCAAAACATTCATTTTTCACCCCTCCATTTTATTGTGTACAGGAAATTTCATAAACAGCATCAAGAAAATTCTGCATGAAAGATCCTGGCCCACGACTCTTTTTTTCAGCAATAACAGCTGCGGCATTATACAGGAAAGTTGCAGTCAAAGCCGCAACAAATGGTGTAGTTACATTTGCATATACAGCACATACTCCGCCAAGAGAGCAACCCGCTCCTGTAATCATAGGAAGATATTTTGAACCACCCTCACATAAAAAAGTTGTGGTTCCATCTGTCACAAGATCAGTTTTTCCGCTGACTGCCACAGCACCACCTGTATATTTTGCAAGAGCAACTGCAGCATCCTTTGCAGACGAAACCTCATCCGTGCTATCAACTCCCCTGACAGTGTTCTCAGATTTTTCAACAAGGCCCCACAATGAAGCTAGAGCAATAATTTCACTTGCGTTGGCCCTAATGATTTTTGGCTTAAACTCCTTGAATTGACTCAGGATTTTTGTTCTCTGTTCACCAATACCAATACCAACCGGATCAAGAACCCAATTATTTCCACATTCAAGGCAAGCTCTTGCTGTTCTTGGCAAAGTTTCCTCATAACAGGTAAACTGAGTTCCCATGTTGATATACATTGACTTGCTGATTCTTGCCATCATCTCACCCTCATCAGGAAGATAAACCATGGCTGCAGATCCGCCTGAGGCAAGCTGAGCATTTGCAACAAAATTAATTGTAACTGTATTCGTAATTGAAGGTGCCAGAGGATTTTCTTTTCTGACTTTCTTCAATGCTTCATAAATTAAATTTGCATACTTCAAAATTTCTTCATTAGAAACTGAACTGTTTTTCAATGATTTTACTATATTCTTTACGATCATTTTATCCTCCAAAAAAAAAGCGTGCTTTTCCAACCAAGAAAAACACGCCTCTTGCCTATGCCTAAGACATTAATGCTTTCACACAATATCATCAGCACAAGGTAAATATTTTTCCTACGTTGGCATTATCCAAATCAGGTTAACGGTCAAGACAACACAGTCTACTCTCAGCCTGATTCTTCAAGCTCCCGTAATATTAATAACAACTAAAAAATGTTCTGTTTACTTGTTAAGGTAATCAACTACAAGCTGACCCATTGCCTTTGTTCCAACAAGCTTTCCGGCAGCAGAAACAGCATCACGCTCAGAACCAGCAATATCTCCCGTGCGGTAACCGTCATCAAGAACTTTTTCTACAGCATTTTCAATTGCCTTTGCTTCTGTTTCAAGACCAAAACTGTAGCGCAGAAGCATTGCGGCAGAAAGTATAGTTGCCAATGGGTTTGCCAGATCCTTGCCTGCAATGTCTGGAGCAGAACCGTGGATTGGTTCGTAGAGTCCAGGACCAGATGCACCAAGGGAAGCTGAAGCAAGCATACCAATTGATCCAGTAATCTGAGAAGCTTCATCAGAAAGAATGTCACCAAACATATTTGATGTTGCAATAACGTCAAACTGGCGAGGATTACGAACCATCTGCATTGAAGCATTGTCAATGTAAAGATATGAAAGCTGAACATCAGGATAGTCACCCTTGATTGTCTCTGTAACCTTGCGCCAAAGCTGTGATGAGTTAAGAATATTTGCCTTGTCTACAACGCAGAGTCTCTTCTGTCTCTTCTGAGCAAATTCAAATCCCATGCGAACGATGCGTTCAATTTCTTCCCAAGTATAGCGTTCTGTATCCCATGCACTCTTTCCGTCTGCAGCAGTTCCGCGGTCACCGAAGTAAATGCCGGAAATGAGTTCACGAACGATGAGAATATCAAGACCATCACCAACTATTTCATCCTTGAGTGGACATGCATCCTTAAGCTGCTTGAACATAACTGCTGGGCGAAGGTTAGCAAACACCTTCATTCCACCGCGAAGACCAAGAAGAGCCTTTTCCGGGCGAAGTTCTGAAGCAAGATTATCCCACTTTGGACCACCAACAGCACCAAGAAGAACTGCATCTGAGTTAAGACAAATATCAAGCTGTTCCTGTGGAAGAGGCTTTCCAAACTTATCAATTGCACAACCACCGGCAATTACAGTCTCATAGTTCCACTTGTGTCCGAACTTTGCACCCACAGCATCAAGAACCTTTACAGCTTCTGCTACAACATCAGGCCCAATTCCATCACCAGGAATCAACGCAATCTTCTTTTCCATATCGATAACTCCAAAAAATAAGTTGAAATTTAGATAGGAAATACTACCACAGAGAAAAATAATGTTCAATGAAAGAAATCAACCATGAAATCCCTGAGCAAAAAAAAAGCCTCCACAAGGGAAGCCTTGAAAAAAACTAATTTGTCTTTTTCCATTCATTGATGAACTCAAGCATGAACTGCTGAACATCTCCAAAATATTTTCTTTGTAACTGACAAGCTTTTTTTCCAATATAGCGGAAATGCCAGCACTCCCATCTGTAGCCAGTAACATCCTCATATCCCTTGGGAAATGAAAGTGACCATCCGTAATCAGCTGCATGTTCATACATCCATCGGCCCATCGTAGTCTGGTCAAAATCATCAGAAATTGATCCAAAGTCTACTGCAGTTCCAAGCTGATGCTGACTTGTTCCTGGTCTTGCACTTTCCCGTTCTGCTTCTTCAAGGCCATCAACACTAACCCAGTAATTGAACAGATTATCCTGATATTCATAAGACCTGTAAACAGAACTAACAAGAAGCTTGATTCCATCCTTCTGTGCAGCAAGTCCCATAACCTTCAAGGCTTCATAAGCCTCAGGCCTGATTTTCATGCCAGCTTTGTTCAGGTTGAAATATTCGTTGGCCTTCAGTTCAATCAAATCCTTTGGAATATATGTGCTTTCTGCCTTGTTCTTTTTGTCAATCAGGAAAAACAGGCTTTTGTCATCTTTTCTGAAAGTCTTCTCTTCTTCGAGCACTTCCTGAAGGTCCTTTATGAACTGATCCATATTGGAATCTGTAATCTGATATTTTGCCAGGAACCGAGGTGACATTTTGGAAACAACTGCATCAACTTTTGATTTATGAGCTAAAACAGCAGGATTTTCTTTTTCTTCAGTCTGATTCTTTGATTTTGCCTCTGCGGTTTTTGTGCACGAACAAAGAACCAGCAGCATGCATCCAAAAACACAAAAAAATCTTGACCTAAACATTTGAAACCTCAGTTACTGAGTGAATGATATTGAACAAACTCATAAACCCGGTTCGCTCCAGAGAATGTCTGACAATTTCAGACGGATTCATAAGAAAAAGCTTTGTGTTTGAATCAACACCGTCATTATGACCGCCAAGAATTACACCCATTCCCGAAGAGTCAATCTGAGTTACATTTTCAAGATCAAGGACAATATTTGTGTTCTTGATGTTTGAATAAACTTTTTCCTGAAGCTCATCAAATGTACTTGCGTTTATTGCACCAGAAAGTTCAAGAAGTGTATAGTTAACGCCAATCTTTTCACGAAGTGTCAATTGATCCATTGCTATGTCTCCAAATTAAGGCATTAAAGCCCGATTATTTTCCCAGATACTTGATAATGAGAATTGTAATATCGTTATCAAGTTCCTTTGATGTAAATTCAATAAGTGACTCGTATGTAAACTGAGCCATCTTGTCTGCAGAGAATCCTGAGTTTTCAAGAAGTCCTGCGTATGCCCTTTCCTTGCCAAACACGTCTCCATGAAGTGAACGAGTCTCAATAAGACCATCTGTACATGACATGACAATATCATTAGGAGAAAGCTTAACCTTCTTGACAGTAAGATACGGAAGAACATCCTTTACGAATCCAAGAACATGTCCTTCACCCTGAACTTCAATAACATTATTGTATGCACGAGTGTAAACAAAAAGTGCAGGGCTTCCACAGTTAATATAATACATTGTATCAGTTGCAAAATCGAACATACCGAATGTACCGGCAAAAAATGTTCCCTTTGGAAGACTTTCTCGAATAAAGTTATTTACCTTGGAAACAAGAAGCTTAAAGTCCTTTGTTTCTGTAAGGAAGGTTCGAATGATGGACTTAAGGATAACCATACCCATGGATGCAGAAATACCCTTACCGCTCAAGGCACCAATAACAAAAATATGACGTGTCTCTGTAAGACGAATAAGGTCAATGAATTCACCACCAATGTTATGGGCAGGAATCATGCGGTATCCGATATCTACCTTTGAACTCTTGATAATGTCCATATTTTCCTGGATGGATGTAATAATCTGTCCTGACATGCGGATTTCACGGTTAACAGTTCCAACAACATTTTCGTTGATGATATTCTTGATAAAATATCCGGCAACAAAGAGGTTTGAATAATACTTGTTGAACATTGCGTAATCGTATTCATTATAAATATTTCCGCTGGATTTCTTGCCAAGTGAAATAATACCGGCAAGAGAACGTCCCTCATTAAGAAGAATAAGAGCATCACAGTTGAGTTTCTCAAACATATCAAGAAGACGTTTTCTTATGATAGTTACCTGAGTAGAGACTTCTGCATATTCCCTGAACACAACCTGCCTGTGATTATTGAGAAGAACATCAATAACTCCCATGTCTAAAGGCATGCTGGCTTCAGCTGTATTTGTAGAATCATAGGCAAGATCAAGGTTCTCGTTGTTTGAATTGATATAAACCTTCATTTCAGTTGTTCCAAGATATTTCTGGAAAACACTGAAAATTGATCCTGCTACTTCCTGAGCTGACGAGTCAAACTTAATTGATGAAAGATCACGTTCAAAATTTCTCTCATATTTTTTGTCTCGAAGAAATCCATGTTTTGTAAGATTCTTGAAAATCTTTGGAAGAACAATAAACACAAACAGGGATGAAAGAAAATACAAAGCACAGAGAACATATATTTGCTTTGCTCCAAAAACAGAGTCAAGGCAGAAGAGAATTCCACCAAGCAATGCAATTGGAATAATATAGTTCAGGATGAATTTCACAATTGTCCTCATGAACATTGGGAAGTCAAGAATTTCCTCATTTGTGTTTGCCTTGTTGTACATGAGAAGCTGTGGAATATATCCAATGGCAGTGATTGTCAAAACATTTGAATTGTGAACAATAATCATATTCATATAGCGGAAACAGATCCATGAGAAAACCATTCCCAATACGGCAAAGATCATATTCTGCATGACAAGCTTGCTTTTATTCATTTCTGCACGAACAAGAACCATTAGACATGCAAACAAAGGAATTACAAAACGATATATGAGATTATAGAATGCAAGCCATGAGAATGGGAAAACTCTTGAAAGGGATCCCCTGAATACAAGGCCAGAAGCAATCTGAAGACCGTTTCGCTTTGTTACTGAAATTGTTGTGAATGCATTTGGAACAAAGAAGATGATATAGAACGCAATGAAAAACAAAACAGCTCTTGTAAGCTTGAGAACGCCATTCCTTTTTCTTCCGGGATAAAGGCACAGATACTCACAGGAAAGAACGCTGAACCATCCCATGAACATAAAAGTTACCCTGCCTAAAATCAGGGAAAACTGCTTTACTCCCCTCAGGCAAAGACCTATTGTCAATGCCATTGAAAAGAAAATAATTGCAAGCATGAGAATGAGGTTAACAATGCTTCCGTTTATATGAGATTCATTTGTTTTTCTGTCAACTACAAATGCAGAAACAACCAATCCAAGACATAACAATATATTAAGAAAAATAAAACTCATCTTCTACCCCTATCTTCCAACTTTAGCAACCATCATTGTAACGTCATCACGAAGCTTTTTTCCGCCGTTGTATTCCATGATAAGATTTACAACGTCATCAATGAATTCCTGAGGAGTCTTAGCTGCACTTGACTTAATTGTTTCATCGTAAAGCTCAGTATCTCCAAGCTCAACGCCTTCTTCATTCATTACTTCTGAAACACCATCGGAAGCCATGAGAATAACATCATCACGGAACAATTTCTGTTCAGCAACAACAACTTCATCAATATCAATAATACCAACAAGAGAACAGTTAGATGTCAGAGGACGGATTCTGTACCCTGAAGGTGAATTTGTAATGATAAGAGGATCGGACATGGATGCATTGACATAGTTGATGACCATGCGTTCCGTATCAACGATACCAATGAAAATAACAGTATACTTATCCTGAAGCTTCATTCCCTTAATGGCCTTATGAATGGCACGAATCATGGCAGGAAGATCTTCCTTGTTTTCAAGAATCTTTACAGTATTCATAACCAAACCCATGACCAGGGCGGCGGCAAGACCTTTTCCTGAAACGTCACCAAGCATAAGAAGAGTCTTTGCAGGTGAAATTGGAAGAACAGTATAATAGTCTCCGGAAACGTTAACCAAAGGCCTGAAGTATGCGGCAACCTGAAGCTTGTCGATTTTTGGCATTACAGGAGGAAGGAACGAACGCTGTGTATCTGCAAGCTGTTTCCATTCGCGTGAAAGAGATGCAATTTCAGAAAGGTCAGTAATTGTTCGTGAACGCTGAAGAAATCGGATGAATTCCTCGTGGAACACCGGGAAAATCTCAGTATCAATAAGCTTTGTGTAACGGCACATAACATACATGTGAATCTTGTCATGGCAGATCAAAAATCCACGTGCAGTGCGGGAGCTGGAAACAACTCCGAATTCATCGCCAATAAATGAATAGCCCTCCTTCCAGTCTGCAGAAAAACGCAGTTCAAGATTATTCATTACCGATGAACTGGTTGTGATACGGTTCGGGCTGTTGTACAGCACATAGTTTTTTGTCTTGTCAATGAGAAGAACAGCGCAATCTGCTTTCTCTTCAAGGACTCTTGCTATCTGTTCAAAAAGGTCATCAAGGGAATAGCACGATCTCATGCTTGAGATAAATTCCGAGATAATTCCAGTTTCCCGTGTATACAAAGAGTTTTCCTTTGCCTTGAATTTCAGAAATGATGAGCACTTGTGGACAAGATTGATAATAATCGAAGTAACAATTGCTGATGTCAGGAATGAAAAAAACTTGGTATATGGATTTCCCGACAGAATTGGTTTGAATATTGCGGTAACACTGTATAAAATAATCACAGACAACAGAACATTACCGACTATGCTGATTATGCGTTTTCGACTTCTGTACATTTCCTACCTCGCAGACAATATTATAACATATTATCGGCAAAATATGAAATTTTTATTAGAAGCCCTCTAAAATCTCCAGAAAAAAAGGAAAATCCATGGCCTGAAAGTGATAAAACCAAAACCCACGGATTTTCCTGATTCTCTATCTGAAAAAAAATCAGTCTCGCAATGAATCCAAAGTCATCAATTCTGGATTTGTAACAGGATTTTCTGCCCTGGCATATTCCTGCATTGCCTCCTGCATCTGTCTTGTAAGCTTTGTAGGAAGCTGCACAATAACCTTTACATACAGATCACCTTTTCTTGACCTGTCTGCATTTGGAACTCCCTCATCCTTAATGCGCAAAAGCTTGCCCTGAGATGTTCCTGCAGGAATTTTTATTGTGATAGTCCTGTCATCAAGAGTCCTGATACTGATGTCAGCACCAAGTGCAGCCTGTGAAATTGAAATTGGAACTGCACAGTAAAGATCATTTCCAGAACGTTCAAAGCACTTGTGATCACGAACATTAATGATGATAATCAAGTCACCAGTTGAACCACCATCAGTACCTGCATTTCCCATGCGGGGAATTGCAACTCTCTTGCCATTGTCTGACCCTGCAGGAATTGTGATTGTAACTGATTTCTGCCTTGAAACGAGTCCAGTTCCACGGCATTTAGAACATGGCTTGTCAATTATAGTACCCTTTCCACTACAGCGGGAACATGTCTGCTGAACACTGAAAAATCCGGCACTTCTTCTAACCTGACCCATTCCACGGCAGTCTGGACATGTTTTCTTTGAAGCTCCCTGAGCTCCTCCAGTACCATGACAGTCTGGACACTGTTCATCATGCTTGAAATTTATTTCCTTCTTGCAGCCATAAATAGCTTCCTTAAAATCAATATGCAAATCATAGCGCAATGAAGCTCCATCATTTGACGAGCGTCCCCTTGAAGAGGAACCTCCAAAACCGAATCCTCCGCCACCTCCGAACAGATTTTCGAAAATGTCGCCAAATCCTCCGCCACCAAAGATATCGCTGAAATCATGGAATGCATGAGAATAACCGCCGCCTGCTCCACCGCCCATTCCTTCAAGTCCGGCATGTCCGTACTGGTCATAGATTGGTCTCTTTTCGTCATCACTGAGTACTTCATAGGCTTCAGTGGCTTCCTTGAATCTAGCCTCAGCTTCCTTGTCACCGGGATTTCTATCAGGATGGTATTTTACAGCCAGCTTTCTGTATGCCTTTTTGATGGCATCCTTATCTGCACCTTTTTCAATTCCAAGAACTTCGTAATAATCACGCTTTGCCATTTTTTCAATTGACAACTGGAGACACAAAAAAGTTCATGCCTCCAATTGATTCTCCCAAAAAAAATCACAAAAGGTAATCTCCGGAAAAACAATGCAATGCCCCCGAAGATTACCTTTAGTCTGTTCTAAAAACTACAGTTTCCAGATACTCTTTCTATTAGTGAACCTCATATTCAACATCATCAGCCTTGCCCTTGTCAAAACCTGAAGATGAGCCGGAATTAGCAGAACCAGCATCTGCACCTGAATTTGCATTCTGAGGTCCGTTTGCTGCGCCCTGAGCACCCTGCTGCTTGTAGAGTTCTTCTGCCATCTTGTAAGATGCCTGCTTCAATGCTTCTGTCTTTGCCTTAATATCATCAACATTGTCAGTTGCAACAGCATCCTTAAGATCCTTTATTGCAGCCTCAATCTTTGACTTGTCATCAGCACTAACCTTGTCTCCAAGATCCTTGAGTGACTTTTCACACTGGAAAATCATTCCATCAGCTTCATTCTTTGCATCAACTGCATCTCTCTTCTTCTGGTCTTCTGCAGCATTAGCTTCTGCATCCTTAACCATGCGGTTGATTTCTTCCTCGCTCAAACCTGAAGAAGATGTAATCTGAATCTGCTGTTCTTTTCCAGTTCCCTTATCCTTTGCGCTAACCTTAACAATTCCGTTAGCATCAATATCAAATGTAACTTCAATCTGTGGAACTCCACGAGGAGCCGGGGTGATTCCAACAAGGTCAAAATTTCCGAGAGTACGGTTCTGTGCAGCCATTGGACGTTCACCCTGAAGAACATGGATTGATACTGCAGTCTGATTGTCTGCTGCTGTAGAGAATACCTGGCTCTTATTTGTTGGAATTGTAGTATTGCGTTCAATAAGCTTTGTGAATACTCCACCCATTGTTTCAATACCAAGAGAAAGAGGTGTAACGTCAAGAAGAAGAATGTCCTTAACGTCTCCACCGAGAACACCACCCTGAATAGCTGCACCAACTGCAACAGCCTCATCCGGGTTAACAGTGTGGTTTCCTTCCTTTCCGAAGATCTGCTTGATGATTTCCTGAACCTTTGGCATGCGTGAAGATCCACCTACAAGAAGAACCTCATCAATTTCTGATGGATTGATTCCTGCATCACGGATAGCCTTTTCACAAGGTTCCTTTGTTGCCTGGAACAGGTGGTCTGTCATCTGCTCAAACTGAGCGCGTGTAAGTGACTTCTGAAGGTGCTTTGGTCCTGTTGCATCAGCAGTAATGAATGGAAGGTTGATGTCAACTGAAGTCTGGTTAGAAAGGCTGATCTTTGCCTTTTCAGCCTCATCACGGAGACGCTGCATAGCCATTGGATCTCCAGAAAGATCAATTCCCGATTCCTTCTTGAATTCATCAATTAGCCAGTTAACAATTACACGGTCCCAGTCATCTCCACCAAGCTGTGTATCACCATTTGTTGACTTAACTTCATAAACACCGTCTGCAAGTTCAAGGATGGAAATATCAAATGTACCACCACCAAGGTCATAAACTGCAACAGTTCTTTCCTTTGACTGATCCTTTCCAAAACCGAATGCAAGAGCTGCAGCTGTTGGTTCGTTGATGATGCGCTTAACATCAAGACCAGCAATCCTACCGGCATCCTTTGTAGCCTGGCGCTGAGCATCATTGAAGTAAGCAGGAACAGTAATTACAGCTTCTGTGACTGTTGTTCCAAGATAGTCTTCTGCAGTCTTCTTCATCTTCTGAAGAACGAAGGCACTGATTTCCTGTGGAGAATACCTCTTTGTAGATCCGTTTTCTGAAACTTCAACGCGAACATCAGATCCGTTGTCAATAACAGTGTAAGGAAGCTTTGTTGCCTCTCCCTTAAGGTCTGAATACTTAAGACCAATAAGACGCTTTGCAGAATAAATTGTATTCTTTGGATTTGTAACCATCTGGTTCTTGGCAGGAATACCTACAACTCTGTCTCCCTTTGCAGTGAAACCAACGATAGAAGGAGTAGTTCTTCCACCCTCAGAGTTTTGGATTACAACAGGCTGTCCGTTTTCCATAACAGCAACACAAGAGTTTGTTGTTCCCAAGTCAATACCAATAATCTTTCCCATAACAAAATCCTCCGGTTTTTAATTTAATGAACATTAAGTCATGTAAACTAAAACCCAAAAATCTATAAAATTAATACTAGTGACAAGCACTAAAAATGTACAAAAACAAACTGCCTCAATACACTACTTGTCTTTAGGCACTGTAACCATAACCTTTGCGCTTCTTATAACGCGATCCTTAAGCTTGTATCCCTTAAGATAAACTGCATTAAGAACAGGTTCCTCAACATCACCTTCCATTCTGCCGATTGCCTCATGAAGGGAAGGATCAAAGACATCTCCCTGTGCACCGTAAGATGCAAGAGAATATTTTGTCTCAAGAAGATTCACAAGATTCTTTGAAACCATTGACACGCCGTCTGCAATAGTTTTTGCATCAGTGGCAGTAGCAGCAGCCTCTACCGTGCGGTCAAAATTATCAATACTCTCAAGAAGATCCTTCAGAAGATTTGTATTTGCATAGTCAATTGCATCCTGCTTGTCTGCAATGGCACGCTTTCTGTAATTCTCAAAATCTGCAGCACGGAGCAAAACCTGATTCTTCAACTCAGCATTCTGAGCCTCAAGTTCCTCAACCCTTGCTTCAAGAGCAGCTATTTTTTCTATGTCTGAAAGAGGAGCTGCGTCTTCCTTTGATTCCTCTGCATTTTCACATGGCTGTTCCTCAGTTTCCTGAGATTTCTGAGATTCCTCAGTTTCCTGAGTTTCTGACAGATTTTCCTTGATTTCTTCCTTTACTTCTGTCTTTTCTTCGTTTTCTGTGCTCATTTTCTTTCCTTAATTTATCTAAAAGATAATAAAAAACATGCTTTATCGTCAATAAATTTCATAAAATAATTTTCTATATCAGCGATTCATGGGCATACCCGCAAGTCATAAAAAACTAATCCACAAGCTCAATATTTGAGATTCCATTTGTATTAAATGGAGTCTCTGTGGCTGTTTTCTTGATTTTCAATGGCATAGATGATGCTATGTTTGTCATTTTTCCCGCAAACTCAATTTCTTCCACGCTTCCAAAAACAAACAGCGGAACACTCGGATCATCATAGGAAAACTCCACGTTTTTGATGACAACATTTCTATTTGTACCAGCTGCCTGGTTAACATATACAACAGATTCCGAGGAAATATTATTGAGGAATTTTACATTCGTCATTATAACATCAACATTATTTCCAGATGTATTATTGCATAATGCCACATAGACCGCAGCACCGCCATTGGCACCATCCTTGTTTTTCCTGAATGTTGAATCAGTGACTTCAATTCTGTCCGTACAGTAGATTGCACCGCCCTGTCCTTCTGCACCCAGATTGTATTCACAGGAATTTCCATCAAAGACACAACCTTTTACAGTGAGAGGAACCCCCTTAGCCAAATAAATTGCACCACCATGCGTAGACATGTTCACATTGTTTTCAAAAGTGCATCCGGTTAATTCAACACTTGACCCGCCGCTATTGTTTTCTTCTGAAGAAATCACGGCTCCATGTGAGGTTCCAGAAACAAGATTATTTTTTGCCACAACACCATTCATGACCAGGGAACCGCCATCATCAATTCTAATGACAGAATCGGTATTGCTCTTGTAAAGGTCTGCCACATTTGTCTGGCCGTCAAGGATAATTTTGTTTTTCCCATCACCAAGGACAAGCGTTCCGGAAACCTCAAATAACCAGGATCTCTCACTCAAGAAGGTTGAAGCTCTCTTTATGGAATAATCACCGGATGAAACTATTTTGATGTTTCCCATGCATAAACAAGTATCATAAGCATACATATCACGATCAATGGTATATGAAAAGTCACCTGAATCTATTTCAAATATCTTATTGCAAAGCTCTTTCCAGTAATTTCTTGTGGTTACGTTATATGAAACTGACTTTGTGCCGTTACTTGGAGTATTTGCATAGATTGTAACAGTAAAGTTTCCTTCAACAGAATCAAATTCATGGGTTGCCGAACCTGAACCTCCGGATTCTCCAGTATCAGAAACAGATTCTTCCGTATCCTGGACAGCCTTCACATCAACAAAAACATTTTTTCCATACTCATCTGAAAGAAGACAAGAGTATCCGTTGAAAAGATTTGCCATGACAACACAATCCTTTTTTGGATCAAGAGTCTCATAGGTACTGTATTCTTTTTTTGCCGAAATCAATGTAAGGGATTCAATCCTGTCAAGAATATTGTAATAAAGGGTCAGCACAACCGGAACAGGATCCCCGGCAACAATTGTACAGGATTCCTTTCCGTAGGCAGCTTCATTCTTATTGGAATCAAAATATGTTCCCGTAATATTGCAGGTTCCAAGAGGCAGGTTGTCCACAACAAGAACCTGGCCTTCCATACCAGGCAAAGTTCTTTTCACTGAACCACAGTCAACTTCAATAATAAATGTTCCAGAACCAGCAGGGACATCAGATCTTGATCCATAAACAGAAGCATTTACCCCCTGAACCACAGGAAGGGCAATTCTCACTGCACCCGAATCATCAGAGGATGGTGCCATGAAACATGAAGACAATACTGCAATAAGAGAAAATACTACTGGCAAAAAAACAAACTTTCTGTTCACGGCAAACATCTCCGCCTTAAATTACTGACAAACTATGCGGCAAATCTTTTTCTTTCCTGCGCGAACAACAAAGTCTCCGTCTTCATCTGCATCAGAAAGTGAAATAACAGCCTTCACATCAGTAATTGTCCTGCCGTTAATTGAAGCACCGTTTCCCTGAATGAGACGTCGTGCATCACTCTTGGTACCAGCAAGCTTCACGTCAAAATAAAGATCACAAACAGGATATCCTGCTTCAAACTTAGCCTTTTCAAGAGTAACTGTAGGCATGGAGTTCTTGTCACCTGCACCACCGAAGGCAGCCTTTGCACCGCTTAATGCCTTGTCTGCTTCTTCAGTTCCGTGGATTTCCTTTGTTACCTCGTATGCAAGTCTTTCCTTTGCAGCATTAATATCACCAGAACAAATTGAATCAATCTCTGAAACCTCAAGGAATGTAAACAAAAGCATAAACTTTCTGACATCAGCATCAGGAACATTTCGCCAGTACTGGAAGAATTCAAATACCGGAGTTAGTGCCGGATCAAGGAAAATTGCACCCTTTTCTGACTTTCCCATTTTCTTTCCGTCAGCTCTCATGATAAGAGGGAATGTAAGACCAAATGCCTGATGTTCCTTATTGAGCTCAGTAGTTCCACCAAGCTTTCTGCGGATAAGATCTACACCAGCTGTAATATTTCCCCACTGATCAGCACCACCAATCTGAAGACATGTTCCGTATTTCTGATGGAGTGTATAGAAGTCAAATGCCTGCAAAAGCTGATAATTGAATTCGATAAAGGAAAGACCTCTTTCAAGACGAAGACGATATTCTTCAAAAGTAAGCATTTTGTTTACGCTGAAGCATGATCCAATGTCACGCAGGAAGTCGATGTAATTAAGTCCCTCGAGCCAGTCCTTGTTGTTTGCGGCACGTGCATTGTTACCATCAAAGTGAAGGAACTTGTCAAGCTGATTCTTGATGTTTTCAACGTTGGCATCGATTGTTTCATAAGTGAGCATCTTTCTCATCTCAGTCTTTCCCGAAGGATCACCAATGCGTCCTGTACCGCCACCAATAAGTGCAATTCCCTTGTGTCCGAATTTCATCAAGTGCCTGAATGCAAAGAAAGGTACCATGTGGCCAATGTGAAGGCTTGGACCGGTAGGATCAGCACCAACATAAAAAGTAACAGGACCTTCATCCATTTTGGCTGAGAGTGCCTCAAGATCTGTACACTGGTTAAAAAATCCTCTTTCCTGCAAAGTTTCAATTGCCTTATTCATATATAACTCCAAAACAAACGGCATAACGCCACATTTAGACTGACGAACCTGAACGGTGCGAATCGATGCAAAATTATATCAAATTGATTTTTCTCTTTCAACTTGATGATTTTTTGTTTTTGATACAACATGAAACAATGATCAACACACTCAATGAAAGCCACCTTCACAAGACTCTGAAAGATTTATATGCCCTGAACAACGAGGGGTCTCAAACAGAAGTCAGGATTGGAACTTCCATTGCAGACATAGCCGCAAGCAACAAGAAGATCTTCGAAATACAGACAGGATCACTTGGAAGCCTGAAACAAAAATGCCTGGAATACATAAAGCAAGGCTACACTGTGACTGTTGTGTACCCTCTTGCCTGCACAAAATACATTGAGACCACAGACCTTCATGGAAACAAAAAAAGACGAAAAAGCCCCGTAAAGAAAAATTTTATATCAGCATTCAGAGAACTCACATCACTCACAAAAATTCTTCTTTCAAAAAACTTCTATCTTGATATCATCCAATGCCAGATCTGCGAAGAACGGATAGAAATGATGGAACCGGTTCAATCACAAAACCACCGCAGACATTTTAAAAAGACATGGTTAAAAACCGGAAAGAAACTAGAAGAAATGGGAAAAATCATTACACTTCACGGAAAAAGCTCATACAAAAAAATGATTCCGAAAAACCTTGGAGAAAACTTCACAACCAGGAATTTTTACGAGAATCTGAAAATCGATTTTCCAGAAGCCAGGAAAAATGAATCAGACATAATGGTATGGGTTCTCTGGAATTTAGGATTGATTGAAAGAATCGGTAAAAAGGGAAATTCCTATTTTTACAGCCTTAAGAAAAGTTCCATAAAAAATTTATGACGGAGACCTGAAATGAGTTATGGCTCCAGCAAGTGCATCTGCAGCATGATCAGGTCTTGGAATATCCTTCAAGCCAAGAAGAATCTTCACAAACTGCTGGACAGTGTCCTTATCCGCAGTCTTTGTTCCCGTAACAGTATGCTTAATCTGATTTGGAGTATACATCGAAAGTGGAATTACTCTCTGGGCCAGGCTTAATGTTATGATCCCCTTGGATTCAGCAACTGCAAGGGCGCTCGTAGTATTTCTTGCAAAATACAGTGTTTCCATTGCTGCTTCATCTGGATTGAATTCATCAAGAACGGCACTCAACCTGTTGTAAATTGACAGAAGTCTCAGTTCATGGCTGTCAGTACTTGGAGTTTCTATTACTCCATAACTTACGAGAGACATCCTTATTTCATCGCAATCAATTATCCCGAAACCGGTATTGGCAAGTCCCGGATCAATTCCAATTATTCGTCTTTTCACTTTCAAAAAAATCAGGCTGCGACCTTAACTGAATAAAGAACGCAGCCTTATCAATACTATGCTAAATATATGTAAAAATTAAGCATCCTCGAAATCATCCGGATATTCAACTGTTGACCAAACAGCCTGAACATCATCATCTTCTTCGAGTCTGTCCAAAAGCTTCTTAACCTTAGCAGCTGTATCAAGATCAACAGCAGTTGTCATCTGTGGAACCATTGATACTGCAGCTGAGAGAGATGCCCACTTTTCTGATTCTGGAGTTTCTTCTTCCTTTGGAGAAAGACCAGCATCATGCTTTGCCTGAATTGCTTCAACAACAGCAGTAAAGTCGTTTGGATCTGTAGTAATTGTGATTACTCCGTCTTCTGCAACTACGTCTTCTGCACCTGCTTCAAGAGCAACTTCCATTACTTCATCTTCAGAAATCTTTTCACCATCAAGAACAATAACACCCTTGCGGTCAAACATACGGCTTACAGAACCAGATGTTCCAAGGTTTCCACCGTTCTTTGAGAAAATGTTGCGAACGTTTGCAGCAGCACGATTGTTGTTATCTGTAAGAACTTCAACCAGAACAGCTACACCGCCCTGAGCGTATCCTTCATATACCAATTCCTGGTAGATTGCTGCACCTGCACCTGCACCAGTACCCTTGTCGATTGCACGCTTAATATTGTCCTTTGGCATTGAAGCTGCACGAGCCTTAACGATAGCAGCACGAAGACGTGGGTTAGAATCTGGATCTCCACCGCCCATGCTTGCAGCGATAGAAATTTCCTTAATCAATTTAGTGAAAAGTGCACCACGCTTTGCATCAGCAGCACCCTTGGCATGTTTAATTGTCGACCATTTATTGTGTCCTGACATTGGAAACTCCTTGAAAAAAATCGAATAATTGCAAAAATATTAACATAATAATTGACCGGTAGTCAACCATACACTACCGGTTGCGCGGATTATCTTTTCAAAAGCCCCTTAAGAGCATTGGCACCGTTTACACCAATCTTGTCTGAAACCTTTTCAGTGACTGCATTTGCAGCCTTCTCCTTCAGTTGCTTTTCAAATTCAACTTTCTTTGCTTCAAGGGTTTTCTGTATTGAATCAAGATTTGTGTTCTGAACATCAATATCACCCTCAATACCCATGAATTCCTTTACCTTGAGAAGAGCTTCATTTGAAGAACTGTTTATCTGTTCATTAATCTTCTTGAAAGCGGCATTCTTTGCATCCTGACCAGCTTTCATTGCAGCAGCCTTGAGAGCCTTTGCAAACTGATCTCCAAAGTTTCCTGACAAATCAAGATTAACGCCATTAGCCTTGGAGAATGTGGCATCGAACCCCATGGAAAGTCTTGTAACAGCAGAAAGTGCTTCCTGATAATATCTGGTTACCATTTCATTTGAGAAACCATCAGAAGTCAGTGTTACAGGATTAAGGTCAACAGATCCGCCGATTTCAAAGAACTCAGGATCAACCTTGAATTTAGCCTTGATTCCTGCAGTTCCAGAAACAGAAGGAATTCCGCTTACCTTTGCAATCTTTGATCCATCAACCTTTGCATTGAATCCCTTTCCGGAATAATCACCGGAAATAAGAGCTGCCTTTGATGTTGAACGAGTATCCATTACAAGGCCCCCATGATGTTCAATATCCTTAAGCTCAAAATCACATACAGCCTTCATTGGCTTTCCCCAGAGATCCTGGTTGCTGGAAATATCAGTAATGGTTCCCCGGAAGTTTGGACCAGAAGCCTTGACGTTTTCAATGAGGAAAGCCGGCCTGTCTTTCCAGAACTGAATTGTTCTTCCCTTGAAACGGCGCGAGTTTTCCTTGCGTTCTTTTTTTGGTGGCTCAGACTTCTTTGCTGCAGCCTGAGATGCCTTAATCTGCTGGGCATAGGAAAGACCAATCTTGACATAAGGATAATACTGTCCCAGCATGTTATATCCAACAGTATCCATTGCCTTATTGAAAATCTGCTTGGCATTCTTCACAGCATCAACGGCAGACCCGATTTTTTCCCTGGCAAGTTTTGTGTCCGATTCAACCGCTTTCTTCAAATCAGTTGAAAGAGTCTGAATCTTCTTTGAATCCTCCTTGACTTCATTTGTCACAGTCTTAACCTGAGCCTGAAGTTTCTTTGATTCCTCAATTGCCTTCTGAACCTTTTCAATAGTAGCCTTGATTTCAGCCGGATCCTTCATGTTCTTTGAATTAATTTTCTGAAGAGCCTTTACCGTAGCTGAAAAATCATTTACCTGAGTCTTTATTTCTTCCGGCTTTGCCTTCCACTTTGCAATCATTTCTTCTGCCTGAGACTTTGCAGCAAGAGAAGCTGCCGGAGTCTTAAGCTGGGCCTGAAGATTTGCAACAATTTCCTCCGGAGATGATCCGCCAAGCATGTCAAATGCCTGGTTCTTCAAATCCTTAACTGCATTCTCAGATTTTGCCTTGAGAGACTTTACGAATGCACTCTCTTCCTCTGACTGAGGCTTCTTTGGTTTTTCAGGAAGCTTGCAGCTGGTTTTTCTTTCAGTACCAAATTTCATTCCGGTTACTTCAAGGTTCTTTGCATCAAATCTTTTTCTGAGAGCCTGAACAAGACTAAACGAAACCTCAATCTTTTCAGCCTCAAAAAGATTCTTGAACTCATGGTCCTTATCTCCAATGGCAAGTCCATGAACTGTCAGTGATGTCCCGAAGATTTCAAGATTTACATAGGCAATGTCTGTTTTTGCCCCGAAAATACCCTCACAGGCATTCTTGAGAATCTTCCTGGTTATTGGATTCTTGAATGTCATGACAATGGTGAACACCGCAAAGATGAAAGCAGCAACAGCAGCCAGAGGAATAAATTTTATTCTGAGGCCATGGCTCTTAATGTCCTTTGCAAGTTTCTCAAACCTTTTGAGTTCCTTCTTTGTAAATGTTCTGTCCATGGAAACTGCAAGCAGCTCAGGCTTCTTTGGATTTGCCCCCTTCTCAAAGAGGCTTTCCACATCAGTCTTGTCCTTTGGAACATAGAGTTTTTTCAGAATCTTTGAGTTAAGCTTTTTTTCTGTGTATGATTTTCTAAAAAGTGATGGAAGCTTTTTTGCAGGGAACTGTTTTTCCACCTTTACTTTCTTTGTCTTCTTTGCAGGCTTTGTTTCTGCAGTCGTATCCAGAGTCTTATCATCCTTTTTCATTTTTTCTAGTCTCCCACTGCAAATTCTGCAATCTTTTCAATAAGAGGAATATGCTTCAACAGCTTAACAATCTTCAATTCCCTAACCTTTTCAGCCGCATACTTTCTCCAGAAATGAATGAACACCCTGGCAATAACATATAATGGGATATATGCAACTATACCGCAGGCAAGAGACCCCATTACAATTGTGTTGTTGATTTTTGTGAAGGCAACAAAGGGAATGTTCAGAAGACGAACAAAAAACGGTTCCAGACTTTCCTGCATTAAAATCCAATAACCCACCTGATCAAAAAGAGGATCAAGAAGAGCTCCCAGCAGGGCACCAACAATAACGCAGAGTGCATAAGTGGCACGCTGAATGTTCATGAACAGAATGAAAACAAACAAAAGCACCCACAAGGCATTGTCCTGAGGAACGAATCCAAGAAGAATACCGCAGGAAACAGCATGAGCCAAGGCACCTGGATCTGTATTGGAGCAAAGTGCCTTAAAGAGTTTTGCAATAGAGTTAATCATAATAAGGTAATTCTATCACAAAACTCCATAGTTTTCAAAGAATCGAAAGTGTTCTTTCCATATGTTCCGGAAGTGGAATCTCAAATGTACGGTAATTTCCTTCCACAGGAACAGTCAGTCTTGTTGCCGCAAGATGAAGCTTTTTGACTCCGATTTTCCTTGCCTTTTTGTTCATCCTGAAATTTCCGTGCTTGTCATCAGCCAGAAGAGGACACATGGCCTTTGCCATCTGAATTCTGATCTGGTGCATTCTTCCGCTTCCCAGTGTTATATGCAGGCAGGAAATATCCAGCGCACAAAGAGCGTTATCCTCACCAGGCTCAAGAGTCACCCGGCCTGTTTTTACGACTTCAAAAAAAGTCACAGCTTCCTGCACTCGTCCATGAGCCTCAATTGTTCCAGACAATTTCCCCTTTAAGCAGGGCTTTCCATTTATTACAGGAATTCCAAAACAAAGCGCGGTATATTCCTTTTTTACCTGATCCGTTGAAATAAGATTAGTCCACTTTGCGGCAGCCTTTGAATTTTTTGCAACAATGAGAATACCGGAAGTTTCCCTGTCCAGTCTGTGCACAAGAAAAATTTTGTATCCAAGCTGATTTGAAAGTTCTTCATCAAGAGGATGAGCAATGCCTGCACCTCCCTGAACCGAAACACCATATTCCTTGTTGACAAGAAGAATCTCATCATCCTCATAAAGTATTGAAATCTTGTTCATTTTATATTTTTATTCTAACCTTATATTAGGCATTCCATTTATAAAAAAACGAGAATAACCTGTCACAAACACAGTTGTTTAAACTTACAGCACGAGGTTCAAAATGACAATACGAAATAAATATTTATTCATGGCAATCTTTCTTTTTTCATGTGCTATAAATGCATTTGCAGGAAGAACAACATTTGAAACACTGCCAAAAACAGTTTCCGTTGATTTGCCGGAAGATTTCATACTCGAAGCATCTGAGGGAAATTCATCGTTTCAGCTTGCAAACACTACCGTACCGGTAAAAGCCATTGTGCGAATATTTGAAAAGGGAAAATACCAGAGCCCTGCACAGGCACTAGAAACAATCCTCAAAAACCTGGGAATAAGCACTTCAATAAAGGATGTAAAATGGCAGTCCCAGAAATGCGCACTTGCACAGGCAGAAGGTTCAATCTCCCAAAGAAAATCAAAACTGATTGCATGTGCCGCAAAAATTCCGGAAAACGAATCAATCATCCTGCTTTTCACCTGGTGCGATGTGGTAAAAGCAAAGGACTGTACTGCCTTCATGGAAAGTTTCATAGACTCCCTGTGCATCTCAAACGAAAGCTACTTTACCCCCGGACTTTACACTGAAAGCCTGTATCCAACGGAAGGCAAAACTCAGAAAATCAACATGGACATTCTGGGAACAAAACTCACAACCGAAATGGAAGAAAATGCACTTGAGGCAAGCGAATACTGCATTGACCGTGAATACAAAACACTCTGCCTTTACATGAAAAGTTCTGCATGGATTCAGGCATGGCAAAGATACTACAGAATGATTTTCAGGGATTCCTGCGGCAGACTTTCCAGGGCCTGCTTTGACATAACAAATGCTCTTGCTCCAGCATGCAAGGATGAAACTGACCTTGCACAGAAACTTCTTACATGGGTTCAGGGATTTGGTTATGAACGTCAGAAAAACGCTGCTGACTTTGCCAGTCTTCCATCAATTCTTCTTGGTGGTGGAAGTGACTGCGACTCAAGATCAATGCTCCTGTGCGTTCTTCTCCAGAGTGCAAACCAGGACGCAATAATGTTTGTGAGCCGCGAGTATCAGCATGCAATAGCTGGATTTATCTCATCCCACCCGGGATTTTCATTTGAAGTAAGCGGCAAAAAATACCTGACAGGAGAAACCACTGCAAAAAACATCAACTGGGGAAACATAAGCCAGACCCAGAGCGACCAGAAAAAATGGATTCCAGTCCAGCTGCCATAAAAAGCAAAAAAAAAAACTGTCCTTTACGAAGTTCCATTAGCTTCAAGGACAGTTTTTTTTTCATTCAGGCTTACTTAATAAGCATGTTATATACTTCCATTGGATCTCCACTTGCAAACAATGCATCCCTGAGAGCCGGATTCTTCATCTTTGAACTAAGGAAAGAAAGAGTCTTCAGGTAATAACTGTGCTGATTATGAGCCGCAGCCAGCATGAACAAAACCTTTACAGGCTGATCGTCAATAGGCTGAAAATCCATGATCTCACACTTTGAAATTCCAACTGCCATAACAAGATCAGTAACACTTGCAAGCCGTACATGAGGAATGGCAAATCCACGTCCAATTGATGTAGACATAAGTTCCTCTCGCTTCAATATTTCAACTTCAAGCTCACGACCATCCTTAATCTGAGGAGCAGTGGAAAGAGTCTGTGCAAGCTTAACAAGAGCATCATGCTTTGACTGATGATTTATGAAAATTACTCTTTCAGGAGAAAGAATGTTTTTTATTTTAACTTCAATATTTGCAGCGGATTTATTTGACGAAGAAAGTCTTTCATTTATCCAGCGTTCAATATCAGCCTTTCGGAATCTCCAGACTGTTCCAATCTTACCGCTGGGAATCTCGCCCTTTTGTGCCCAATCATATACAGTTCTTTCACTTACACGAAGATACTTTGCAACTTCTTCAATTGTAAGAATGTCTTCTTCCATAGCAACTAAACCCCTATACATTTTAAAAATTGCCATATTTTGCATTCTTTACGTTTTTTTGTCAACTAATTGAAAATCAGGTTATCTACTGCTAATTCATACACTTTAATGCCAATAACCCGGACTGGTAAAGTCAACTACTGGTTTTCTTTCCATGGGAAAAGAATAGTCTTGAAGGTTTTATGCCCAAACTGCTTTTTGTCCTTTGCAAGAAGCTGATCCCAGGGAACATTCTTTCTTTCAGCTGGAGTCAAGTCAGGATTTACCTCAAGCCAGTCATACTTATAGAGTCTCAGCCTGAAAGCATTGGTCTGGGTAAGAATTATTCCGTTTATTCCAGGCATGACGGTAACAGTGAGCACGGAAATCACCAGGTTAAGCAGATTTAGGAAAAACAATCCAAATGAAAAGCCAAGGTTATCAAGAAAAACAATATAGCACTTCTTCAGAATCTTGAGGAAATTATTATGCATTGCAGATCTAATGGGAATAAACCATTGAAGCGCAAAAACTGTAGTCAAAGTAAACCATACGATAAGCATGAGAGGAATAAGGTAAAGGGGATTGCCATCATCTGAAACCCCACGCCACATGCCGTAATAAAAGGGAACACTAATAACATTGATATTGAACAAAACCCATATAAAACTTCCAAGCAAAAGGCCATCCTTAACAGACTCGCCGATTTTTGAAAAGAATCCGCTGAATTTAACTGAATCGAAGCCGGCAATTTTAAGGGCATTAGGACCTGCTGCCAGTGAAAGGATCGTAAAAACCCATACAAAGACTAGAAGAGAAAAAGTAAAAGGTGCAAACCCGAAATTTCTCCAGATCCATGTTGTCAGGAAAAATGCACCGAACCCAACAAGGAGAAACATAAAATTAAGAATGAGAACATAAAATATATTCTCCCAGATATCCCAGGTGTTTTTCTTGAAAAAAAATCCAAACATGTCTTGATACTAATAAATATGCTGATTAATTTCAATGAGAACATCCCCTCACAGACAAGACAACCATTTAACTATATAAATTCTACATAATGTCAGTGAAGGAATATTTTTTAGATTTCAGTAATTGTTACGCAGCAAACAAAATGCCTTACCTAGATTTTATTTTTACTTTGCATAATAATTCTGCAATGGACTACACGGTAAACACAGTTATTTCCCTGATTTCACGAATACACTCCCAGACCCAGGAACTTACAAATTCGATGCTTTCAAAACACAAGCTCGTTTCCTCCCACGGATTCATACTGTATCTGCTGTCTGTTCATGAAGAGCTTACCATGGGAAACCTTTCAAAACTGATTAACAGAAACAAAAGCACCACAACCGTTCTAATACGAAAACTTATAGAAGAGGACCTTATAAAAGTCGGCAAGGCTAAAAATGATACCAGGAAAAAAATCATTTCCCTTACAGAAAAAGGACGGGAATACAACTCACTTACTGCAGCTGTGTCTCAGAACCTGCTGAAAAGCTGCTACATGGATTTTTCCGACGAAGAAAAAGACACTCTCCTTATGCTTCTGAAAAAAATGAGCAGAAATCTAGATCAAAATGAATAGAAAAGAAAGCTAAACACAATGTGAGAAAATTCAAAAGATTCAATACAAACAAAAATAGACTCTGTTTCCAGAGTCTTTAGAAAAGGATCCCAGACAACCAGAATCCTTTTCATTAGAAAAAGTTTTTTTCGAATTCTAAAACAATCCTAAAAGAGCAAATCTTTCAGAGACTATTTCAAAGCTGCACTAATGCGCTCAAGAACCTTCTTGCGATCCAATGGCTTAACAATATAGTTCTTTGCACCAGTAAGGAGTGACTTCTTAACAAGTTCTTCCTTTCCAAGAGCACTAACCATAACAACTCTTGCATTCTTGTCAAAAGCAACAATCTGCTCAAGAGCTGTAATACCATCCATACGAGGCATTGTGATATCCATTGTTACAAGGTCAACATTTGGACAAAGTTCCTTGTACTTATCTACACCTTCTTTTCCATCCTGTGCTGTAGCCACAATGTCGTATCCAGCGCTAGTAAGGATCTGTGTGAGCTGTTTTGCAACGAACATGGAATCGTCTACGATGAGTACGCGGAATTTTGAGCCATCATCCCTAAGTCCGTCTGGCGGAACTTCATTAATTGATGGAAAATCCTGTTTTGTTTTCATTCTATGCTCCTTCGATATAATTATGCACGTTCGCGAATAGCAACGTTTACTTCAATCTTTCCAAATTCAGTAATAAGTGGAACAATAAGTGCTTCAACACTATCAGATGTTCCGCCCAATGCTGCAATTTCCATTTTTTCACCAGCAAACAAAGCTGGAGGTGTAAGGTCGAACTTGAATCCAAGATCATGGAGCTTAGTAACAGCCTGAGCTGTAATAAGGTTTGCAAGTTCGCTGATTGTTGCCTTTGCAAGGTCATCAAAAGCAGTGAGCTTTTCCATATTCATTTCAGATGCAATGTTCAATGCAGTTTCAAAAGACATGTCAAAAAGAACACGTCCTTCAACATCTCCTGCAAGACCAACCAAAGCAGCAACACCCATAACAGGCATAGCTGTTGACTTCAAATACAAATCACCTCTTTTTACTTCGGCACCACCAAGAACTTCCTTTAACACCCTGTAAGAAGTTTCTACAAATGGGTTAATGTACTCTACTCTCATTCATATCCCCCTGGGAAAATTTTATAAATAAATCAAACACTCTGCAATAACTACAGACTATGATAATTTACTTAGTATAAATTGACAAGTTGTCATTATCTTTTTTTGTCCATCCATCAAGTGCAATGGATTCATTCTTTCCTACAATGATAACTCCATTACCCTTAATTTTCTCGCCGAATTCATTGAGAACCGTACTCTGAGATGCATCTGGAAGGAACGAAAGCAAGTCTCTGGAAAAGACAATATCAATCGGTGGCAAATTATTTGCGTTTACACAGTCATGATATTCAAACATAATTGAATCCTTGACATCCTTTGTAAATGTATAATCTCCAGAAACAGTCTTCTGAGTATATGGCTGATACCAGTCTCTGCTGGCCTCATCTGACAGATTCATCAGAGGAGCATTTGATACACTCAACAAATCAACATCATGACCATAAATCTTAATCTTTGCATTTGGATATTTCTTCTGAAGAAGACAAGCAAGAGAATATGACTCATAGCCTTTTCCACAACCAGGATTCCATACTACAATATTCTTTGCTGAATTTTCTGGAAGCGAATCCATTACGGCATTGGCATAATCCTCTGACCACCACTGGCTGTTATACTGGGAATAAAAGGGCTGAAGGAATTTCTCTGCATCAGATTCATTCTGAAGCTGAGTATTATTCTCACCTCTCTCCTTAACCCATTCAGCATAGCGCGATTCAATCCATGCCTTATTAACATCACTTACGTTGAACTTCTTGAAATTCTTCAATGATTCAGAAATAAAGTTGATGTCTTCAATTTTCTTGGCAGCATCTGCCTTAGCCTTTGCTTCTGCCGCACTTACCGCATCAGCCTTAGCCTTTGCTTCTGCCTGCTGAGCCTGAAGCTGGACAGCCTCTTCCTGTCTCTGATGCATCTGTTTCTTTGCAGTTTCGGCAAGCTGTCTCTCTTCTTCAGGAGATCTTACGCCGAAAATTCTGTCAATATCCAGGAGAACATAAAGGCAGTTTTCAGACTCTACCACACCATAAATATACTTGATATTGATGTCACCAAAAAGTGGATGTGGCGGTTGAATGGAACTCTTCTGAATTCCAACAACCTTATCAATTTTGTCTACAACAACACCAAAAGTCTGCTCTCCAACTGAAACGAAAAGCATGTTCTCAAGATAGTCATCATCATGGACTGGTATGTCACTGTTAAAGAACAGGCGAAGATCAATAATAGGAATAATATCACCACGAAGATTATATACACCACGAACAAAAGGAAGAGTATTTGGAACATAAGTAAAATGTCCAGCCTTTACAATTTCCTTGACCTTCATGATGTCAATCCCATAGTCCTTACCCGCGAGAGAAAAAGTAACCATCTTATAGTCAACAAGGGACACATTTTTCTTTTCTTTGTCGAGCTGTTCCTGTGAAACAGTCTCTGCATTGTCCATTGTATTAGCAAGTACGCTGAGTTTTTCCTGAATAGTTGCCATAATTACCCTCTAACAGAACCTTTCATTGCCTCTGCTTCCCTGTACTGCTGAGCATCAAGTTCCTGCTTGACACCCAATTCAAGAAGCTGATTTACATCAACAATCAATGAAACGGATCCATCACCGAGAACAGTAGCACCTGCAATACCCGGTGAAGCTGTAAACTGATCCTGCAAAGGCTTGATAACAACATCTTCCTCACCAATCAGGGCGTCAACCATGACACCGATCTTCTTTTCTGCAGAACCAACAATAACGATAAAGCAATACTCATCGTCATCAGTATTTTTAATATTGAACAATCGTCCCAAACGAAGAATTGAAATAACCTCGTTACGAACATTCAGGACCTCATAATTATCAATTGTATTGATTGTTTCCTGCTTTACGCGCTGACTTTCAATAACATTTGCAATTGGAATGGAGTAAATTTCCTTACCAACACGAACAAGGAGTCCCTGAATAATGGCAAGTGTGAGTGGAAGTCGAATAGAGAACTTAGAACCCTTTCCTCTTTCACTTGTAACACTGATTGTTCCCTTAAGCTTTTCAACCATTGTCTTTACAACATCAAGACCTACACCGCGTCCAGAAACATTGCTGATCTTGTCACTTGTTGAAAATCCAGGGAGGAAAATAAGATTGTAGGCATCCTGATTTGAAAGAACCTTGTTTGGGCTAATCAAACCTCTTGAAATAGCCTTTTCACGAACCTTTTCAACTTCAATACCCTGACCATCATCAATAATATCAATGACAATCATGTTTCCTTCGTTTGCTGCCCTAAGAGTCAGAGTACCTGTCTCATCCTTTCCATTTGCAGCACGTTCCTCTGGAGGCTCAATTCCGTGGTCAACAGAATTTCTGACACAATGCATGATTGGATCAAGAAGATCATCAACAACAGTCTTGTCCAATTCTGTATCTTCACCTTCAATAACAAGGTTAACCTTACGGCCAAGATCACGGCTCAAGTCACGAACAACACGTGGGAAACGATTGAAAATAGTTCCAATAGGAACCATTCGAATCTTCATGACGCCTTCCTGCAATTCACTTGAAATGCGTCCCAAATTCTGTGTTGTTGAGCGATATTTTGCTGATGATACCTTAAAATCATTTTCAAAAGAATCAAACCAGCCTGAAAGTTCCCCGGCATCGTCAGCAATTCTCTGGCGAATTTCCTTGACAGAAACTCCATTCTTAAGATCATCAAGATACTTTACAATCTTATCCTGGTTTCTGCGCTGTTTTTCCCTGAAGGAAGCATTCAATGCTGAAAGCTTAACCTGAAGATCTGCCATGTGAAGACCATTCTGGTTAAAGGCTGCCTTTGTAATAACTGTTTCAGAAACAAGATTCATAAGATTATCTACGCGCTTTGAGTCAACACGGAGAATCGAACCAGTCTGAGTTGCATGTCCGGAAGCCTGTGCCGCAGGTTTCTTTTCTTCTTTCGGAGCCGGAGCTGCTTTTTGTTCTGCTGGAGCAGCTTCCTGCTTTGGCTCAGTCTTAGGAGCCGGAGATTCAGGTTCCGAAGACTTTTCCTTGACAGGTTCTGGAGCTGGAGCAGCTGCCTTTGGAACACCAGCCGACTCTACAACCTTTGCATCTACTCCCAGAGTAACATCATCCAGGAAAGCTGCATCTTCAATTTCATCTCCCGAAGAGGAAGAGGCAACATAATACACAACCTGCGGATGGAATTCATCCTCATAAAGTGCCTCAAAATCAGGCACAGTCTTCAAAACTGTACCACAATTCTTCAAGGCAGCAAAAACCTGAATTCCTCCAACACTGTTCATTGGGTTTGATTCATCAAAAATAGTATTTACTGCCCATAATTTCTGGCCTTCTGGAGTTGCATCCTTAAGCTCATTGAATTCAGATTCAGACAATGGAGGAACTGGAGGCATTCCGCTATCCTCAGCCTGCACTGCAGGTTCCGGAGCCTTTGGTTCTTCCTTCTTTGCTCCAACCATTCCAGCTGGAAGAGAAACTGGAGCCGATGACTTCTTCTTCTTTTCACCCTTTTCCGGAATGAAAGAATTAATTTTGCTTACCAACGGACCAACATCTTCCTGATAAACAGATCCATCACTTCTAGCTTCAAGCATAGCCTTAATGGTGTCTATGGAAGTCAAAAGAGTATCAACAATAGGTTCAGAAACCTCAACAGATCCACCACGAAGAGCATCAAGCAAATCCTCTACATCATGACAAAAAGATGCGAGTTCAGTCATTTCTACAGTAGCTGAACCACCCTTCAAAGTATGGGCCGCACGGAAAATTTCATCAATGGCATCATGATTTGAGGGATCGTTTTCAATGACAAGAATATTGCTTTCAAGAGTTTCGACCTGCTGTTCTGCTTCAGCAAAAAAATCTTTGAGAAGTTCTTCATTATTAGCGTCAAGATAATCACTCATACCATATATTTTAATCTTAAATTTCTAGAAGTCAAGTTTTAACAAGTTATTTTTGATATTTTAGACTTCCAAAACAAAAATTCATCGTCACGGACAGAACAATCACATAATCATAATTTTTTTCTGATTGCAAAAGATATTCCAGATTTCTGGGAAAATTCAAAATCAACCGTAATAATTGAACTTACCGTCTGGAGAAAGATATATTCAAATAAACAAGACTTTGCCTTAACTTGCATGTGATTTTTTCCGAAAATATACCAAATGGGATTACTATTTTGGAGGTCAAATTGAAAAAAACAGCTTTATCTTGCGCAATGGCACTTTTGCTTACTGCCGCATCATGGGCCATAGAAACGCCTTATTTCTCAGGATGTGCAGGATTCATGGCAACTTTGGCAAACGAAACCGACTCTGATGATTTTTCACCGGAATTCAATGCAGACAACTTTTTTTCCGGACAACTTGATTTTTCAGGAAAAGTTCTGCTCAGGTGCGATCTTTACCTTCAGGCAGGAAATCTGTTTGACAGCACAATTTTTGACAACGACGCAAACCCAAACAATGCAAAATTCAGGATTGAAGAGCTTTCTGGCACATATACCATAAACGGAGAATCAACAAACCACTATATCAGCCTTTTCCGAGGAAGATATGAACCAATCGGATCTGATATTTTTCTTCAAAGACAATTCGGAATCCCTGAAATTTCTTCTCTGATAACTAAAAGCTGGCACGGGCTTTCAGGATCAAGCATTTATCCATTTTACGCAACAGGACTTTCCTATGTAATGCACCCTGATTCAAATTTTGCAGTAGGACTCTACGTATACAAGAATGAGGCAACAACTTCCCTGGATTCATTTGAATCACAGGATTCCTTCAACTGGGACTTCAGATACGCAGCAGTAATGAGAAGAGCATCTCTTGACCTGGCAGCAGGATTTACATGTCCCCTCAACAATGATACGACAGATGCATTTGCAATCAAGGAAATTCAGCTTCACTGGGGAATAAATGCACTTTTGGGTAACGTAAACACGACAACAGTCTTCATTCAGGCTGGAATCAACAAAATTACCATCGACAAGGATAACGACACAGACACACTGAACAAGAATGACCTTTACTTTGTAATTGAACCAAGACTCATAACAAAATACGGAAACATCAACATTGCGGCTTTCAACATTCCATATCTTAGTGCACGAGACATGATATACCTGAGACATCTTGTGAACATGAACAACCCGGATGCAAAATGCGTTACCGGAGCTAACATCACGCTGTGCTCAAACAATCTTTACATCGGATCCACAAACTTTACGGGTGGAGTTCACGCTACATTCACAATTTCCGAATGTGATTTTGATGACTTTGACTTTTCAGACGAAAAGGATTTTTGCATAACACCATACGCTAACCTGGACATGTTCGGCGGGGCGCTTGAAGCAAGTGCAACAGTCAACGTGACAAAGCTTGATGACATTAAGAATGCCATATCTGCACGCGTAGGTTTCCAGACAGCATTCTAAAAAAAACATTAAGTCCTTCATAACAAAAGCGGCTGCCAAAAGTTTAATTCATGGCCATTCTGAAAGAAAACAGAATAACACCACGAATCAAATCATTTAAGGCAGCCTCTTTTTTAAACTTAGAATTCGAGTTTTGAAAGACGATTGCAAGCTTCCTCAACATCTGCACGATGACCGAAACAGCTGAATCTGAGATAGCTTTCACCTGCAGGACCAAAGCCGGAACCCGGAGTAGTAACAACATTGCACTTATCCAGGATAAGATCGAAGATATCCCAACTCTTCCATCCAGTGAACTTTACCCAAAGATATGGGGAATCACCTGTATAGAATACCTTTACATTTCTTGAGGCAAAGTTTTCTCCCTTGAGAGTCTTTTCCATAAGCCTTGCATTCTCAAGATAGTAATCAACAAGTTCCTTTGTTTCCTTCATTCCCTCATCATCAAGACAAGCCAATCCACCGGCCTGAACAATATTCGAGGCACCGTTGAACAAAGTTGTGGCAACGCGATTCCAGTCCTGCTTTACAGGAGTTCCATCTGCAAACTTGATGTCTGCAGGGACAACGCTCCAGCCAAGACGAACACCTGTGAATCCGGCAAGCTTTGAGAATGAGTTGATTTCAATTGCACACTTTCTTGCACCCTCAATTTCATAGATTGTCTTTGGAATGCTGTTGTCCCGGATAAATGCATAGTATGCACTATCGTAAATAATGATGCATCCGTTGTCATTGGCAAAATCAACAAGTTTCTTAAGCTGATCACGAGTACTTGCAACACCTGTCGGATTGTTTGGAGAGCAGAAATAAATGAGAGTGTCCTTCCCAATCTTTGACAAATCCGGGAAAAATCCGTTTTCTTCTGTACATGGAAGATATGTAACTCCCTTGTATCCGTTTCCGTCGTTCTTTCCTGCAGCACCAGTAATTACGCTTCCGTCAACATAAACAGGATAAGCCGGATCCTGAACTGCAATCTTTGTCTTTGATCCAAAAAGAGTCTGAATTCTGGCAATATCACACTTTGCACCATCACTGATGAAAACCTCATCGGCACTTGCCATTCCAGGATAGAGTTTTTCTGCAATCTTTGAGCGCAGCACTGTGTTTCCCTGCTCATCTCCATATCCTGAATAGCCTTCTTTTGTTCCAAGGCCTTTTGCATAATCAACCATTGCCTGCATGATGTGAGGTGTCAATGGTTCTGTTGTATTACCAATACCAAGACTGATAATCTTTGCTTCCGGATGGGCGGCCTGATATTCACGGCGTCTCTTTGCTACTTCAGGAAAAAGATATCCTGCCGTAAGATTTGCAAATCCTTCATTTCTTTCTATCATATAATCCTCCAAATTAATAACAATTCAACAAGTGCATAAAAAATCACAAAACTCAGTCACAAAAAGCACTTTATTCAAGTCAAAATATCAGATAAACAGAACTTAATCAATTAGTTACACTAGGCTAACTTAAATTTCTGTTCCATGTAGACATCCTTGACAACCATGACAGAGCACTGGGACCTGGCGATTATTTCACTGTCCTGCCTTGAAATATCTTTTCCGTTTCCCTGGCCACCAATAAGAATCAGGCTGGCATCAAAAGAATTAGCGGCACTGATGATTTCACTCCAGACTGAACCGGAACGAAGGTCAGCTTCAGCATTAACGCCCTTCTTTTTTGCAAGTGACAGGGCATATTCCAGGTTCTTCTTTCCGTCTTCTTCAAGAGCCTTTCTTACCCTTTCACCTTCCTCAACAATCATTATTTTTGTTAGAACCAGGGATTTTATGGAAGCAGAATCAACTACATAAACAATTTTAAGCTGGATTTTATGAATCTTGGCCAGGACAATCCCATACATCAGGGCATTAAGAGAAGATTTTGAACCATTGTAGGCCACAATTACCTTTTGAAAAAGAGACTTGATCATCAGAAACCCTGGCGTTTTTTAAGGGATTTCATGACAAACACGTTGTCCCTTTCCCTTTCCTCAAGAACACCTTCGATATATTTCACGGTTTCCCTGTCCTGAGGAATAACCATTTTGTCCAGGGCATTAACCCTGCGCTGGGTCTTCTTTACTTCCAGGGCTAGTCTCCAGGCAATTGTTCTGATTCCTGCCATTTGAGCGAGGATTGAAAGAAGCTCAAAGAAATCGGACATTACCTCGTCACTGTCTGCAGTTGACCCGAGAAATGATGAAAACAACTGTTTTTTCGGAAGAGTGACTTCAAGATTCGTGAAACTCATTCCGGCGATGGCATTTTGCTTTTCTGAGATTTCAAATTTATATTCAACACCATGGGCAATTCTTTCAACTCTATCACCACCAACAGACATGAGCATTCTTTTGAGTGCCGGATATGCCTTTTCAATGCACTTATCAATCTGTGCCTCAAGAAGCTTTACCTGCTCAACAATGCGCATGAGTTCCATTACGAGAATTTCACGTTTCTGCTCAAGCAAATCATACCCCGCAGTTGAAACAGCAAGCTGTTCCTTAATTGCGAGAAGATTAGATTTTGTTGGTGCAATATTCAGTTTGGCCATCAGTTAGTTCCCTTTGGGAGATACTTGTCAATCAACTCATCCTTGATTCGGTAAAGTTCCTCTCTTGGGAGAATCGAAAGAATTTTCCATCCAAGATCAAGAGTTTCTTCGATGCTTCTGTCTTCATACTCACCTTGTGTGAAAAACTTTGACTCAAGCTCGTTTCCAAACTTCAGGTAAAGCTGATCCAGTTCAGAAAGTTCTTCCTCACCAATAATCGATGCAAGATTTCTGATAGTCTTAACCTTACTGTATGCGGCAAAGAGCTGGCTTGAAACAGGGGCATGGTCCTCTCGGGTCATTCCGTTTCCAATACCGTCCTTCATGAGTCGTGACAAAGACGGAAGTCCGGCAACAGGAGGATACATACCCTTCTGGCTCATTTCACGGTCAAGAACAATCTGCCCTTCAGTAATATAACCTGTAAGGTCTGGAATAGGATGTGAAATATCATCATTAGGCATAGAAAGAATTGGAATCTGTGTAATTGAACCTGTTGATCCCTGAATCTTTCCTGCCCTTTCATAAAGTTCTGCAAGGTTTGAATACAAATATCCCGGATAACCCTTTCGTCCTGGAACCTCGCCGCGAGTTGTGGAAATTTCACGCAAAGCCTCGCAATAGTTTGTCATATCTGTCATTACAACAAGAACATGCATGTTGCATTCGTATGCCAGGTACTCAGCTGCAGTAAGAGCACAGCGAGGTGTGATAATACGCTCGATTGAAGGAGCATCTGCCAGGGACTGAAACATTACGACCTTTGACAATACACCAGATTCCTCAAATGTATGCTTGAAGAACTGAGAAACGTCATACTTGATTCCCATGCCGGCAAAAACCATAACGAAGTCTTCATCACTTCCCTTGAGTTTTGCCTGACGAATGATCTGGGCAGCGAGCTTGTTGTGAGGCAGACCGTTTCCACTGAAGATTGGAAGTTTCTGTCCACGAATAAGGGTGTTCATACCATCAATTGATGAAATTCCAGTCTGGATAAAGTCACGGGGATAAACACGGGCATAAGGATTGATTGGATTTCCGTTTACGTTGACTTTCTTGTCACTGATGATTTCAGGATAACCATCAATAGGCTTACCGAGTCCGTTGAAAATACGACCAAGAAGCCCCTTTCCAACCCTCAACTCCATTGGTTCTTCAAGGAATTCAACTGTAGTGCTTTCAAGATCAAGGCCTGTTGTACTTCCAAAAATCTGAACGACAGCAGTCTCTTCATTCAAGTCAATAATTCGACCAGTACGCTTTTCACCATTCTTGTCACGAACAAATACAACTTCATCATAGGAAGAATTTTCACTTCGCTTTACAACTACAATTGGTCCGTCAACAGAATTAAGTCCTGAATATTCAATACCCTTCATTGCAACTTTCCTTTCTACTACTAAGACTCTTTACTGTACATGCGCCTAAGCTCAGCAAACTGATCATCAAGATGACCCCTGATTGTTTCCAGATCTGAAAGCCTGTCATTTGGAACAGTACTCTTTGCACGAATAATTTCATTTCTCACAGAAAGCTCAGTAATCTTCAAGAGTGGACAACCAGACTTGATGATTTCAAGGGCATGTGCATAGAAATCCATTATGAGAAGAAGAATACTCAGCTGCTTTGCAGGAACTGAATACGCATCAATATCATCAAAAGCATTCTGCTGCAAGAATCCGTTCTTGATCATTTCACAAACAATAAGAACAAGACGGTCTGAATCAGGGAGAGCATCAGCACCAATAAGGCGTACTATCTGCTGGAGTCTCTGCTCCTTCTTGAGAAGATCAAGTGCCTTTATGCGAACAGATGCCCACATCGGGTCAACCTTGTCCCACCACTCCTTGATTTCCGAAGCGTACTCTGAATATGAATCAATCCATCCGATGGCTGGATAATGGCGGGCATTTGCAAGTTCCCGATCCAAAGCCCAGAAACACCTGATGAATCGTTTGGTATGCTGAGTTACAGGTTCACTGAAGTCACCACCGGCCGGGCTAACGGCACCAATTACAGAAACAGACCCTTCCTTTCCACAGAGAGAATTTACACGACCTGCTCTTTCATAGAATTCTGCAAGACGGGTTGGAAGATATGCAGGATATCCTTCTTCTGCCGGCATTTCTTCCATTCGACCTGAAAGTTCACGCAAGGCTTCTGCCCATCGAGATGTTGAGTCAGCCATAATAGCAACATGAAGTCCCATGTCTCTATAATACTCAGCAAGGGTAATTCCTGAATAAAGTGAAACCTCTCGTGCTGCAACAGGCATGTTTGAAGTATTGGCAATAAGAATCGTGCGTTCCATCAAAGATCGTCCGGTTCTTGGGTCAATAAGTGTAGGAAATTCAGTAAGAACATCAGTCATTTCATTTCCACGCTCACCACAACCAATATATACAATGAGATCTGCATCACACCATTTTGCTACGGCATGCTGAGTCATTGTCTTTCCAGTTCCGAATCCACCTGGAATGGCTGCTGTTCCACCTTTTGAAAGAGGAAAGAACACATCAATTACACGCTGACCTGTAATAAGAGGCTGACTCACCTCAAGTTTCTGTGCAAAAGGACGAGGCTTTCTCAATGGCCAATAATGACTCATCATAATTTCTTCACCAAGTTCAGTTTTTGCAATGACTTCATCAACTGTATATGATCCGCTTCCCTTGAAAGAGGCAAGTTTTGTTCCCTTGATTGTCGGAGGAACCATAATCGAATGGAGAATGGAACCTGTTTCCTGTACAGTACCAATTACTTTTCCAGGCTCAATTGAATCACCCTCGGAAAGAACTGCATTAAATTCCCATTTTTTTTCAGAATCAATTGGAGAAGTTCTCTGGCCAGGCAAAAGGAATGCTCCCTTGTCTTCATACATTTCCTTGAGCGGCCGCTGTATTCCGTCGTAAATTGTTCCTACAAGTCCGGGACCAAGCTTAAGAGAAAGAGGACGCTCGCTGGAAACTACATCCTCTCCAATATGCATTCCGCTTACATCTTCGTAAACCTGAATTGTAGCAAGACCTTCGTTCTGACGGATGATTTCACCAATAAGGCGATTTGATCCAACATCAACAACATCGTAAAGACCGCATTTCTCCAAACCTTCAGCATAAACAATAGGTCCTGAGATTCGCTTGATTTTTCCAGTAATCATTCTGGCAACCTCCCGTCAAATAGAGCAAGGGCAAGTTCTTCCCTTTTTCTGGCGAGCAAGTTATTTATGATTTCTTCAAGAGTAAGACGGCATGTAAGTTTTCCATCTTCAGTCTTGAGTATAAGTCCATATTCAAGGCAGTTTTTTTCTTCACCGGAAGATGCAGTACAACCAGCCACCACATTTCCAAGGACACTCTTCACGATTTTTTCACATGAAGCAGAATCCATTTTTCCAACAGCAAGGCATGTTACTTTTCTTGCTCCAATAATATTCTTTGCCTTTGCAAGTTCTTTTTCTATGAGAGAGTCTTTCCTGTCCTGAGTCAGACTACCCATATAATCATTGATTGCGTCCATAACAGAGTTATTGATGAAAGACACAAGATAGCGCTGCCTTTCAAGAGGAACCGATGCATTTACATTTTTCTCATATAATGCCAAACGCGATTTCATGTTTTCTTCTGCAGTCTTTTTTGTTTCTGCAACACGAAGGTCAACACCCGAAAGCAGTTCCTGAGCCTTTGCTTCAGCACTGGCAAGAATTTTTTCTGCTTTCTTTACGCTTTCTGCACGGATTTCCTTATCCAAAACTTCTGTTGAACGTAATTCTTCCATATTAAATATTCCTAAACATTGATTCCCACTGCTTCTCTAATTGAATCAGTAAGAGTCTTTCTTCCCTTGGCATGACCATTCAAACCAGGGATTTCTACAATCAGAGGTGCCTTAGCCTTCATTTGCCATGACTGAACCTCAGTCGAAATCATATCGGCAACATCCTCAGTCAAAATCAAAATCTCTGGTCTTTCTGCCTCAACCAAAGACTGAGAAGATGAAGATTGTCCAGTGACACGCAAAAAAGATTCCAATGCATCCTGTCGGTTGGTAACGGCCTGCCCCTTCACACCTGCAAGCATGAATCCAAGAACAAGTTCCCGTTCACCCAATACAAAAAATTCCATAAACCGTCATTAAATCGACTGCAAGCAAAACACAAGAGAATAATGGTCCCCCGATACAAACCAGGGAAACCCTATCTCAATGTGATTTATTTACATAATGATGATGAACAATGCTACAAGGAATCCCCAGAGACAGATACCTTCAGCAAGACCTACGAATGGAAGTGCCTTTCCTGAAAGTTCAGCATTTTCACTCATAGCACCCATTGCAGCAGAACCAATCTTTGCAACAGCAGTACCACCACTAATACAAGCAATACCAACAGCAAGGGCTGCGGCAATGTACTTGATTGAGCCTGCAATTCCTGTAGCAGCATTCTTAGTTGTTTCTGCATCTTCTGCGAAAACACATGCGCATCCAATAGCAAGCAATGTTACCAGAGAAGCAAAAAATTTCTTGTTCATAATTTTCTCCTAATATATAAACTATAAATTTGCAACGCAAATCTTAAAAAGACAAAAATCCAAACCTTCCAGATTATTGGTATTTTTTATCTTATTTTCCCAAACCACAGTTTCACAGGTCAAAAAAAGGCCCGTTTTCGAAAAACTATTTTTTGTATTCAAACCTGAATGGCTTGAATTCCCGTCCAGTTTCCGTGAAGAACTTCGAGAAGAACTCATAGTACTGGAGCCTGACAACCTGAATTGCAACAATCATTCCCTCAAGAACAACAACAATTGCATTTCCAATAACTGCAACAATTAGTCCACCAACTCCCGGTGTAATTTCAACCAAAGAATTAATGATAAATCCGAGAACCGCATGCGCCAGGGCAAATGCACCAACACGAACGAAACTAACTGTATTTGAAAGATACGAAGAAATTATTTCAATAATCTCAACAACAGCACCAATAACACATGAAAGAACTCCATTTTCAAGAACAGGCCGTTCCCCTTCTATAAGGCGCTCAAGAGGTTCACCAAAAGCAGAAAGCAAAAGAGAACCACCAATAATAACCCAGTCATACAAAGCTGGAACATGATTGAAGAATGCAACCCTTAATGCAAAAGCAATCACGTACCAGAAAAAGAGAGCTCCTGAAATTCCTGTCTTGCCGAAAAGTACTCGCCCGATTCTTTTCAATGAAATCTGATTCACAATGTTGATAATGATTCCGCAGGTATTGATTGCAAAACCAACCGCAATGGTAAATCCAAAGAAAGTGAACATTCTTGTAATTGATGAAGATTCGCTGCCTGGCATCATGTGTAAAATAGGAGCATGGGCATGACCGAAAAGTCCTGTTACCCACAATGCAAAAGGTTCAAGAATTGTCTCATTGGCGAAGAATTCACCAGTAAGAACACCCATTATTGTTGACGTAATACCAATAGCCGTGAGAATAGGACCAAATTTTTCCCATCCGGCCAGCTTGATTTTCTTGTTGGAAGCAAGAATTCCAAGAACGAGGAATACAAGTCCCTGTCCTGCATCACCGAACATAATTCCGAAAAGGATCGAGAAGAAAACGGCAACAAATGGAGTTGGATCCACAGTTCCGTAAAGTGGAGCACCATAACTGAAAATCATTCTCTCAAAGTTAGACACAAGCTTTCCGTGCTTGAGCTGAACCGGAACTTTTTCCTTGCCTGAAACTACATCCGGAACTTCGCTTGGAGCATAGAGACGAAAAGCCGCTCTTGTTGCAGTAAGCTCGTCCAGATCCTTCATTACTTTTTTTGCCTTATATGCAGGAACCCACAATGTGATTCTATAGACATATTCAGTAGACTCAAGATTGTTCTCAACCTTGTAAATCTGACATCCAACAGAAAACTTCTGGAGAAGCAGATAAATTTCATCCTTGTGAGTATCTGCGTAGTTTTTTCTTTCAGTACTGATTTCCTCAAGATATTTTTCTGCCTCATCACGACGAACCTTGAGTGTCTCAAGAACATCATCAGGGATTCCCTTAAAATCAGAAGGAATCTCAAGTTCAACAAAACCAGCCTCCTTCAAGTCTGCATCAAGGCCAAACCTTGCCTTCTTGGATGAAGCAGCGAGAACCTTGGTCTTATCTTCCCCAAGTGGAACAAGAATACACCTGTCTGAAAGTTTGGCACTAAGCTCATCAAATTTTTCACTCTGAATTTTTCCAATTCTAAGTGTGAGGAATGAAAGTGATTCAAGCTCGGAATATGGAACCTTCATATTGGAAAAGGAAAGTGCCTCTGTATATGCGCTGGATGCTCTCTTGAATTCTTCCTGGGCGGCAACTTCCTTCTGATGCAGCAACTCAACAGCCTGGCTAATGTTTTCTGCCATTTCATAGTCTGATTCAAGAGGGAAAGTCAATTTTCCCTTGTAAGATGAAAGATCATCCAATGCCAGAGAAGCCCTGACTTTCTGAAGCTTGTCGAAAACCACGCTGTCCGGATTTTCTTTCTTGCCAGAATCCTGGGTTTCTGACATCTTCTCAAAACTCTGCTGAAACTGGAAATCACCTTCCTTTCCAAGATATAAGAGAACGTTGTGAATATCCTGCTTGAGAATCATTAATTCTAAAAGACTCATGGCAGTAGTTCTAGCCATTTGAAACCTCCGAAAAACCTGCAAGATTCATTGCCTGGGAAGAACCAATGTTCAGTCTCAGGCTTTCAGATGCAGTCCTAATGTTGTCAAGTTCATTGCGCTTAACAATAAACCAGCACACCAAAGGACATTCCGTAAACGGATAAATATGAAATAACCTGTATGCCTTTTCAACATACATATTCTTTGCTTTCTGAGTAATCCATCTTGAATCAACAGTCCAGACAACACCTTCTTCATGTGGATTCAGGAGATCTGCATGCTTCCATTTTGACCATGCGTCGTAGTCATCAAGATCCCAGTCCAAAGTTGAAATTGCTTCCTGAGCCAGAACATCACCTGGTTTTCTGGATTTATCTGAATAAGACAAAAGCGGAATGATTTCTTCCTTAGACATTCCATAATAAAACCTGAGCCTGATTGCCCAGACTGTATTGTCAATTCTGATTTTTTTACCTATGAGATTCTTAAGGGCACTCTTGCACTCAGGATTTACCGAATCAAGGGATTTCCAGAGGTTTTCAATGTAAAAAGAATCCAGCCTGGAATTTTCAAGATGCTGTTCCGCCAACTCTGGAACAGAGTACCAGGAAAGGGGTCCTGTTTGTGTCATGGCCTTAATATCCGGCCACTTGTCATAGGAAATAATATTGAAAGGAGAAATATCTTCCACATCAGGCATGTCTTTTTTACCCAAGGCAAGGGCAGCCCCTATATCCTTGAGATTTTCAAAATCATAGGACTGAAGAAGATAAAGATAAATATTGTGGGGCTTTGAATAGTTAGCAAGAAGAGTTTTGTATTGTCCAACAAAAGAATCAAATGCCTCACGCTCCAGTTCCCTTGCCAGAAGCGTTTCAGGAACAGCAGGAGATTCCTTTTTGAACAGAAAATTCCACAGTTCCTGCAGAGAATTCTGAGCAAACAGCTGCCTTGCCCTTTCTCCAACATAGGACTTTGAAAGCATTCCGCTTGCCTTTGCATAAACATAAGATTCGGCAGTTACTTTATCCATTGCCATGTTCTTTTCCTATGCAAAAAGCATTTTTTCTATGGTTGATTTGAAAGCTTCAGGTGATTTAGGTGTTGATTCCAATGATGCCTTGAAGGATTCAATTTGCTGTGAATGATTATCATTGATTTGCTGGATTTTTGCCTTTTCTTCTGATTCAAGAACCCTGGCATTCTCTGCACATTCACTCTTGTATCGGGCATCAGACTCAGAGCGAACCCTGGCAATCTTTTCGTCTGCCTGTTTCTGGGCATCCAGCTGCATTTGGGCAGCTTCATTTTCAACTTCAAGAAGATGCTGAATAATATCAATTGATTCAGTTGCCATATACACACCTCAAGTCACACTAATCCAGTACTACCGGAATTCCTTCCTCAGGCAAACACACAGAATATGAGTGCCTTAGTTTTCTCTTGAACACAGGAAATCAAACACATCCTGTGGATTCTGTTTTTTATATAACTCGTCTACAAAACTTTCGTCCTGCAGAACCTGAGAAAGACTTTTAAGCACTTCCAGATGCAAAGTATTGTCATCTTCCCCAAAAAGCAGCATGAACACAACTTTCACCGGATTGCCATCAAGACTGTCATAGTCAATTCCACCACGACTGATTCCTATGGCACCAGCACACTTCTTTATTGACTTACAGGTTCCATGAGGAATACCAACTCCCCTCATGATTCCCGTGGACATTTTTGCTTCCCGATCCCAAAGGGATGCCAAAGCTTTCTCTCTGTCAATTTCCGGATGTGCTGAAAAAATGCACTGCCCAAGTTCTTCGAAAAGCTCATCTTTTTCCTGGCTTTCCAAATTGATTATAATGCAAGACGGAGAAAAAACTTCCTTGAAAATCACAATCTTACCGGAATTACTCAGTAGCAGCGGCTGCTTCTGCAGGAACCTCAATTACCGTCTGTTCTGCAGCAGGCTTTTCAACTTCATCCTTAAGCCAGTTTTCATCTGCAGCCTTGTTTTCTGATTCAGCGCCCTGAACCTGCTTTACAGTTTCAGAAAGATCAGCCTTTTTAGGAGCCTTGTTAAGCAATGCAAGACCAAATGCAGCAACGAAGAATAAAGCTACAAACACACCTGTTGTCTTTGTGATTACATTAGCTGAATGTGCACCAAAAGCTGTGCTCTGACCACCGCCGAAAGCACTTCCCATGCCATTGTTTTCTTCATTCTGAACCAAAACAAGAAGAATAAGAATAACACAGATAATCACGAATGCAACGAGAGCCACTGTCTTTACAATATTCATTTTATACTCCAAAAAATTTTTACAAATTATAGTCTCAATATTCTAACGAAATGCCGTTGGTAAGTCAATGTTTGAACAATGAAGGTTCTCCCCACCTGAAACAGACAGGAAGAATCATAAAACTGCAGAAAAATTACTAATTACGGAACAAATTTAAATGCAACCGTTCTTGTGGCAGATGAAGATGTTCCTATATTGAAGCTGAATGAATGGGCCCCGGATCCGTTTCCAGGAGTCTGGTTTCCAATCCACATGTTGCTGTCAACAACACCTGCATTTCCGGAATAGAAGTTTGTGAAACTATCCGAATCTGCATAATCTGGCAAAAGCTCAATATTTGAACCAAGCCCGCTGCTTGAGGCACCAATTTTAAGGGCCTTGCCGCTTGAATTAGTTACCTTAAATTTAACCAGGATCCATGATTCAACCACATCAGAATCATTTTTCTTGACATAATATACTTCCGGGTCAACCTGCACTCTGACTCCATTCAAGGCCGAGCCTGATGATGCAGAAACCACTGATGTAGAAGTTCCGCCGGCACCCATTGTAACCCAGTAAGTATCTCCGTTTGCCTGGATTGCAATCTTATATGATGCAGCATAGGAAACAGACGCCTTATTGGCAATGAAATTAAATATTGAGTCAGTATTATATCCAATCTTCCAGTCAGTGGATTCAGAAGTTACATTATAGCTTGTTCCAGAAATAAGCTGGGTTGTGAAACCAAGAGACTTAACCTTATCCTGAATATAAAGCTTATCCTTATAGGTTGAATGGTTAAGGCCATCTTCAGAATCAACCTTAATCACATACGGAACAATAGTATCCTTCCTTGAGTCAGAATTATACAAATCATAAGGAATTGTAATAATTCTCTTGGCCGGATTACTGTCGTCTACAAATGATGAATCAAGAACTGTTCCATCAACAGTAACAGTCAGTGCCGCTGCCTTGTGAAGATCAACAGTAATCTTAAGATCACCACTCTTTGTATAGTCCGTGCATTCAACAGTAGAAGAAGCATCCTTGACCACATTTGTGCCTGAATTAACGGTAACACTGCTGACAATAAGTCCGTCGCCGTCTTCCTGCTTCAGGTTGAGAGAGAACTTGGAGTTGTTGCTCAGTTTTGGTTTAACGTAAACAAGGTATTCCTTTGATTCTTGTGCAGGAACCATAGGCTGGCCGCTAACCGGAGAGTTTACATAGTAATCACAATAAACATAAATGCTATATGCCTTTATAATGCCTTCTTCATATTTAACAGGAATTGAAATCTCAGTTGTAGATGTGTCACTAGGACCATAAATCACAGTTCCCCGGTCACCGGCATTTGATTCCTGAGTACCCTTCCAGTTCTTTGCTGCATCCTCCTCATCAGAACCAAAGGTCTTTTCGCGAACTTCAAACTTAGAAGTTGCAACAGGGAATTTAACTTTCAATGCACCGTTGTCAGTTATTTCTTCAGTCGTGCTTACATAAGGCAGCGTAAGAACCTCAGCACCATTTTCAAATCTAGGCTTTGATGAATTGAATGCACTTCCATTAGACTGTTTTACAGACGAGGCAAGTCCAAACTTCAGCGTTGACAAAGAAACATCCGGTTTTCTGTAGAAAGACAGCTTGATGATTGCAACAAAATCATTTGGATCTGCATTATACGAGGCTTCATCCTTATAGATACAAATATATGACGACTTTTTGTATGAAGACCACAAACGCATGAATGACTGCCAAATTTCAGTTCCATCAGCCCTTGTTGTAACTGTAAACTGAGTATTGTCTGCATCAATTGACATGACAGCATCATCTTTATTAAGAATCGTGTGTCGTACATATACACCTGCATAATTTGGTACAATATCAAAGAAAATATCCTCACAGTTGGCAGAACCAGTATAATAGATATTGTAGTCGGCAGCATCTGTATAGCTGGTTAGTGTATGTGTTGATGAAGGATTTTTCTTGATTTCAATATTACTGTATCCAGGAATTACACTTGAACTATTGTAATCTCGTCCACTTCCATCTGTAGAAGAATAATCCCTAACAGTAAGCTTGCATGAAATTGCATCAAGCGATGGCTTAGTGAATTTAACAGTCTTGTATGTCACAAAAGTTCCATCAGATTTCTTAAGATAGAAGGTCATGGTTGTAACACCATCACAAATATCATTGTCAGTGTCAGCAACAGCAGAAGAATCCAGTGCTCCAACAGTAACAATTCTTCTTCTGTTGTTTCCGGAACTTCCTTCCAGAGGCATGAGTGTCTTTTGCATGCAATAACCTTCAGGTGCATGATCATATTCACCATCGCCATCAAGATCCTCAAACTGTTCTGTTGCCGGGCCTTCACAGGTATAATAGACTTCCTGCTCGCAGTTCATTGTGTAGATCATTACCTTAAGCTGATCAACATAGGTGGAAATATTCTTATCCCTAATTGAACCTGCAGAAATATAAGATTCAAAATCACTTCTCTTGTCCAGGCCGTTAATTATATATGCTGAACCAGACTCCGTAACTCCAGGAACAAGTCCCTTCTCCACACGAAAGAAAGCAAGATTAGGATTGTCAATTCCAGCACGGACTATTTCAATTTTGTGGTACCGATAGTCTGCATGGATTCCATCAGAATGCTTGTATTCCTTTGTCTTGACACGAAGATAGACTGGAGTAACAGGATTTTCACCAGCTGACTCAAAGCCATTAACGGTAACAGTATATTTTCCATCAGCATCAACAGAAGCATTCGTCCAGTTTTCAGAAGCAAGATCAGTGTCCCCAACACAGTAGGAAAGGCTTGCCTTTGGATTTGTCAGTTCAGTCTTAAATGAAACAGAATCCTGACCAAACTGAGCGTTGGCACAGATTTTATATACTGATTTCTGGGCAAAGGAAGTTGTGTTTTCACTTCCCTGGTATCCGCCGCCACGATTCAAATAATACAGGTCATCACTTTCATTTAAATTTGTGTTTATTGATCTTAAGGATTCAATAGATCCAACCTTTATTGACTTGGCATCAGTTGCAGCATCGGAACTGTAAGGAACATGAGCAAATGACTTGATGCTTGTGTCCCTGTCATCTGGACGCATGAGAGTAATACGCCTTGTAATAGTATATCCCGTTTCAACATCACGGTACATAATGCGCAATGAAGAAACACCTTCTGCAACAGTAATTTGTCTCACTGACGGATCAATGTTTTCTGAATTGTAGTCAGAAACATAGTTCATTGATACAATCTCAATTCCTTCAGGAACTTCAGCAGAATCAATCTCATAGGTTGTGAAAAGATCATCACCCTTTACAATATATTCCTCATCAAAGCGGACTGGTTTGTTAAGTTCAATCTTATATGTCCTTGAATAGTAGTTGTCGTCTGCAATAATTTTTACTGTTACTAAAGTAGTTCCATAAGGCACACTGATTGAGCATTCCCTGTCATTACCCAAAGCCCTACTCACGGAAACTTCAGTTGGGCTGGCAATTGGTGTCACAGTTGAATCTAGATTTCCTCTTCTTGTTCTTACGGCAGACCATTCAACCCTTGCATGGGAATCAGACGGATAGCACTTAATGAGAACAGGATTATCTATAATGCTCAGGGGAACGCATGATCCATGAGGCGGAGTAACGGTTTCGTCATTATCAATATCCTTCACGCCATCACTATCAGTATCTTCATCAACAACTCCAACCTGATAGATGTTTTTTAAGCCCTTTTCCTCATTCCACTCAAAATCCGGATCGAAGACAATCTGATTGTAAGCAGATCTTGTTTTCTTTATAACGACAATTCCCTTTGAAAGCTCTGTGTTTGTGCTTTCGTAGTTTGGGGTAACGGGATTACTTTCTGCAGAAGAATTTACGGTAACAGTATCCACACCGGTTTTGTAAGTCTGATCATCATTCATGAAACCGCCAAACATATCGGAACATGAGGCAAAGACAAGAACAAGACAAAGAAAAAAAACTGATTTGATTTTACTAAACAAATTTTTCATTATCTTACCTCCACCTATTTTTCAAGAATGATTTCAACACGGCGGTTTTTCCACCAGGAAGCTTTGTCTTCCCACGAGGCAATCGGATCACTGCCCCCCATTCCTCGTGCAGAAAGATTTTCTTTTTTGACATCACGTCTGATCAGTTCCTCAAGAATCGCATTGGCACGTTTCTGAGACAAAGGAACCAGTTCTGTGAGATTTTCTTCATCTGTATTTGATACGTTATTTGAATATACTTCAATGATAACATTTGACGGCTTTTGGTCAATAATAGCTGAGGCCACCTGATCAAGCACCGTTCTGTTGGATTTTCTCTGCTCATCACTGATTGAATTGAACGAAGAATCATCTGCATCAAAGTAGAATGAATTGATAATGATCCGGTCTTCCTTCCTGTTCTTTCCGTTCTGAACAAACACTCCAGTTTTGATGGGAATAGTGGCAGTAACCTTGTCCATTCCAAGATTTTCCCTGTCACGCATATCTGGAACTGCCTCAAAGGAAGCAGTATATATTTCATTTGAAAAAATTATCTCGTTATTATCCGTGTCTCCGTCCCATGGAATCTTTCGGGGAACATCACCAGTTCCTTCCCAGGTTTTCAACGGGCTTCCATAACGGTCATACACAACAACTTTCCAGGATTCACATCCATACTTAGTGTTGAAATACTTTGGCACGATGGTAGCAATATCTCCAACATCATCATTATTTGGCGTAAAGTCAACACTCTGTTCAACAAGAATTGAAGTTCCTCCTGTACCGGAAGAGGAAGCCTTTGGAATTCGGCTTGAAATGTATGTCAGTGGATAAGTCCTGATTCCACCGTAGAATTTAGGGAAGAAACAGATTCCTCCACCAATACTTTCATCCATGAATGCATTACAGTCAGCACCAATAAACGGAATGAAATAATTTGTTCCGAAGAAGAAAGAGAATTCCAGGGATGCACGACCAAAAGCTGCAACTGATCCCTCCGAGTTAAAGGTGATTTCCATGAGACGACCATCTTCCTTTCCTCGCTCAGAGGGATAGTAAGATCCAGTAAAGAAATTGAGACCGCCGCCAATACCAGGAACAATTTCAAGCCATTCCGGCAAGACATTTATACTTCTTGATGAAAGAACACGCCTGATTCTGAAAGCAATAATATCTGAATTAAGATCATCAATGAGCATGAATTCATTGGCTCCAGCACCCCACATGTTGTGGCTGTATTCAAAACCAACAAGATAGCCATCCCAGTTTATTCCAAGGCCACCAGTATAGTTGAATCCCATGTTGGTAACGCTGGACGTTTTGATTCCAAGGAAAGTAACAGGCATGGAAATTCCGCCGTTTGCTTCAATATAGATATTCTTCATTGACAGAGACCTGAACCTTGGCAGAACACGACCACCATCAGCCTCTGAATGAACGGAAGCAAGGAATGAGAAAACTAGCAATAAACGGACAAGAAACCGCCTTATATTCATTTCACCGATAAAAATTTATCCTGATTAACTCAATATGCAAGTATATAGAATAAATTAAAAAACAAACAGTTTTGATGATTATCGGCATATCCGCGATTTTAGGTTAGCGTAATAAATTCTGTTTATCTAAAGCCTCATTTGCCAAGATTAGCAAAACTTTTCCCGAAACAAAAAAAGTCACTCCCGGATGAGAGTGACCCTAAATCAATTCTGCTTATTTATTTTTGTGAATTAGAATTCACAAATTGGTGTGAATGTAGAAGCCTTGAGAGAAGCCCCACCAATAAGTCCACCGTCAATATCAGGCTGAGCAAGAAGATCCTTTGCATTTTCTGCCTTCATTGATCCACCGTACTGAATGATTGTCTTGTTTGCCACATCTGCATTGTAGAGCTTTGCAATGTAGTCACGGCAGTACTTGTGAATTGCCTGTGCATCAGCTGGAGTGGCTGTCTTACCTGTACCGATTGCCCAAACTGGTTCGTATGCGATTGTTACGCGAGCCATGTCTTCTGCTGAAACTCCTGCCAAGTCTGCTGAAAGCTGGAATCCACATACTGATTCTGCATTTCCTGCCTCACGGTCTGCAAGGAGTTCTCCGATACAAAGAACTACATCGAGTCCCTGTGCGAGACAGCGGCGAACCTTCTTGTTAATGAGTTCATCGCTTTCACCAATTTCGTGGCGGCGTTCTGAGTGTCCGAGAATTACTGTCTGAACACCAATATCCTTAAGCATTTCGCAAGAAACTTCACCTGTGTGAGCTCCGTTTCCTGTTGCTGCTACGTCCTGTGCACCAAGAAGGATGTTTGATCCCTTTAAAACCTGAGCTACTGCATCAAGATATACAAAAGGAACTCCAACCATGTATTTTCCTGACTTTCCCTTGAGTGATTCAACAAGGTCCTTTGCCAACTGAACTGCTTCAGCCTTTGAAGTGTTCATCTTCCAGTTTCCTGCAATGTAATGCTGTCTGTTTGACATATTTTTGCTCCTATAGAAAATATAATAATCTGAAAATCAAATTTTCAACAATATGATTTTACTTGAATTCATTCGATTATTCAACAAAAGCAAGATAAAGGAGTATTTTAAACCACGCCAATTACTTCTTCATCTTGTCAGGAATTCCGGCACGAGATGGAGGCCAGAACCTGAAGGAAGCCTTCCCCAGGATTCTGTCACGATGAACATACTGAGGTGCAAGGGATGAATAATATGTAACAGAATAGGGATCAAGGGATGACAGCGGAATGTTTTTCTGATCATAGCTGTGACGCATATCCAGTGAGTTGTACCTGTTGTCGCCCATCATGAAGTAACAGTTTTCCGGAATGTACACAGGATTACCATCTGCATCGTTTTCCGGGAAAAGACAAAGGTTTCTGAGATCCATGCATGAAATATAATCGTTTAATCTTGAGGCAATTTCAAACTGTTTGATTCTTTCAGGGTTCTTGTTCCAATCCTTTGCATCAACTGAATTGAAAATCAATTTGGAATTCATTACAACCAGACGTCCGAAAACAAGCTTGCACATTATGTTGAGCCTGAAGCATGCATCTGAATATGGATCTCCGCCACAAACAGCACCATCCTTCAAGAACTCAGGATTTTTTTCATGCCATGTGTTCATAAATCTTTCAAACCATTTTTCACCGCCCTCAGCTGTCATGAGAGAAATAGTCAGATTGTTGACATTGCTGAACATATTGTAGACAAACATGTCACGTGATGAAAAAAGTCCCGAAATATCTGCTGAAGTTGACTTTCGTGTATACAGGCTGAATTCCCTGGCAAGTGACTGGCATTCAAGAGCTGCAGAAACCAGATCAAGATTGCGGCGTTCCATTTCTGTAACATAAGAATTTTCCACCAGTTCCTTTGAAAGAGGAATTCTCATGATTTTTTCCCTGGTTTCATCTGAAAGAAGATTCAGGTCCCAGGCTGCAAATTTCGAATCCAGGGTAATTTCCTTAAACTCCTTTGAATCCTTTGTTCTTGCATATAGAATTCCATCAAGCATGTAGATTTGTTCACCGGGAACACCACAAACTCTCTTTACAAGAGGATCGGCCTTAAGTTCTCCGTTTTCATCAGTGTTTGTCTTTAATAGAGTAAGGGAGCACATATAAAGGAACTGGCTCATAAAAGTCTTTACCTCACTCTTTCTGTCACTTGAATAATGGGGATTTCTGAACACAACTATATCTCCCCTTTTGTATGACTGAATATATGGAATTCCAACCTGACTGAGAGGAAACTTAGGTCCGGCAAGAGTCTTTCCAACTACAACGCGATCCTTAACAAGGAATGTCGGAACCATGCTTTCTGATGGAATTTCGTAAAGCTGAAAAAGGAATATGTTAAGAAGAATGATTGTGAACACTGCCTGAAAAAGTGCATCTATCCATTCAAGAATTTCAATCATTACAAATTTTGCAGAACCACGACGTTTTTTTGAACTTGCCTCGTAACCAGCCTTCCATTCAGGACACATAATGAAAACTCTTTTTTCACCAAGCAGATACTGAATATAGAAAGAAACACCTGTAATGATGATCCACAAAATAGCACAGAACAAATCAAGCACAAAAGGCATGCCATAACTGCCGGAACGCTGAATGACAAAAGCAGAAATAAAAACAAATGGTTCATACTGAAAGAATCGTCTCATGGCATTCAAAGGAACCGAAGTTTTTCCGGGAACAAGAATCTTGTTTGGAAAAATAAAAGTTGCAGATGTCCATGCGGCAGAAACAAAAACTGCAAGAAGTGAAATATCAGCGTGAAATGAAACACACAGAAATGAATACACTGCAGAAAGAATAAGATTGATTTTTAGAATTCTAGTTAATTTATTCATAACCTGATTGTATCAAAAATATAGCTGTGTTGCCATTAAAATTAAAAACTTTTACAATCGATTGCAGGTGAAAAAAAATGAAAATGATTGACTATGATCTTGCATTTGAAATGCTGGACGGAGAAAAAGAACTGCTGGACGAACTTCTCCAGGCATACATAGACGAAGAAAACCTGGACGAAAAAAAACTTTGTGACCTGGAATCAAAGGATTTACTGGAAGCAGCAAAATATGTCCACTTCTACAAGGGAGGAGCAAGACAACTTGCAGCAAAGGATCTGGCCCAAAAAGGACAGAATCTGGAAGATGTCCTGCGAGGAAAATCACAGGGAAATCTTCATGAGCTGAACATGGAATTCATTGATTCCTACACCAAAACAATAGAAGAAATAAAGTCAATCCTTAATTCCTGAAAAACAAAAAAAGGACTATCCTGTATCAAGGACAATCCCTTTTCTAAAATCAGGAAAAACTACTCTTCCTTTTTTTCAAACTGTTTCAAGGCTTCCTCGTGCTGAGCAATCTTTTCCTTGAAATCAAAAATTGCTGCCAGCTTATCTGCAAGTTCTGCATCATCCTTGGAAACAGAATCTGCATCACCTGAAAGAATTTTTTCGGCAACATAAGTTCCAATTTCCTTGTATTTCTTTTCTATTTTTCCATTAAGCTGTGCAATTTCAATTTTTATGACTGACTTGTTTCCAAAATCACTCAATGACTTGCTGGCTGCTTCAATTCCTTTTTTTGACAGCTCAACACCCTTGTCCACATAAGTCATTACTGTAGATCCAATTTCCTGAGCCTTTTTCTTTGCATCCTCTGAAGTAAATTTCTTTTCTTCTGACATATTATCCCCCGTTATTTTATAATCTGACAACAGTCAAAAACATAAGAATTCGACCATATTCATAGTTTAATACATAAATCATCAAAGGGCAAATTTTTTGAAAATACTGGACTTAACTTCTACGGATTAAGTTCCCATTCACCATACTCGTCAACAATTTCAGTCTTCATGCTAGGCATTGGTTTCCAGGAAACAAGAAATGAAATGTAGGGATGATAGTCATAGCTTTTTTTGCCATTGTCATCGGTAATTGCACGAGGCTTGAAAGTAACGTTTCCTTCCAGAGTCCAGTCATGGAGGTTACGCTTGACAGAGATCTTCATGTTCTTGAGTTTGAATCCAGAAGACTTTCTGTTTGTCTGATCAGGATCCCAGAATGATCCGTCACCCCAGAATGCAAATGAATTGTACAAATCCTTGAAAACATTTTTTTCACCAGACAAAACATCCTTGTAGCCGACATAATCCTGGAAATACCTGAAAATGACATCGTTCTGGGTTTCTGCACTGAATGTAATATCAAGAGCCTCATGAACCTTGAATGTAATTTCCGGCACAAACCTGAAAAAACTGTTGGTTGGCCGGATACAGTCATAGGAAATGGAAGTATTGAGTTTTGGAGTGAATACAATTCTGTTCTTCCAGTATCTGTACGTGGTTCCAGATGAAGCGTATGCAAGAGATGCCGAGTACGGAAGGAATTCTTTTTCCTCACGCTGAACCCATCCTGATTCAGAATCAAAATCATATCCGTTTGTATAAAGCATTGTGTATGCAAGCTGAAAATTTTTGTAGGAAAGGGCAAGCTTCAATGAATCAGAATATTTTTCCTCAAGATCATAGTTATAGGATTCAGTAAAATTCAGATTGTCATCAAAAAACTTAAGTGAAAGTGACTGCTGGAAAGGCTTCCATACAAACTCAACATCCTCTGAATTCTTTTCCTCAATTCCGCTGCTAAAAGAAAGGGTTGCATGAGGAAAACCAAATGAAAGCATTGCATCATAAGCTTCAGGCTGAGGATTCAAGTCTGTAGACAAAACGAAAGTCTGTGAAAAATCATTCTCAACGGCATTTATTGTTGCGCTCAAAGTATGAACAGTAAAGCAGTCCTCGTCACCGGGATCAAATGATGCGAACTTAAATTTTGGATCAAGTTCATCACCAAGGAATTCAACTTCAGTTTTTACAAGCTTGAGTTTTGTGGTCCACAGAATTGTTGAATCCTTAAGAATTTCATTGAAAACAAAAGGCTTAAACGAAACAGTATTTGTGTTTGTCAAATCAAGTTTGCGAGCCTGATAGTCAGTTTTTTCAACACTTATTGCACTGGCTTCAGAATATCCGTCAAGATTAGGGTGAGCCTGATAAACTGGTTCAAACAAAAAATCGTTGGTCATGGAAACAAAATTATTATGAAAACCCAAATCACTTGTAATTGTAAGAGGAGACTTTACCTGAATATATGAAGAATACAAATTCTCCCATTCAAAATCCTCAGGACAAGACAAAACTGATGAATCATAGTTAAGCTGGGAAATGAACTGAGGAGCCAGAGAATATTTAAGGGAATATGAAAGTGGAGTAAGTGCAGTAACTTTTGAGGCATCTGGATTTTCTATTTCAAGAATCTCAAGACTATCAAAAAGAATGTCGTCATTTTTTTCCGGCGAGTCAGATTTTTCATCCTTGTTCTTTTTTTCATCCTCATCTGATTTTTTTTCAGCAATGTAATCCGGAACATCAAGTTCCAGAGGAAAAACTGCAGTTTCGAAAGCCTTTATTTTTCGTTCTTTTGGCGGATAGGAAAAAATAGTTCCTGAAATCTGAGCAGAAATCTTGAGTGGAGTTATCTGCGACGGATAGAAAAAGGAACGCTCCGGTGTATAGGATCTCCACAAATTATTGCTTTCCATGAAGTCAGTGTCATTTCGTGTTCTTGAATTAAATGCAATGGAAGAACTTAATGAAGTAATGGACAGAGTTTCAATATACGGGTCAAGAAATTCCGGAACATTGAAAGTAAAATTTCCTGAAACATTCCAGTCAAAACTTGAAACATTGGAAGAAGTATCCTCCTCATCATCCTCTTCTGAACCGGAACCTGCCAGCATAAAACCAATCCAGTCAAGATATTCACTTCTCTCAGAAAAATCATCAGAAAAATAAGGATCACTGTAAACCGGGATGGAAATACTAAGTCCAAAAGGATTTGATGACTTAAATGAAAAATTTGCACTGTATCTGAAAGGTGTTTCTACTCCAAGAAAATTTGCCTTGTCTTTGTAAACATTACCGTCAGGTCCATAGGAAGTATACTTTCCGTTTGTTTCAAAAACAGTATTTGAAAAGGCAATTCTTGCAGATCCCGAAACTTCAGATATGGCACTGTCTTCAGGAATCCAGACGCCTTCAAGTCCGGTCAGAAGACCCATGTTTCCATAATAATCAGCAAGAATTTTTAGATAGTTTGACGTGGACCCTTTATAGTCTTCCTCAAGATTATGATAAACAAGGCCTTCTCTTTTCTGTTCCTTAAGTTTGGAAGGTTTTATGAAGTTGAAGATTCCCTTTCCGATATCATCATCATCTGATTCATCGCTGCTTGTATCAAGAGGCTTTCGACCAAGTAAATATGTTGTGGTCTGAATAAAGTATCCGGTTCTGTCAGAATATCCAAAAGACGGATTAAACAAAAGCTCATCCTTTGGATAATAGAATACAGGAAGATACAGAAGAGGAATTGACCCGACAGAAACAAATGCATTCAAAAAAGCAAATTCACCTCCAGGCAGAAGCCATATTTTTGAAGCCTTGATTTTCCAATGTGGATTTTCATCATCACAGAATGTAAGCTCAGCATTCTTGAAAACTATGGTACTTGAATTGTCACGTCCAAAAATTCTAGAAGCAACAATAAGAGTAGAATCAGCAGGAAGATTGATTGCATTGCTCTGAGTCTGGACGGCTCTTCCGTTATCAAAGATTCCTTCCAGAGTGCTTGTATTCAGAAGAAGTGTCGTTGCAGTAATACGCTGCTCACCCTCGCTTGAATCAGTCTGAACAAGGCTCACATTTCCTACGGCATACATCATTTGAGTTGATCTATTGTATGTGACCGTATCTGCACTGACACGGGAAGTCTTTGAATCCTTCTTCACGCTGATCGTGACATTTCCAGTAAGTATGATTTCTTCTGTATTTGTTTCCTTGTTCTTCTTGTATTCCGTGAAATCTGCACCTTCAATAGTAATGACTGAAACATTTTTTTCCTGGCCAAAAACAAATCCATGGCAAGATACAAAAAACACCAGCATGAGAAAAATAATTTTTCTTAAGACATTACAGGATAAAAGCAAAATCTATTCCACGACTGGGCCGCGTTTTTTTTCACGATCCATAAGTTCCTTTACATATTTTCCAGTATAACTGTTCCTGCATTTGCAGATTTCTTCCGGAGTTCCAGAGAAAATGACAGTTCCACCGCCGCATCCCCCCTCAGGCCCAAGGTCAATGAGATAATCTGCCTGTGCAATAACATCAAGGTTATGCTCAATCATGACAACGGAATTTCCCTTATCAACAAGTTTCTGAATGACATCCATCAGCTGCTTGATGTCTACAAAATGCAGCCCCGTTGTAGGCTCATCAAGAATGTACAAAGTTTTTCCGGTTGAAGGCCTGCAAAGTTCTGATGCAAGCTTTACCCTCTGAGCCTCTCCGCCAGAAAGTGTAAGCGCATTCTGACCAAGCTGAATGTATCCAAGTCCAACTGATTTTAATGTTTCAAGTTTTCTTGCTATGTGAGGAATTCCCTCAAAGAATGTTGCCGCATCCTCAATAGTCATATCAAGAACATCACTGATTGATTTTCCCTTGAAAAGGACATCAAGAGTTTCCTGATTAAATCTCCTGCCCTTACAGACATCACATTGAATGAAAACATCTGGAAGAAAATTCATTTCAATTGTAATTGTTCCTGCTCCCTGACAGTTTTCACAGCGTCCACCCTTAACATTGAAACTGAATCTTCCGTTCTTGAATCCACGTGCCTTTGCTTCAGGCAGGCTTGCGTACAGTTCACGAATTTTATCAAACACACCAATGTAAGTAACCGGATTACTTCTGGGAGTTCTTCCAATAGGACTTTGATCAATATTGATAACCTTGTCAATATTTTCAAGACCAAAGATTTTCTTGTGCTTTCCCACAGGAAGTTCTGTTTTCATGATTTTGTTGCTTGCAGCAGGAAAGAACACATCATTAAGCAAAGTTGACTTTCCGCTTCCTGAAACACCCGTAATGCAGGTGAATGAACCAAGTGGAATTTTCACATCTATGTTTTTCAAGTTATGCTCAGACACACCCTGAATCTCGATGAATTTTCCATTACCCTTTCGTCTTGATTCAGGAATTGCCATTCTTATTTTTCCGCTCAGATAACGGCCTGTGACACTCTGGTCAATTTTCATGACTTCTTCCGGAGTGCCACTTGCCATAACCTGTCCACCATGAACTCCTGCACCAGGACCAATATCCACAAGATAGTCAGCAGTAAGAAGGGTCTGCTCGTCATGCTCAACAACAACCACTGTGTTTCCAAGATCACGAAGGTAAGTAAGTGAATCAATAAGCCTCTGATTGTCTCTCTGATGCAGGCCAATTGAAGGCTCGTCAAGAATATACATTACTCCAGTCAAACCGGAACCAATCTGTGTTGACAACCTGATTCGCTGGGCTTCTCCACCCGACAAAGTTGCGGCAGAACGTTCAAGCGTAAGGTATTCAAGTCCGACATTTTTCAGGAATGAAAGCCTTGCCTTTATTTCCTTGAAAACCTGACTTGCAATTTTTTTCTGAGTATCAGTAAGTGTAATTCTGTCAAAAAATTCAATTGAATCAGAAACAGAAAGCTCAGTAAGGTCCCAGATATTCTTGCCGCCCACAGTAACACCCAGGGCTTCCGGCCTAAGACGTTTTCCCATACAGCTCTTGCACTGGCAATGAGACATATATTTTTCTTCAATTCGTTCACGCTGAGAATCACCCCATGCTTCATTGTACCTTCGAGTCATATCACTTATGACACCTGGCCATGGTCTCTTGTAATTACTGTAGCCTTCTCCGCTCTGCTTTCTGTATGTCCACTGTATGTCTTTTTCAGCATCACCATTCCACAAATAATCAAACTGTTTTTTGGAAAGATCCTTCAATGGAGTATCAAGAGTAAATCCACCTTCTTTTGCAATGGCCCCAAACATGGAACTGTTCCATTCACTGTCAGGGTTATAGAAAGTAATTGCACCTTCATTAAATGAAAGAGACATATCTGGAATTATGAGATTCCTGTCAAACTCCATCTTCTCACCTAGACCGCTGCAATCTGGACATGCTCCGAATGGATTGTTAAATGAAAAAAGACGCGGCTGCAATTCAGGAATGGAAATTCCGCAGTCGGGACAGGCATTTTTCTGGCTGAAGAAAACTTCTTCTTCCGTGAATTTATCTTCAGTCTTATAAACTCTCTTAAGAACAACAATAGTGCCATTGGAATGATTGAGGGCAGTTTCAACAGAATCAGCAAGTCGCTTTCTGGATTCAGATTTCAAAACGATTCTGTCAACAACGATTTCGATCGTATGCTTTTTCTGTTTGTCCAGCTTGATTGAATCTTCAAGTTCAACCATAAGGCCGTCAATTCGTGCACGAATAAATCCGCTTTTCTTTGCATCATCAATAATTTTCTGATGCTCACCTTTTTTGCCCTTGATAACCGGAGCCAAGACAGTAAGCTTAGTACCTTCCGGCCAGGACATGATTGAACTAATTATCTGATCAATACTTTGTTCTTTGATTTCTCTTCCGCATTGAGGACAATGGGCTGTTCCGATTCTGGAAAACAAAAGCCTGTAGTAATCATAGATTTCAGTTACAGTTCCAACTGTTGATCTTGGATTCTTGTGAGTTGTTTTCTGCTCAATGGCAATTGCCGGAGAAAGGCCCGTAATGAGATCCACATCAGGCTTGTCCATGCGACCAAGAAACTGCCTTGCATAGGAAGAAAGACTTTCCATGTATCGGCGCTGACCTTCTGCAAACAAAGTATCAAAAGCCAGGGATGATTTTCCGCTTCCTGAAAGTCCTGAAACAACCACCAGTTTATTACGGGGAATTTCAACATTAATATTTTTCAGATTGTGTTCACGCGCACCCTGAATTACGATTTTGTTTTCATTAAATATATTCATTTGAATGCCTTGTCCTGCAAAATAAAATTCTACGACTAATAGATTATATGTAAAATCACCATAATTCTCAATTCATAAGGTCTCACAAAAAAGAGGGTATAGACCCCATTAACATTAAAAAGTAAAATCAAAAATATTATGGCAGAGAGAAACAAAAAGACCCAGGCAATAATTTTCTCGCTCAGGCAATCAGGAGAACAGAACAGGATAGTTACGGCTTTTTCTCCTGAAATGGGAATATTTTCCTGCATTCTATACGGTGGTCCAAAAAGCAAGCTTCGGTCTCTTGTACAGCCATTTAATTCTGGAACCATTTACCTTTACTACGACGAAACAAAAAAATCAATTAAAATTTCTGATTTTGATGCAACCAACTGCCACATCAGCCTGCGGGAAAACCTGTACAAATCCTGTGCAGCAACACTGGCATGCGAAATAGTAATGAAAACAAAATGTGCAGGAGACAATGAATCTGCATTCACTCTGCTAAAAGCTCTTCTTGACGGAATGGATATTGTTGATGAAACGGAAGCAAGACTTGGAATGCTCAGATTTCTCTGGAGATATATTGGCCTTCTTGGAATTCAATGCGACGTAAAAACCTGTGCATCCTGCGGTAAATTTCTGCTTTCCGAAAACATGGAAAGTTTTTACGTTGACCAGGCAAATTTATTTGTCTGCAAGGACTGCATTCCGTACTTTTCAAGTGAAATTAAGCTGAGCAGTAAGCTTATTCCATTAGATCTGAATGCACTCACATATCTGGCGGCAATAAATGAATTGACTCCGGGAAAAGTTAGGAGCCTTTTGCTGCCACAGGATTCAGCTTACAGAATGAAACAGTTCCTGTACCATCTGATAGAAAAAGCAAGCGAAACAAAACTAGAAACACTTGCAACAGGATCCGGAATTTTATAGATGCAATCAAAAAAAAGGATCTACTTCAAAAGCTCCAGGAACTGCTGTTCATTTATGACAGGAATGCCAAGTTCAGCAGCCTTCCTGTTTTTTGAGGATCCGCTTGAAGTATCATTTGTTACAAGATAACTCAATCCCTTAACCACAGATGACTTTACCGCACCTCCATTTTCCTTTACAAGATTCTGGGCATCAGCTCTTTTCATTGTGTTAAGTTCACCTGTAAAGCAAAAGGATTTTCCAGTAAATTTTCCTGCAACACTTTCAACAATATCAAGAACACCATTTTCAACCAAATCACGGATTTCTGACTCGCACTCCCTGAGACCAGAAACCAGAGTTCTTGCAGTTATTTCAGCAAATCTGTAGACACTGGCAATTTCTTCTTCCCTTGCACCAAGAATTTTTTCAAGAGAATTGAAACCGCCTGCAATAAGTGAATCAACGACTACCTCACCGACTCCTTCAATATCAAATCCCGCAATAAATTTGGAAAGACTTATTTTTCGGTGAGCCTGAATTGAATCAAAAACTTTTTGAGCACCAAGTGATTTCTTTTCTTTTTTTATGCTTTCCTCATCAAGAAAATATGGGGTAAGGTCCTCAACAGTCAAAGAATAGATGTCTGTAATGGACGTAACTTTTTTTGTGTTGAATAGTTCAGTAACCAAAGTTTCACCCAAATCCCTTATATCAACAACACTTACCCATTTCAAAAGCCTGTGGAGAATTTTTTTTGAGCAATCCTTATTCGGACAATACAGGCGAGTTCCTTCATCAATCAGGGATGAACCACAGCAGGAACATCTGGATGGAACTGGAATTTCATCCAGAACATCTCCATCCTTTACCTCAACAACGCCCATTATTTTGGGAATAATCTCACCGCGCTTAACAACAACAACCCGGCTTCCAATCTTCACTCCAAGAGAATTGATTGTGTTTGTGTTTACAAGGCTTGCCCTCCTGACCGTAGTTCCATTGAGCTCAACCGGATCAAAAACAGCAACAGGAGTATATGTTGCACCGGTCTCATTCCACTCAACACTTCTCAGAATTGAAACAGCCTCTTCAAGACTGAACTTAAATGCAATCTGCCTGTCTGGTCTGGCCCTGCTTGCATCCTCATGATTTACAACACGTTCTTTAATTACAAGTCCATCAATATCATAGTCAAGATTCTTTCTTTCTTCCATGATTCTGGCTCTGTATGAAATCACATCTTCTGCACTGGAACAAATGGCAAGCTTGACTGTATTGAAGCCCTTATTCCTCAAGAATGACAGCTTACCTTCTTCATCTTCAAAGGGCTGATCACCTTCAGTTGCCCAAACGTCGTAGCAAATCAATGTAAGATTTTCTGAGCCTTCACCATCTTTTCGCTTCATGAGACCATTTGCCGCATTTCTGCAGTTTGCCTTGTCAGCAAAAAATTTGTCATGAACATAGTGAGTCATGATTACTTCACCGCGGATTCCACCAGTAAAGTTTGAGTTTTCCAGGACAGGAACAACCCCCTGCATTTTGACTGCGTTATCTGTAATGACATCACCAACAGAACCGTCGCCTCGGGTAACAGCGCGCAAAAGCCTGCCATCCTTATACTGAAGTTCCAGGCTTGCACCGTCAAGCTTAAACTCAACAAGATACTCTGGATAATTATGCTTTTGAGCCCACTCAAGAAATTCCTCTGGACTCGCAGCTTTTTCCTGGCTTCCCATGGGCATTACATGAGGTGCCTTTGCAAAATTGCCGGAATCAGCGCCGACCTTGTGAAGGATGGGATTAGACGGATCCAAAAGTTTCAGTTCATCCCATAACTTGTCAAACTCTGCATCAGAAATTTCACCTTCACCATCGTAATATGACTTCTGGTATTTTGCGATAAGCTTTTCAAGTTCTGCAATTCTCTTTGATGAACTTAATTTTTCATCACTTTTTCTTGCAGCTTCATCAATGTCAAAAAGATCCATAGACTATTCTTCGTCCTTAACAAAATATAATTCATAAATCTGACGGCCTGCATCAAGTCCCTTCTGCTCAAACTTGGTTTTTGGTCTCCATTCCTGATGTGGAGCAAAACCGTCATACCTGTTGTGGATTCCCTTTGTTGCATTAAGCTCTTCAAGGGCAGAAAGAGCATATTCTTCCCAGTCAGTTGCAAAATACAGATAACCACCTGGAGTCAGTTTTGAAACCAGCAGGTCTGTTCTTGGGCGCTGAATCAAGCGTCTCTTGTGATGCTTTTTCTTTGGCCATGGATCCGGAAAGAAAATGTGGAATGCCTCAAGCGAGTTATCCGGAATCATAGACTCAAGGATTTCAATTGCATCATGTTCTATGATATAAAGATTTTTCAGCTGGCGTCTCTTGATTTCACCCAGAAGGCGGCCAACACCCGGAATATGAACTTCACTTCCAATGTAATTCATGTCCGGATTGTTTTCTGCTATCTGACTGGTAGCTTGTCCCATTCCAAAACCAATTTCCATTGTTACCGGATTTGTGTTGCTGAAAATGTCAGTGTAATTCAATGTCTTATGCTCAAAAGGAATGCACCAGACATGCTTCAATTCCTCATAGGCACGCTTTTCACTGTCTGTCATGCGTCCGATTCTCAAAACAAAAGTGCGGATCCGGCGCTTAAAATTTTCCCCTGCGGATTCCCCATCTATGGGAACCGTACTGTCTGATGATTCTGCTTCTGTCAAGCAATTGTCAATGTCAGGCATTTTTCAAAAAATCTCCTAAATATAATTTACGAGGGAACAAGACTGCTCCCAATTAATTAAAACTTGTATTTCCCAAATCAACGGGAGGCATAAAGCACATAACCGCAGCCCCCTTTTTGAAGGAATAGCAAACTCGTTTTGACACGGCATTCTTGAAATCAAGAATTATGTCCGAATCAGTCTTCCATTTTTCCCTTGGCTTCCCGAAATAAACTAAATCACCTTCATTGGAATAAACAGCAATCATGGTCTCGTACTTGTAATTTATGGAAGACAAAACCTGCGATGAAGTTGCAGTCAAAAGTTCTTCCGGATAATCAATCAGAAAACTGGAACTTGTTTCAGTCTCGCCATCCATGTCAAGACAGGTAAACTCATATTCCCCGCGTGGAATTACCCTGGATTCCTGTGGAAGAAAACAGGAATACCCAACCCACTGTTCATCCTGAGACACATTCAGAAGCTGAGGATTGTCACAATGCCACTCCAGGCCTGAAGACACATTTCTTGCAGTAATTGATTTTGCAGTTCTTACATCATTTTCAACCTTGGCAAAAACCGAGAATCTGAGTTGAGGCATAGTTGATGAAGTCTTGTAATCAAAAACAACAGATGCAGACGCAATGATTACTTCAGCCGAATTACTTGAACAGGATGCAAATAATAGAGGAAAAATCAAAAACAGAAAGGTTAATTTTTGCCCCATAAACTAGAAATTAAACCTGAGGTTAATAATTGTAAGGTCACTTGATGAAGACTGATTTACGATAGATTCAAACTTAACGTTTACCTTCTTGCAGGCATCTTCAAGATAGGAGAAATAGTACAATCCCAGGTCTGTACCTTCCTGACCTTCCGGCATCTGCCTGTAAAAGTCAATGAGGGATTTCTTGTTGAGGTTTGCAGACATCTTGCTTTCGATGTTTTCCTTGACTTCCTGGAACTCATCATCCTTGTTATAGAGAGTAATCTGAAGAAGTCCCTGCTTACCAATAGACATGGAACCACCACCAAGAGTCCAGGACAAGAATACAAGCTCGTGCTTTCTCTGGAGTTCCTGAACTACCTTCTGTCGGATTTCTGGATCAAAAATAAGTGTATCTGAATTGTCAATACCCTGATAAAGAAGCTTTGTTTCCTTGCGGATATTGTTGTTTTCGCTGTTAAGGGCAAGTTCCATAACCATTACGGAAATGTACTCGGCAACCTTGGATTTTGACATGTAAACTGAAAGTCTCTGCCTTAATATAGAAACAATTTCATTGAATCCGTCTGTCTTGTAGAACTTGGTGATAATGTACCAGTTCATGAGGCTCAAGCGATTGAGGAATTTTTCTGTCATGAGAAGGAATACGTTCTTTTCTTCCGGAGTGTATTCCGAGTTACTCATGATTCCCTTCCATACTGGATCAAGAATAGTCTGACGAGCCTGACGGATTGTTCCTTCCTTCATTGCAAGAACACTTCGAAGCTGCTTGTCCGGAATGATTGTTTTCTCATCAATAAGTGAGGATGGATTTGTTCTGTTGTGATGGCGGACACAATCACATTTTACCAGTTCATTGAATATTTCACGGTCAAACTGCTTGTATAAAATAGAAAAAACAATGAGTTTGGAAAGATCCATGACTTCCTGACGACGAGAAACGAATTCAGGCATTGAAATTTCCATCTTGGAAACATAATCAAGAAGAATCATGTCTTGAAGTGAACCAGGAGAAAAATGCTCCATACTGACACCATGTGCTGTTCTGTTATCTGCAAGCTTAAGATTAAGAAGCTGCTTCTTGTGACTAAGAAAATGAGATGTACCTGCTTCTGTAAGAATAACCTTCAAAGGCAAATCAAGAATAAACTTTTTTTTCTCTGCACACATTCAGTTAGAATCTCCTGTTATTATAGTATACATCAAGGGTCTTGCAATGTAAACACTAAAATTATAAGATAAAATCGTGAAAGCCAAGGTTCTCCTGCAGATTCTATTATTTTCCACATTGATTCTGATTGCACCCAGAGCTCAGGAAAACAACAGGAAACTTACAGGATATGAACTTTCTGAACTGGTAAATGAAACCCTCATAAGCAGGGACTATGCAACAAAAAAACAAAGACCAGTTCCCTCATTCAACGGCAACTTTCCTAATGATATTATCGTCACAATTGAAAAAGACCAGCAGGAAGCCGGCAAAAATACAAACAAAAGCGGAATCAATTCAATAATATTTGCCTTCTCGCAGGATTTTTTTGTCAGTGACCCGGAATTCATGTTTAGTTTCCTGGAAATGACCAAAGAAAAGAAACTGCCATACACAGTAAAAGTACTTTTTTCAACAGACAGTGAAGCTCACGTTCTTTTCAGAAAATCAAAGGCTCCGGGTGGAACAGAAAACTATGCGGACAGAATCTACGACGTTGACTCAAGCTGTGCCATTGTCATTTCAGACGAGCAATACTCACCTAAAGTCATAGTCAACAAGGGTGGCGGAAACATTTCTCCACTTTGGCTGATAAAGATCCTTGTCAGAACAACAGATAACCACAACAGGCACCACGCCCTGAGAGGAACATGGCTGTACCTGACAAAGTCCGACCTTTTCAGAGCCGACAGGAGAGTTTCTTCTTTTCTTCAGAATGAAATTCCATGTGCCGGTTTTACCCTGGGACATTCACAGACTGATCTGGAAATTCTTAGTGACCTGGAAGATGAACTTGTATCAGAACGAAGAAGTCTTTGGGACAAACACTACAGCCACATAAACATTGGAAATGGATTCTGGCTTAACGAAGCTCAGCTTATATTCATTTTCATGATTTTCTCATTCTTCATCATTTCAACACTATGCTTTACTTCATTCACCAGCAGCTCAAAAAATGAGGCAATCCTGAGAGACTTTTCAAGAACCTGGTATCTTATTCCGGCATACATTCTTGTTATTGCAATCTGTCTTTTTCTGTTCGAAAAAATTTTTATCTTTACCAGGGCAAATCCTGTAATTTATTTTGCACTTAAAGTATTCTCATCAATATTTGCATCAACTGTAATTGCAACACTGCAGATCCACCACAAGATTAAGGTTTCCCTCACTGCAAACACCCTGCACAGGCTCATTATTTGCGGAACAAACCTTCTCATATTCTCAACAATGGACATATCTCTCATGAGCGTATTCTTTGCTGAATACATGATCGTCTTCATTTTGAGAAGATGGAAAAACACCATTACAAATATAATCTGCATTATCCTCATGGTTCTGCCATACGCACAGATTTTAATGAACATTTATATATTTGCTGACAGGCAAATGCTTTCCGAAGTCATCAACTGTTCTTTTTCCGAAAATATTTTTCTGTCATTCATCATCACGCCATTTGTTTTCCAATGGATAAAGATTCTCCTTGTATCAAACGTTCTGGAAGACAACAAGAAAAAAGACAGTCTTGTTCATGGAATTGTATTCTCAGGATTCCTCACAATATTCTACTTTGCAATGTACTACACAGCCGCCTCCATTATCCGGGCAAACTTCAGGGGAATTACACTATCAAACATAATCCATGTTACTCAGTCAAAATCAGCAAATGCAGAAATCGAAGCAACAGTGCAGGATGAAGAAAACTTTGACATGATAACAAGAACTCTCAAAATAAAATCCTTGAATGGAAAACAGATTATCCGATGCATTGTCACAATAGAAACTCCAGACGGAACTCCAATTTACGAATGCAACTTCAACTATTCAATGGAATCAGGCACAAAAGTAAACATTGAAATTCCTGACAGATGTGAAAACGAAATAGAAATCGTTTACAGTGCAGACTATGAATCTTCAAGCATCATCACAATCGAAACATACGTGGAAGAAGAAGAATACAATGCACTCTACGAAAAACGCACCATAAGAACTATTGCAAGGGAACCAAAGAAAAATGGACAGGAATTATGACAAAGTGTTTCTCCATGTTGACCTTGATGCCTTCTTTGCATCCGTTGAGCAGAGAGACAATCCGCAGTATCGGGGAAAGCCGGTAATTATCGGAGGGCTTCCAGAAGACAGGAGAGCCGTAGTTTCAACAGCATCCTATGAAGCCAGAAAATACGGAGTCCATTCAGCAATGCCCATAGCTCAGGCTGCAAGGCTTTGTCCAAACGGAATTTACATCAGGGGAAACTACCATCACTACAGCCAGGTTTCCCATGAAATCATGGCAATATTCAATGACTTTTCACCATCCGTTCTCCAGATGTCCATTGACGAGGCATTCATAGACGTAACAGGCACACAAAACATCTGGGGCAGTCCAGTTGAAGCGGCTCAAAAAATCAAGGATCGCGTCAAATCTGAAACGGGACTTACGGTAAGTGTTGGTGTAGCATCAACAATGTATGTTGCAAAGATTGCATCAGGATTCAGAAAGCCAAACGGTCTTACCTACATTCCTGCTGGTGACGAGGAAAAATTCATGCTTTCCCTTCCACTCGAAAAGCTGTGGGGAGCAGGCACAAAAACCCAGGAAAGGCTTCACAGCGCAGGATTTCGAACCACAAGAGACATACACAAAAAATCAATTTCACTCCTCAAGACAATTTTCGGTGAGAGCATGGGTTCATTCCTGTACAACGCAGTCCGCGGAAACAAAGACATGGAATTTGGAAGGGAAGCAAAAAACAAATCCATGAGTGAAGAGACTACATTTGAATATGATGTTCACGACAGATACACAATCGGATCTGTTATCATGGTTATTTCAAAGAACATACTGTGGCGAATGCATCAGGAAAAATTGTGTTCCCGAACATGTTCTGTAAAGATCCGCTATGATGATTTTTCAACAGTAAGCATTCAGGAAACTTCCGAAATAAACATTGCTAATTCTGATGATCTCTACGAAAGGTGCATAAGACTTTTTGAAAAAAAATACGATGACAAGAAAAGCATAAGACTGATTGGAATATCAGTTGAAAAACTGGAAAGCACATCAATTCCCCAGCAGGAAACACTCTTTGACTTTGGAAACAAAAAAAAATCGAAGGTAGAAAAAGCCATCTTCGACATGGAAAGCAAAAACCCTGCCCTCAAAATGAAGAAGGCAAGGCTCTTGAAAGACTAATTTTTTTGAGAAAACCCCATCCCGGACATAACAATCACTTAAATATAACAATGAGTTGTACCGCACGCGGTATTGAGCCTGTGTCGGCTTTGAACTTCTTGTTATGTGTTCTCATTATCGCCAAACAAGATTCTTACAAAATCTCGTCTTGAATACATTATCCTTATTACCTTTACACAATCGTCTTCTGTTCTGTAAAAAATAGAATAATTGTTCGCAAGCACAAATTTATAATCTGTCGGAAAAGAAACATATCTTTCTACAGGAATCCCTATTTCTGGAAAATTTGCCAAATCTTCATAGGTTTCTACAATTTTCTCTACAGTATTATGGGCTGCAATAGGATTCTGCAATTCATTTTCGATGTAGTTTTTTATTTCGAGCAAATCCTCCGCTGCTTGTGGGGAAATCTTTACTTCAAACATCAGAGTCCTACCATCGAACGAACATCTTTTGTGCTAAGCCAGCCTTTTTCTTTTGCGGAATCTTCTCCTTTTTTAAGTTCAGAAAATAAAGTTTTTGTAGCTGTAAGTTTTTCATAATCCTTTATTGAAATCACCGCATAGCAACCTCGTCCATTTTTTGTGAGAAAAACAGGAGATTCATCTGCTACATCCTGCAGAACTTCATTATAATTTCGCAAATCTGAAACCGGTTTTATTGAAATCATATACACCCCTCAAAAATTTCGTAATATATTACGAATTATATTGTCCAATATTTTGTAACAATCATCAAGAGTACAAAAAAAGCGCGGTTTGACCGCGTGGTTTATGCATTGGTTACTATATTTTATGGATTGTAATTATTATAAAATCGTCTTTTCTCCGAAACCAATTATTTGTAGGTTCTATAGTTATTGAATACCCCATAGGAGAGTCATAACTAAAACCTGGTGAAAGTTTATAATGACCCATTTTCAGTCGAACCGATTTCGTTTTTCCTATTTTAAGTCTGCGTATATAGAATTCTTCATCTCCCATGGAACTTACATATATGTGAAATGGAATCTCTATTATTTTACCTTTAGAACTTTCTGTTTCATCATTCCAGATTATTTTTAAGTTACGAAAAAACGTATTTTCCATTGCTTCTTTGCGTGCTTTTTCTTTAATAGCAATAGTCGAAAACACAACAATACAAGTTAGCGAAAAAAATACTAAAATCGAACTAAGAAAAATTTTCTTTTTCATTATTATTACATATTGCGCTCCCAGTGCGGGCGTCCACATAACAATACTTTGTACAGTTCGTGGAGGAATAGTCCTGAGGTTATATTCTACTCTAAAGGTGCAAAGTACCCGGTTTCGTCTCGGCCAGAGCGGTTGAGAAGGTAAGTTTCAATTTCAACAGGGAGATATTTTCTTCCGTATTCAGTCTGGAAAGATGATGTGTACTTAAACTGATACAATCCAGAAGGAATTGAGATGATGTCCTTTATGACACCAGAAAGTCCCTCAGGTCTGTAAACATAATATGAAGAACCAGTTGTATTTGACGAGATAAATGAAATCTCATCAGAAGGGGCATTCTTTGACAGCATGATTGTACTGAAAGAAATGGCATTGTTGTTCATGTATGTTGAAAGATCCGAAAGACTGTATTTTGTAAATGAATCCTGACCAACAGATCCTGCAGTGATGTAAACAATTCCTCTCTTCTTCTCGGCATTAATAAGCCCATTTGAAGAAAGTCTCATGGCAAGATCAAGAGAACAGATGTTTGTATACGGACACTTCAAGGCTCTCACAGAAAAATTTGAAAGCTGATTTGGCATACCGGAAAATTCAGTAACGGGAACTGCGCCTGCACTTACAACAGTAACCTTTCCCTTGTTTTCCATTGAGGCAGTAATTTCACGAACAGCCGTGTTAACCTGTTCCTCATAATCTTTCATTGATATTGAGCGGTCAATGAGAATTGTTATGTCTGCAATGTCATTGTTGTCAGCACATCCAAGAAGCACCATGTTCTTTACCGGAATCTTGTTTTCCGTAATGAGGAAGTTTTCCTGCTTGAGTCCGACAACAGGCTGTCTCTTTCTGTTTTCAACACGAACTTCAACTGTTACTTCCGGATAGTTGTCTGAAATCACACGCTCAAACTGAACGAAAAAACCACCAATAAGCTCAGTCATCTTTGACATGACATAAATTTCATTTGCCTTAAAATCAGTGACTATAATGTTTCCGTTCTTATCTGCAACTGCACTTGTAATCTGACTCACACCAGATCCTGTTGTCGCATTCTTATAAACTGATCCATCCTCAGAATCAACTGTGTATACTGTATTTGAATCTGCAAGGAGAAGATACTTTCCCCAGTTCTTCATGCTTTCAGGTCTTGCGAAAACCTTTTCATTGACCAGAAAACCAATATAGTTTCCAGACTTGTCAAACTCGTAGATACAACCACGAACACTGTCCGCAACAAAAACACGACCTGAGACAATTGCAATTCCTGTTGGAGACTTCAGTCCCACGAAATCCTTTGTTTTCTGTCCGAAATGAAGAAGATATGTTCCCTCAGAATCATATACAACAACACGGCCATTTCCAAAATCCGTAACATAAATGTTTCCGAATTCATCCTCCGCAAGATACTGAGGTCCAAGAAGCTGACCATCCTTTACGCCCCTGGAACCGACATACTTCTGGAAAATTCCATGGTCGTTGAGAATTGAGATTCTGCATCCTTCATATTCAGATACTGCAAGCATTCCATTTGAAAGACGAATTATATCCATAGGTCTGTCCAAACCATTGACTGCACCACGGCTTCTGGCAACGACAATTCCGTTCACATCAAACTTGAGGATTTCATTTGAACCATGAGACACAACCCAGATTGATCCATCAGGATTTGCAAGGGAAGAAATAGGATGACTGTAAATCATGTCCTTTCCGTTCACATTTGGGAAAGAACCACTTTCTGTAAACTTTTGTGAAAAGCCAAAGTATTCATCAGTAACACGACGGTCACCAACAATCTCCATCCTGTTCTGGAGAAGGACTCCGCCGTATCCGCTCTGGGAGGCATAATTCCATTCCTGAAGGGCAGCACCTTCAATACCTGCCCTATAATAAGCCTTTCCCAGCCAGTCAAGAATTCTTGGTTCACCAGGCAAATATGAAAGAGCCTTTTCAAATTCAAGGATGCTCTCATTAAAAGCACCACGATAGTAACTTTGAACACCGCGGCGGAACTCATCTTCTGCAAAACCAGATTCTGCAGATTTGTTTGAAGAATTCTCGTTTTTCATTGTGTCTGTCAAATTTGACTGAGAAAAAGAAAGTGATGCCGAAAGAGCAAAGGCTGCAAAAACAAATAAAGCTTTTTTCATTCTATTCTTCTACCTTTTGAACTTCACGCAGATGTTCAGCAATAATTGGATTTGTATTGTCCTGATCCAATGCCATTTTCAGGTATTTTTTTGATTCATCAATAAGCCCCATCTTGAAATAAACCCAGCCAAGGGAATCAAGGCAGGCAGCACTATCAGGAAGAATATCAAGAGCCTTCTTGCAGTAATTGAGGGCACGAGTCAAATCCCTGCCTTCACAGGCAAGAACATATCCAAGACCATTGAGAGCCGTTGGATTTTCATCATCATCTTTCAATGCCTTGTCATAGTAATCAAGACTCAAATCAACATTTCCCTGCTCCCAGGCAATGAAGGCAAGGGAAGCATAAATTGAAGCGGATCTGTAACCCATTTCAAGAAGTTTGTTAAGCTCAAAATCTGAAAGTTTTTTTCGTCCGCTCAAACAATAGATAACGGCAAGCAGATACCGGCACTGAAGAACACGTTCCATTGAAGTCTCATCTTCAGCATCCTTTGAAGACGTAACAACCTGCTCAAGATAAAGAAGTGCATCGTCATAATGCTTAAGCTTTGCATAGGAAAGACCAAGATAATAGGACAACTCCACTGGATCGGCACCACAATCATCAGGCAATGACAGAAAATAAGTCAAGGCACCAGTATATTTCTGCTGGTTAAAAAGTGAAATTCCTTCTTTTAAAATATTCTCGTTTCCCATATCCCCTTATCCACCTTCATAACATGGTACTCATAGTATCTTATAAAATAAAAAAATTTTCTACTGTTACGGCATTTTTTGATGATGGCTCAGCACGAACTGCACTTACCGAAATTTTCCCATTTTTGACAGCATCCTGATCAGCATATTCCTTACCGGCACTTTCAATAATGGAACCTCCTGTACATGTTGAAGAAAACAAATTTTCACCGCAGGATTTTATTGAAACCTGATCCGGATAACGCCTCAGGCAGCAGGGAACAATTTCAGCCCCGGAATACTTTTCCATGGCTGGAGCATTAACGTTCACGAAAAATTCATAGTCATTGTACAGCTTGCGACGATTCAAAGGACCGCAGAGAACAATAAGTCGCTCAAGATTCCTGAGGGCAAATTCAGCAAGACTTTCATAATGATAGTTCTCACTGTCACCAACACTGTTGTCCACACTAAATGCCAGTCCTGGAATTCCAGACAAGGCAGCCTGACGGGCAGCAGCACAAGTTCCGGAATAAACCACATCAGTCCCCAGGTTTGGTCCCTTGTTTATTCCAGACACAACAAGGTCAATATGAGGAAGATAACCACCCAGAACACCGGAAATCACGCAGTCAACAGGAGTCCCCTCCAGGGCATATTTCCTGTCAGATATCTTATGAAGCAAAAGCTCCCTGTAAATTGAAATGCTGGATGAAACACCGGAATTGTTCCTGTGGGGTGCAACGACATAAACCTGGTGCGCCCTAGACAAGACTTTTTCCATGGCATTAATTCCATCAGCATCAACGCCATCATCATTCGTAAGAAGAATTTTCATACGAGGCAAACCCCGCGTCCAGGCTTAACGACATAAGACTTGGCTTCAAAACCGAAGATTCTTGAATACTCGAAAAGTTTTTCCTGATACTTTTCAACATCGGTGGAACGAAGGAATGTATACACTCCACGACCAAACCCCTTGCCGGTAATTCGACCGCAGTTAACGGGAGTCCTCAAGTCATCTGGATTTTCATCAAGCTTACTTACACGCTTCAAGATCCAGTCAATTTCAGGACATGAAACATCATACAAGTCTCTCATTCCTTCATGGCTCTTTGTTACAGCCCTTGCAAATGAAGCAAAATCACATTTTTCAACAGCCGAAACACAGTCTAGGATACACTTGTGTTCCTGCATGATGCACAACAGCCTGTGCTTTGTTTCTTCATGAACCACGCTCAAGACCTCATTGACCTCGGACTTGCTTTCCTCATAGTGCCAGCCCCCATAGAGAGAAGGCTTTGGTTCCTTTAACTCGCCGAGCAGAAGCACATTTTCCGGCTGGAAAAGACTTTCCTCATTCCAGGTAACAATTCTTGGAACGCGGGCATCAGTGAGAAGTATTGTCTTGTCCTTGAACTTGAAAGGAATGAGATCATGGGATTTCTTTGCATAGTCCGTGAGAACAAAATTATTTTCTTTTGAATACACGGCCGAAAAAACATCAGCCATGAAATTATCATTCTGAAGAAAGTTTCTTGAGCCTCTTTCAAGAACCTGCAGAAGAATCTCAGTGCCTGCCTTGAAACCGCATAATTCCTTCATTGCCCAGGCAAATGCAACCTTCGATGCAGTAGTAATTCCAAACCCTGCTGATGGAAGAATATCCGAGTAGACAGTCACATTTACTCCCCTGAGATTGAATCCCATTGAAGCAAAACCATGCAAAACTGATTTGAGGGCGTTGGACCATTTATCTTCTTTCTTAAATTTCAGTGAAGAAAGGGAACACTTCTTGGTTTCCTCCATCTGTGCAAAATTAAATTTTACATTCTGATCGTCGCGAAATGAAACTGAAACATAGACATAGAAATCGCATGCCATTGACAGAGTCTTATCCCTGAAAAACCATGTATGTTCACCTGCCAGATGAAAATGTCCGGGAGCCCGCGCAATGACATCGGGCTTTGTTCCGAATTCCTTCTTATGTGCTTCTATTATCTCTTCCATAAAATCCCACCTTTTTTCATTAAAGAAAACCATCAAGACACCATAAGGTTTCAGAGTCTTCCTTATTATATTGAATTTTTTAAATTATGCTAATAAAATGATATAATGCTTCCAGCTATTTTACAACTTTTTTTTTGTACCCTAATATCAGGAGTTGCTCAGGCTTTTGGTATTTCCAATGAATTTTTTCTGTACGGATCTCCATTTCTGGGGCTTTTCTGCCTTGTACCAATGTATTTTTGCGCCTACAGAACAAAATCCTACGGACAGGCATTTTTTCTCTTTGCTTCACAGGTACTCACGGTACACATTATATCAAGCTTCTGGCTGGCAAATTTCCATGGTTACGCGGCTTTTACACTTGGAGCAAGCGCCCTTGGTACTGCTTTCGAAGGCGGACTTTGCGGAATCATTCTACATGCCCTGCCTCACAAGGAAAACTCAGAATCTCCTTTATCACACAAAAATGCCTTTGTTTTTGGAAGAATTGCATGGTTTGCAGCCTGCTGGGTTCTGTATGAATTCATAAAGTCAAACGGAACTCTGGGATACCCATGGGGAACAGTTTCCATGACATCCTACAAATGGCACCTGCTGACTCAAATTGCTGACCTGGGCGGAGTTTACACCATCACATTTCTTTTTGCCATGTTTTCAGGTCTTGTTTCAGAATGCCTCATGGCACTATCCTTTAATGGAATCGAAATCATAAGGAAAGACAGACTTATAAACCTCAAGAAGACATCTCTTTTTGTTGCAGGCCTTTTTGTATTTTCAATTCTCTATGGACTGATCCAGTATGTGATTCCAAGAACCGTTGAAAAGGAAATGAACATTGTAATGGTTCAGCAGAACATTGATCCATGGGAAGCTGAAGATGATGAATCAATTGTAATTTCAAAACGCCTGACAGAACAGGGATGCCATGAACTTAATAAAAAGGGATACATTCCGGATGTTATTTTATGGAGCGAGGGGGTTCTCACAAAAAACTACCCGACGGCAAGATATTTCTACGAAAGATTTCCACCAGAAGAAAGCCTGACTGACTTCATCAGGAAAACAGGGGTTCCTTTTATCATCGGTGGAGGCGTAACTGTAGATACTTCAAAAACCCACAAAAAAACAGCCAACAGTGCAATTCTCTATGACAAGGATGGAAAATTCTCAGGATTCTACAGCAAGATTCAACTGGTTCCATTTGCAGAAAAAATCCCATACTACGACAACCCGCTGATGAAATTTTTCATGAAGGATATTGTCGGCTTGTACACAACAATGCAAAGCGGATATCAGATTGCCTGCTTCAAGATTCCAATATCATTTCCCCAGACTGTAATTACTCCCCTGGATTACAAGGCTCCTTCTCACGCAACCATAAGCCTGGACATAAACGGAAAATGTGATCAGGAACTTGCGTCCACATACCTTAAAAACCCAAATGAAAACCCATACGGATTCGTGACATTCTCAACACCCATTTGCTTTGAGGATGCATTTCCTTCAGTGTGCAGAAAACTCTACAAAAACGGAAGCGAGATTTTTCTCAACATAACAAATGACTCATGGTCAAAGACAAAATCCTCAGAAATCCAGCACTTTATTGTGGCAAGTTTCAGGGCAATGGAATTCAGGACAACACTGGCACGCTGCACAAATTCAGGATATACGGCAGTTATTGATCCGACAGGAAAAATTATTGGGAGTCTTCCCCTGTTCGAGGAAGGTGTTCTTGCTCAAAGAATTCCTGTATACAAAAGGGAATCCACATTGTACGCAATTTTCGGTGACTGGTTTGCAATTCTTCTCATAATCTGCATTCTTGCATACATTGTACGGGAATGTTTCATTGAACAGAATCTGAAAGTGCTTTTCTGGAAAAAGGCCCCCATAACAAAAAAACAAATCACAGAAACAGAAAATTCAGAACAGGAAACCAGGCCATTGATTACGGATGCCAAAACAACAGCTGCAATAAGAACACGAAGAGTCTCAAAAACATCAGATAAAAAGTCACCTGCAAAAAAATCTCCTGCAAAAAAGTCTGCGGTAAAAAAATCTGCATCAACAAAGAAAAGTGCAGAAAAAAAGACTAATACTGCAAAAACCACAACAAAGAAAACTGCAGGAACATCTCGCCATAAAAAAAAGCTGCCTTGAAAACAAAATGGATTCACACCATAAATGCTTAAGGCAGCCTCAATTGAATTCTAGCCGATGATTCTGTCAACAAAAGAATTGATTTCCTCAACCAGTTCTTCATCTTCTATGAATCTTGCCACTTTGTTGACCTTTGCACGGGTCAAAAGTTTTCTTGCAGTTGACTCATCAACACCACGGCTTTGCATGTAAAAAAGCTTTTCCATGTCCAGTTTTCCGATGGAACATCCGTGGCGGCCTTCAACGGCTTCCTCATCGCACAATATTACCGGGAGCGACTTGTTTGTAACCTCAGGGCTCAAAAGAAGAACATCTTCCTGCTCATCACCAATGGACTGTGCACAACCATGCTTGAAGTCAATTGTTCCACGCCATGTTTTCTGAGCGAAATCCATGAGAACGCCATCAACAGTAAAATGGCTTTCAGTGCACTGCCCCTTCTGGTCCACAACCTGATTCATGTCCAGAAGACCGCTGTTTCTAACGGCATAGGATGCATGCCCCACAAACTGACTCTTGTATCCCGAAAGTTCAACATGAGTTCCAGTGTAAGTCTTTGCACCGCCAAGCTCAAGTTCTGTATATTCAAAGACTCCGGAATCACTGACTCTTGCTCCAACTGAATTGAAAAGCACTGCATCTGAATCAAGCATGTTCACAGTAACAAGATGAACTCTTGCATTTTCCTCAACTTCAATCCGCACCCTGGATCCAAGGCTTTGGGCACAATGATTTTTATATGACAGGATGAAAGTTGAATCTGATCCGGCAGCTGCACGAATCACAATGTCACTGAATGAATTTTCTCCGGAATTACTGAAATCAATTTTTTCAAGAACATCTTTTTCACAAACATCAAAATACTGAGGTCTTGAAGTTCCGGAATACCTTGAGTCCATGGCTGAATCAAATTCACAGCCCAGACCAGTACATATTGATTTATAGTCAAGTGGGATTTCAACTTCACCGTCAACTATTGGAAAAATGGAGAAATCAAAATCAGTTTTTGCATTGTTTATATTCAAAAAATTCCATGTCAATGATGGAAAACTATTTACTTTCATTTTTACTCCTAATCCCGAGTTTACATTAAGTTCAAGCATCCTTATGAGAGGCAGCAAACTCACTGGAACACATATTTTTTTATTTTATGTATTCCCCTTCATTTCAAGCTGAATAAGATTGTTCATTTCAACAGCATATTCAAGAGGCAGCTCCTTGCTTACAGGATTTGCAAATCCAGAAACAATCATTGCCCTTGCATCTTCCTCACTGATTCCACGGCTCATCAAATAGAAGATGGCCTTGTTTGAAATGCGTCCGATCTTTGCCTCGTGTCCAACATCACAGTCATCAGTCATGATATTCATTGCCGGAACAGTATCGCTTCGGCTTTCGTTGTCCAGCATGAGACTTGAACAATCAACGGTTGCCTTGGAATTCTTTGCACTCTTGTTCACCACGATTGAACTTCGGTAAGTACATGCACCGCCGCTTTTTGAAATTGACTTTGTGTTGATTACAGTGCTTGTATTTTTTCCGATGTGAACCATTTTTGCACCAGTATCAAGATTCTGACCATGGCCTGCAAAAGTAATTCCCGTAAATTCAACGCTGGAATTGTCACCCTTGAGAATGGTTGTTGGATAGAGATATGAAATATGGCTTCCAAAACTTCCAGATACCCATTCCATTCTTCCGTTTTCCTCAACAATTGCACGCTTTGTGTTCAGGTTGTACATGTTCTTTGACCAGTTTTCAATTGTTGAATATCTGAGCCTGGCATTTTTCTTTACATAAAGCTCAACGCATCCGGCATGAAGATTTGCAACATTGTATTTAGGAGCAGAACATCCCTCGATAAAATGAAGGTCTGCACCCTCATCAACAATAATCAGAGTATGCTCAAACTGACCTGCACCTGCAGCATTCAGCCTGAAATATGACTGGAGCGGAATTTTGACCTTCACATTCTTTGGGACATACACAAATGATCCGCCAGACCAAACTGCTCCATGAAGAGCTGCAAATTTGTGATCTTGAGGAGGAACAAGATGCATGAAATATTCCCTGACCATTGGTCCCCACTCTTCACTCTTGAGGGCACTTTCAAAATCTGTATATATTACGCCCTGCTCGGCAACTTCCTTGATAACATTGTGATACACAACCTCGCTGTCATACTGTGCACCTACACCTGCAAGACTCTCACGCTCTGCTTCTGGAATGCCAAGTTTTTCAAAAGTCTCCTTAATGTCAGCTGGAACATCTTCCCACTTGGCAGCCATATCAGTTTTTGCCTTAACATAGGTAACAATCTTTGAAATATCCAGATCACGGATATCCGGTCCCCAGTCAGGCTCTTTGATTTCATTGTAAAGATGAAGAGACTTCAAACGGAATTCCCTCATCCAGTCCGGGTCATTTTTTTCTGCGCTGAGTTTTTCTACGATTGAGTCATCAAGTCCGGCACGAATCTTGTAAAACTCCTCGTCCTTTTCCTCATAGCGAAAATCGTACAAACTTCTGTCTATGTCGTTAATTTTTGTCTTTTCTTCTGACATCTATATTCTTTCTTCCAAATCCAAAAACAATTTGTAATTCAATATGATGAATTTCAAATCACAAACTACTGCAAATCTTCCTTCTTAACTGAATTCTTGATTGCATCCATAGCAGCCTTTGCAGCCGCAGCAAGCTTTTCCTTTCTTTCCTGATCCTTGATTTCCTGTGGAATAAACTGATCAAATCCTTCTGCGTTGATTTTTTCAATAAGTTTTCCATCACCTGTGTGAACAAGATTTCCCTTTACCATGATATGAGTCTTGTCAACTGTAAGGCTTTCAAGGATTCGAGTTGAGTGAGTGATGATAAGAAGAGACCCTCCGCAAGCCTTCATATATTCAGCAATTCCGGCACTTACAATGCGGCATGCATCAACATCAAGACCAGAATCTGTCTCGTCAAGAATTGCCAGCTTAGGCTTAAGCATGAGAAGCTGAAGAATCTCGCTCTTCTTTTTTTCACCGCCAGAAAATCCCACGTTGAGATCGCGCTCTGCATAAGAATGAGCCATCTTCAAAATGTCCATATTCTTTTCAAGTTCCTTTGTAAAAGCAAGTAGTTTTACCTTCTGTCCGGTAACCTGCTGCATGCTGGACCTTATGAAGCTTTCAAGAGAAACACCAGGAACTTCAAGGGGTTCCTGAAAACTAAGGAAGATCCCCTGCTTTGCACGCTTGTCTGCATCATCATTAGTTATATCAGTGCCTTCAAACACAATGTTTCCGCCCATGATTTCATATTCAGGACTTCCCATAAGAGTATAGCCGAGAGTTGATTTTCCGGCTCCGTTTGGTCCCATGAGAACATGAGTCTCACCCTTGCCAATGTCCAGTGATATATTCTTGAGAATCTGTTTTTCTCCAACCTTAGTGCTTAAATTCCTGATTGAAAGCAGTGCTTCTGCCATAGACATTCCTCATTTTTCTAAAAATATTATGCATAAAATATACTGGTTTTACTGGTTAATTTCAATTAATGCCGAATTTCGAAAAAGACAAAAAAAATCCCCAGCCAAAAGACCGGGGAAACTGACGCGTGCCCGACTCGAACGGGCGACCCTCTGCTTAGAAGGCAGATGCTCTAATCCAGCTGAGCTAAAGCGCCAAGTGAAAATACTCTACACCATAAATTATTTTTAATCAAGAGATAGAGTATGATTTACCTTTAGTTTTTCTGCTGGAAATGGCTGAATGTCATTCCGAAGCTGGCACGCCCCTGAGTAACAGACCTGAGGCTTGTGGTGAACCCGAACATCTTTTCCATTGGAGCCTGAGCATGAACCACACTTCCACCAGCCTTGTCTTCCATATTCTGAATCATTCCGCCACGCTGTGTAACAAGACTCATTGCATCACCAACAAATTCATTTGGAGACTCAATGTCAACATTCATGACTGGCTCAAGCATTACAGGATTTGAAGCCATGCAGGCCTTGTCAAATGCCTCTGCAGCAGCGGCACTGAATGCAAATGAAGTTGAAGTAAGTTCATCATACTTGATTGCATTAAGTGTAACGCCAACATCAGCACAAGGATATCCCATCCTGATTCCACCGGCAAAACAGTTGTTGATGCTCTGCTCGATGGCATCATAAATTTCCTGTGGAACAGATGCATCACGAACATTGCATGTATAAAGATTTCCCTCTCCAGTTTTTCTAGGTTCAACATGAAGAGAAAGAACTGCAGCATTTTCCTTTCCACCGATAACGCGGGAATATTCCTCGGCATAATCCGAAGTTCCGGTAATTGATTCCCTGTAAGTAACCTGAGGAGCACCAACACGGCAGTCAACCTTGAAGTCATCACGAATTCTTGTAACAAGAACATCAAGATGAAGCTCACCCATACCACTGATTACAAGCTGACCTGTTTCCTCATCATCGCGGCTTGTGAAGGTTGGATCCTCACGGCTTAGGATATCAAGAGTTTCCTTGAGCTTGTCTGAATCACTCATTGTTTCAGGCTCAATGGCAATGCTAATTACCGGCTCAGGGAACTTTACGTTTTCAAGAAGAACAGGCATTCCTTCGCTTCCCAATGTGTCACCAGTCTGGGCAAGCTTAAGTCCTACAAATACGGCAATGTCACCGGCGCTTACTGAATCAACCTGTTCCATGTGATTTGCATTTACGCGAAGAATTGAATTGACTCTTTCACGCTTCTTTTTTGTAACATTGTAAACCTGAGTTCCCTTTGTGATTTTACCAGAATACATGCGGACAAAACACTGAATTCCAGCTTCCTTTGAATACTGAATCTTGAAAACAAGTCCGACTGGAGTCTTTGAGTCAGGGTCACACTTAACCTCAACTTCTTCCTCATCGTTTTTCTTGACATGAATTCCCTTTGCAGGAGGAATGTCAGTTGGACATGGAAGATAGTCAATGATTGCATCCATCAATGGCTGGATTCCCTGATTCTTTCTGGATGAACCGCAGACAAAGGGAACAAGAACACGCCCAATAACAGCCTTTCTGATTGCAGCCTTAAGCTGATCAGTTGAAATTTCCTGGCCTTCAAGATAAAGCTCGCCGAGTTCATCATCATTTGAAGCAACAGTATCAATGAGTTTTTCATGCCATTCATCAGCAAGAGCCTTCATTGAATCTGAAATTTCGGAAACTGTAAATTCCTCACCTTCTGTGGATGCATCCCAATGGATTTCCTTCATGTTCACAAGGTCAATAACTCCGTCAAAATCCTGACCTGAACCAACTGGTATTTCAAGAGCAACCGTCTCACAGCCAAACTTTGCACGAACATCATCCATTGCCCCAAAGAAATCTGCACCAACGCGATCCATCTTGTTAACGAAACAAATGCGAGGAACATTGAATTCATCTGCCTGTTTCCAGACAGTTTCAGTCTGAGGCTGAACATGACCTACAGCACAAATAACTGCAATGGCCCCATCAAGAACGCGGAGAGAACGCTCAACTTCTGCAGTAAAGTCTACATGCCCCGGAGTATCAATAATGTTGATCTGATGATCCTTCCATTCTGTGGTGATGGCAGCACTTCCGATTGTGATTCCTCGTTCCTGCTCCTGCTTCATGAAGTCCATTGTAGCAGCACCATCATCAATCTCACCGATCTTATGAATCTTTCCGCTATAAAAAAGAATTCGCTCAGTAGTTGTTGTCTTTCCGGCATCAATATGAGCCATAATTCCAATGTTTCTCATTTTCTCAAGCATAGTCTTTTCCTAAAATGCACCTGTCAAAGTGCGCGTATTTTTAAGTGGCAAACATAAAAACTGCCACGGTCCACTAGTCTGAAGGTCCAGTAGTTGCCGACCCCTCATCCTTCTTGATGACAGGCTCAACAACAGCTTCTGTTCTTTCATTGATTGGAACGTATTCCCTGAGAGGAAGAACGCTCTTGTATGCCGGACGATAGATTCGACCGCCGGCAACAATTTCCTCAATGCGGTGAGCACTCCAACCTGCAATACGGGCAATAGCAAAAAGCGGTGTGTACAATTCACGAGGAATTCCAAGCATTGAATATACGAAACCAGAATAGAAGTCTACGTTTGTGCAGATTTTCTTCTTGTTTCCGTGAAGGTCAGCAAGAACATCTGGAGCCAGGGTTTCAATTGTCTTGTAAAGGTGGAATTCTTCTTCCATTCCCTTTTCCTTTGCAAGTTCCTCAGCCTTGTTTCTGAGCAATATGGTACGAGGATCGCTGATTGTATAAACACCGTGTCCCTGACCGTAAATCAATCCAGTTCTATCGTATGCTTCCTTTCTTCCGATTTTGTACAGATAGTCACGAACTTCATTTTCATTTGACCAATCCTTAACATTTTCCTTGATGTTATCCATCATTCCCATTACCTGAATATTGGCACCACCATGACGCTTTCCCTTGAGGGATCCAACGGCTGCAGCAATAGCAGAATATGTATCAGTATCAGCAGATGATACAACATGAACTGTCAATGATGAGTTGTTGCCTCCTCCGTGCTCTGCATGAAGAATAAGTGCCAGGTCAAGAATCTCAGCCTCAAGCCTTGTGTACTGCTTGTCACTTCTTGTGAGACGAAGGAAATTTTCAGCAGTACTAAGTTCAGGCTTAGGAATATGAATGTACATACTCTTTTCATCATAGTATCTTCTCTTTGCCTGATATCCATAGGCTGCAAGAGTAGAGAATCTGGAAATCAATTCAATGCACTGGCGGATAATATTCACCACATCCCTGTTTTCCGGATCAGGATCATACGAATATGATGCAAGAACTCCACGTGCAATTTTGTTCATGATGTCGTTTGACGGAGCCTTCATGATCATGTCTTCCGTAAAGTTTGCAGGAAGAGTTCTCAAGGCACCAAGATATTCCGTGAATTCCTTCAGCTGATCCCTTGTCGGCAGAACACCAAACAGCAGAAGATAAACGCACTGCTCATAACCAAACTGATGGTTTGCAACAGAATCAGCAACAATATCCACAACGTTGTATCCGCGGTAAATAAGCTTTCCAGGAATGGCAACAGCATGCCCATCCTTATCAAGTTCATACCCCAATACATCACCAATATTTGTAAGTCCGACAAGAACACCACGACCATCAGAATAGCGAAGTCCGCGCTTTACATCATATTTTTCATAAAGAGAACGATCAATCGGATCGTTATACTGAGTGAGCAACGACAACTTGTTGAGAAAAGAATAGTTAATTGCTGATTCCGTCATGTTTCTAGACTCCTGTTTAAATAGTATTTTGCATAATTATACAAATTTATGAATAAAAATGCAATTTACATTTTAGGAAGATACGGAACAAGTACAAGGTCCATAGCTTCCTTGAGAACTGTAAGCGTACATTCCGCAAGTGCAAGTCTTGCTGACATAAGCTTCTTGTCCTCGAGTGAAAGAATAGGACAGTCCCTGTAAAAACCGGAGAAAGACTTGCTGACATCGTAAAGATATGTTGCAACTACACTAGGATCGTATTCCCTTGCAGCCTTTTCAACAACCTTAGGGAATTTCTGCATTTCCTTGATCAATGCCCATTCGCTTTCATGGCAAAGAAGATCAAGCCCATCTGAACATGGAGTAATTCCCTGTTCTTCAGCCTTTCTTAAAATTGATGCAATACGAGCTCCCATGTACTGAAGATATGGTCCAGTGTTTCCATTGAAGCTCAGGCTTTCCTCAGGATTGAAAAGCATGTCCTTAACCGGATAAACCTGAAGAAGATAATAATGAAGGGCAGCAAGAGCAACCTTTTCTGCAACATCATCAGGATTTTCAAGCTCACTGTCGCGACCTTTTTCTGTTATTGCCTTGAGAGCCTGTGCATGAAGACTATCAATAAGGTCATCTGCATCAACAACAGTTCCCTCGCGGCTCTTCATTCTTCCGCTTGGAAGGTTAACAAGACCATAGCTCAGGTGATAGAGTTTTTCTGTCCAGTCAAATCCAAGCTTCTTGAGGATATGGAACAGAATCTTGAAATGGTAATTCTGTTCCGAAGCAACAACATAGATCATTTCGTTGAATGCCCAGTCATGGTGGCGGCTGATGGCAGTTCCAATGTCCTGAGTAATGTATACAGAAGTTCCGTCCTTGCGAAGAAGAACTTTTTCATGATTATCCTCATCCTTGCCCTTTCCGACAACATCAGTAACATCTATGCGGACAGAACCATCATCTGCCTTGAAAAACACACCCTTTTCAAGACCCTTGAGAATCTCATCCTTTCCCTTGAGATATGTTTCAGATTCAAGATAGAACTTGTCAAATTCAATTCCAGTTCTTCTGTACGTTTCCTTGACTCCATCAAGAGTCCAGTCATTCATTTTCTGCCAGAGTGCACGAACCTGAGGATCTCCCGACTCCCACTTAATGAGCATGTCTTCTGCTTCCTGAAGTGCTTCTGGATGTTCCTTTGAGTATTTGTCAAATTCAACATAGCACTGACCTACAAAATGGTCTCCCTTCATTCCCAGGGATTGTGGAGTATCTCCCTTTGCTTCATGGAAAAGCTTATATGCAAGCATTGACTTGCAGATATGAACACCACGGTTGTTGATAAGGTCAACCTTGAAAACTTCAGCTCCTGCCTTCTTGAGAATGCGGCTTACCGATTCACCGAGAGCATCGTTGCGAAGATGTCCCAGGTGCAGAGGCTTGTTTGTGTTTGGTGATGAAAACTCAATCATTACACGACGGCCTTCCAAAGGACTCTTGCCGTCTGCCCCAGTACTGCCATACTTTTCCTTCTGGTCAATGATTGCCTTGAGAATTTCCCGGGCAGCAGAAGCCTTGTTGAGCTTTATATTTACATAAGGACCAACGTGAGCAAAAGTACCAAGAGCATCAGCCTTTATTCCACCCAGCAGGCGTGAAGAAGATATTGCATCATTGATGAATGCTGCAATTTCCTGTGCAATAGCCGGTGGTACCATTCTGAATGCCTTTGCAAAGGGGAACATAGGACAACCCAGGTCTCCCATTTCCGGCTTCGGTGGAATCTCAACCCTCACCATGCTTTCTGAAAACTCTGCTTCAATTGATTTTGCAGCAATATATTCCTTGACTGCAGCACACATTACACTGCGAAATTCTTCACTCTGATCAGCCATAATACTTGTCCTTAACATGAATTGAAAACGAAAACACTCCATCTCGGACAAGACATGCTCTTATCTATAAAAACACTACCAGTCAGCCACCAGATACCAAAACCGCTAGCTAGCGTCGCTACACGCACAAGCCGGCATGGAAACTATCATTCCGACTTGCGAGTGTTTTTGGCATTCCGCTGTCTTCCTTCCCGTATTTATATAAAAAAATTCTGCTGTCCGTGAAGGCATATTCCCGAATAAAAACAACGCAAACACTTTCATTAAAACATTCGCGAAATTCTACAGGCGCATTTTATCAGATTAGAATAATCAATTCAATCAGCCTGTATTATGGAAAAATTTTAAGAGAAATTCTTCAGCCTGACAAAAACAAAATTTCCACAAAGATAAAAAGATTTTTCTGGAATTCCATATTATAATCAAAGCATGACAGAAATTGAATTGAAAGCCCGGGTAAAGGATCCAGCTGCAGTGGAACAAAAACTTAATCAGTTTGCAGAATTTGAAAAGGAAGTCCTCAAGGAAGACTATTACTACAAGAACAGGAAATACAGTCCAAGTCCAAGCATAAGAATACGACTTGAAACAGTAAACGGCTCAACAACAAACATTCTCACTTACAAAAAAAAGGAAAACAGAATATCGGAAGATGGATCCCAATGTGAGGTAAACCAGGAACTTGAAACAACAATTGAAAACCATAAAGTCCTTGAGCAGTGGCTTTTGGACAGCGGTGCAGAATTGACCACAAGAAAGACAAAGCACGTGAAGTCATGGAAAGCTGCAACAGGATTCGGAAGCACGCAGGCAACCCTTGAACTGTGCAACATTGAAAGGCTTGGATGGTTCCTTGAAATTGAAATTCTCTCAGAAAAAAGCGACAGTGAAACAGTTGGAAAAATCCACGCAGAACTTGAAATGCTTCTGGAAAAATCCGGACTTGAAAAAACAGACATAGAAACAAAATACTATTCGGAATTATTGAAAGAACTTGAAAAATAATTGATAATCAAGAAATCAAATAAAATAAATCTGGAGGGAAAATGTTATATTCATCATCAACATTCAAGAAACAGGCACTGGAAAGTCTTTCTGGACGCTGGAAGATTCCGGTTATAGCAGTCATTATTTCATACGCAATGTTCATTGCAGTATACCTCACATTCATGTTATTCACTACAATATCCTTAAAAAGAGTTGAAAATACTGAAACGGCACAATTCTTTACTTTTGGATTAATATTTTTACTGGAATTGTTCTTTATCTTCATCCTGTCGGGAATAATCATTTCATTTTTAAGGCTCACAATTTTCCTTGAAAAAAATACTCAGGCACCAAAATTCTTTGACTGGGCAGAAGGATTCTCAATGTCATTCAAGTTTTTCGCCGCATATCTGTGGTACATACTCTGGGTTTGTCTCTGGGCTTGTCTTTTCTACATTCCTGGAATCATCAAGGCTTACTCATACTCCCAGATGTTCTTCATCATTGCCGAAAATCCAAAGATCAAGATAAACCAGGCCATGCAGCTTTCAAGACGACTCACCTACGGCTACAAGGGAGACTTATTCTGCCTTCAGCTTTCGTTCATCGGGTGGCAGATTCTCAACAGCTTAACCTTTGGAATTCTCTTTTTCTGGACCGGACCATACATGGCAATGACATACGAAAAATCATACCAGTATCTCAAGACAATGGCTCTTGAAACAGGCGTTGTAAAACCAGAAGACTTCAACTGATCACGGAATCTGGGCCGGGTGTTTTGAGCAAAATACAAACCACGCCCGGACTGCACCGGACTTTACTTTCATTTTGTTCATTGATTAAATTTACGGGAGACATTCAATGGATTACGAATCAAACAATCAGACTCAGGATCCACAGTTTAACCAGACAGCAACAGACCAGGGAACTGCAGATCAGAACAAAAAAAGAGGAAAAGCATTCTTCGCCATTATTGGAACCATTCTTGCAATGATTGTTGCTGCAATGATCCTTGCATTTCAGTCGGATTCATTTTCTGCAGAAAAGCCAAAGGCCGATTTTTCTAGAAAGGCACCAAAAGTCACAACTCCATTCAAGTGGAGCATCGGGAAAAAAATTGCACCAGCTGACGACTTTGTTGCAAAACTCTACATTACGGGCACAATTTCAGAATCAAACGAAAGCTACAACCAGAAATGGATAATGGAAACAATCGCAGACCTGAAAGCCAATGAAAAAAACAAGGGAATCATTCTCTACATCAATTCTCCGGGAGGCGGCGTCTACCAGTCTGATGATGTTTACCTTGCCCTCATGGATTACAAGACAACAGGAAAACCGGTCTACGCCTATTTTGGTCCAATTGCAGCTTCTGGCGGATACTACATTGGTTGTGCCGCAGACTATATCATGGCAAACAGAAACACTCTCACTGGAAGCATTGGTGTTATCTCGGGACAGTTCATTGACATGACACAGCTCATGGACAAAATCGGAATCAAGTCAACAACAATACACTCAGGAAGAAACAAAATCATGGGAAGCCCTTCGCAGCCAATGACAGAAGAACAGAGAAAAATCATGCAGTCAATTTCAGACGAATGCTATGATCAGTTTACTTCAATTGTGGCAGAAAGCCGTGAACTCTCGAAAGAAAAGGTAATTGAACTTGCAGACGGAAGAGTCTATTCCGCAAAGCAGGCTCTTGCCGCCTCACTCATTGACTCAATTGGTTCCTGTGATGATCTTGTAAGCGAACTTGAAAGAAAGGAATTTGATTACGAAAGCTACGATATTATTGACTACAAGTACGAGCCTCCATTCAACCCATACTCTCTTTTCCAGATGGCAGCAAAAAAACTTTCAAACACGGCAACAACTGATATTGAAGCCGGAATAAATCTTCTTAAGGGTGCAGAAATGAGCTATCCTGCTTACTACTGCAATGTTCTTGACTAAAAACCGATCCTTTATGCCGGGGCTTTCCCGACATAAGGAATTTTTGAGCATCAGGAAAAAATCTCTGAAATAATCTTCAGCAATTCCGGGACAAACACAGGTTTCTTCAAAAAGTACTTTACGCCCAGATCCCGGCACTTCTGCTCAATGCCATCTTCTTCCAGTGCAGTAACAACAATAATCTCAGGATGTCCAAAAACCTCACTGTTATAGATAGTCTTGCACAGCTTAAGACCGTCAACACCAGGCAGATTCAGATCAAGAACAAGGCACTTAGGCTGCTTTTCGACCATCTTTGATCCAGCCTCGAAACCGTCAAAAGCCTGGAAAACCTTGGCCTCAGGAAACTTATTCTCAATGTACTTGACCATAACATTATTAAATCCCTCGTCATCATCAATCACAAGAATCTTAAAATCCTTGAATGACGAAACTTCAGATGAACAATTCTCAAGAACTGATTCCGGAATCCGCATATTTCTGCTCTGCATGAATTCAATAAGATCCTCCGGATAAACACGAAACTGCCCCCCCGGGGTAGAAAATGCCTTCAAATGCTTATTGCGAATCCAGTTTATAGCAGTCTGGTTTACCACACCACAAATATTGGCAACTTCAAGAGCTGAATATACTACTGATTTACCTTCTGATTCTTTCATAAGAACAAGTATAACACTTATTGAGCAAAAAATCTAGAGATATTTGACAAATTAGATATTTTCTTTGACAACAATATCAATGAATTTTAGGGAAAAACCTTTCTGTGCCAGAGTCATGCGGATTTTTTCTTCAGTTTTTCTGGAAATTTGAGCTTTTCTAAAAGCCTTTCTGCAAATTTCAAGTTCATCATGATCGCCAAAAAACTCATCCAGAGCCTTCTTTGCACTTGTCTTGTCAACTCCACGGGCAGACAATTCCGCGGCAAGACGAATTCTTCCCTCTGCATGATCAATGGAACGGCTTCTAAGCCATGCTCCTGCAAAGCGCTCATCATTAAGATAGTTGACGCTTTCAAGATAATCCAGGGCCCTGTTTATGACCGACTTATCCATTCCTTTTTTGATTAGTTTCTGTGAAAGTGTAAAACGCGAATGCTCAGCACGAGCAAGATAAGACATGGCAGCCTTTTCTACGCCATAAACGAGAGCTGCCTCAAGAAGATCTGCACTATCCTCATCAGAAATCTCTGCCCCGGAAAACAAATCCTCTTCTTTCAACCGGTTCAAATAGCTTGTTCGCAAAAAAAATGCAGGTCCTTCCCCGGGAGTAATTTCTATCACTCCAGAATAGGCCTGCATAATCTGGCTTATTACCATAAAACCTTGAATAGGTAATGGATTAGCGCTTAGAGAACTGGAATCTTCTACGAGCACCACGCTGACCGTACTTCTTGCGTTCAACCATGCGTGAATCACGTGTAAGATATCCGTTTGCCTTCAATGAAGGACGTGCGTTTGGATCTACCTGAGTCAAAGCGCGAGAAAGTCCATGAAGACATGCAGCTGCCTGACCATTGAGACCACCACCGCAAACGTTGATGAGAATGTCATACTTGCTTGCGTTTGATGTTACGAGGAGAGGCTGGCTTACAAGGCGAACCTGTGCTTCTGATGCGAAGTAATCCTTAACATCCTTTCCATTTACTACGATTTTGCCTGAGCCTTCGCGCAAAAATACACGAGCTGTAGCTGTCTTTCTTCTTCCTGTACCGATTGCAATATTCTTTAACACGATAAACTCCTAATTACACTTCAAGTGGCTTTGGATTCTGAGCAGCATGTGGATGATCTGCACCAGCATAAACCTTAAGGTTGCCATACAACTTGCGTCCAAGACGATTGTGTGGAAGCATTCCCCAGATTGTTCTTTCAAGAGGCTCTGTAGGCTTTCTTTCAATAAGTTCACCAAATGAATATTCGCGAAGACCGTGAACGAAACCTGTATAGTGGCGATAAAGCATATCATCATTCTTCTTTCCAGAAACAACAACCTTTTCTGCATTGATGATGATAACATAGTCACCACACATTGCGTTAGGTGTGTAAGTTGGCTTGTTCTTTCCGCGAAGAACGCTAGCAGCCTTTGCAGCGACACGTCCAAGAGTCTGACCGGCTGCATCAATAACATACCAGTCATTCTTTACATCTACATTCTTTGTAAAAATAGTTTTCATGTATATACCTTCAAATAAGTGTTACGTCCTTGGCTTTGCATCATGCTTCGAACGCTGTCGGGCAATGAGCATATTGCCCTCAACATATACGGGGTATAAAACCATAGCATAATGCAAAAGTTTCGTCAAGGCTAACACCCAATGACATTCAAATTTATTTTTCCCTGAAAAGACTGATTCCAGGCAAAAATAACAGTGAATTACTTTTCAGCGCTTTCTTCAGCAGCCTTTTCTTCCTTTCTGGCCTCTTTCTTATCCTTGATATCAGCCATACCAATGAAAAGGGCAACAAGACCTGTAAATGCAGCAAAAACAGGAGCAAAACCCTTCAGAAAATCAATAACTTCCCTGCTCCAGTCAAGCCCAAAACCGCAAAGAGATGCCGGAATAACTGCAAACACGCAGAATGCAATGAGAATAACACCAACAATCAAAGCTACCATAATAAAAACCTCCGATTAAGCCTTTGCTCAAGGCACAATCCATTATGTCCGGTCTTAACAGAAAACCGTATTGGTGGATTATACACAATATGACTCAAAAAAGGAAGACACATTTCATTCCGGAGTATAATCAACAAAACCAGGAATATTTCTGGCAAGTTCCTGCATTCGGTAGTCATTGGCACATATTGCATCAGAAATTGACTTTAACTCAGCGCATATATCATCAGGCATCGAATAGTCTTTCTTATAATGAAGCTGATGCTCAAGGCTGGCCCAAAAGTCCATTCCGATTGTCCTTATCTGAATCTCCACCGGAATTTCACGCTTGCAGTCACTGAAATGAACCTCAACCTTCACTATCAGATGAAGGCTTCTGTATCCGCTTGGTTTTGGATTCTTTATGTAATCCTTAAGCTCAATCTTCTTAATGTCATCATGGGACAAAAGCATATTCGTAACATGATACACATCACTTATAAAGGGACATGTAACCCTGATACCGGCTATGTCATGAAGCTCATTGACCATATTATCCACAGTCACATCAAGACCCTTCTTCTGAAGTTTCTTGGCAATGCTCATGGGATCCTTTATTCTGCTGGAAATAGTGCTGATTGGGTTCCGCTTGTGCTTTCCCGAAAATTCATCCTCAAGAATCTGAAGCTTTGTCTTTATCTGCTTTATTCCGCTTTCATACATCATCAAAAGCTGCTGGAACTCAAGGGCTGCATCCATCATCCTGCGGGGATTCACAACAACATCCTTGTCCATAGATGCTGGAATTAACTGATTACTCATACAACTAAAATACTAAGTTTCTGGTACAAGTTACAAGTTTTTTGCCAATTTTTTTCCTACATTAGCCTGGACAAAATCATGTAAAGTGCCGTGCTGGAAAAAATGCTTACCATGGTATTTTTCAATGTAAGCTGAAGAACTGCAGTAGAAACCACACCGGCAGCAAAGGGAACGACAGAACCGGCAGTTTCGAAGTGGACATCCTTAAAGCAATATACAACAAGAACAGCCATAATCAGTGCCGGAGAATATTTTTCAACAAACCTGACTATTTTTGGAGGATTGCCGGAAGAAAACACTACAAATGGAAGAATGCGTGTTGCATAAATTATTGCAGAAGAAACAAAAATTGCCACTAAGGCCTGGCCTACGCTCAGCATGTCTTTTCCTCCCCGGAAACAAAATCAGCCTTCATTTTAAAAAATGCAGGTCCGCGAACAAGAAGCATTACACCCAGAGCCGCACAGATTGCAGTCCAGATAATGCTTGATGAATCAAAGATTCCGAACCTGTACAGGACTACGGCGCACACGCTGGCAAGACCACCAAGAACTGCAGCAAACCAGTCCTTCGTAGCCTGAATCTGACCAATAAGAAGAACAACAAACAAAGATGTGAGGGCAAAATCAACACCCTGAAAATATTCATCCAGATTGTATTTCTTTAATATGGAAAAACCTACGGCACCAGAAAGAGTTCCAAAAAACCAATAGCTGTGATCAAGAAGCGAAACCAGAGTATAGAACTTGAATTTATTCATACCATCAGGAACATCCTCAGTCTGAACAAGGGCAAAAGTCTCATCAGTTATCCCAAACATCATGTAAGGCTTTCTAAGGCCTGCTCCAGAATATTTTGAAATGAGAGACAGCCCGTAGAAAATATGGCGGATGCTCAAAAGGAATTCAACGAGAAGAATTTCGCCCAAAGTAGCACCACCGGCAAAAAGGGCAACGGCAAAATACTGTCCCGCACCGGTAAACATGAAAAGAGACGACACGGGAGTAAGCCACCATGGATACCCGGCATCAACAAAAAGAATTCCAAATCCGATTCCAATGGTTATATACCCGAAGAAAACCGGGGAAGTTATTTTAAGACAATGCAAAAACAATGATTTGTTCATATTCTATAAAACTGGATTATACACATAATTTTAAAAAATTCACCTGCACAAAATATGATTTTCTTCTATTAATATTACCTTTCACAGTGTTTTGGGTGAATATATTTTTACAAACTATTTTTTCAAAATCTATTGACAATTTAGGGTAATATCGTGAAATTAACGTTAGGATCTAATCCTGCATATCAACTACAAAGGAGACGTACCCTAGTGAACGGAAGTACAGTTTCTATTGACCATGTATCCAAGCATTTTGGTTCATTCCATGCCCTTGATGACATCAATTTCACAATCAAGCAGGGAGAATTCTTCTCGTTACTTGGTCCATCAGGATGCGGAAAGACAACACTGCTCCGCATCATTGCAGGCTTTGAATTCCCGGATGAAGGCGCAATTCTTTTTGATGACACAGACGTTGTTCCTCTTCCTCCAAACAAGAGACAGTCCAACACTGTTTTTCAGAGCTATGCTCTCTTTCCCCACATGAACGTATATGAAAACGTTGCATTTTCACTCAGGCTTAAGGGTGAGAAAAACGAAATCATTGATGAAAAGGTAAAGGAATACCTGAAGCTCGTTGACCTTGAGGCCCACATGTACAAAAAGCCCAACCAGCTTTCGGGCGGACAAAGACAGAGAGTTGCCATTGCACGTGCACTCATCAATGAACCAAAAGTCCTTCTTCTTGACGAACCCTTGTCAGCGCTGGACGCAAAACTCAGGTCAAATCTTCTTGTTGAACTGGACAGGCTTCATGACGAAATCGGAATCACATTCATTTTCGTTACCCATGACCAAAGCGAAGCCCTTGCCGTATCTGACAGAATTGCAGTAATGAACAAGGGAAAGGTTCTTCAAATCGGAACCCCATACGAAATCTATGAAAGTCCCGCAACTCAGTTTGTCGCAGAATTCATCGGAGAAACAAACCTCTTTGAGTCAACTGTAGTCAAGTGCGAGGAATACAAGGTACCAGGAAAGGCTGACATTGAACACATGGTAACACTCAACGTTCCTTCACTGGGAATGCAGGCTCAGCTTCAGGGTGATACTCAGGCGACAAAAGAAGAAGACAAGAATATTCTCGTGACTGACTACGAGCACACAGATGAAGGACAGAAAGTTGCATTCACCGTACGCCCGGAAAAAATCAGGATTACTCTGGAAGAACCAAATGTAAACGGAAGAAAGGACATCAATGTTTTCAAAGGTGTTGTTGAAGAACCCGTATATACAGGATTCCAGTCTAAGTTCTATGTAAAACTTGAAAAGACAGGAACAATTGTAAAGGTATTCAAGCAGCACCAGAACTACCTGGATGATGGCCCGGAAATTCAGTGGAAGGACACAGTCTATATTTCATGGTCTGCTGAAGACGGCTACATTGTTGAAGACATCAACAAATAACTGGAAAAAGAGTAAGCCATATGGTTAGTTTCAACAAGAACAGCAAGTCGGAAAAAGGATGCAAAAAGCCAAATCCAGGACCAGCATATTCATGGCCAATGGGTGGATGGTTTTCTGCATTCTTCATTATTCCAATAGTAATAATCATCATGTACTCATTCTGCGCAAAAGATATTTTTGGCGGCATCAAATGGGAATTCTCTCTGGATGCTTACAAATCAATATTTGCCCAGATTGACGGAAAGTTTCTCTACATTCCCCTTTTGTGGAGAACTCTGTGGACTGCAGCCATTGCAACTCTTGCCTGCATAATTATTGCAATACCATGCGGATATGCCATGGCAAGAAGCAAGAGACAGACATTGTTCCTAATTCTCATCATAATTCCATTCCTCACAAATTCACTGATTCGAATTTTTGCATGGAAAACAATTCTTGGTGAGCAGGGATTCATCAATTCAATTCTTGCAATATTTTCAGTAAGCCCTAAAAAATTTATTGGTTCAAACTGGACAATCATTCTGGTAAACATCTACATGTTCCTGCCTTATGCAATTCTTCCAATATTCACGGCAGTTGACAGATTTGATTTCACTCTTCTTGAGGCAGCGCGTGATCTTGGTGCAACAAAACCAGGATCAATGTTCAGAATTCTTTTGCCTGGAATCCGAAGCGGAATCATAAGCTCACTTATTTTCACATTCATTCCAATATTCGGAAATTATACGGTTCCTCTTCTGGTCGGTTCGAAAGAGACCCGCATGCTGGGACAGACAATCTACGAAGCATCTACCACGTCGCGAAATCTTCCGCTGGCTTCAGCATTCAGTGTTATCCTCACCCTTGTAAGTATGGCTGCAATTCTCCTGATGATTGCATCAGAAAACAAAGAGGCTAAACTCAAAAAAATGTAAAAAGACTAGATTCTGAAAGGAGGTGTAAGATAAAACCGCTAAAATAGCGCGGCTTTATCTTACCTAAAGTTTGCGTTGCAAACTTTTTTATCAACTGCACATTCTCATTTCATTGCGAATGTGCTTAAAAAGTCAAATCGGAAATTGATATTTCCTCCTTGACTTTTTATGGGAGAACACAAATGGATTTTTTGGTTTCCGTAATCATGGCCTTTTTCAATAAGGCTTCCTCCAGCAATAACGAAAACAACAGGCATGCAAAGAGAGCCTGGAAAAGAAAGCAGAGCATATTCAGTTTTTCAAAGATAATGCTTGCACTGACCATTGCGTTTCTTTTTATCCCGCTTTTGGTAATCATCTGCTATTCATTCAATGATTCCAAGGGATCTGAATTCACAAAATTTTCTTTTGTCTGGTACGAACAGCTTTTTTTCAGATCAAACGCATTGTGGCTTTCACTTCTTTACAGTGCAATTGTAGCAGTAGCCAGTGCAATCATTGCAACAGTTCTTGGATCACTGGCAGCAATCGGAAACAAGTGGTACAAATTCACAGGAAAGCAGTACATCACGACAATCAGTTTTTTGCCTATGGTTTTGCCTGAAGTTATCATGGGTGTTTCACTTCTCATTTTCCTGAGTGGTCTTGGAATGAACATGGGACTTGCAACAATCATTATTGCCCACACAACTTTCTGTCTTCCATTTGTTTATCTTATGGTAAGTGCACGCATTGATGAATTTGACTATGCAATTATCGAAGCAAGCCACGACCTGGGAGCAACTGAATCTCAAACTCTGACAAAAGTAATAATTCCTGCCCTCATGCCTGGTATTATCAGCGGATTCATGATGAGCATTACTCTTTCCATAGAAGATTTCGTAATCACATCTCTCGTTAACGGAAATGTTGTTACTCTTCCAATTTATGTCCTTAACCAGACTCGACATGGTGTCAGCCCGGTAATTAATGCATTTTCATTCATCCTCATTATGGGAATCTGTCTTCTGGCATACCTGTTGAGAAAAAGCCTGAAGGGATTTGCTGCATCACACTAGGGCAATATACAATCAACGGAAAAAGACGCCTGTAAACCAATGCAGGCGAAGTCATCTTCAGAAACTGTTTTTTTCAGACTGAAGGTGCAATAACAAAAAAAACACTCTTGTGAGTGGGTATTAATTTTTGGAGGTTAAGCGTATGAAAATCGCCTCTAAAATTTCTGCAGCTGCACTGGTTATTGCAGCAGCATTGGGTCTTACTTCATGTGAATCGAAGAAGACATTGAACGTATTTACCTGGACTTACTACACACCAACAGAAGTAGTAAAGGCATTTGAACAGGAATACAATTGCCAGGTTATCGTAACAGAATACGATTCCAACGAGACAATGTTCAACAAGCTCATTAATGGTGGTTCTAAAAGCTTTGACATTGTTGTTCCATCTCAGGACTATGCATCAATCATGATTGCAAAAGACATGGTTCAGCCAATCAACCAGGAATTGTTCACTAACAAAAGCAAGATCAATCCTAAGGTTCTTGAAAAGGCCATATATGATTCAGAAATGAAATACTTCGTTCCATACTATTTCGGTGCAGCAGGAATTTCTGTAAACAAGACAAAAGTTCCAGCAGGAAGCTATGAAAGAACCTGGAACATTTTTGCTGACCCACAGTTCAAGGGACACTCTTCAATGATGAATGACTACCGTGAAGTAATCGGTGACTCACTCAAATATCTTGGATACAGCGTTAACACAAAGGACGAATCAGAACTCAACAAGGCTGTGGATCACATTTCAGCAAACTGGGTGCCTAACATTTTCAACTTTGATGCAGAAGGATTCGGAAAGGATTTTGCACAGGGAAACCTCTGGCTTTGCCAGGGATATGTTGAAGTAATTCGTGGAGAAGTTACTCCAGAACAGTGGGACAATGAAGTTGACTTCTTCATTCCTGAAAACGGCGGACCATCTTACCTGGACAGCATGGGAATTCTCAAGGATTCACAGAATGTTGAACTTGCAACACAGTTCATTAACTTTATTCACAGACCAGAAAACTATGCAAAGTTCCTTGATTATTTTGAGTTCCCCTGCTATGTAAACATGGAAGCTGAAAAATTCATGACAACAAAGCCGCTTTATCCTGCAAGTGCACTGGAAAACTGCGAGCTCAAATATGACTTGGGAGACAAGCTTTCAGACTACTGGAATGCATGGGAAAAAATCCGCATCAACTAAACTGACAGATTTTACTGCATAAGAAAAGCCCTTCGAAAAAAAACAATCATCCGAAGGGCTTTTCTTTTGGAAAACTATCCAACTACTCACAAACATGGTCCATTCCCTGGGCAATGATTGTTCTAACGTGATCATCTGCAAGTGAATAAAAAATCGACTTTCCTTCTCTTCTGCTTTTAATAAGCTTTGACTGCTTCAATATCTTAAGCTGATGGGAAACTGCAGATTGTGTCATATCAAGGGCTCGTGCAAGATCACAGACACAAACCTCACACTCAAACAGCACGTACAGAATTCTGATACGACTCACTTCACCAAAAATCTTAAACAATTCTGCAAGTCCATCAAGTTCTTCAAGTGGAGGCAGTTTTTTCTGCACAATTTTCAGAAGATCCTCATGAATCTCAAGCTCATCACAGCATTCATTTTTTTCATCAATTTCAATACTATTCATCTCATGTCCAGACAGCATCTCCCTTTTCAGGAGAAAACTCATGTTTATTTCCTATATCAAAAGAGTACACGAATTGCATTAAGTACTGCAAGAACCATTACACCAACATCTGCAAAAATCGCAAACCACATTCCCGAAAAACCAAGGGCACCAAGAACAAGACACAACAGTTTAATTCCGATTGCAAACACAATGTTTTCATGTACTATGGCCATACACTTTCTTGAAATGCCAACAGCCTTGCTTATGCACAAAGGATTATCATCCATCAGCACTATGTCACTTGCCTCAATGGCCGCATCACTTCCAAGAGCGCCCATAGAGATTCCAACATCACTTCGTGATAGAACAGGTGCATCATTAATTCCGTCACCAACAAAGGCAACTGAAGTTTTTGGATATTTATTCATGAAAATTTCTTCGAGTTTTGAAACCTTATCCTGCGGCAAAAGTTCTGCATAAAATTCATCCACACCAATTTCCCGAGCAACAATTTCTGCTGATTTTTTCAAGTCTCCAGTAAGCATGACAGTTCTTGTAATGCCGATTTTTTTCAACTCCTGAACAGCCCTTCGTGAATCATCCTTAATCTGATCTGAAACTATAATATATCCAGCATATTTGGAATCAACGCTCACATATATAATTGTTCCCAGCTTGTCCTCACATTTAGAAAAATCAACCTGCTCAGACTCCATAAGCTTTGAATTACCTGCAAGAATTTTTTTGCCATCAAGAAATCCCCTGATACCATGGCCGGACACTTCCTCAACCTGACTTACTCTTCCAGCATCAAGATCCTTTTCATATTCATTTCGTATGCTAACTGCAACCGGATGATCAGAATAAATTTCCATGTGGGCACAAATACTCAAAAGCTCATGACGATCCATTTCAACGGGATTAATTTCAGTTACACAGAAAGATCCCTTTGTTAAAGTTCCAGTCTTGTCAAAAACAACAGTCTTCACAGAGCTCAAAAGTTCAAGATAACTTGCACCCTTAACAAGAATGCCTTCACTGCTTGCCTTACCAATACCGGCAAAAAAAGAAAGTGGAATGCTGACAACAAGGGCACAAGGACAACTAATGACAAGGAAAGACAAAGCCCTGTAAATCCATTTAATAAAGTCAAGATTCTGGCCATAAACAAGGCTCACAAATAAAGGAGGCACCACAGCAACTACAAGGGCACCAATGCAAACCAGTGGAGTATAGTACTTTGCAAAACGTGTAATGAAGTTTTCTGCCCTGGATTTTTTTGACGAGGCATTTTCCACCAGGTCAAGAATTCTGGAAACTGCAGACTCACCGAATTCCCTTGATGTTCTTATTCTAAGCACACCTGAAAGATTCACGCATCCACTCATTACTTCATCATTAACTGATACTTTTCGGGGAATGCTTTCACCAGTCAATGCCTTTGTATCCAGGAGGGATGAACCTTCAACAACAATGCCATCAAGAGGGATTCTTTCACCACTCTTTACAAGAATAACAGAACCTGCAGGAACAGAATCAGGATTAACCCTGCTTAAAGAACCATCGATTTCAAGATTGGCATGTTCAGGACGAATATCCATCAAGTCTGAAATATTCCTTCGGCTTTTACCTACTGCAATTCCCTGGAACAGTTCACCAATCTGATAGAAAACCATAACGGCAACACCTTCAAGATACTCGCCCAAAACAAAAGCCCCCACAGTTGCAGTTGCCATTAAAAAGTTTTCATCGAACAGCCTCCCCCTGAATATTCCCTTAATTGCTTTTTTAAGAATATCATACCCGGCAATCAAATAAGACACCAGAAACAATGGAACCATTATCCAGGAAATGCCCGCCCTTTCTGCCAAGTTGAAATTATTATCCAGGACCAAAACACATCCGGCCAGAGTAATAATAGATAAAATTATTCGTGCCAGCATTTTTTTCTGCTTTTTAGTCATAGAATATCTCGCAATCATCTTCTACTTTCTTGCAGTTTTTCTCAACCATTTTCATGACTGATTTTTCATCTGCGCCATCTTCGAATTCAACTTCCATCTTCAGCGTCATGAAATTAACAACACAATCTTTTACGCCTTCAGTTTTTTTTGCCGCTTCTTCCATTTTTGCTGCACAGTTAGCACAATCAACTTCAACTGCATATTTCTTTTTCATATCAGGCTCCACAAAATATTTAATATATGAACAATTGCTCATATATTAAATATTGCATTATTTCGTTTTATTGTCAATAAAATAATCAGCCCAAGGTCTGTTCCTGCTATTCCATAATCAGTTATATCTGAACATCATTGCTGTTTCTAAAAACGGAACTAGAATTCATCAATCAATCTCGGATTCTTGTCCGTTTTTTCGTGCCCGCGCTCTTGCGTTAAGAATAAAAAAACAAAGTAATTTACAGTTCTTTCAATTGTTAAAGTAGATAAAAATCACTATAATATTGCGCAAAATATTCTATATATAATTCAACAAATTAAGGTTCATGAGAAAATATATGGCATACCCATTCAAAAACATTGAACCGAAGTGGGGCATAAAAATTACCTCCTGTAATTTTTATTCCTCGAGTTTTTGCCTTGCATAAACTCGACAGTACTTTTTGTTTTGGTAATTAACGCGACATCCATGTCGCTAAACTATATGTGGCAGTAATTCTGCCACCAAATTATTTTTTTAGGAGTTATAAAAAATGGCATACCCATTCAAAAACATTGAACCTAAATGGCAGAATTACTGGGATACGAACAAGACATTCCGTGTAACAGAAGATGAGAAATTTCCGGCAGACAAGAGACGCTATGTTCTGGACATGTTCCCTTATCCATCGGGAGCAGGTCTTCATGTAGGACATCCGGAAGGCTACACTGCAACAGACATTTACTGCCGCTACCTTCGCATGAAGGGCTACAATGTTCTTCATCCAATGGGATACGATGCTTTTGGTCTTCCTGCAGAAAACTACGCCATCAAGACTGGTACACATCCTTCAATCACAACTAACGCAAACATCGAAAACTTTACACGCCAGATCAAGGCCCTCGGTTTTTCCTATGACTGGGACCGCTGCGTTTCTACATGTGAACCAGATTACTACAAGTGGACTCAGTGGATTTTCCTCAAGCTCTACGAAAAGGGACTTGCATACGAAGCAGAAACTCCAATCAACTGGTGTCCTTCATGTCTTACAGGTCTTGCCAACGAAGAAGTTAAGGAAGGAAAATGCGAACGCTGTGGTGCAGTTGTTACACACAAGACAATACGCCAGTGGATTTTGAAAATCACTGAATATGCAGAACGCCTTCTTGAAGACCTTGATACCCTTGACTGGCCGGACAGCGTAAAGGCTATGCAGCGCAACTGGATCGGTAAGTCATTCGGTGCTGAAGTTGATTTTGAAATCGACGGTCATAATGGAGAAAAGCTTACAGTCTATACAACACGCTGTGATACACTTTACGGTGCAACATATATGGTAGTTGCTCCAGAGCATCCTGCAGTAAAGAAAATCACGACAGCTGAACAGAAGGATGCAGTTGAAAAATACATTGAAGAAGCCGCAAAGAAATCTGACCTTCAGCGTACAGACCTTGCAAAGGACAAGACCGGTGTATTCTCAGGAAGCTATGCAATCAACCCTGTTAATGGAAAGAAAATTCCAATCTGGATTGCAGACTATGTTCTCATTTCTTATGGAACCGGTGCAATCATGGCTGTTCCAGCCCACGACGACCGCGACTGGGAATTTGCAAAGAAGTTCAATCTTCCAATCATTGAAGTTCTCAAGAGCGAAGTTGATGTTCAGACACAGGCTTGGACTCAGGACGGAATCCACGTTAATTCAGGATTCTTAGACGGTCTCAACAAAAAGGATGCCATCGCAAAGATGATTGAATTCCTTGAAGAAAAGAAAATCGGCAAGGCTACAGTAAACTACAAGCTCCGCGACTGGATTTTCAGCCGCCAGCGCTACTGGGGTGAACCAATTCCTTTGGTACACTGCCCTTGCTGCGGTACAGTTGCAGTTCCTGAAAGCGAACTTCCTGTTAAGCTCCCGGATGTTAAGTCTTATCAGCCTACAGGTACAGGTGAATCTCCTCTTGCTGCCATCGATTCCTGGGTCAACTGCAAGTGCCCTAAGTGCGGAAAAGATGCAAAGCGCGAAACAAACACAATGCCTCAGTGGGGGGGAAGCTGCTGGTATTACCTGCGCTACCTTGATCCTAAAAACAACAATGCTTTCTGTTCAAAGGAAGCTGAAAACTACTGGATGCCTGTTGATCTTTACGTCGGTGGTGCCGAGCACGCAGTTCTCCACCTTCTTTACGCAAGATTCTGGCACAAGGTTCTTTATGACTGCGGACTAGTTTCCACAAAGGAACCGTTCCAGCACCTCATCAACCAGGGTCTCATAACTTCATTTGCTTTCCAGCGCAAGAACAAGACTCTTGTTCCAACTGACGAAGTTGAAGAAAAGGACGGCAAGTACATTGAAAAGGCAACCGGCGAAGAAGTTGAACAGATCATCGCCAAGATGTCAAAGTCTTTGAAGAATGTTGTTAACCCTGACGAAATGATCGACCAGTACGGTGCTGACTCTGTCCGCATGTACGAAATGTTCATGGGTCCACTTACTGTTTCAAAGCCATGGAACACACAGGGCCTCGTTGGTATCAACCGCTTCCTGGAAAAAGTTTGGGCCGTTGGTGAAAAAGGAATCAACGAAACTGACATTACATTAAAAATTGAAGATAAAGCTTTGGCTGATCTCAGAAAAACTTATGCAAAAACCGTAAAGAAAGTAACTGAGGACACAGATACCCTCAACTTCAACACGGCAATTTCTCAGATGATGATTTTCATCAATGAAGCATCAAAGTTCGACTCTCTTCCTAGAGCAATGTGGGAAGGTTTTGTAAAAATGCTTTCTGTTTATGCTCCTCACATCGGAGAAGAACTCTGGGAAAAACTCGGACACAACAAGTCTATTGCATACGAACCATGGACAACCTTCAGCGAAGAATACTGCAAGGAAGACTCAGTAAAGATTATGCTCAGCGTAAACGGAAAAGTTCGTGGAAGTTTTGAGATTGATGCAGACAAGGCAAGCGACAAGGAACTTCTTGAAAAAATGGCTCTTGAAAATGAAGCAGCAAAGAAATTCATCGACGGACATGAAATCGTAAAGAAAATCATAGTTCCAGGAAAACTTGTTAACATCGTAGTCAAATAAAAACAATAGTCCCAGGTTTTTGTTTTTGAGACCTGGGATTTATTCCTTTTCCTGAAAAAAGACTTTCTCATTATCAATAAGCAATATCATGAAAAAAAGTTCATCAATCATACTTCTTATTATACTTCTCGCAAACTCCATTCATGCCATGGACAACTCGGCAAGAAACGCCATTTCCAATTACAAGGCAATTCTTGAAACTGAAGTAGACAAGTCCTTTGGTCCAATCGTGGATTTCTCAGAATATCAAATTCAGACAAATTTAGTTATTGAAAGAAAATTCATGTATCAATTTCTGACTCCACTTGAATTTGGATCTGCAACCCGCATCGGCATCAAAAAAAATTTGAATGACCGCGATGAAATTTCAGATTTCTGGGGAACGCAAATTATCCAATCAATCCAGGCAACATATCCAGTCAATTCAAAAAACGACATTCCCTTTATTCTATGTCTTGATACAGGAGTGGGCTTGGGACTAACAAAACTTAAGGCCATCAACATCAGGGATATTGAAATTGACAGATGGTACACGGACTTTCTTTTCAGGTCCGAATTTTCCGTGACAAGATCCTTTTTCAAGAACAATAACTTCGACGCAAAATGGAAGGCTGGGATTCCGTTGACAATTCAATTCGAGGAAAGCAACAGAAACTACTTTCTGGGGATAAACTGCGGAGCCTCAATCCACATTCTTCCAGGGACAGGCAAATAAATGAAACTCAGAAATACCATCAGAATACTTTCAGTTTTTCTTATTCCGGGCATATTAACAATTTCATGCTCGGACATGACCAGCGACATTAAGGAACTTATTGGAACAAAAACTCATACAATACAATCATTAAGCTTAACCATTCCAGCACCAGGCATTGAAGTGAATACCTACGAAACAACATATGAACTTTGGCATGAAGTTAGAGAATGGGCAGCAAAAAACGGCTATAGTTTTAAGAATCCGGGTAATGAAGGAAGCTACCAATGGTCATTTCAGCCATCAAAAAGAAAATACATGCCGGTCACAACTATCACCTACATGGATGCTGCAGTCTGGCTAAATGCATACAGCAGAAAAAGCGGTCTTAGTCCTGCATTCTACACTGATTCCAGCTTCTCAACAGAATACAGGGATTCAAATCAGGCAATGGCTGAACTTTACATGAATGCTGATTCAAATGGATACAGGCTCCCGACAGTTTCTGAATGGAAAATGGTTGCAAAGGCTGGCACAAAATTCAAGTATGCCGGATCAAACAACTGCGATGATGTTGCTGTATATGGTCAGTCAAAAACCAATGAATGCGGAACAAAACTGCCAAACTCATGGGGAATCTTTGACATGAGCGGAAACGTCTGGGAATTATGCTATTTGTCAACAACAAATGTCACAGCAAAAGGCGGCAGCTACGGAGCCAATGACTATGCCCTGGCAATAGACTATACGCCTTACCCCATGAGTTTTAATACTGCCGTTGACTACATTGGATTCCGAATTTTCAGAACCGTACATTAATATTTCAAGAGTCAATTTTTCGCTGATGATTAACGAAATCTAATTTTCCCACCCCCGAAGAGAAAACAAAAAGTTTCAATTAACTTGTAACTGTTATCATATTTTATTATTTTATATATAGAGGTATTATATGAAAAAAACACATAAGAACATATTCTACTCCATCGGAGCATTTACAATTGCCATGGGAATTCTTGCCCTCTCATGCAACATGAACAAGACATCAGGTTCCATGGCTTTTGCCCAGGAATCCCAGTCTCAGACTCAGTCCGCTCAGCCAAAACCAATTCCAACAGACTCTCTCGCCGTGACCCAGTCATTGCAAAATACATTCAGGTCAATCAGCTCAAATGTTTTGCCATCTGTCGTTGAAATTGATGTTACAGAAACAAGAAAAGTTCCAGTGAACAACTTCTTCAAAGGATTTCCTTTCTTTGGAATGCCTGAAAACGAAGAAGGAACAAGAGAATACGAAGAAACAGGACTCGGAAGTGGTGTTATCGTCAAGAGAACTGGAAACACTATCTATGCACTAACAAACTTTCACGTTGCAGGAAAAGCATCAAAAATCAAGGTTAAGCTGAATGATGAACGTGAATTCGAAGGAAAATTAGTCGGTGGAGATGAAAGGATTGATATTGCACTCGTTTCATTTGAATCCAATGATCAGTCAATCGTAATTTCAAAGCTTGGTGATTCTGATGTTGTTCAGCAGGGCGATATTGTCCTTGCACTTGGAAGCCCTCTCGGATACTTCGCCTCTGTCACACAGGGAATTGTCAGTGCAACAGGACGTTCCGGAAGGCAAATCGGATCCATCAGCGACTTCATCCAGACAGATGCGGCAATCAACCAGGGAAACTCTGGAGGTCCATTGGTAAACATATATGGCGAAGTAATCGGAATCAACACCTGGATTGCATCACGATCAGGTGGTTCTCAGGGATTGGGATTCTCAATTCCTATCAACAACATAAAAACAGCAATTGACCAGTTCATCAGCAATGGAAAAATAGCCTATGGTTGGCTAGGTGTAAGCCTGGTTGAAGTTACCGACGAGTACAAGACTGAACTTGGAATTGACAAAAATCAGTCAGGAGCCCTTGCCTGCCAGGTTTTCCTCGGAAGTCCTGCAATAAAAAGCGGAATACAACCAGGAGACTATATTATTGAGCTTGATGGAAAAGAAATCAAATCAGTTGATCAGCTTGTAAGGCAGATTTCCGGAATCAGAGCCGGCAAAACTGCAAAATTCAAGATTCTCAGAGGCAAGGAAAAGAAAGAGATCACGGTAAAAATTGAGGAAAGATCCGAAGAAATAACTTCTGACAACTTAAAGCTTTGGCCTGGATTCATCGCCAGTCTTCTCAATGATGATTCTCGCAAGAAACTCAATATTGAAAACAAAAAGATTCAGGGAGTAGTAGTATCAGGTGTTCAGGAAAAGACGCCTGCTGCAGCCCTTAGACTTCAAAATGGGGATATTATCACGGCTGTAAACGATAAACCAGTAAAAAACATTGCTGAATTCTATAAGGAACTGGATACAACAAACAAAAAGGAATTTTGGTTCGATGTTTACAATGAAGGACACACCACAACAACAAATAAATTCAAAATTTCTAAATAATTTTTCGGATTTTTTGTAACCTTTTTGCAATAAGGAAGTTTATTTTAGTGAAGGTTGGTAAATGCAAAGCCTTCTTCATAGAACTCCTTTATTTCGAACCCCGGCAGTTTGTCGGGGTTTGTTTTTTTTACACCAATTTAATAATTTACGAAGAAGAAATTATCCGCAGCAAATTTGTAATGAATTTTTATTCACCAAAAAAAATCCCGAGGAAAATTCCCCGGGAAAAACATTGTTCACTTATTGAGTTCTTATTTTATTCTATTTGAATATCAGAAACTTCATAAGTTCCTGCATCCAACGGCTCAAAGAAAACTTGCAGATTTTTTATTCCAGAAGCATAAGGTGTAATTTCAAATTCTGTTTCACTTCCTATGCAGATTTTCTGAAAACTCCATCCATACATTGTGTCATCAGGATATTGAAAATAAATTCCCATTTCAAACCAGTTGCCTGATTTTCCTTTCACTTTGGCTTTTATGGACTTAACAGAAGTATAACCACTAAAATTTTTTTTGAATTTTACACTTTTTGTTGAGTATCCAAGGCCGTCGTATTCTCTCATTACATTTTTAGAAATAGAAAAACTAATGCCATTTACACTTTGTCGACTAGATTGTGGATTCATACCATTTGGGATTACTCCTCTTTCAATGCTCCATCCATTTCCTAAAGTTTCACCATCATAATAACTGCAAGCAGAACTGTCATACGCATATTTATACGTTACCCCGCTTGTATCAACTTTTACACATCCATTGTATACGCAATTATAATAGCTACGAATCATTTTATTGTTATAATTGATTGAATACAAAATATAGTAGTAAACATCTTTTTGACTAATGCCATATACTTTGCTCAAATCCAAATTATCAGTTTCATATTCTCCCAAATATTCATTCCATTCTGCGTCTCCAAATAATTGAATTACACATTTAGGACTGAATTTGCTTTCAATTTGACCTTTAAATTCTCCTCTTGTAACTTTTATGCAATTATCAGAATAATCAACTTTTATAGGCTCTTTTAGCCGGAATTCTCCCACGCCGGAATCTGGAACTATAGCAGCCTTACTGGAATGAATTTCATTGCCATTGACTTTTGTTACAACATAAAATTTATAAGTTTGCCCGCCTCAACAAAAGGATACTCGAGCTCATAGTCATCAGAAGCATTTCCATTGTGATAAATCATATCATCACTTCCATCTTCATACAAAATCCTTACAGTGTTTTCTACTTTTGGAAGATTTGAAATTTTTAAAAGAACGCCGCCATCTGCGGATTTACTTTTTTCAGCCTGAATTAAGACTTCGTTTTCTGAATTAAAATCAAAATAATCTGAACTTTAACTTCCGCCGTTAGAGCAAGACATAAAAACTGCCAAAAGACATAAAAGTGCCGCTTTTGCACAAAAATCGCAGAATTTTTTCATAAGAAATCTCCTTGAGAATGTTGAAAATTTTAATTCCTTTAGCCTAAAGTTATTAATATTTTTACATTCAAATGATTTAAAGTCAAAATTATACAAAAAAACAGTACAATATTTAAGATTTTGATATATTGTTTCTATGTCTTTCTGGCAAAATGTGGAAAATGAGCTTCAGTATCAAAATATTTCACGCAAAGAACTTGCGGCAAGAGCTGGATTCGCAGTAAGCGGAATTTCGCTTGGAATAAACAACGGAAATGTTCCAAACGCAGAGCTTGCAGTAAAAATCGCTGATGTTCTAGGAGTTTCTGTGCGCTACCTTGTTACAGGAAAACCAGACAAAATCCCAGAATCTTCTTGCCATGCAAAGCTTATCCACCTTGTAAACGATTTAAGCAAACTTTCATCTTATGATTTAGAAACTGTAAGCTATATTGTAAACCGATTTCTATCAAATAAAACTGTCTAAAAAGAATTTCATAAAATTTCAGAACTGCAAAATAGCAATAAATATTAAACTGAAAGATTTTTATTGATTGAAAAAAAAGAAAAACATTTAAAATAAAAAAGCCGGCAGCTTCCTACTTTCCCGCTTTCAGCAGTATCATCG
>JAEDCT010000015.1 GCA_016294035.1 Treponema sp. | reverse complement strand
GTGAAAACACTCAGCTTCGCTTCGTATTTTCACGGGCTCACGAGCCCTAAAAAAAAGCCGGCAGGAAATCCTACCGGCTTAGTCAATGTCTGCTAATCCATCATAAAATCATTCACAATAGACTCAAGCTTACATCTGTTCGTGACAAGTACGAGCAATAACGTCGTCCTGCTGTTCCTTTGTGAGGTTAATGAAGCGAACTGCATAACCAGAAACACGAACAGTAAAGTTAGCATATTCAGGCTTATCAGGATGTGCCTGACAATCCTTAAGCTTGTCAACACCAAATACGTTAACGTTAAGGTGATGTGCTCCCTGAGAGAAGTATCCGTCAAGGATTGAAACAAGCTTTTCAGCTCTTTCTTCGTCTGAGTGACCAAGAGAAGCTGGGTTCATTGTCTGTGTGTTAGAAATACCATCGAGTGCGTACTCATAAGGAACCTTTGCAACAGAGTTAAGAGAAGCAATAAGACCACTCTTTTCAGCACCGTAAGCAGGGTTAGCTCCAGGAGAGAATGGAGCACCAGCTGGACGTCCGTTTGGAAGAGCACCAGTTGCCTTACCGTAAACAACGTTAGAAGTAATTGTAAGGATAGATGTTGTTGGTTCAGCATCACGATATGTGTGGTGCTTCTTGATCTTCTCCATGAATGTCTTGAGAAGCCAGATAGCGATATCATCTGCACGGTCATCATCGTTACCATAACGTGGGAAGTCACCTTCAACGATGAAGTCCTTAGCCATATTCTTGATAACCTTAACAACTTCACCAGTCTTCTTGTTCTTAACTTCTACATCACCACGAACAACCTTTACCTTTGCATACTTGATTGCTGAGAGAGAGTCTACAACATGTGAGAATCCGGCAATACCAGTTGCAAATGTGCGGCGAACGTCTGTATCAATGAGAGCAAGCTCAGCTGCTTCATAGTAGTACTTATCGTGCATGTAGTGGATAAGGTTAAGAGTATTAACATACAAGTCAGCAAGCCATTCAAGCATGATGTCATACTTGTGCATAACTTCGTTGTAATCAAGATATTCTGAAGTGATTGGTTCGATCTCTGGTCCAACCTGAACACCTGGTGTAAGTCCAGCGTCTTCGTCCTTTCCACCGTTGATAGCGTAAAGAAGAGCCTTTGCAAGGTTAGCACGAGCACCGAAGAACTGCATTTCCTTTCCAGTCTGTGTAGCAGAAACACAACAACAGATTGAGTAGTCATCTCCCCAGATTGGGCGCATTACATCATCGTTTTCGTACTGAATAGAAGATGTTGTTACAGAGATGAAAGATGCATACTTGCGGAATGTCTTTGGAAGTCTCTTAGAGTAGAGAACTGTAAGGTTTGGCTCTGGAGAAGGTGACATGTTTTCGAGTGTATGGAGGAAGCGGAAGTCGTTCTTTGTTACCATTGAGCGTCCATCCTGTCCAAGTCCACCAACTTCGAGAGTTGCCCATATTGGGTCACCAGAGAAGAGCTGATTGTAAGCTTCGATACGAGCAAAGCGTACCATGCGGAACTTCATAACCATGTGGTCAACAAGTTCCTGTGCCTGAGATTCTGTGAGAACTCCATTCTTGATATCACGTTCAACATAGATGTCAAGGAATGTTGAGATACGACCAACAGACATAGCAGCACCATTCTGAGTCTTAATTGCAGCAAGATATCCGAAGTAAAGCCACTGGAATGCTTCCTTAGCTGTCTTAGCAGGCTTAGAAATATCAAATCCGTATGATGCAGCCATTTCCTTCATCTGCTTGAGGCACTTAATCTGCTCTGCAACTTCTTCACGGAGACGGATAACATTGTCTGTCATTGTTCCATCACCAATGTTTGCAAAGTCCTTCATCTTCTGTTCGATAAGGAAATCAATACCATACAAAGCAACACGGCGGTAGTCACCTACAATGCGTCCTCGTCCGTATGTATCAGGCAAACCAGTAAGGATGTGTGCTGAGCGAGCCTTGCGGATCTCTGGAGTGTATACATCAAATACTGCATCTGAGTGAGTCTTGTGGTATTCTGTGAAAATCTTGTGGAGTTCCTTGTTTGACTCGTAGCCGTACATCTGTGTAGACTGCTCTGCCATCTTGATTCCACCAAAAGGCATGAAAGCTCTCTTGAGTGGCTTGTCTGTCTGGAGACCAACAACCTGCTCGAGATCTTTCATTGATTCATTAATATATCCAGGCTTGTGTGCTGTAATTCCAGTAACAATGTCTGTATCCATATCAAGAACACCGGTTCTTTCCTTTCCATCAAGACCAACGCTCTTCTTTGTGAATTCTGCTCTCTGCAACTTCTGGAGTTCATCGAAAAGCTTTTTTGTTGCATCAGTTGGACCTGCAAGGAATGACTGATCACCATCATAAGGTGTGTAGTTGTTCTGAACGAAGTCTCGAACATTTACTTCTTCGCGCCATTTGCGTCCTTCAAATCCGTTCCATTCTTCTCTCTGGATCATAAATTTAACCTCATAATATATAATTAAGAACCTGAAACCGAGTCGGCCAGATTCACCCAAGGGACAATACCCCCGTGGATTGCTCCACTTGCTAAAAGAAATCCCCTTTCATTAACAACAAAAAGGAAAATCTTGTCTGGACTTAATAGTATACGTTAATTCAATTACATTTTCAACCGAAATTGAAATTATTCCCGCATAGACAGACACTGCCTTCCTTACCGTATTTCTACATGAAGTCTTCCAGTAATCTATGAATGTATATTTCAAAACAAAAAAACCGCTCCAGAATACTGAAGCGGTCATTTAATTCCGTGATAAATTATATGGAATAAAGTGATTATTCCTGAATACTATTTTCCATCGTTAACTGCACTTCCAGTAGAAAGCACTGCAGTTTCAACCATGTAGCGGATGCTTGTTCCCTTGTCATCTTCAAGAGTCTTCTGAACAATGAAAACTAGACTTTTGCCTGAAGCATCAGTGAAAATCTTGTCAATCTGATATGCTGAAATGCCCTTTCTCTGGCAGTCAGGAGTTCCTACCTTCATAGACGAAAGAATTTCTCCATTCTGATTCTTCTGAACAACATTAATATAGAACTTTGACTTAACGTTCTTTCCTGATCCAAAAAATTCCGGCACAAGACGAACATGATAGAATACCTCATTTCCTGCAGAAGAATTCTCAAAATCCTTGAAAACAATTTCTTCTGTCGGAAGCTTCTTCTCGCTTTCACGAAGGAAAAGCAATGTCTTAACCGAAGCTGGCTTTGCATTGTACTTTGAAGTCTTCCATGTTGATTTTTTCTTAAGTTCTTCGTATGCATCCTTTCCGGAAATTTCAGAAGTCACATCCGATGGTTTTGTCTTGTAAATTTCATTTCTTACAAAATCATTTGCAGCAACATCAACAGTATAGATTTCTGCCCAGGCTTTATATGTCTTGTCCTGTTTGCCGTACTGACCAAAAAGATAGTACTTTCCATCATCAGAAAAACCTATATCATCAAAAAAAGCTGCATCGCCTGCAAAAACAGAAGCCGACATCAAAACAGCTGCAAGTGTACCCAAAATAACCTTTTTCATGTGTTCCTCCCCAAAAATAGAACCTTACTTGAATTTTCGGTATTTCAGGTAAAGTCTTTACTAAAATTTCGTGCTGATATATGTTTAAACCATACTATGACAATCAAAACAAGAAACGGTTCACTCCTGATATTTTCAATCATCGCAATTGCATCATTTTTAATCCATGGGGGACTTTTTGTCTGGGCAAGTTTCAACGATACAATTTTCCAGCCACAGTCACCCATAAGAATATACGAATTTAATCTTGGTGGAATTTTTTCCTACAGCTTTACAACTTCCATTGTGGCCATACTTGTCCTTGCATTTCTGGCACCACTTCTTTCACTGGCCGTCTTCCGCGGTTTTGAAAAAACACAATCACTGGAAATTGTTTTCTTCATTGGAATACTTGCAAGCCTTCTGATGGAATCGGTACGAATCTATATTCCATATTACGGACTCTGGAAATCCTACTCGAAATCTCTTGCTTACATCGGGAAAATAATTATTGGAGCAAGACTTCTTTTTCCACTGAGTCTGTTCTTTGCACAGCTTTTTCATGCACAGGAACACAATCAGAATGCCGAAAGAAACCTTGCACTACTTTTTGTTCTTACATCACTTATCGCATTCTTTTACCCGGTCAATTCCGGAATAATAACAACAAGCAACACAGTTTTGTGGGGACTTAGAAAATTTTTCATTACAGCCCGAGTTCTGATTATGATGACGACATTTGTCTCAATGCTCATAGAAGGATACAATACCGGAATCAAGGCAAATTACACTAAAGCTCTTGGAGCTCTCGCCTTCTTTTTCGGTCACCTGATTCTTTCTTCAGCAGACTCTGTCTTTACACTTGCAGCAGGATTGATAGTATTTCTTGCCGGATGCATGATCTATCTTAAGTCAATCCATTACATCAGAAATACCTGGAACTAGAAAACCTTCAAAATAATTCCTCACGGACAAAACAATAATTCAAATATAAAAATCTTTTACAGATTGCGTGAAGGTAAATGTTTTCCAGCCTAAGAAAATTATGATTGAAATCAGAGACACAAAAGAAACTGAGAAAGAGCGCCGAGTACAAGTGGAATCAGGATATTGTCGAAATCTTTTAATGGAAGCAGTTCTATTGTCATGCCTACTGAAGCAATAATCAGAGACACGGCACAAACATCAACCCCTACAGGAAAATCACCTGCAACACATGCCAGGAAACAGGAAATGAAAATTGCAGTAAAGCAGGTCAGGCTTCCGGCAACAGTTTTTCCACCGGTAAATGGAATATGAACCCTTCCAAACATTTTTCCGGAAAGGCTTGCAAGACCATCACCAAAAGCCAGGGCATATATTCCGATTTTGGCAGGCAATGATTTCCATATAAAAGCACAAAGAAAAATTCCGCACACCAAAGTTACGGGACCAAGAACAAAGCGGTTTTCATCTCTTTTTCTTGCAGCGGCTTCTGTAATTGTAGAAATGACAGGAACATGGATTCCCCTTAGCCTTATGAATTCAGAAACTGAATACAAGATCAAAAGGACAAGAAGAACAATCATGGTTGCAGGATAGTTTGCAGACAGCAGAAAAGGAACAAATGCACAGCAAAGATGTATCGCCTTTCTGAAAGCCTCCTTGAAAATCATAAGGACTCTCTGGCGAGAAATTATTCCTCTGGTTCTACCTGCAAGAGAAAATCTTCTTCTCATTCAAGACCTTTCTCACCATACAGAGTTCTCGGAATCTGAGTATAGATTTCCGGCTCATAATCTGAAGTTGGATGAGTAATGTACTTGATGTTCTGCTCAGCAAGATTTGATCCTTCAAGACGAATCATTGTCTGCTGATTTCTTGTAAGTGCATCCCAAGCCCTCAAGCTTTCCTGGAGACAAACAATTGCACGGGCATTCAACTCGCTGTTACCAGTGAGATTTGCAATGCGGGAAAGAGTAACACCAAGATTGTTGGATCCCTTCATGTATGTTTCAACAATATCTGCCTGATCCTCGCGAACCTGAGGAAGAAGAACTGCATATTTCTGCCTGTCTGAATCAAGCTGGCTCAAAAGACGCTCATAATATCCGGCTGCAACATGGTTGTCACTTGAAAGGCTCAAAGTGTTTGCTAGTGCAAGAAGAAGATGAGTGTCATTTCCTGACGTATCCTGGCTCTTGATGAAAGAACCCAATGCTTCCGGATAATTGTGGTTTTCATACTGGATATATCCAATTCTGTATCTGACAGACGAAGTGTCATACTTATTGTTTACAGCATTGACATAGTTCTTGAGAGCTGCATCATTGTCACCTGCGATAAAATAATCAAGATCAGCAAGATCAGAATAGAGATGGCCTGTGTTTTCATCGCTCTCAAAACCACTTGTGCTGTTTTCTTTTTCGAAAATTGAAATTCCCTTACCGTAGAGTTCCTCTGCAGTAATATATTCCCTTTCCTCAACCATTTCCTCACCAAGAAGCCTGTATGCATTGATGTACTTGTAAGTTTCTCTCTTGTTTCTGCGAGTCTGCTTTTCAAACTGAGCAATGGCAGACTTCATCATCTGGGCTGCTCCCTTTCCGTTGTTTGTGTTAACGAAGTAGCGTGCCATATTGTACAATGCAACCGGATTTTCCGGAGCGGCCTTTACTGCACCTTCAAGAAGAGCACGAACATCTTCAATGGATGAAAGGAGTTCCTTTTCAGCAGGACGCAGAACACCATAGCGCTTGTCGAGAATATACTCAGAAAGCTCAATCCGATCCTGCGGCTCAAGATGTCTGCCCTTTGACATGAACATTTCCTTGTATCCAAGAACCATTCTGAGGTTATCTGTGCGGATAAAATATCTCATCTGTCTTGAATTAATGAGGTCATCTGTTCCATAAAGCTCAACAAGAAGATCATACTGTTCTTTTGCAAGCTCAAACTTTGTCGGATCGCGGTCAGTTGCCCATTCAAGATAAACATCACCCAGCTGAAGAACGGCGTCACGGTCATTTATGTAATAATCAAGAACCTCACGCTTAATGAGTCGTTCACTTTCCTCATAGTTGTAGAGATCATAACATTCCATTCCGGCCCAATCCAAAGCACCCTTTTTGTCATGGTCATAGCGCTGGACAATGGCACGATACATCATTCTTGCACGGTCATATTGCTTGTGCCGCCTGTAACCTTCCGCATACTTGAAGAACCATTTTTTCACAGGCTTGTAATTAAGAGCCTCGTTGAAAGTTTCTTCTGACTGAGCATACTGATTGTCTTCAAGAAGTTCATATCCCTGATTGTAAAGAATTGAAGCACAAATAGGTTCATAGATAAATTTCTTTGAAAGAGTAACAATGCAGAAAATAAGCACTGCGGCAACACCAGTAAGAATTGCACCAGGAATGATTCTGTTCTTAAGCTGATATTCAACAGATTTTTTGTATGCTTCATATTCAGCAACTGAACGTTTTTCAAAATCACGAGGAACATCAAGCTGAATATCAAGAAGCTTTTCAAGTTCTGAAGCAACCTGTCTTGCAGGAGCCTTACGCAGAACCTTTTCAAGAATACCGAAAATTGCATCATCAGTGAATTCGTTCTTTACTACGAAATCTTCAAGTGCAATTCGAACGTTAAGGGGATAATCCTTGAGATTTTTCAGGAAACGCTTGTATTCGTTATCAGTGAATGTATTCTTAGGCTTGTTTGATTCATCATCAGCCGGTTCCTGAGCCTTACTAAAGTCCAGAGTTTCAACAACAGGTTTCTTATCAAGATTAGCCGTAACAGTATCTGAAAATCCTGGAATTGTAAAATCATCGCCGTCAACATCACCGAGGGCAAAATCTGAATCTGAATTGTCTGCCTCAGAAGAAAAATCAAGGTCGCCGATTCCACTAGCCTCTGCAGAAAAATCCATGTCTGCTGAATCATCATCAAGTGAAGGCAAGTCAAGGCTAAGTTCGTCTGTAGATGCCGGAGCCTGGTCATCAAGTGAAGGCAGGTCAAGACTAAGTTCATCTGTGGATGCCGGAGCCTGGTCATCAAGTGAAGGCAGGTCAAGGCTGAGTTCATCTGTGGATGCCGGAGCCTGGTCATCAAGTGAAGGCAGGTCAAGGCTGAGTTCATCTGTGGCTGCCGGAGCCTGGTCATCAAGTGAAGGCAGGTCAAGGCTAAGTTCATCTGTGGCTGCCGGAGCCTGGTCATCAAGTGAAGGCAGGTCAAGACTAAGTTCATCTGTGGCTGCCGGAGCCTGGTCATCAAGTGAAGGCAGGTCAAGGCTAAGTTCGTCTGTGGATGGAAGTTCTTCAGACTTAGACAAATCGGCTTCGCTGGTTTCATTGAATTCACTGGGAATAGTATCATTCATGTCCAGGGCAGCTGAATCAGTTTCAAAATCCGAATTTGGATTATCAAACGAAGGAAGATCCAGGTCATCAAGAGAAGTTTCCGATTCCTGAGACTCAGGGTTAAAATCAGCAGATTGAGACAATGTCTCTGGTTCAAGAGATTCAGTTTCTGATATTTGCGGATTTTCTGATATTTCTGTATTTTCTGATATTTCTGGAATTTCTTCTGCAGGAGTAGAATCTGCGTCTATGTCAAAGGAAAGATCCTCAAGTGGAGGAAGATCATTCATAGAGTAATCAGAAGGCAAATCATCAACTGTTGGCAAATCATCTGCTGAGCCAGGACCAAATGTTGATGCAAAAGATTCAGTGTCCAGCTCCGGAACTGCTTCCTCAACCTCATCAGCTGATTCTTCCTGAGGCATGTCAAAAAGTGAGGAATCAAATGAAGTTCCTATGCTGTCTTCTGACTTTGGAACTGAAGCCGAAACATCCTGGCTGGGTGTAAAATCCTGATCAAAAAAATCATCCTGAATACTTTCTGATGCTTCCATGTCAACAGTCTGAGGTTCCGGTTCAGGCTCCGGCTCTGGTTCAGGTTTTGGAGCTGGTGCAAGAAGAGAGTCAAGATCCATGTCTTCAATGGCTATTTCCTCAGGTTCTGGTTCAGGTTCCGGCTGTGGTGGAGGTTCAAATTCACTTAAATCAAGATCACCAAGATCCATGTCTCCTGTGGATGGAAGAAGGTCTGAAACGTCTGGAACAACTGCAGTTTCCTGAGCAGGCTTTTCTGAAGCCTCATCACTTTCATCTGAGCCGTTGTCCATGAAATCAGAGAAATCATTTGCTTCTTTTTCGCGTTCTTTGGCAGCAGCTTCGGCCTGAGCCATTTCTTCGTCTGAAATTACAGGAAGTCCGGAAATAAAGTCTTCCGAATCATCAACATCCTGCACATTTTTTGGAATAGGAACCAATACCGGTTTCTCTCCACGGGCAGCACGAAGCTTTGATTCATCACCGAGGTTTAATATATCTGAATTGAATTGCTGCAGCTGTTTTAATCCAGGCATGGTTCTTAATTATACTCCACAAAGTTATATTATATCAATTCCAATATCGGCATAATTTTTTTTCAAGTTAAGGGGAATATAAGCATCTTAAACCAATCTCTTTTGTTCTTCGCATAAATATTCACATGTCTGATCAATGCGTAAAAAGCATTTTTTTGGGAATCTTCTATTAAATTATGAATTGAAAATTCCGAAATAGATAATATGAAAAGAAGATTTATTTACGTCCTGGCAGCCATTCTTTGCGTTTCAACTGCATTTTCAGCGGAAGACAAGACTCTGCCAAGCGATGAAGAACTGGACTATTCACAGCTTGTTTCAGAAATCCAGGAAGTCGGGGCCCCATATCTTGATGGAGATTACGTTATTTTCACGGCACCTCACACGGCACGCCATGTTGGAATTGCCTTTGACTTCGAGAACTTCAGGACAATCCATTCATACAAGATAAAGAAATTCACAGACATGGAATACAAAGACTCCGGATCACTTCTCTTCTATATATTAAAGCTTCCAAAAAACATTCTGTCGGTAAACTACAGGCTGGTGATTGACGGACTTTGGACAACAGATCCAGTAAATGAAAACAAGATCTTCTCAAGGGATGCAAACCTTACACTTTCACACGTTGATGCTTCAAGAAACATCCTTCCAATGACAGAAAACATCAAGAAAGACACAGTAAGATTTGTTTATCGTGGAAAATCCGGACAGCAGATAAGAGTGGGCGGAAGCTTCACAAACTGGGACAGCTGGATCTATCAGATGACAGAAGTTTCACCAGGTCTCTACGAGTTGGAGCTTCCACTGCCACCTGGAAAATACGAATATGCATTCTATACCGGAATCACATCATTCCCGGACAACACCAATCCACAGAAATGCTACACGCCTGACGGAAGAACAGCATCTCTTCTGATTGTCAAATAGTTCCGCCAAAAAAATTCAAAGCAAGGAAAATCACTGCTTTTGTATTTTTCAATGAAAAGAAACTTTTTTCTTTTATCCATGAGTTTTATTTTCTCAATTGCATTATATGCCCATGGAAACACTTTAACAGACCATTCACAAATAAAAGAATTTTCTTCATTCAGAATAATGGGCGAAATAGATTTACGAACAGAAAAAGATTATTCATCAGCGGTAAAATACAGAACCTTAAATCATGAAGGCGGAATGAAGGTAAGATGCTTGGAAGTTTTGAAAAATGATATACTGGATAATGAAGCTGGAAAATGGTTTTATGTCTTATTGACATCTCCTATGTGGGTAGATAGCGGAGAATGGATTGAAAAGTATCAAAAGTTCTTGATTTTTTTACCTGATGATATACCCGTTTTCGATTTTGAGGAATAAAAAAATAAACTCTTCTGTTTTACCAAAAAAACGAATGTTAAATAAATTCTTGATAATTTAAATTTTCATAATTATAATTAATTAAATATAAATCGATTTAATTAAGGAGTCTCCCTTTTATGCGAATCCGCTACCAACTTATTCTGAGTCATACAGTTCTGACATTGCTGTTAATAGTTTTTCTCGCAGTCACAGCTTCACTTACACAGCAAAAAATAATCCACAAAGAAATTACAGCAATTTCTAAACTTCAAGTTGAAAACGTAAACCACCAGATTGACAGTTTTCTTTCTAAAGCACAGCACACCATTGAAGTCGTTTCTTCCTATGTAGAAAACCTTGAACAGTACGAAAGAGATTCTATTGAAGACTTTCTTGTTGCACAGGCTGCCGACGATACCGACTGCTCCATGCTTTATGTTTCCAGTGCACTACCGACCTGCAAAGGCGGCTTTACCTTTACAAACATTCACTGGAGAGCACCGTCTGATTTTGACGAGACAACCAGAAGCTGGTATATAAATGCCCGCGATTCAATGGGAACAATTGTCTTTTCCAATCCTTATGTTGATGAACAGTCAAAAGGCATTGTCGTAACTCTTTCAAAAGCTTTTAAAAACAAAAGGGGTGAATTTGCCGGAGTAATAGGAATAGACCTTCTTCTGGATAAAGTCGTTGCCATGGTAAACGAAGTCAAGCTTACGGAAAGCTGCAAGGCCTACATGATTGATTCAAAAGGAAAATACGTTACTAATCCTGACCCGTATAAAGTTGCTAAGGACAACTTCTACGATGATACAGGATTTTCCGGCCTTAATTCTCAGATACCGGACAATGAACCATACCTAAACCTTAATAACGGCGAACAGTATTTTGCCGCAAGAAAAATGTCCAATCTCTGCGGATGGAAGCTTGTAGCATTCGGTCCCATTTCTGAACTTTACTCTGAACTTACAGACAGCCTCAAAATCATAATCATAATTTCTTCAATAGCCCTTTTTGTAGCAATAATCGGTTCTCTTTTCCTCTCTGTGAAAATTACTCATCCCGTCAAGCACATTGCTATTGCCCTTAAAAAGATTTCCAGCGGACATGCAGATTTAACAAACAGGCTCCACTTCAATCTTAAAAATGAAATCGGAGAAATTTCAGAAGGATTCAATTCCTTTACGGAACAGCTGCAGAAAATCATAGGAGACCTTATAAAATCCCAGAACGTTCTCTCTTCTGCAGGTACAAATCTTGACAGCAGCACGCAGGATACCTCTGAAGCAATACAAACAATCCTGAAAAACATCTCAGATGTAAACAGCCAGATTCAGAATCAGGGAAATGATGTTGAAGAAACAGCAGAAGCAGTCAATCAGATTGCAGCCAGCATTCAGTCACTCGAAAAAATGATTGCAGGTCAGGCAGAAGGAGTTTCTCAGGCAAGTTCAGCCGTAGAAGAAATGATTTCCAATATTGCCTCCGTCAACAGCAGCATAGAAAAAATGGCAGAATCCTTTAACATCCTGGATGAAGACGCTCAAAACGGCAACAAAAAGCAGGAAGCCGTAAACGAACGCATTACACAGATAGAAAAGCAGTCCCAGCTTTTACAGGAAGCAAATGCCGCAATTTCCAACATAGCAGAACAGACAAACCTTCTTGCAATGAACGCAGCCATTGAAGCCGCCCATGCAGGAGAAGCCGGAAAAGGATTCAGTGTAGTTGCAGACGAAATCCGCAAGTTAAGCGAAACTTCAGGCAGCCAGTCCCGCACAATCGGAGAACAGCTCCTTAAAATTCAAGAATCAATCGAAGAAGTTGTTGCAGCCTCAGTGGAATCAAGCGAATCCTTTACATCTGTTTCAACAAAAATCAAAGAAACAGACCAGCTGGTACGTCAAATAAAATCAGCCATGGAAGAACAGAATGAAGGTTCCAAACAGATTATTACAGCCCTTCACGCAATGAATGATACAACTACAGAAGTAAAGAATTCGTCAGTAAAGATGAGCGAAGGCAACAAACAGATTCTGGATGACGTCAAGAAACTTCAGGCCTCCTCTGAACGTATAAACAATACTATTTCAGAAATGGATTCCAATGCCCACAAAATTAACGGAACCTGGACTTCCCTTACACAGATTTCCGAACAGATTAAGGGAGCCATCAACGAAATTGGTGACCAGATTAATCAGTTCACCATATAGAAAAGAATTTTAAAATATAAAACCCGTATCTTGTATCAGAAGCAAAAATCAGGCTTTATATCAAGATACGGTTTTTTAAAGATATCTGTTAAGCCAGCTGCGCTTTTCTTCTGAAACTCCCATTGCCGGAAGCAGATCAAAAATAAAAAAGACTTAGTCCTATGTGAATTTCAGAACTAAGTCCTTTAAGCCAATTTAATGCTTAGTAAGTAAAACTTTTATCTACTGTAAGATAGCACCTTTGGTCGCAGGCTTCCGCCTGCTTACCGAGTTTTGTTTCACTCGCAAAAGGCTCGCGTTTTTGCTTTCGCAAAAAACAACAAAACTCGCGGCCTATATCTATTCGAGAATAGCTCCCTTGTCTGGTCGCAGGCTTTCGCCTGCTCAACGAGTTTCGCTTTGGTCGCAAAAGCTCCCATTTTTGCTGGCACAAAAAACAGCAAAACTCGCGGGATCATTCAGCTAGCAATCTACTGGAGTATTGCACCCTTATCAGCAGAACTAACCAACTTTGCATAGCGGGCAAGGTAGCCGGTTTTTACCTTTGGTTCTGGGCATACCCATTTTGCTTTGCGTTCTGCAAGAACTTCATCGCTTACTTCAAGGTGAATCTTATAATTGTTGATATCCAGAGTAATCATATCTCCTTCTTCAACCAGAGCGATTGGACCGCCGACTGCAGCTTCTGGAGAACAGTGACCAAGAGAAGCACCGCGAGTAGCACCACTAAAGCGGCCGTCTGTAATCAAGGCAACCTGCTTATCAAGTCCCTGGCCTGCAAGAGCGGCAGTTACAGCAAGCATTTCTCGCATACCAGGACCACCCTTTGGACCTTCGTAACGGATAACTACAACGTCGCCGGCCTTAATCTGAGCCTTCTGAACAGCTTCCATAGCTTCTGATTCATCGTTGAATACGCGGGCTGGACCTGTGTGGAGCATGAGTTCTTTTGCACAGGCAGAACGTTTTACAACAGTGCCGTTTGGAGCAAGGTTTCCGAAAAGGATTGCAATACCACCATTGTCTGAATATGGATTTTCAATCGGGCGAAGGATTTCCGGATTACGGTTCTTAACACCTGCAATGTTTTCTGCAATTGTCTTTCCAGTTGCAGTAATAAGGTTTGTGTTGATGAGGTTTTTCTTTGCAAGTTCTGCAAGAACAGCCTGAACACCACCGGCATCGTCAAGCTCGCACATAAAAGTGTGACCAGCAGGAGCCAGATGACAAAGGTTTGGAGTCCTGTTAGAAATTTCGTTTACTTCGTGAAGGTCAATCTCAACTCCAGCTTCGTGGGCAATAGCAGGAAGGTGAAGCATTGTGTTACTTGAACAGCCAAGAGCCATATCAGCAGCAAGACCGTTGCGGAAGTTTTCTGCAGTCATCATCTGGCGTGCAGTGATTCCCTTCTTGTAAAGGTTCATTACAGCCATACCTGCGTGCTTAGCCAAAGCAATGCGTTCACCAGTTACAGCAGGAATAGTTCCGTTACCTGGAAGACCAAGCCCCAGAACTTCTGTAAGACAGTTCATTGAGTTAGCAGTGAACATACCTGAACATGCACCGCAACCCGGGCAAGCGCGATGTTCCATTTCCTTAAGCTGAGCTTCAGTAACCTTGCCTACTGCAAGACCGCCGACAGCTTCAAACATATCAGTCAAAGAAAGATTTTTTCCAGAATATGGATTTGTAGGATCGTTACCAGCAAGATGGCCTGGCATCATCGGACCACCAGAAACAAAAACAGTTGGCAAATCAAGGCGGGCTGCAGCCATAAGCATACCTGGAACGATTTTATCACAGTTAGGAATCATAACAAGAGCGTCAAACTGATGAGCCTTTGCAACACATTCAACAGAGTCAGCAATAAGCTCGCGAGTTACAAGGGAATACTTCATTCCTTCGTGGCCCATGGCTATGCCGTCACAAACACCGATTGCAGGGAATTCAATTGGAGTACCGCCGGCCATGCGAACGCCAGCCTTTACAGCTTCAGCAATGCGGTCAAGCTCAATGTGACCTGGAATAAGTTCATTCTTTGCACAGATAATACCAACCATTGGCTGGTCAAGTTCTTCATCAGTGTAACCTGATGCGTAATAAAGTGAACGATGTGGAGCGCGTGCTACACCCTTGCATGCGTTGTCTGATTTCTTTGCCATATTCTATACCTCAAAAAATTTTTAGGAAAATTTATTCTAAAAACCAAGTATATCATGGAAGATTATAAAAATGCAATTTTTTGAAGTCCATATAACAAAGAATCAATATGTCTTCATAAAATCAAGAAGATTCACTGCCAGATTTCCGTTTTGAAGGATACTCTCAGAAAAATCAAAAAACATGGAATCAAGATCAGGATTTGCATTAAACATACCAAGACAAAGTTTTTCCATTCTGGACAAATGCTCTTCCCTGGATTTCGGAAAATCAAATCCAGTCAAAGCATCAAGAGCATCATCACCCAAAGTTCTGGACAAATCAAAATTATAGAGAACAAAAAATTCCCTGATAAGAGAAAAACAAGATTCACTGAAAAAAGGCTTCATTCTTTCAAGAAAGGCAATAAGCTTAACAAAATGGTATTCTTCATCCTGGGGATAAATATTCCATGCAAAAGATTTCCCGATCAGGCAGGACCGGCTAAAGGAATCTTCACCACGAACAAAAGCAAAGTCCATCAGAGTCAATAGCGCATCCCAGACTTTCTGCGGAATATACGGCAGTTCCACAAGAGAAATATTTTTTTCAAGCAGGGATGAAACTTTCATGAAGGATTCCTTGCCTGCCCCATTTGCCACAAAAACGCTGACTTTCTTTTTCAATGACATTCCATTCAAAGCATTCACAAGAAAAGAAAAATCCATGGGATATGAAAAAAGCAGGATGTTGAAATGATTTTCATCATCAAGGTGAAAAAAATCCATAAAAGATTTTCCGAGACTTTCTTCTGCTAATTTTACTGAATAGAATCTGTCATTCCTGCAGGAAATAAAATTTTCATCAAGAATGAGTCCTCCAGTTTTATTTGTAAACCCCGGGAAAAAATTCATTTTTTTAACATTTGCACTTCTTGTTCCAGACTTGAGCAGGTGACATTCATCAGCCCAGCTTTCTGCCGTAAGATATTCAACATTGATTATTTTCACGACTTTATTGAAATCAGGATGAAAAATTATTTCTTCAAGCCAGTCTGGTCTGCCACACTGAAAGCATTCAAGAATATATTCAGGAACGTCTGACTCAAATTGTTTTTTGCAAAGATCAGATGCATTCCAGTCATAAACATCCATTCCAAGAAAAACCTGATGTTCAAGGGAGGGATCAATTTCATCTGCCATTTTTGAAAATGAATCAAGGCAACTTACAACAAGAGAGATTTTATATTCATCATTTTGCTCGCTTATGGCACGACACAATCTGTAAACAACGCCAATGTCACCAAAATTATCAACAACCTTGCAAAGAATCAGAAGTTTTTTCATCAAGGGGATTTTATCAGAAACTTTATTTTTTGTCGTATATTTTTGTTTTTTTGTGTTTTCCTGCGGATATAAATTCTTGAGGTGTAAAATGAAAGTATATTGTTTTTCTCCCTTTGGTTACGAAGGATCTCTTGTATCCATTGAAGTAGACTTGAGAAGAGGAATTCCAGCAACAGACATTATTGGACTTGCAGACAGTGCAGTCAGGGAATCCAGGGAACGAATGAAAAGTGCCATCATAAATTCCGGTCTTGAGTTTCCATGCGAGCGTGTTCTAATAAGCCTGTCACCAGCTGACATAAAAAAAGAAGGTGCGGGATTTGATCTTGCAGTTGCCCTTGCAGTATTATGCGAAAAGAATTCAGTCCAAGGCCAGGACAGTATTCTGATTATGGGAGAACTGGAACTAAACGGAAAAGTCAGGCCCGTGAGAAGCATTCATGCAGCCGTTTCAACAGCACATTCTCATGGAATCAATTACTGCATTGTTCCAAAAGAAAACAAAAACGAAGCTGGTTCTGTAATCGGAATGAAAGTATTTGGCGCAGACACACTCATTGAAGCATTCAATGCCCTGTCCACAGGTGAAGTATTTTTCAGTCCGGACAATGATGTTGAACATGACGAAAACAAGATGGATGCCGTTGTCATAGACAGCATTAACTTTCCTAAAGTTGAAAGCGGATTTGACTTCAAGGACGTAAAAAATCAGGGCAGACTGGTTCGGGCTCTTCAGATAGCTGCTGCAGGCGGCCACAATCTTCTGGCATTTGGACCTCCCGGCTGCGGAAAGACTCTTTCACTTCAGAAGTTTCCATCACTTCTTCCACTACTTACAGTCGAACAGGCGCAAACAGTCACAAGAATTCATTCCATCGCAGGACTCATTCCACCGGGAAAAAGCCTCATACAAAAAAGACCCTTCAGAATGCCGCACCAGACCGCAACCGTAGAAGGAATTTGTGGCGGAGGTCCACATTGCCTTCCGGGAGAAGTAAGCCTGTCTCATAACGGAACATTGTTCCTGGATGAAGCATCAGAGTTCAGGACATCTGTTCTGCAAATGCTTAGAGTTCCACTTGAATGCTCAACCATAACTCTCAGCCGCGCAGGAAGGACAACCATATTTCCAGCTGACTTTCAACTTCTGCTCTCAACAAATCCATGTCCATGCGGAAACTATGGCTCATCAGAAAAAGTCTGTCTTTGTTCAGCACGAGCGGTGGAAATGTACTGGAAAAAATTCTCAGGCCCGCTCCTGGACAGAATTGACTTGAGGGTACAGGTTGAAACACACAGTCTCAAACTGGGAGAGGAAGAAAAAATTTCAAGATCAACGGACGAACTCAGAAAAGAAATTGCAAGAGCCATAAAAATACAAAGACAACGGCAGGAAAAAAGCAATGCAAAGCTCATGCCTTCAGAAATCAATGTTTACTGTAAAATGACTGATGAAGCCAGGGAATATCTGAACCACGAGGCAGAGAGAAATGAACTTTCACCCAGGGGATGTACTTCCTGCATAAAAGTCTGCAGGACCATATCTGACATGAAAGGCATGGAAATTCTTGATCTGGATTCAATGAAAGAAGCCGTAAGTTTCAGAAAAAACACAGGAGCAATGGAAATGTTCAAGTAGGCAAAAAAAAACTGATGTCTCAATAAAGACATCAGTTAGTACCGGCTCTGAGACTTGAACTCAGACACGCTTGCGCGCAACAGATTTTGAGTCTGTCGTGTCTACCATTTCACCAAGCCGGCATGTAAAGGAACTATAGCAATATAAAGCAAATTAATCAATAGGGAGTGATTGTTTTTTGGAGGTTTATTTTTGGATGAAATACAATATACTCTTTTACTTGAGGCCGTCAGGAAAACCACGGAAAGCCTCGGGCTACTATTTCAGGAGGAACCATTGAAACTGACTCATCTAAAAACCACACCAGAAAAAATTCTCAAATCAGTTTTCGGTTATTCATCATTCAGGCCACTTCAAAAGGAAATAATAGACAATGTTCTCATGGGTCGGGATACCCTGGCCGTAATGCCCACCGGCGGAGGCAAATCACTGTGCTACCAGATTCCTGCACTGCTCATGCCGGGAATGACAATCGTTGTATCACCCCTCATAGCCTTAATGCAGGACCAGGTATCCCAGCTGGAAAACTATGGAGTTGAAGCAGCGTATCTAAACTCATCACTTGACCGGGATTCATTTATATCTGTCATAAAAAAAATCCATTCGGGAAAGCTTAAGCTCCTTTACGTCTCTCCGGAAAGATTGAACACACAGCAAATGCAAAATCTGCTCCATTCCGATAATATTGAAATAAACTGTATAACCATTGACGAGGCACACTGCATTAGTGAATGGGGCCATGACTTCAGGCCAGACTATCTTGAACTCTCACGAATCAGAAAACAGTTTCCCAAGGCAGTTTGTCTTGCACTCACAGCAACAGCCACATCCATTGTAAAAAAAGACATAGCAAAAAACTTACACATGGAAAATCCTGAGATACTGACTGCAAGCTTCAACAGGGAAAATATTTTCATTCAGGTTGTAAAAAAAGAATCTGACTACCTTTCACAGATTTCAGGACTTATTCAAAGTCACCCGGACGAAAGCGGAATCATTTACTGTCTTTCACGAAAAAAAGTTGATGAAGTATACACATTTTTGAAAGGGCAAAGAATCAGCGCACTGCCTTATCATGCCGGACTAAGTGACGAAGAAAGAAAAAACAACCAGAAAAAATTTATTCAGGACAAGGTACGAATCATTGTTGCAACAGTTGCATTTGGAATGGGAATTAACAAACCAGATGTAAGATTTGTAATTCATTCTGACATACCAAAATCAATTGAACAGTACTATCAGGAAATAGGCCGGGCTGGCCGAGACGGAATGCCAAGCACTGCAACACTTCTCTTCTCTGGTCAAGATGCAAACAGAATCAGATTTTTGTTCAGGGACATGGAAGATTCAAGCAAGCAGGAAAAGCTTTTGCATGACATGCTGATTTTCTGCCAGACAACTTCTTGCCGGCGGGAAAAGCTTCTTTCATATTTTGGTGAAAGATTTACTCCCATCACTCAGAATTCTCCGGGTGAATACAGATGCTGTGATATATGCCAGGCAAAATCCGAAAAGTCAAAAGTAGAGTTCCGTCATTTTCCAAAAAATTCAGGTACCAGAAAATTTGAAGTTGAAAATCCCGGCGACAGAATACTTGTGGACAATCTAAAAAACTGGAGAAGAAAAGCCGCAGATGAACTGGGAGTTCCACCATACGTTATTTTCGGCGACAGGACGCTCTACGATATAGCATGCAAAAAACCAAAATCCACGACAGAACTTCTTGCATGCAATGGAATCGGTGAAATGAAGGCAGAAAAATTCGGATATTACATTCTTCGTATAATAAAGAACTGCCAGTAGAGTTCTATATTTTAAAAAGTTTTCCGAAGTATTTTTTTGTCTCGCCAAAAATCAAAGGATTCATCCAGAGCATGAAAAGACAAAGTTTCAGAACAAACACCCTGAATGGACTTTTAAAATGCTTCTTGAAAAAATATACGCGATTCAGATTGAAATTGATTACTGAAAAAGACTTGAAATACCTGACCTTATCAAGCTGTTTTTTTGTTGACGCCCCTTCAAGATGAACAATCTGAGGTCCGTCAATCAGAAGGCGTTTCTTGTTCTTTTTGTACAACCTGTATTCCAGTTCAGTTTCTTCACAGTACAAAAAAATATTCTCATCGAACAATGCATCTTCATTGTTAAGCATAAACAAGTCAGCTCCCACAACCTGATCAATTTCTCCATAGTGTGGAAGCCGGGACTCATTCTGATCAGGAATCCGGGCAATTGGTTTTCGAAAAACGAAATAAAGAAAAGTTCTTACAGCACATGAAATAACACGAAGAAATGTATCCTTAATTGCAGTATTTAGTGAAGGAAAATTTTCACCGGAATGAGATATGTTTCCATTTTTATCCAGAAGGTTTGCTCCCATGGCACCAATATTTTCCCTGTCACTGCTGGATTCCCAGTAATCAAAAAAGAGCTTTACGGCATTGTTCAGCAAAATCGTGTCACTGTTCAAAAAGAAAATATATTTTCCGCAAGCCCTTCTTGTTCCCCGGTTATTGGCTGTTCCGAATCCAAGATTTGCATTGTTTTCAATAACCATAACCTGAGGAAATTCAGACCTGATCATTTCAACACTGCCGTCAACAGATCCGTTATCGCTGACAATAACTTCAAAATTCACTGACTTTGTTTTTTCATAAATTGAATTAAGACAGTTCCTGAGCAAATCCCTTGTGTTATAGTTTACGATTACAATGCTAACATCCATACAAATCTACTTCCTGATTTTAGAGCGTACAAATTCAACCATGGATTTTGCATAGCAATTCCCAAGCAAAACCAGGCATACAAAATATGAAACAATTCCAGCTCCAATACCGCAAACAAGCTTTATCGGAATAAAGGAAACAAACTTATTGATCAGATAGCATACAGCTGCCATTAAAACCGTTGAAACAAGATACTGAAAGAAAGGAACTGCCAGACGTGCAAAGAAAATATTCTTTCTGTTTACAAAGGTAAATATTATGGCAAATGCAAACTCAGTAAGCAAAGTGGCAAAACCCGCGCCGAAACTTTTCCAGAATGGAATCATAAGGAAATTCAGGCAAACATTAAGGACAGCACCAGAAACCTCGCACAATAGATAAAGGCTCTCTTTGCCAGGAGAAGAAAGCATGGTTCCACCGCCAAGAAAACCAGACCAGGCACTGAACAAAATCATTGGAATAAGAATATTCAATGTTGGAATGGCAGGAATATATTTCTCACCGGAAAGCAACAGCAGAACAGGCTCACCAAAAATCAGAAGTCCGGCAATAATAGGGAATGCCAGTGCTATGATAAAGTTGAGAGTCTTTTCAATAACTGACTGAAGTTCCGTTTTTGAATCACTGGCACTTTCAATTGAAAGCTTTGCAAGAAGAGTCGTGAAAACTGCAGGAAAAAGATCCCGAATCATTCTCACAAGCTTAGTTGCCGCAGAATAATAACCAACCTGAGCGTCATCTGTCAAAAAGCCAAGCATTGAAGTATCAAGCATGGAAAAAACACTCACTGCAAGAGCCGAGCCAAAGAAAAACATGACAGGCTTAACATGCTGAACAATGTTTAGTTTTTCCTTAACATGAACAGAAACAAATTTTCTTGCATGAATAAGATTACACACATTTGCACCAACTGCAGAAATTACAGCCATGCATGCATAAATAACATAGTCATTCTGTGTGCGGACAAAGACAAAAAGAAACACAAGACTCAGCACCTGAATTGCCATGGATCTGATTGCGACAAATTTATATTCTTCCAGAGCACCGTAAAGCCAGTGAAGGGAAAGGGGACTAAAAACTATGGTTGAACTGCACACAAGAAGAAGAAGCCTGTAGTCAAAAAGTTTCGGAACAAAAATCAGGGAAATTGCAAACAGACCGTATGAAATAACAGTTGAAATCAAATTCAAAAGAAAAAGTTCCATTGTAAGCTTGCTAAGCTTATCTTTGTCATGACGAACCTTAGCACCTTCCCTGATACCATAGAATTCTATTCCAAGCCCCGCAATCAAAGTGAAATATGCAACAATGGAATTTGCAAAGTTAACCTTACCGATTCCTTCCGGGGAAAGAATTCTAGATGCATAAGGAAAAGTAATGAGAGGAAAGAGCATTGACATGGCAGTCTTCATAACGTTGAAAGCTGCATTCTTCCTTATTGATTTTTCAGCCATGGATTTTTTTCTTTATTCTGATGAACATACCAAGAAATTTCTTTGTCAAAACCATAGCCTTCTTGACTGTGCTTTTCTGAAAGGTCAGGTTATCATAGTTTTTTGCAAAGTAACTGAAATACTTCCAGTCCTTTTTCTTTAAATGAACTGTCAGATACTCATAGGAATCAGAAACTATTTTTTTCTGGGTTTCATTCAATTCAAAATTATCAAGCACATATTTCAGATCAGATTCAACCTGTGCTTCATTTTCAAGATCACGGGCAGTTGTCTTTGTTATCTTTAAGTCTGTGAAAATATTTCTTGTATCATTGGTAGTCTGATTTGATCCGTGCTGGCGATACAGAAGAGTTTCATCTGTCACATAGCGGATTCCCTTTGTGCATGCAGCCTTAAGTCCAAGCCACTTGTCATGGAATTTAAATGAATCCGGAATCGGAAGACAAGACTGAACAAATGTTTTTTTTGCAAGAACAGTTGACCCCTGAACGATTGTCTTCTGGCACAGGTACATGAGCTGGCTGTCGGGATTTTCACTCACATAGTCAAAGGCCAGAACATCCTTCATCATTGTTGAGCCCAGAGACTTTCCTTCACCATCAACGAGCAGCGCATTTGTGCACACCAGATCAACTCCGGTAGATTCAATGCACATCAATGACTTTTCAAGCTTTTCAGGAAGCCAGATATCATCCTGATCACTGAGGGCAACATAATCACCTGAGCAAAGAGAAATTGCCTTTTCAAAATTCTTCTTGAAACCAAGATTAGTTTCGTTCAGGTACACCTTGATTCTGGAATCCAGCTTAGCATAATCCTCAAGAATTTTTCTCGTGTTGTCCCTGGAACAATCATCACAGATTACAATCTCAAAATCCTGAATGGTCTGATTGAGAATTGAATCCAGCTGAACTGGAAGATATTTTTCTCCGTTGTATGTAGCCATTGCCACTGAAATCATATTTGTTTCCTCAACTAGAAATTATACTTTGCCCACAATGAAAGCTTGTTGTTGTAAATATAACTCTTAGCTTTTACTGGTGAATCCTCATACATATAGAACTGGAATCTTGTAAGCTCATAGGATCCACCGACACGCAGGTTCTGATTCACGAAATAATCAGTTGAAAGGCCAAGGGTGATTGCAGTTCTCCATCTTTCGCTATACTTAAACAAGGCCTCATTGTCATAAATACTTTCGGGAATCGAAAGCCCAACTGCCTTGTTAAAGATATAGTTGGAATCATCAACATGCCTATGAAGGCTTATCATGGACGAGCCTTTCGGATAGAACAAGCGGAATCCAAGATACTGACTGTTTCCGGCATATCCCGTGCCGGCACCAACAATCTGGCCCTTATTTGTATATCCCTGAGTAATATCATAGTGGAAATAGAATCCCGAATATCCAGACCAGAAGAAATAGTCCTTGCTGAGCTCAAAATCACTGTGCTCAAAGATCAGCTCACCGTAAATCTTTTTTTCTTCAGATATTGAAAGCGTCTTCTTTGCACCAATAGTGTATGCAGAAGCATGGCTAGGATTAACTGACCAGAAACCAGACGGATGACCATCATCAATGGCAAACTCACCATAAACCTCAATTCCGCCAGCAGGAATCACATAATCTGCAAATAAAGAAATTTTCTTGTCATCATCAACATTGCCCAATTCTGGTGAACTTGGACTATAGAACGGGTTCATGTACTTGAGAGAAAAATTTCCCCAGTATGTTAGCATGGTTCTTGAGGCACCAACAGTAAATCCCTTCAGGAAAGAAGGAGAATATGAAAGCATCATGGAGTTTACAAGTCTTTCATCATTATCAGAATTTGAATCAAAATAATCTGACTCATAGAGCTTGCCCATCCAAAGGCGAGCCTCAATGTCACCAAGATACCATCCAAGCTTAGGGATTGTTATTTCAGTTTTCCTGAGTCCCACATCAACTTTCGGGAATCCGGCAGCATTGTTTGAAGACATGATCGGATTAAGCCATGCAGGTCCAAGCCAGACATTCTGGGTTCCAAAACCTGCGGTCAGGTTGTGCCATGTGTAGCGTATCTCACTGTCGCCCCAGTCAAAATTGTAGTATGCACTGTCACCAAAACGCTGAGGCAGATCAATATAATATCCACCGCCGAAAAAATAACCGTACTCACTTTCGTATGCACTCTTCTTGTATGTGTAGTCCAGGTTCTGGCTGAATGTGAGCTGCGGCTTCAATGTTACCTCAAAGCCATATCCCTCAAGACGGGCACCTCCAGTCAAGGAAGAATTGAAACCCTTTCCCTGCCACAAGGCACTGTCATTCTGTCCGTATGGAACTTTTGTATTGAATGAATTGTACCAGTCAGGGCCATAGATTCTGTATGACAGATTCTGATTGATTCCACGTGTAAAAAAATTTTCCGAAGGATTTTCAGACTCAAAAAGAATATGACTTGTTCCAAGGTTTTGTTCGTTCCAGACATGGGATTCATCATTCAAAATCCATTTTGAATCACTCAATGTCCTGTATGACATAAAGGAACGGTCTGCAAGTCCCTGTATAGACAGAAAATCAAAATATTCTTCTTCCAATGACTTCAAGGTTTCCTGTGAAAAGACCGGATGAAGCATCATGGCCAATGCCGGCAGAAGGACTAAATTTTTAATGGTTGATTCTAATTTCATGTTTTCTATTATAGTAGAACCGGGCAGTTTTCTCAACAAAGACCCTGTTTCACGCAACAAATTCAAATTTATCAATTATTTTTCTTGACATGAACAGGAAATGGTGTTACTGTAAATAGAAACGTTACTACTAATAGTAACATACACAACGGAGGAAATTATGGACGAAATGAACATGGACGGAGAAAAAAGACAGCTTAAGACTGAAAAAAAATCAGGACTGCAGATTCGCGACCTTGTGCTTGTGGCAATCCTTCTTGCAGCAGGTGCTGTCCTTAAGTTTTTTGTGGGATCATTCATCAACATTGGCGGAATGAAACCAAACTTCATCATTGCAATGTACTGCATGGCAATTGTACTCATCAGGCCTGGAATCATGGAGGCTGCAATCATTGGTATTCTCGCCGGAGCAATATGCCAGTTCTTCCCGGGCACACCATACCTGAACTTTGCATCTGAAATTGCAGGAACTCTTGCCATGGCTCTTATTATCCGCGTTCCGTTTCTTGAAGCAATCAAGCCTTTGTATTCAACTTTCCTGAGCACGGTAGTTTCAGGCGGATTGTACACAGTGCTTTTGATTTTCGTAATGAAAATGGACGCAAACACATTGAATGCATATATTCCCATTGTTCTGTGCACAGCTACAATTAACTGTATTATTGTCGAGATTCTGTACTTTCCTCTCAAAAAAACATTAAAATAGAACATACAGAAAGCCCGGAAAAAAACAGTCAAAGCAATTGGGAAGGCTGACTGCAATTTCATCTTAAACCACAACAAAGGAAACCTTCAGCAACTTATATGTTTTGCTTTCCTACATAACAAAGAAAAAAACAGGGTTTTACGAAGGTCACGAAATTATGATTCAGATTCAAAAACTAGGATTTTCTTACGACGGCTCAAAAAGTCCCGCACTCAAAAACATTTCCATGGATATAGAAGATGGAGATTTTCTAGGCATAATCGGAGCATCCGGGGCCGGAAAAACCACACTTAGCTGTGCCATAAACGGAATCATTCCACACCACTACAGGGGAGAATACTACGGCAAGGTTCTTGTCAACAAAAAGGATGTCTTTGACACAAACCCCTGCGACCTAGCCCTCGAAGTTGGAAGTGTATTTCAGGATGTGGAAAGCCAGATTACCAACACAGTCGTGGAAGATGAAATTCTTTTTGGACTTGAAAATTTTGGAATAGACAAATCAGAAATTTTCCAGCGTCTTGAATGGGCCATGAAAAAAACCGGAATCGAAAACCTGAGGGAAAGAGAAATCTCAAGTTTGTCTGGAGGCCAGAAGCAGAAAGTGGCCATTGCATCAATCATTGCACTGAGACCAAAAATTCTTGTTCTTGACGAACCAACAGGAGAACTTGATCCAGTTGCCAGCAGGAACATATTCTCAATTCTACGTGAACTTAACGAAGATTACGGCATGACAATTATAGTTATCGAGCAGAAAATAATGCTTCTTGGTGAATACGCCAGGCACCTTGCCGTTATGGATAATGGAACTCTACTGTACCACGGAAAAACCAGGGAAATTCTCATGCACTCGAAGAAACTTCTTGAACTTGGGGTAAACTGTCCGAGAGTTGTTACATTTTATGACGAGCTTGCAGAACTGGGAACAGTCAATAAAGAAAAAGATCAAATCTGCATAAACATAGAAGAAGCAAAAAAACTTGTGGAGGAAAAACTATGATTGAAGTAAAGAATCTTGTATTCGGTTACGGAAAGAAAAAAAACTTCCACAAAATTATCAATAATGTTTCCTTCACAATAAATGACGGTGAATTCGTTGCAATTGCCGGTGAAAACGGAGCTGGAAAATCAACTCTGTCAAAACTAATTTCAGGGCTCATAAAACCGGTTGAAGGATCAGTCACAATAAACTCTCTGGACACAAAAAAAACAAAGAACAGCATCATTGCAAGACAAATTGGTTTTCTGTTCCAGAATCCGGACAGGCAGCTTTGTTGTTACACTGTGAAGGATGAAATTGCATTTGGACTAAAAGCCCTTCACTATGGATCTGAAAAGGAAATAGAAGAACGAACAAATGAAATAATCAGGGAATTCAATTTCACGCCCCATGAGGAACCCTTTGCCCTGAGCCGTGGACAAAGACAGAGACTTGCCCTTGCATCAATAATTGCAGTCAAACCAAAAATCATGATTCTTGATGAACCTACTACCGGACTTGACTACAAGGAATGCATGGAAATAATGGGAGAAATCAAGAAACTCAATCAGAAGGGATGCACTGTAATCATGGTGTGCCATGACATGGAACTTGTAATGGACTTTGCAGACCGAATGATTCTTCTTTCAAAAGGCGAAGTTTCAGCAGACGGAAAAACAGTTGAAATCATGCAGAACAGGGAACTTCTTGAAAAATCAAGTCTACTTCCGCCTCAAATTGTCGGACTGTATCTTGAATTACAGAAAAACCATCCAGACCTGTTCCCCCATCAGACAAGCAGGGAAGCACTCACAGAAAAAGCTGTGGCAGCAATCATCGGAGGAAAAAAATGAAGGGGTTTCTAAGCTTCATTCCGGGAAATTCATTTTTCCATAATCTGAATCCAGTAACAAAATTGTTCTATTCAATGGCCATCTGCGCAGGATGTTTCATGTCAGACAAGTGGCAGGTTCTGCTGTTTCTTCTTGCCGTGGGAATCCTTTCGGGAATAGTCTCAGGTATTTGCCAGAGAACTTTCTCTCTTCTAAAGGGCCTTTTCAAGGTTTCAATTTTTCTTGTTACGCTGCAAATTCTTTTAATAAGAACCGGAAACACAATTTGGACAATACCCCTAGTCAACCTGGCAATAACCGATAATGGAATCAACACATCAGCGGTTCTTGTTCTAAAGCTTTCAGGAGCAACTCTTCCCCTTGCACTTATGCTTTCAGTAACAAAACTGCAGGATCTTTCAAATGCCCTTGTTGACAAGCTGAGAATCCCATACAAGTATGCATTCACACTCACAACGGCCATCAAATTCATTCCAGTATTTGCAGAAGAAATGGCAGGAATCATTGAGGCCCAGACATCCAGGGGAATTACTCTGGACACAAAAAATCCATTCAAAAAGGTAGCATTGATTCTTCCACTGTGTGCTCCACTACTCGTTTCTTCAGTCAGAAAAACCAGTGCAACAGCAATTGCCGCAGACCTTAGGGGATTCAAGCTCAGAACCAGAAACAGCATCATAAAAAAGCAGGGCACAAAATTCATTGACGTGGTTTGCGTTGTTTTTTCCCTTCTGCTAGTAGCAATTTCACTTGAAGCAAAATTTGCTCTTGTGGGAATCACCATTCCAGGACTCTAGCAACTTTCATCATTCATACTGAACAAAAAAATGCCGGTAAAGAAAATTTACTTACCGGCATCTGTCATAAAAGATTTGTGCCGTCATGTTATGTGAACGGCATTTTTTTTACTTATTCTAGTCCTCAAGGCACTTGTCAAGTTCAGCCGAAATTGCTTCCTTATCAAGATTCTGACCAATAACACAAAGCTTGATCATTCTGTCGCCAACCTTTTCATCCCATTCGTCCTTGATCTTTGGATTGGCATCAAGAATCTTCTTCTGTTCCTTTGGATCACAGGCAGCAATCCACTGTCCTGAATAACCGGCCTGAATCTGACGACCTGAAGTCTCAAAAACCCAGGCCATTTCAGGTTCATCACCAAACCACATAAGACCCTTACAGCGAATAATGTTGCGAGGCCATTTGTTTGCAAATTCATCCAGTTTCTGACGGTTAAAAGGCTTTCTTCTATAATAAATGAAAGTTCCGATTCCATATTCGTCTTCACTTTCGCCTTCATGCTTGTGCTCGTGATGATGGTGATGATGGCAATGTTCATCGCAGTGATGTCCTTCTTCACCATGGGCTGGATTATGATCATGTTCATGACCGTCATCATCATGGTGGTCATGATGCTCATGTTCTTCATGGTCATGGTGGTGTTCATGCTCGTCTTCAACTTCATCTTCCTCAAGATGCTTGCACCATCCTGCACTTGCATAAACAGTATCAAATTCAAATGAATTTGTTCCCATGATTTTTGAAACCTCAACATTACCATGATCAGTTTCAATAATGTTTACACCCGGGTGAAGAACCTCAATAACCTTTCTAACTTTCTTGAAATCTTCCTCAGAAACAAGATCCTTCTTGTTGATTACAAGAGTTGAACAGAATTCAATCTGCTGAACCAGAAGGCTTTCAATATCTTCTTCGCCCATGTCATCTTTCTTCAAAAGCTTGTCTCCGCCTGCAAATTCATCAACAAGACGTGCAGCATCAACAACACCTACAACATTATCCAGCTTACCGTTCTTGATAAGTTCAAGTTCCTGTGCAATTGGCATTGGCTCACAAACACCAGATGCTTCAATCATGATATAGTCAAACTTTCCGCTCTTAATGAGGTTCTCGATGTTCTTTACCATGTCGCTCTTGAGTGTGCAGCAAAGGCAGCCGTTTGTCATAGGAACGATGCTTGTTGTGTCTGTAATCTTTGCTCCATCAGCAATAAGCTTTGCATCAACATTTACTTCACCTATATCATTAACGATTACGGCAACCTTATATCCTTCCTGATTTGAAAGGATTCTATTCATAAGTGTAGTCTTTCCGGCTCCAAGATAGCCACAAAGCAGTGTAATTGGTGTAATATTCTTTGCCATGATTTTCTCCAATAATTATATAGAAGATACTAAATTTTCAAAAAAAAAGCAAAATCAAAAAAGCCATATCTGCAGAAAACAAAAAATATCTTGAAAAATATGATTTTTGACCGATAATATAAGCATGGGATAAGGATTTTTTTGATTATCCCTGCTAATCAGGTATTCAATTTTGGAGAACTCCGCAAGGATTCCCCACTAGTATGGAGATTTTATGGAACTCAAACAGAAAAAAGGCAGACTCGTAGTAAAGCTCCTTCTTATCATCGCAGCAGCATTTGTTGCATTGAATGTAATACAGGTAGCTGTTATCTCACAGTACACAAAAAGCAAGATGGCTAATGTTGCTGAAACAAACTATCAGATGCTGACAAATGAATTCAGTGATTCGATTACTTCAACAATCGAAAAATATTATGCAGAACTGGCAACTTACACGAAAAATCATATCGTAAGAACAAAGGATCCTAAAAAAATCGTTGCATGGCTCAGGGAAAATTCTGACATCCGTCCAGATGACTTTGACTATGTTGCCTTCGTTGACAAGGAAGGAAACTTTGACTCAGACATCAACACTCATACAGTTATCAAGGACCGTGACTACTTCCAGGCAATCATGGTAGACAAGAAAAACTTCTATGTGGACGATCCAGTTTCATCAAAGACCAGCGGAAAGACAGTTTTGCACATCTGCCGTCCTGTTGACGTAGACGGTGAAAGAATCGGATTTTTCACTGCAGTTATTCTTGTTGAACACATTCAGCACATTGTTGAGGGAAAGACAATCGGAAAAACTGGTGTAGCAACAATCTACTCATCAAAGAATGACCCCATCGGCACATCAGGTGATATGGAAACCATCAAGAAGTCAATGACAAGACCAGGAGAGGCACAGAGATTCGCAAGCAATGTTGGAAATCTCGGTGGAAAACAGGGAATCTTCTATTTGACTTTCGCTGAAGGAAAAAAGATGTTCATTTACAGCCCTGTAAAGAACACAAAATGGTACATCACAACAGCCATTGACCATGCAGAAGTAATTGAAGCATCTGATGCTACATCAAAACTTATCATCATATTCAGCATCATCACTGCAGTTGTCCTCATCATCATTATTGCTCTTGCAATCACATCTTCTATAAAACCTTTGATTGTTGTTGAAACGGCAATCAACGAAATTGCAACAGGTAATGCAGACCTCACAAAGCGCATCCAGCTCAAGGGAGCAAACAACAACGAAATCGGACGCGTGGTAGACGGATTCAACCAGTTTACTGCAAAGCTTCAGGAAATCGTCAAGGAACTCAAGTACTCTAAGCAGGAACTCACAACAACTGGTGAAGACCTTACAGCAAGTACACAGGACACAGCATCTTCAATCGAACAGATTATTGCAAACATCAACGCAATGGGTTCAAACATCAACCAGCAGTCAGACAGCGTTCACCAGACAGCAGGAGCCGTTAACGAAATTGCATCAAACATCGAGTCTCTCAACAGAATGATTGAAGCACAGACATCAAGCGTAACTCAGGCTTCTGCAGCTGTTGAAGAAATGATTGGAAACATCAACTCTGTAAACTCATCAGTTGGAAAGATGGCAGAATCATTCGAAATGCTCGAAAGAAAGGCACAGGATGGTGTTCAGAAGCAGGAAGACGTAAATGCCCGCATTGCAGTCATCGCAAGCGAAAGCGAAGCACTTCAGGAAGCAAACTCTGTTATTTCTTCTATTGCAGAACAGACAAACCTTCTTGCCATGAATGCCGCAATCGAAGCAGCTCATGCAGGTGAAGCAGGAAAGGGATTCAGTGTTGTTGCAGACGAAATCAGAAAGCTTTCAGAAACATCATCTGAACAGTCTAACACAATCGGTGAGCGTCTCCAGAAAATCACTGAAGGCATTGAAGAAATTGTCAGGGAATCAAAGAATGCATCTGAATCATTCGCAGCTGTTTCAAACGGAATGGGAGAAACAAGCAATCTTGTTATGGAAATCAAGAATGCTATGGAAGAGCAGGAAGAAGGATCTAAGCAGATTTCTGTTGCTCTCCATAACATGAACGACAGTTCTCTTCAGGTTAAGAATGCATCTGAAGAAATGTCAGAAGGAAACAAGGCAATTCTTACAGAAATCAAGAGTCTTCAGGAAGCTACATTCAGCATGAAGTCTGGAATGGAAGAGATGTCTGTAGGTGCAACAAAGATCAACGAAACTGGTGCTGCACTGTCAGGAATCTCTGATCAGATGGGAGCTGCAATCAACAAGATTGGAGAACAGGTAGACTTGTTCAAGGTATAATTAAGATTGAATACACTTCCCTCAGGGCATTGCCTTGAGGGATTTTTTTTGTCCAGATTTCAAAAGGGCATTTCAGGAGCAGGAACCAAAAGATTTCCATACTTTCCATAACATACAAATATCATTAGAATTATTAATCATGGAAAGCTCAGAATCAAATCAGCAGGAAGAAATCAAAGGAATTTGCTATGATTGCCTTCGACCACTAAAATCGTGCTACTGCAAGTATACGGCACCAGTTGAATCAGGGATCAAATTCGTTATTCTCATGCACCCAAAAGAAGCCAAGCATCAGAGAACGGGAACTGGTCGACTTGCACATCTGTGCCTTCCAGAAAGTGAAATCATAATGGGAATTGATTTTACCCATAACAAGAGACTGAACGACCTGTTGAAGGATCCCCAGTATTTTCCGGTAATGCTATACCCTGGCCCGGATGCATGGAACGTAAACAGGGAAGGTTTTGCAGAAAAACTCACAGACAAAAAACTTCTTGTTATCATCATTGACTCAACCTGGTTCTGCTCAAAGAAGATGATAAGGCTCAGCACAAACGTCAACACTCTTCCAAAATTTTCTTTTGCAAACCTTTACAAAAGCATTTTCACATTCAAGGAAGAACCTGAAGAATACTGCATTTCAACAATTGAATCCTGCTACTATCTGATAAAGGAAATGCAGGGCAAAGGGCTTTCACCTAAAGAAGCAGATCCAGAACCACTGATGAACGTTTTCAAGGCAATGATAAAATACCAGCTTGAAATGGAAAATAAGCGTGTTCTAGGTCTCATTCCAAACAGTCATGCAAAGGACCACAAATACACAAAACTGAAGAACATTCCGGAATTCCTACAGAAATACACACCAAAGGAATTTGAAGAAAAGAAATAACAAAACAATCTATTTATTTTGTGTAAACTGATTTTGAATTTGCGCCACCAGGAGTTACCTTGTTCGTAACAATCCATGTGTCACGAGAATTTGGGAAAGGTTCACCAGACAAATACAACCCCTTGTCATAGTCCGCCTGGATTTGTTCAACATTGATTCTTGAGTAGCTTCTTGAGGCTGCAGTTGCTGTTACGTAATCAGCACAAACAATATTACCGGCATCAAAGCCACCCTGCCAGATTCCTGCATCCCAGATTTTCTGCAAGTAGCGCTCACATGCACTGTTCCAGGATTTAAGGGAACTCTTGCCAAATATTACGGCATCAATTATTGATGAATCCTGGGAATTTCTTACGTAAACAACATCGTTGTCAGGAAAAACGGCATCAAGATTTTCTGACCACAAGTCTCTTGATGAGCTGGAATCAACATGAGTTGAAAGAAGAAGGTTTGAATCAAGTTCACTTATCATTCCATCTTCAACAACTTTTTTTGTGTTCCCTTTTCTCATGTGAACCGTAACAAAGTCACCTTTTTTTACATCACATGGAGGAATAACATATTTGGTTTTTGATCCATCACTTGCCGAGGAAATTTCAATTCCACTGAGATTACCATCTTCCAGAACATAAAGTTCAACATATTCTCCCTTATGAACCTTGACCTTATTCACACTGGCAATTCCGTAACAATTTCTAACTTCACTGAGTATGACCCTGGCCATATTGTCATTATAACCAAGGAAAGGAATTGAGAAAGTCAGGGTGTTCCCCTTTTCATCACGAACAGTTCCCTCTGCAACATAGGTTTCACCCGTAACAGTTGAATCAGCAAACCGGAGCATTGCAGTTTTGGAATCATTTTCATATTCAGCTGAACAAATCCGGGAAAAAGTTTCTCCGTCATTTTTTTTGAAGACATAAACATCAGAAACTGTTACATTTCTTGAAAAGTCAATTGTGACACAATTCGCCGAAGCTACACAGAAAGATTTAATCTTGGGAACGGAATAATCCCCATCAATCAAATCAACACCTTCAACTGTAGACCGGCATCCGGCTGGATTTAGACAGAGAAGCACCAGAATAACAAGGGTCACAGCCGGACACAAAAATGTCAGCACAAAATTTTTTACCTGTTTTTTCATTTTCACCTCATTAAGTGCAGAAAAATCACGAACCTGCACCTTTTAAATAAATTGTTGTCGCTGGAAATTCAAAATGTAAAAAAAATTTGAAACCTAATTAAAGAAAATATGTCAAATATATATGAATGAATATAAGAACAGGGAGACTATAAATATGGAATACAAGGAATATAGAGACGGTGATGCATTTATTTCACAGAAAAGAATTTATTTTGCTGATGCAAATCCTACTAAGGACATAAGCCTTCAGCAAATTATGAAAATTGCCTCAGATATTGCCGTTGAAGACTACAGGGAGCGCGGACTTTCAAGAGAATTTCTAGCTGAAAAGGGATATGCACTTCTTGTTTCAAGAAACTCTTTCAGAATCCACAAAAGGCCACAGGAAAACCAGGTAATACAAATTAAAACCTGGGAAGGAAAACCAGAGGCACTCCAGTTAAAGCGAGCCTATGAAATCCGGGACATAGAAGGAGAACTTCTCATAACCGGGAATTCAACATGGCTTGTTGTTGATCTTGCAAAGCGCAGAATGATTCCGACAAAAATGTTTACACTAAGGCCAAACCCGGAAAAAGAAATTTCAGTTGATTGTCTTGATCCTGCAAAAATTACTGCTCCAGATGGCATGGAACTTTTTGGAAAGCACAAGATTGTATACTCAGATCTGGACACAAACGGTCATACAACAAACTCCAGATACGCGGCTTTCATAGAAGATGTGATTCCTGAAGAATTCCGCAGCCTTAACTTAAAAGACATAAGGCTCAACTACTCAAAGGAAGCTGTCCTTGGCGAAGAACTCTATATCTACGGAATGATCAGTGAGGATAAAAAAACATTGACTATTATTGGAAAAATTGAGGACAAGGAAATTTCCTTTGAGTCACAATTGTTTTACTAAAAAAAATTAATCCGGCCGTTTTTTTACAGACATTTTCCTGAATATTACAAGATAGAATGATATCATGAGAGTGCCTGTCAAAACCCACGAGGCCGGGTAAACATTCATGAGCATTTCAAATGTGGGGATTTTTTTGAACACGACTAAAATCCATCCCATTCTGAAAAAACACGTGCAGACCAGAGTAATAATTGCAGGCGTAAGGGACCATCCCATTCCACGCAGGGCACCTGCTGTAATTTCGTATGATGAAGTCATAAACTCAAGTGTCTCAACGTGCAAAAGCCTGATCAGGGCAAACTCAAGAGCTCCCGCATCATCAGTATAAATTCCGGCAAAGAACTTCTTGAATGAAACAAATAGTACACATAGAATTCCAGAGCCCACAACAGAACAGATCATGCACAGCTTGAAAATTTTTCTGCACCTGGACATATTTCCCGCACCAAAATTCTGGCTTGTAAATGAAACACAAGTCTGGTAAAAAGCATTCACTACAAAATAAGAATAGTACTCATAGTTGAGGGCTGCCGCACTTCCTGCAGAGGCAACTTCTCCAAAAGAATTTATTGCACTCAGAATAACAGTGTTTGAAAATGAAAAGACCATTCCCTGAACACCCGCCGGCACTCCAATTCTAATCATATTCCACAAGACATTTCCATCAATGCAGAGTTTTCTGAAATCAAATTTGAATTCATCAGTTTGTTTCATCAGGTAAAAAACCAAAAGAAGGGCACTAATTGCATTTGAAATAAATGTTGCAAGTCCAACGCCTTCAACACCCATGTGAAACACAATTACAAAAAGAAGATTCAAAAGAATATTTGTTACACCAGAAGCAAAGAGAGCATAAAGAGGAACCTTTGTGTTTCCCTTACTTCGAAGAACAGCTGATGCAAAATTGTAAACCATTATAAAAGGCATTCCCAGAAAATACAGCTTAAGATAAACCACAGCCAGAGGAAGAACATTTTCCGGAGTATTTGCAAGAACCAGAAGTTTTTCTGAGACAACCATTCCAAAAAAAATCAGGAAAATTCCGCTCACAAGTGAAACAAGAATTATAGTATGAAGGGCGCGAGGAATACGATCCTTTCTACCCTGTCCGATAAGATTTGCAACAACAACATTGGCACCAAGTGAAAGCCCGAGAAAAACATTAATAATCAGATTTATGACCGGAGCATTTGATCCTACCGCTGCAAGAGCACTCTTTCCAACATAGTGCCCAACAATTGCAGTATCAGCTGAATTAAAAAGCTGCTGGAGAATGCTGGATGCTGCCAGAGGAAGCGCAAATAAAATCAGCTTGCCAAGAAGAGGTCCAGACGTCATTTCAATTTCTCTGTTGTTTGCCATGGCTAAATTATAGAATTATGCAGAAAATTATGCTATATTTTTTCAAACCTTATGGATTCAATATTTTGAAAAAAAAATCAATAAACAGATATTCTGGTACAAAAAATTATGCGTAATAAACTTGATTCATTATTTGGAAATGCGGCCTTCTACAAAAAAGTTGCAGTAATCGGATTACCAATTGTTATTCAAAATACAATCACAAATTTCGTTGAGCTTCTGGACAATGTAATGGTTGGAAGAACAGGAACAGATCCCATGAATGCAGTAAGCATTGTTGTTCAGTTGATTTTTGTGTTCAATCTTTGTGTGTGGGGATTTTGCTGCGGTGCCGGAATTTTCACTGCTCAATTCTACGGAAAGCAGGATCACAAGGGAGTTCAACATACATTCAGGGCAAAATTCTACATAGCAGGAGCCATCACTCTTGCATTTGCAATTTTCTTCCATTACAAGGCAGACTATTTCCTCTTGAAATTCATTCACCAGTCAAATGATATCGGAAATCCGGAAGCCACTCTTGCCTACGCAAAGCAATATCTTTCCATAATGATTGTTGCAATGATTCCCTTTGCAATTTCACAGGCTTACACCAACACACTGAGAGATATTGGAGAAACAAGAATTCCCATGATTGCTGGAATTTGTGCAGTTGTTGTGAACCTCTCGTTAAACTACATTCTTATTTTTGGAAATTTTGGTGCACCTAAAATGGGAATCATGGGAGCTGCAATTGCAACCTGTGTTTCAAGATTTGTTGAAAACATAATAGTTATATCATGGACTCACTCTCATCCGGACAGATGCAGGTTCATTGTGGGAGCTTATTCTTCGCCAAAAATTCCACCACGCCTCATGAAAGAAATTCTCATAAAGGGACTTCCCCTTGGAGCAAATGAAACTTTCTGGGCACTTGGAATCACAATGCTGAACCAGAATTTTTCTTTGCGCGGACTTGACGTAATTGGAGCCATAAGCATAACTTCAACCATTGCAAATCTTTTCAATGTAGTTCTGTTTGCCAATGGTGAATCAATATCAATTATTGTTGGACACCTGCTAGGAGCAAATGAAATCAAGGAAGCAAAAAAATCTGCAACAAGAATGATTTCACTTTCATTCTTTTCTTATCTGATTCTTTGCCTTATTTTGATTCTCTGCAGAAATGCATTTCCGGCAATATACAACACGGATCAAAAAATAAAGGAACTTGCCTCAATATTTATTTTTCAAACTGCCATATTCCTGCCAGTAAATGCACTTATTCACAATTGTTACTTTACAGTCAGAACCGGAGGAAAAACATTTATCACATTCCTTTTTGACAGTGTATTCACATGGGTCTTTCTCGTTCCGTCAGCATTTATTCTTGTCAGATACACAAACCTTTCAATAATAACAATCTACCTGCTGATTAAGTGCTGGGACCTGCTCAAGGCTGCAATCGGTCTTCTTCTTGTACATAAGGGAGTTTGGCTCAACTGCATGGTTCAGGAAAAATCCTGATAACAAAAAGGCTGCCCGTTGCAAGGGGTCTTTTGCAACAGACAGCCAGATCTATTGTCACGCCTCAAGAGCGCAACTAACTAATTTAAATCCTGCAAAGTGTCTAACAACACTTTGCCATTCCCCTACTCTGAATCCTGAAGAGCATGGAACAACTGCTTTGCAGTTGTTCTCGAGTTTATGTTCGGCCGCAGTCCGCGACCGTTTCGCTTCGCGAAACCACATAAACTCGACGGTTTTAACTATTTGTCCTGCAAAGCATCATAGCCAGACTCGCCTGTGCGAATTTTGATTACGTCGTTGATTTCGTATACGAAGATCTTTCCATCACCAATATGACCTGTGTACAAAGCCTTCTTTGCAGCTTCAACAACTTCCTTTACAGGAATCTTTGCAACTACAATTTCAACTTTGATCTTTGGAAGGAGCTGAATGTCAACTGGAACACCACGATAATATTCGCTTGCACCCTTCTGCATTCCACATCCCATTACATTAACAACAGTCATTCCAGTTACACCGATTGAGTTCATAGCAAACTTGAGTGCGTTGAACTTGTTCTGGCGTGTAATGATTACAACCTTGTGAATTGAACTATCTTTAGAACTTGGTGTTGTAGCAGGAACAACAACAGGAACAGCCTGGTCAATACTGATTCCGGCTTCTTCTGCTTCTGCAACTTCTTCTGAAGAATACTGAACAGAAATACCTGCATACGAAGACTGAATACCATGTTCAAGCTTATCAAGACCAAGGATTTCTTCTTCTGCTGTTACGCGAAGTCCCAGTGTCTTTTTTATGATGAAGAACACAATGATCATTGTCACGGCTGTATAGAGTGCTACAGAAACAAAACCTGTAAGCTGAAGTCCAAGCTGAGTGAATCCGCCACCGTAGAAAACACCGGCACCAATTTCAGATGCACCAGGAACATTTGGATTTGCAAAAAGTCCTACTGCAATTGTTCCCCAGATACCGTTGAGACAGTGAACTGCAACAGCACCTACAGGGTCATCGATGTGAAGTACATTATCAAGGAACCATACACCGAAGACTACAAGAAGACCAGCAACAATACCGATGATTGCGGCACCAGATGCATCTGTAACATCACAAGGAGCTGTGATTGCAACAAGACCTGCCAATGATGCGTTGAGACACATTGAAACATCAGGCTTCTTATATTTGATCCATGTAAAAATCATACATGTAACTGTTGCGATTGCTGGAGCTACAGTTGTTGTAAGGAAGATTGAAGCAAGCTGATCAAGGGAAGTAGCAGCTGCACCGTTAAATCCGTACCAACCGAACCAGAGGATAAAACATCCCAGTGCACCCATTGGAAGGTTGTGTCCAGGGAAAGCATTTACCTTTGTAATTTTTCCTGTTGAATCCTTTTCAAATTTTCCAAGACGTGGTCCAAGCATCTTTGCACCAATCAAAGCTGAAATACCACCAACCATGTGGATTGCACAGCTACCGGCAAAGTCATGGAATCCCATCTGTGAAAGCCATCCGCCGCCCCAGATCCAGTGTGCTTCAATTGGATAAATCAATCCTGAAATGACTGCTGAATATACACAGTATGAAAGGAACTTTGTGCGTTCTGCCATGGCACCAGAAACGATTGTTGCTGTTGTTGCACAGAACACAAGGTTGAACACAAAGTTCGACCAGTCAAAGTTTGAATATGAACCAAAAAGGTCAAATCCAGGTTTACCGATAAGACCTGCAACATCTTCTCCAAGAAGAAGGCTGAAACCAATGATCATGAACGTTACTGTACCGATACAGAAGTCCATGAGGTTTTTCATGATAATATTACCGGCATTCTTTGCACGAGTAAAACCTGTTTCAACCATTGCAAATCCGGCCTGCATCCAGAATACCAGTGCAGCACCGATGAGGAACCAGACTCCAAAGAGCTGGCTTGACATAGCAGACATTACTTCTTCCATAATTATTGACCTCCAGAAGAAAAAAAAATGGCGTACACTTCCCGAAATTCACAAGAACCTGCATGCAAGAATTCCTGTATCCAGAGAAATGTACGCCATTGTACAAAATAAAAAAAAGCCACCAACGGCATTGCCATCAGTGACTTCATTGTCAGTTATGATTTAGTTATATAGTTTGTTGATGAATTAGTCAATAAACCCATAATATGAAGTTCCGAAATTTACAAAATCAATACTCACCATCCGATGTATATTCAGGGCCAAGAGTGTCCAATTCAACAGCCGGTAGTGAACCGTTTTTATTTGCATTATCAAAGTTGAAATTTGTAAATTCACAGATATCCGTTATGGCAAATGATGCAAGGTCAACTGATACAGCTCTTGAATGGAATTTCATTCCGCCATTGATTTTTTTCTTTTCATCAGCAAGCCAGACATTAACTCCGAAGTCAGCAACAACAAGTTCCTTTGGTTTTACTGCAATGAAGCGCATTGGTCCAAGAAAGGAATTTGAAAAATCCCCGACTTCCGGTATATATGCATTGAGCTTTTTGCAAATAAGAATATTCGGATTCACAGGAATCAGTTCAGAAGGAGGTGCCATTACCTTTGGATCTTTAGTCCAGCCAAGAATTTTTTCCATGTTCAGCACATTACCGGCAGTTGAATATTTTATGATGGCACCTCGACTGTAAGCCCAATATTCACCTGTATCATAATTTTCGGTTTCAAAACTGCAATAATGATAGGTGCTATCCTGACAATAATCACGAACAAGAACATAAAGGTTGCCATCATACATTACCTGCATGTCAGTAATTTCAATAGAATATATATTTGATATTCCAGGAACTGAAACTTGGACAGCATTTCCTGCCTTTATAAGATTTCCGCTTTCTTCTGCGATATATGTCTGAATCATCAATTCATGATTTCTATTATTATAGGCAACATAAACCCTGTCACCCTTTGCCGCAATACAATACAAATTCAGTAATAAATCTGGAAAATCTCCAGAACCGGTACACTCATTAGTGGCGGCCATATTGAATTCCTTACTTGTCAGCGCGAAGTATTTGATATTTGTGTCAGTCTTTCCAAAGCACCAGACCCTGTCATTAACATCTTCGTAATAGACATCGAAAATTTCTGGTTCACCTGAATCATCAGAAATGCTGACACTAACGCCATCACTTCTTGAACAACTTAAGCCGTCTGTACTGTAATAGAATGAATCCTTTGCAACTGTGAAAATCAGAGAAGAAGCAGTTGTAGTTCCTGTCAGCATTGAAGAAGGACTGATGGAAGCAGCAAAATCTCCAGATCCCGGGATTTTATATTCTAGTCCGGTTGCGTAACTGGAACTACAACTAAACAGATAGTAGTTTGAATCAAGAATTGAAGAGCCCAGCTTCATTCCATAAAGCATGTGTGCAGTAATCTCAACAAGCTCGCTGGAATTAGCCTGAACTGTGACCTTTCTGGATCCGGAAGCAAATGCAATATGATTGACTGCAAAAACCGTAACGTCAAGATCATAGTTTCCGACAGGAATGTTGTCAAAGGAAACGATGGTTCCCGCATAACCAATTTCAGAACGGTTTATGCCGACTCCTTTTAAGTTCAATTCAAAATAACTTGCGGCTTCTTCATTGAATACAAATGCCCCGCGGGAATTACCTGGCAGAGCTACACGAACAGAACCCGAAGAATCTCCCTCTACCACACATGATGAAAACTCAAAAGCAGAAAAAAGAACAAGCAAAAAAACTGCGAAAAAAGAAAAGATTTTTTTCATAAAACATCTCCAAAACAAAATTTTCTATACTTTGAATATAACAAAGACACTGAAACCTTTCAACATTTTATTTCTTACTGCGGGTTTCAATCCATTGTCTTTCAACTTTTCCAACAAAATCCGATCCCCAGTAATCGCACAAAATTTTTCTTGCACTGGTCCTAAGCCCGTCATCAGTAATTGTACGATGCATTATTTCAATCAGCTTCCCAAGACTTGCCAGGCAGGATTCCCTTACAGCATTTGCTGACTCCTCACTAAAGCAGCCAGGATTATCTTTTATGAACATGGACAAAATGGAATAGACACTGGCAGACGAACAGATTCTTGCCCATTTAGCAAGATCAACTTCAGATTCAATTTTTTTTACATTAGTGACGCCATTGAAAAATGAATACACATAATGAGTCTCATTGAGCAAAGTGAGTTTTTTTGCAAACACACAGCACAAGACAAAAATAAGAAAATCCTCAGCCATAGTGCATTCAGTAAAGGGTATGCAGGACAATGCACTATCATAGACTGATTTCTTTATCATCTTTGTCCAGAGATAGCTTCCGAAAGTTTTTTTCACGAGAAGCTCATGAACTATCTTGCTTCCGGTAAAAGATTGATCCGGTTTTGGGGCAACAATCTTTTCCATGGTTTCAAGAATATCAGTTCTTGCAGATGAATCCCTGACCACAATGCGGGCCCCGAACTCAAGAATATCGCACTCATTTTTTTCTGCAGCATCATACAATCTTGAAATGGAATGAGGACTTTCAAAAACATCGTCACTGTCCAGGCTGACAATATACTTGCCGCAAGACTTAATCACACACTCCCGCCTTGTTTCAAGAATTCCCAGGTTTGAAGAATGCTCAATCACGGTATGGGGTATCTTATGTTCCCTGAAGAATTTTTTTGCTATCTGCCTGAAGCTGTTATTGTTTTCATCAGTTCCAGTGGAGGCATCGCTTATGAGTATAATCTCAAGATTCTCAAAATCCTGGCATGCCACAGAATCCAGGGCCATGCGGAGAGTCTTTTCCGAGTTGAACACGGGAATATTCACAGACACAAGAATTTCTTTCTTCATTATTTTTCTGAATATGCTCACGGTAATATTATGCAATTTATGGCACGCAATGAACAGAGTAAAAACTGAGATTCAGTAAAACATTCATCACAGGAAAATAAAAAAAGGCTGCCTCCATTTTTGAAGACAGCCCCTAATGCTATTTACAGACTACAAATTAAACTCTGAACAAGAGATCTTCGTAGCATGGGAATGGCTTGTATTCTTCACCGATCAAAGGTTCAATCTGATCTGCTACTGCACGAGCTTCTGCCATTGCAGGAATAACTGAATCAACGTATGCACGTGCAACAGCCATGCAGTCACCTGCTGACTTTGCAGAAAGGTGCTTTGATGTCAATTCATCAGCCTTAACAGACAATTCATTTACAAGACCATCAAGTTTTGAAAGGAGTGAAGACTGAGAAGAAGCCTTTGCTCCAGGAACAACTGACTTAAGATCAATTACAGACTTAGAAACAGCATCCATGTACTTGTATGCAGAAGGAAGAATATCCTTGCTGATCATTTCAAGCATTGTGTTAACTTCAATGTTCAAAATCTGACTGTACTTTTCAAGCTTTGTTTCGTAGTGAGCTTCCATTTCCTGCTTAGAGTAAACTCCAAGTGATGTATAAAGCTCAACGTTCTTTGCATCCATGTAGTGTGCCATTGCATCTGGAGTTGTCTTGAGTTCCATGAGACCACGCTTTGCTGCCTCTGTCTTCCATGACTCATCATAACCATTTCCGTTGAACACAATTCTCCAGTGTGCCTTAACTTCTCTTTCGATGAGGGCGTTCAATGCCTTTTCGAAATCTGAAGCCTTTTCAAGTTCATCAGCATACTGCTTGAGTGTATATGCAACGATTGAGTTCAATGTTGTGTTTGGACCAGCGATTGAAAGTGCTGAACCACATGAACGGAACTCGAACTTGTTACCTGTGAAGGCAAATGGTGAAGTTCTGTTGCGGTCTGTTGAATCCTTTGGAATTGCAGGAAGAACATCGGCACCGATTGTCATCTTGGAAGACTTGTCGTTTGCATAAGGCTTTCCGTCCTTGATTGCTTCAAGAACCTTGTAAAGTTCATCACCAAGGTATACGGAAATAATTGCTGGAGGAGCTTCGTTGGCTCCAAGACGATGGTCGTTTCCAGCAGATGCTACAGAAATGCGCAGGAGATCCTGGTTCTCATCTACCGACTTGAGAATTGCAGTAAGGAACAAAAGGAACTGTGCGTTGCTTTCCGGTGTCTTTCCAGGTTCAAGAAGATTCTCGCCTTCGTTTGTAGACATAGACCAGTTATTGTGTTTGCCTGATCCATTAACGCCTGCAAATGGCTTTTCGTGGAGAAGACATTCAAGACCGTGTCTCTTTGCAACCTTCTTCATTACTTCCATTGCCAGCTGGTTCTGGTCAACAGAAAGGTTTGTTGTGCTGAAAATAGGAGCCATTTCGTGCTGGGCTGGAGCAACTTCGTTATGTTCTGTCTTTGAAAGAATTCCGTACTTCCAGAGAGTTTCGTTAAGATCTTCCATATACTTAACAATTCTTGGGTTGAGAGCTGCAAAGTACTGGTCTTCCATTTCCTGACCCTTTGAAGGCTTAGCACCAAACAAAGTGCGTCCTGTCATGCGAAGGTCCTTGCGCTGTGACCAGAGTTCATGATCAACAATGAAGTATTCCTGTTCAGGACCAACTGTTGTTGCAACGCGGCTTACATTCTTTCCAAAGAGCTTGAGAATGCGCTTTGCCTGAACGTTCAATGCATCCATGGATCTGAGCAAAGGTGTCTTCTTGTCAAGTGCTTCACCTGTATAAGAACAGAATGCTGTTGGAATACAAAGTGTGTGTTCCTTGATAAATGGATATGATGTTGGATCCCATACTGTATATCCGCGGGCTTCGAATGTTGCGCGGTGTCCACCATTAGGGAAAGATGATGCATCAGGTTCACCCTTTACCAGTTCCTTTCCGCTGAATGACATGATTACTGTTCCGTCATCCTGTGGATTAATGAAGGAGTCATGCTTTTCTGCCGTAACGCCAGTCAATGGCTGGAACCAGTGAGCAAAGTGAGTTGCACCATTTTCAATGGCCCATTCTTTCATGGCATGAGCAACAACATTTGCAACTTCAAGCTGAAGTGGCTCACCGTCATCAAGAGTTTTCTTGAGAGCCTTGAAAGTTTCCTTAGGCAAGCGGTCCTTCATAGTCTTCTGATTGAAAACCATGCTTCCAAACAATTCTGGTACATTTACTGACATATTCTACCTCCGAGTAAAATAAAAAAAGGCGACGTAATTACTCCTTCTGAAAATCAGATTTACAAAAAGAATAATTACATCGCCTTTGACGTAACGCCTGCAATATATATTCAAAAAAAAAAAATGTCAAGCAAAAAAAAATTGTAATTTTTCCCGACTTTCTTTTGCGTTTCTTTCTGAATTGAATAAAGACCATAAAATCATTATAATGGCCGCAAATATCAATCATTTCTTAAAAGAGGACACTATGGCATATTTTTATGAAGAGCCTTCTCACACATTCGGTGAGTATCTGTTGATTCCTGGATATACTAGTGAAGACTGCATCCCGGATAATGTTTCACTCAAGACACCTGTTGTTCGCTACAACAAGAAGGCGGGAGAGAAACCTGCTCTTTCTATGAATATTCCAATGGTCAGTGCCGTAATGCAGTCTGTTTCAGATGACAGGCTTGCCATTGCACTTGCAAAGGAAGGCGGAATCAGCTTTATTTTCGGTTCACAGACAATCGAAAACCAGGCAGCAATGGTTGCACGCGTTAAGGCATACAAGGCAGGATTCGTAACATCAGACTCAAACATCAGGCCAGATCAGACTATCAAAGAAGTTGTTGCACTTATTGAAAAGACTGGACACAGCACAATCGCAGTTACAAGCGACGGAACTGCACACGGAAAACTCGAGGGAATCATTACAGAACGCGACTACAGAATTGACCATGTTGATTCAAATGCAAAGGTCAGCGAATACATGACTCCATTCTCAAAGCTTGTCACGGGAAAAGATGGAATTTCACTTTCAGAAGCAAACGACCTTATCTGGGCACACAAAGTAAATCAGCTTCCAGTAATTGATTCAAAGGGAAACCTGGTTTCAATGGTATTCAGAAAAGACTTCGACAATCACCAGGTTTATCCAAATGAAAACCTTGACTCACAGCACAGATATATCGTAGGTGCCGGTATCAATACACGCGACTACATGGACCGTGTTCCAGCACTTATTGATGCAGGCGTTGACATTCTTTGTCTTGACTCTTCTGAAGGTTATTCATGCTGGCAGGGTAAGGCTCTCAAGGATATTCATGCAAAATGGCCTAATGCAAAGGTAGGTGCCGGAAACGTTGTTGACCGCGAAGGATTCATGTACCTTGCTGAACAGGGTGCTGACTTCGTTAAGATTGGTATTGGTGGCGGATCAATCTGTATCACTCGCGAAACAAAGGGTATTGGTCGTGGACAGGCTACGGCAACTATTGAAGTAGCAAGAGCCCGCGATGAATACTACGCAAAGACTGGCATCTACATTCCAATATGTTCTGATGGTGGCATTGTTCATGATTACCACATCACTCTTGCCCTTGCTATGGGAGCAGACTTCGTAATGCAGGGACGCTATTTTGCCCGCTTTGAAGAATCTCCAACAGAAAAGCTCATCATCAACGGAAGCTATGTAAAGGAATACTGGGGAGAAGGTTCAAACCGTGCAAGAAACTGGCAGCGCTATGACGTTGGCGGAAAGAAAAGCATGGCATTCGAGGAAGGTGTAGATTCATACGTACCATACGCAGGACACCTCCACGATGGAATTGCTCTCACAACAAGCAAGATCATTCACACAATGTGTAACTGTGGAGCCCTTTCAATTCCTGAACTCCAGGAAAAAGCAAAGATTACCCTCGTAAGCCAGACAACAATCAGTGAAGGTTCGGCTCACGACGTAACAGTAAGAAACACAAGCATTCACAGCTGATTTTGCTGAACACAGCAAGCAGGGTTGCCTCAACCGCATTCCCTGCTTATTTTTTTGCAATTATTTTTTGACTGCATCTGGCGCTGAATGCATCTCGTGCAGTCAGGAGGATTTTATATGAACGTTGTAATCATCGGTGCCCAGTGGGGAGATGAAGGAAAAGGTAAGATCGTTGACTACCTTGCAGAAGATGCCAAGTATGTAGTTCGCTATTCAGGCGGACCAAACGCTGGACATACAATTGTTGTAGACGGAAAGCAGTTTGCACTCCATCAGGTTCCAAGCGGAATCCTTTACAAGGACAAGACTGTATTTCTTGGAAGCGGAATGGTAATTGATGCAGAAGCTCTCTTCAACGAACTCCAGATGCTCAAGGACAACGGAATCGACTGGGAAGGCCGCGTATTCATTTCTGACCGCGCACAGCTAATCCTTCCTAAGTACAGAACAATGGACAAGGAACGCGATGCACAACGCAAGCGCCCTATCGGAACAACAGGACGTGGAATGGGTATTGCTTATGCGGAAAAAGCCCATCGCGATGGTGTTCGTCTTGCTGACCTTGACTGGGCAGACAAAATGGCTGAGTTTGACGGCGAAGATCTTGAATACATAAACAAGTACAAGGACCAGCTTCTTTCCATGAGAGTTGACCTTGTTGCAAAGATGCATGAATTCAGAAAGGACAATATTCTTTTTGAAGGTGCTCAGGGTGCAATGCTTGATATTGACTCAGGTACATATCCATTCGTATCTTCAGGAACTTCCTGTGCAGCAGGTGCATGTACAGGTTCTGGAATCGGACCTCACCAGATTGACAAAATCCTTGGTGTTTTCAAGGCATACCAGACTCGCGTAGGAAACGGACCAATGCCAACAGAATTCAACAACGAAAGCGAAGGTGAACTCTGCCAGTATGTTCGCGACACAGGACGTGAATACGGAGTTACAACAGGACGCGCACGCCGCTGCGGTTACCTTGACCTGGTAGCACTCCGCTATGCATGCCGCTTCAACAGCATGGATGGTCTTGTTCTCACACATCTTGATATCTACGATGCAATGGATCAGATTGAAGCTTGTGTGGCATACGAAATCGACGGAAAGATTGTTACAGACTTTCCTGCAAACGTTGATATGCTCAACAAAGCAAAGCCAGTTCTTGAAAAATTTAAGGGATGGAAGACATCACTCAAGGAAATCAAGAAGTATTCCAAGCTTCCAAAGAATGCCCGCAACTACATTGAATTCATCGAAGCATTCACAGAAACTCCAGTTTCAATTATTAGTGTTGGATACGAAAGAAACGAGACATTCATCCGCAAGAATCCGTGGAAATAACTTCGTTATTTCCACTCAAGATTTTCCATTCTAATGGATGGAAAATCTTGACGGTATGAATTAGTTTTTCGCTCTAATAGGCGAAAAATTCTCAACGTCATAAAGTCAGGTCAGTTTTTCCAGTTCTTTAATGATGGAAAAACCTGGCCTTATCAATCCCCTGGAACTAATACAATTTCAGTTTCAGGGGATTATTTTTTGTGCGGACGCCCGCACTGGCCTGCTTGTGTTACAAGAAAAAATCCATCAACAAATATTTCTCCTCTAAAAATTTTCGCAACAGAATTAAGTCGGAGGACAATAAACTCGGAGGATATTTTTTATTCTTGAAAAGACCTGCAAAATAAGAATATTTAAGAAAGCAAGTCATGCTTGCTTTCTATTATTTATTTTACTTTAGGGCAGAACAAAGCAGCGGTAGTATGCGGCTTTACGCCGCTTGAAATAGCAATCACCGGCACTTTTTTTATTTGACAAAAAGTTAGCATATATGCTAACATACCCTATGTACAGAAAAGTAACATTCTATACAACTGCCGACGGAAAATGTCCTGTTGTGGAGTTTATAGATTCTCAAACACCAAAAGTTGCTCAAAAAATAACGTGGGTTCTTAAAGCTGTTCAGGAAATTGAAAAAGTTCCTAAGACTTACTTTAAGAAACTGGTTGATACGGATTTCTACGAAGTCAGAATTGAACTAAGTGGAAATATTTACCGCCTGCTCGGATTTTTCCACAATGGAAATATCGTAATTCTTACAAACGGATTCCAAAAGAAAACTCAGAAAACACCGAAATCTGAAATTGAAGTTTGTGAAGAAAGAATGAAAGATTTTTTGAAAAGGAGTAAAGAAAATGGCAAATAAAACATTTGATTTAGATGATTATATTTCCCAGCGCAAAGAAAGAGATTCTGAGTTTGCTAAAGATTTTGATACAGGTTATGAAGAATTCAAAATCGGTATGATGATAAAAGAAATGCGACTAGAGAGCGGAATGACACAGGAGCAACTTGCCGAAAAACTTGAAACAAAGAAAAGCGTTATTTCGCGAATGGAAAATCATTCCGAAGATATCCGATTATCTACCCTTCAAAAAGTTGCATCTGTATTTGGAAAACAACTTAAGGTAGCATTGTTGTAATTTGCCATAACAAAGCTTCAAAGCGGATGTCGCGGTCAAGCCGCGCCACCGTTTAAGCAAATGTTATGACGACAGGCGCACTGGACCACTTTTGTTGAAAAAAAAGTCTTTTCGGTTCATTCGTTGAATGGTTAAAAACTAACTGAAATTCGCTGGAGGATTTTTTTGGCTAAAAATGAAATTGCAAAGAAAGGAAGTGCAACTCCTGCTTCTTACAACAAGAAGGATTTCAGTTCAAGAACTGCTGCCAATGTAACCGACATTCATAGAGAAACCTATGAACCATTCAAAACTACAGTTGAAGATATCCATTCTGAAACAGTTGTTACTGAAACATCTTCAAGTAAGAGCAAATAAGTTTTGCAGGAGAATATAATGCCAGAAACTACAACTACTACTTCAAAAAAAGTTGTAACGGAAAAAACAGAATAAAGATTTGAAATCAGACAAATAGACTTTCGTTTTCTTTCGATTTTAGCAGTGAATAGAAGAAATTTTGTTCACTGCTTTTTTATTTAAGTAATCAAAAATATAGTGTATAATTTAGTAAATAATTATTGGGGGTAATTATGGCAATAGAAATGTTAGTAGAACAAATTCGTTCAATGCCTCAAGAATGTTTGATTGAAGTTCAGAATTATGTTAATTATGTTTTATATCGTTATAATCAAACTTCTGAAAAAAAAGAAAATAGCAATTTATCAAAGCATTTTGGTTCTGTAAAATTTCATCGTGACGCAATGGAAATTCAAAAGGAAATGCGTGATGAATGGAATTGATTTTATCGCTGATACAAATGCATTGATTTATTTTCTTGATGGAAATTCTTGTATGTTGCCTTATGCAACAAAGAAATTGGGATTTTCAATTATTTCAGAGATGGAACTTTTATCTTTTTCAGGAATTACACAAGAAGAAGAAATAGGTGTAAAAGCATTACTTTCCGACTGTAGTAAATTTCATTTGACGGAAGAAATAAAAGATAAAACTATTGAAATTCGTAGAAAATACAAAACAAAACTGCCAAATGCCATAGTTGCAGCAACAGCAATTGTAAATAATTTACCTCTAATTTCGGCTGATAAAGGTTTCAAGCAGATTTCAGAATTAAATTTGATTTTAATTGTTCCTGTTTTAGAATAAGCCAGCCTAACAAGAAGTTCAAAGCCGACAAGCCTGTTTGCATTTTAACCCATTGTTATGCTGACGCCCGCACTGGGGCGCAAGGAGAAAATCATGAAACTAAAAAAAAACGCATTATTGTTAATTTGCTTCTTTGCTTGTTCATTTATGCTTGCCGCCGATCCAGCTAATGGACAAAAAAAAATCGCGCAGGATTTTTTTGGAGCCGCCAATCAGCCTTATGCAGAATTGGTCGATGAAGAAAATGACGATTTGTATTTTTTGGGAAAAACGGATTTGTTATTCTGTCCTACATATTTTAATCCTCGCCAAGAGTTCGAACATTGGGTATTTGAAAAAGAATTGCCGAATTTAGACGATTTTGACTTGGCTGATGACATTGACTTTCGTAGCTGTGACGATACAAATGGTGGCTCTTACACAATTTTGAAATCAGGTGGAGTTATTTTAATAAAAAAAGCCGGAAGAAATTATATGAAATTTTCTTTTAAAGAGAAATTTTCAGCCAATTTATAATTAAAAGGGAAATTAAAAAATAAAAGTATTTATACATTTTATTATTGTTGCCTTTAATCTTCTATCCTATATCATCTGCCGAAAACGGAAGGTGATATACCTGAATAAATATGATATTATAAGTTAAAATCACATAACAAGAGGTTCGTAGCCGACGGCAAGTCGAGCCCGCTGCAGTTTGATATGTTGTGCCATTTGTCAACATAAAAAACTTTTTTTGAGAAAAAAATATAAAAAAACGGAAGGAAAGCGATAGATCGGCACATGGCCATTCTGATATACGTGGATTCGCCTGAAAATCAGGTTTACCGACAGGTCAATGGTCCGCCTGGAATTCTTTCTCTCTAACTGCGAGCATAGGAAGTTAAAAAGTTTCCCGCTCATAAACCGCTCGAAGATAATTCCTTAAATGCTCACAAATCCCTTCCGTTATGATACAAGTTAATTTTTCGCCAGAATATCTTTAGCGAAAGTTTCACCCCGCAGGTGATTTGATTTCATTGCGCAATATACTCCTCGACCGTTTTTTGAATGTCGGAAAGCTCCCCCTCATCAATTTTGTTCAAGGCAGTTTTCCTGTTGTCAACCAAATTCATCATTCCCCAGACAAAACATGCAAGCTCCCTTGCCCCCGCCGTCGTTACCAGATTGTAGGGGAGCCCTTTTTGGGAAAGATAAAGCATTCTTTTTCTGAGCCTGAGCGTGCACTTGTCCGCGTAAGAAACGATGGCGGCGGACGCATTTTTCTGCCGCTCTTTTACCCTGACTGATTTTGCCGTGACAACAGAATGCATTCTAAGGCTTCCCGCACACTCAACAAGAAGACTTCTGACTCTTGAATTCCCAGCTTTCGTAATCGCCGTGTGCCGTACCCTGTTTCCGCT